>NZ_JBFAQZ010000002.1:50365-815012 GCF_040673975.1 Actinosynnema sp. NPDC050801 | reverse complement strand
CTGCCCGAGCCGATCCGGCGCTTCACGACCAGGGGCATCTACGACGACGACGGGGAAACGCACCTCAGCTTCACGCAGGGCGCCGGCCACGGCGGCTCCCACCCGCACCTGGTGCACGAGTTCGTCAGCGCCCTCGTCGAACAGCGCGAGCCGTTCCCGAACGCCCGCCGCTCGGCCAACTGGACGTGCGTCGGCCTCTGCGCGCACGAGTCCGCGCTCAAGGGCGGCGAGCTCGTACGCCTGCCCGAGTTCACCCTGGACGACCGACAGGACCAGGACGCCCGACGGGACCCGGCGCGATGAGTCGCCCGTCGATCGCCGCTGCCACCTCCCGGTCCGCCAAGCGCATGGCGCTCATCGCCGTGGCCGCCGTCGTGGTGGTCTTCCTGGTGCTCAAGGCCGTGGAAGACCTTCGCCAGTTCGCGACGGTCACCCTCAGCGGGCTGACGCTCGCCGCCCTGTACTTCGTGGTCGCCAGCGGGTTCACGCTGATCTTCGGGCTCATGCGCGTCGTCAACATGGCGCACGGGTCGCTGTACCTGCTTGGCGGCTACCTCGCGCTGGAGGTCCAGAGCCGGTGGTTCAGGGAGGAGAAGGGGCTCGGGATCTCACTGAGCGGCAATGCCGGCGTCGAGTACGGGCTGCTCGGCTGGCTCGTCCCGCTCGTCGTCGCCACGCTCGTGATCGGGTTCCTCGGGGTCGCGTTCCAGCAGGTCTTCCTGCGCCGCAACCAGGGCCAGGACCTGCGCCAGGCGCTGATCACGATCGCGCTGAGCGTGATCATCGCCGACCAGATGCTGGCCGCGTTCGGCGGCGTCTCGCAGGAGATCGCGGTGCCGTCCTGGTGGCCGACGAGCATCACCCTGCCGGGTGAGGTGCGGTTCGGGTTCTTCCGCGGAGTCGTCGTGATCGGCGCTGCGCTCCTGATCGGGCTCGCGCTGTGGCTGATCATCAAGCGCACCCGCTTCGGCAAGATCGTGCGGGCGGGCGTCGACGACCGGGACATGGTGTCGGCGCTCGGGATCAACGTGAACCTCGTCTTCGTCGGCGCGTTCTTCCTCGGCGCGGCGCTGGCCGGCTTCGGCGGCGTCCTAGGCGGCACGATGATCTCGCTCGCGCCGGGGCACGACGCGGCGTTCCTCCTCAACTCGCTGATCGTCGTGATCATCGGCGGGATGGGGTCGCTGGGCGGCGCGGCGATCGGCGCGCTGGCACTCGGCCTCGTCGACTCGTACGCGGACGTCTACCTCGTCTTCGGCGGGACGGACCTGACCAACTACTCGGTCATCGTGACGTTCGCCCTGCTCGTCGGGGTGCTCGCGGTGCGGCCGCTGGGGATCTTCGGGAGGCCGGCGTGAACCCGACCGTCAGCACCACCCGGCTCGCGTGGCCGGTCCTGGGAGTGGTCGTCGTGCTCGCCGCGATCGCCCCTCTGCTCGTCTCGGGCTTCTTCCTGAGCGTGATCCTCACGAAGGCGCTGTGGCTCGGCATCGCCGCGGCGAGCCTGATCTTCCTCGCGGCCTACGGGGGCATGGTGTCGCTCGCGCAGGTCGGGATCTACGGCATCGCCGGCATGACCTACGCCAACCTCGTCCTGGCCGACGGCGGTGTCGCGGCAGCCTGGGATCCGTACCTCGCGCTCGTCGTCGCGCTCGTCGTCGCGACGGTCGTGGGCCTCGGGTTCGGCTGGATCGCGGCCCGCAGCGAGGGCATCTACTTCCTGATGATCACGCTGGCGTTCAGCGTGCTCGTCTTCTACTTCTTCTCCCAGGTCACCGGCCTCTCCGGCTTCGGCGGCATCAACAGCGTCGACCTGCCCGGCATCGTCGGGAGCCCGGAGAGCGATCCCGTGCCCCGCTACTTCCTGACGCTCGTCGTCGCGGTCCTGGTCTTCCTCGGGTTGGCCGCGTTGTCGCGCACCGCCTTCGGGCTGGGCCTGCAGGGCGTCCGCGATGAGCCGGCCCGGATGCACGCGCTCGGCTTCAACGTCCTGCTGCACCGGACGCTCGCGTTCGGCATCGCGGCCTTCGTCGCCGGCGTCGCCGGCGTGCTGTCCGTCTTCTACAACGGCCGCATCACGCCAGGCTCGATCAACCTGGCGCAGACGATCGACATCCTGATCATCGCCGTCATCGGCGGTCTCTACCGACTCGAAGGGGCGTGGATCGGCGCGTTCACCTACGCGCTGATCGACAACTACTCGCGGGAATGGGTGCCGCAGGTCGGCAACGTCCTCGGACCCGCCCGGTTCAACACGCTCATCGGCGTGCTGTTCCTGATCATCGTGCTGGCCTCGCCCGGAGGCATCATCGGCATCTGGGATCGGGCCAAGGCCAAGCTGGGCAACGCCGATCGCAACGCGGGGGCGGGATCGGGCGCCGGGCGTCGTGGCGCGGACCGACAGCGTCCGGAGACGCCGGACCAACGAACAGTTCCCCAGGAGAGGTGAAGGGATGCCACGACCTCGGTACACCGTGCTCGGCATCGTCGCGGCGCTCACGCTCGCGGGCTGCGGAGGAAGCGACAAGGGCACAGCCTCCGGCGGCACGATCAAGATCGGTTTCCTGTCGGACTGCGAGGGCGCGTTCGGATCGTTCTTCGAGCCGACCGCGTCGGGCGCGAACCTCGCGCTCATCAAGTACGCCGGGGCCAAGCCCGACGGCGAGAGGCCGACCGACGGCGTGTCCGGCGCCAAGATCGCCGGCAAGAACGTCGAGATCGTGGGTTACGGCTGCGCCGACGACACGGCCGACAAGGCGATCGAGGAGACCCGCCGCCTGATGGAGCAGAACGGTGCCGACGTGATGATCGGCCCGTTCTCCGGCGACGAGGGCATCGCGGTGGCGAACTACGCGAAGCAGCACCCGGACAAGACGTTCGTGAACGGCATCTCCGGCGCGCAGGACGCGACGCTCAAGGTCCAGGCGCCGAACTTCTTCCGCTTCCACCCGGACGGCGCGCAGTGGTCCGCGGGTCTCGGTGACTACGCCTACAACACGCTCGGCTGGCGCACCGCCGCGATCGTCGGCGACGACTACTCGTTCCCGTACACCTCCCTGTCGGGCTTCGTCGCCGAGTTCTGCGCGCTCGGCGGCAAGGTCTCCAAGCGCGTCTGGGCGCCGCTGGGCGAGAAGGACTACTCCTCCCACATCTCCCAGCTCCCGCAGGACGTCGACGGCCTGTACGTGGGCATCGGTGGCACCGGTCTGATCTCGTTCATCAAGCAGTACAAGGAACTGCGCGGCAGGTTCGACACCGAGCGCATGCTGGGCAACATCTTCTGGGACGACCCGCTCGTGCTCAAGGAGGTCGGCCAGTCGCTCATCGGCGGCACCACCGCGGCGATGACGGCGGCCGACTCCGACGACCCCGAGGTCGCGGCCTACCTGAAGGAACTCAAGGACGCCTACGGTGACGAGATCGCGGGGCTCGGCCCGTCGGTCTTCACCTACGGCTACTACACCGGCACGACGGCGCTGATCAAGGCGCTCAAGGAGGTCGACGGCGACGTCTCCGACCAGAGCAAGCTCCAGGCGGCGCTGGCGAAGATGACGCTGACCGGCCAAGAGGCACCGTGGGGCGACGTCAAGCTCGACAGCAACCGCCAGGGCATCACGGACGTGTACCTGAAGAAGATCGTCGCCGACAACACGGGCGACGGCGTGCCGGACGTCCAGACGTTCGCCCGGATACCGGAGGTCGAGCAGACGTTCAACGGTGTCTTCTCCAAGGACACGCCCTCGCCGGACCGCGACAACCCGGCTTGCGCGAGCGGTGCCGCCCCGCCGTGGGTGGGCAAGTCCGAGCCGGTGAAGTTCTCCAGGTAGCGGGTCGGCGGATGACTGACCAGGCAGCGGAGTCCGAGCTTGCGGATCCGGTCCTCCGGCTCCGGGGGATCGACCGCCGGTTCGGTGGCGTCCACGCCGTGCGCGGTGTGGACCTCGCGGTGCGGCCCGGCGAGCGCCGGGCCATCCTCGGCCCCAACGGCGCCGGCAAGACGACCGTGTTCAACCTGATCTCCGGGGAGTTCCCGCCGAGCAGCGGTCGGGTCGAGCTCTTCGGTCGCGACGTGACGGACCTGCCCGCCCGCGAGCGCGCCCGCATGGGCCTGTCCCGGACGTTCCAGACGTCACGGCTGTTCGCCGGGCTCTCGGTCGAGGACAACCTCTACCTGGCGGCACTCGGCGTCGGTGCGGGCCGGCTGCGGATGACACCCTCCACGAAGGACGAGCAGCTGCGTGAGAAGGCGCGGCCCATGGCCGCCGACGTGGGGCTGGCAGACCGGCTGCACGATCGGGTCATGAACCTCTCGCACGGCGAGCAGCGACAGCTGGAGGTCGGCATGGCGCTCGTCGCCGAACCCAAGCTGCTGATGCTCGACGAGCCGGCTGCCGGCCTCTCGCGTGCCGAGCGCGTGCGGCTCACCGGGATGCTGCTCGACCTGGACGAGTCGATCACGCTCGTCCTGATCGAGCACGACATGGACGTCGCCCTCCGCGTGGCGCGGTGGGTGACGATGATGCACGACGGGCGCGTGATCGTCGAAGGCACACCGGAGGAGATCAGCGCCAACCAGACCGTGCACGACCTGTACCTGGGATCGGGGCTGATCTCGCATGAGTGATCCACTGCTGGTGGTCGAGAACCTCGACGCGTACTACGGGTCGGCGCACGTCCTGCAGGGCGTGTCGCTGGTGATGGGCGCGGAACCCGTCGCGGTCATCGGCCGCAACGGCATGGGGAAGACCACGCTGTGCAAGGCGCTCGTCGGGGTGCTCGGGGTCGACGGGCGCTCGACGGGGTCGGCCAGGCTCGCCGGCGTGGAGTTGCGGGGCAAGCCGCCGCACAAGATCGTGAAGGCCGGGATCGGCTATGTGCCCCAGGGTCGGCGGCTGTTCCCGTCGCTCACCACGGATGAGCACCTCCAGATCGTCGGGGCGCCGGCCAAGGCGGCCTGGACGCCGGCACGCGTCTACGAGCTGTTCCCGCGACTGGCCGAGCGCAAGAACGTCCCGGGAACGGCTCTCTCTGGCGGCGAGCAGGAGATGCTCTCGATAGGACGCGCGCTGCTCACCAACCCGAAGCTGCTCATCATGGACGAGCCGTCGGAGGGCTTGGCGCCCACGGTGGTGGAGACGCTCATCGCGACGATCAGGGATCTCGCCGCCGGCGGGATGGGCCTGCTCGTGGTGGAACAGAACCTCGGCGTCGCCACGACGCTCGCGGACCGCGTGATCGTGATGCAGTCGGGGGCGGTCGCGACCGAAACCACCTCCGCGGAGCTGTTGGCCGACCCCGGTGCGCAGAAACGCCATCTCGGTGTCGAGCCGCTTCCGGACGCCGTGCGATGACGCTGACAGGTCGACCGACGCAAGCCCGGCTTCGGACACCCGCGCGCCCGGGACGTGACCTCGAACCCTGTCCGGACGGAGGAACATGCACGCGATCGGTGTGAGTACGTGGGTGTGGACGTCGCCGCTGCGTGATGCGGCGCTTGCCGAGCTGGCCGCCCGGGTGGCCGGGTGGGGGTTCGACGTGCTCGAACTCCCGGTGGAGGAGGTCGACGACTGGGACCCGGTGCACGCCGCGCGGGTGCTGGCGGACCACGGGCTCGCCGCGACCCTGTGCGTGGTGATGTCGCCGGGTCGGGAGCTGGTCGCGGCGGAGCGCGCGACGGTCGGTGCCACCCAGGACTACCTGCGGCGGGTCGTGGACATCGCGGTGGAGGTCGGTTCGCCGGTCATCGCGGGTCCGGCGTACGCGTCGGTCGGTCGGACGTGGCGCATGTCGGAGCGGGAGCGGAGTGACCGGATCGCCGAGCTGCGCGACAACCTGGCGCCGGTGGTCGAGCACGCCCGTGCGGCGGGCGTGCGGGTCGCGGTGGAGCCCCTGAACCGGTACGAGACCAGCCTGCTCAACACGATCGGGCAGACGCTGGCGGCGCTGGACGGCCTGCCCGTCGACGGGTGCGGCGTCGGGGTCGACGTCTACCACCAGAACATCGAGGAGAAGCACGTCGGCGACGCGATCCGGTCCGCCGGGGGCCGGATCGCGCACGTCCAGGTGTGCGGCAACGACCGCGGCGCACCGGGTGCGGACCACCTCGACTGGCCGGATGTCGTCGCGGCGCTGGCCGAGGCGGGCTACACCGGGCCGCTGTGCATCGAGTCGTTCACCGGGGACAACGACAGCATCGCGACCGCCGCGTCCATCTGGCGCCCGCTCGCGTCCAGCCAGGATGCGCTGGCCGTGGACGGGCTGCGGTTCCTCCGGGAGGTGATCGGCACCGCCTGACCGGCGTCACCCCGCAATCGGTGATCGCGGCGCTGCGACGGGCAAGCGTGAGTTGACCGCGATGGTCGGAGCCGTCGTGCTCCGGCCACGTGCGTGTGGTGCGGTTGCCGTCCACCCCGTCGGTGCGTCCGGGAGGACGTGCTCCCGGACGCACCGACGTGCTCAGGCCACGGCCACGTCACAGGGTGAGGCGGCGACGGCCGCGGAGTCGACGCCGGCGGTCGACTCCGTGATGGGCGGGCCCAGGGAAGCGGGCCGGCTCCCGTCGCAGCTGCTGGTCCGCAGACCGTCGCCCCGGAGGGTGGCGAACATCAGGTACTCGTCACCGACCTGCGGGTAGACCAATCCGCACGCCGCCGCCTCCCCGTAGGTCCCGACCACGACGATGTCGGGGACGTCGCCCTTGTACACGTCGCCGACCTTGAAGGTGTAGCGCAGGTTGCTCGGCGACTCGTAGACCCTGCTGATCACAGCACCCTCGAACACGTGGGTGGCACGTGCGTACCGCTGCGGCTCCCCGCCGGGCAAGCACTGGCAGGCACTGGCCGTGCCGACGACCACACCGGTCAGCAGACCGACGACCAACGTCGACACACCGGCCACTCGGGCCAAAAAACGCAGGAACACCAAGAACACCTCCAGAGCGGAGCAGGACCCTTCGTCGGCGGTGTGCCTCCACGGTAGCGGCCCGGAGACTTGTCCGACCAGACGACCGCTCGCACGCAGCGACGCCGGCGAACAGCGCATCGCGACTCCCGCTCAGGCCCTGGCGTGTTCGGCGCCGACGCGGGTGGTCGGGCCGGCGGCGACGTCGCAACTGGCCGGCCCGGCAACCACACCAGCTGATCCGACGGGGGCATCCACAAAGGCGTTGTGGCCGGTGGATCAAGAACTGCTTCCCGCGCGGACCAGAGCCTCCTCGGCCCGCGCGGCCAAGGCGAGGACGAGATCGGCCGCGGGTTGCAGGTCGGTGATGAGGTCGATGGCCTCGCCGGCCCACACCGGCAGCGGGGGCACGTCGCCTCGCGCCACGGCAGCCTGATAGGCGTGCTTGGCTGCGGGGTTCGCGGCGAGTTCCGCTTCCCGGCCCCGCCATTGGTCGAGGAACGGATGGCCGAGGGTGCGGGCGGCGTACTTCGACGGCCACCGGGAGCCTCGGGCGATGTCCAGGACGCTGCTGCGTTCGGTGTCCTGCCCACGTCCCTCGACGATCGCCTTGGCGATCGAGGGATCGACCAGGGCCTCGGCCGTGGCCTGGAAGCGGGTGCCGACGAGCGCCCCGGCCGCACCCAGGGCAAGGGCGGCGGCCACGCCTCGGCCGTCGGCGATCCCGCCGGCCGCCAGCACCGGCACCGGTGCCACCAGGTCGGCCACGACCGGCACGAACGGCAGAGTGGACCGCCCGCGCCGGGAACCGTGTCCACCGCTCTCGGTCCCCTGCGCCACGATGACATCGGCGCCCAGGTCCACCGCCTGCCTGGCCTCCTCCAGATCGGTCACCTGGATGATCAGCGCCGAACCTGCTTGGCGGACGCGGGCCGCGAACGGGCTCGGGTCTCCGAAGGAGAACATCACCGCCCTGGGGTTGTGCTCCAGTGCCCGCTCGACCGCGCCGACATCGATCGCCCAGGTCAGGAACCCGACACCCCACGGCTTCCCGGTTTCCTCCGCAACGATCGGCAGCTCGCGGGCCAGCCAATCCCGATCCCCGTTACCCCCGCCGAGCAACCCCAGCCCACCGCCGCGAGAGACGGCCGCCGCGAGCGCACCACCGGCCGACCCGCCCATCGGGGCCAACGCGATCGGGTGCTGCACACCGAACAACCTCGTGAACGCCGTCGACAACGCCATGGCAGCCATCATCACTCCTGCCGGCTTAGAAGGGCGGCAAGGGCGCCGCACACAGATCACCCGCTGTGACGTGCGCGGCCAGACGGCTCCCTGCTGAGTGGCCGCAGCGGCGCCTTGTGCCGAGACCAGAGCGAGTCCTTGGGGCGTCACGGCCGACGCGACCGGTTCCAGCAGGCGGTCCTCGCGTCACTCCGGAACCCGGTTCGTCGGTGTCGCCGATGGACGATCGCGGTGGCCCGACAGACTTTCGCCGGGTGCGAGTTCCTCCTACGCGGCAGACTGCGGTTCGTGGTGCGTGCCAACGGGTTCGACGTGGATGTCCTGGTCGTCGGTGACGGAGTGCTCGGGCGTTCGATCGCCTACGCCCTGGCGTAGGCGGACAGCGATGTCGGAGTGGTGCTCTGCGGTGTCGCGGGGCCGGGGTGAGCGAGCTGGGCGGGACCGCCGAGCCGCCCGTCGACGGTCAGGTCTGGGCGGGCACCGTCGGCGAGACGTTCACCGCGACCCTGGTGTTCCAACTGCACCGGCGACATCGAGGCCGACGGTACGTTCGTGGTGGGGCTCCCTGCGGGGGCAAGGTGTGGGTGAACAACCGGTTCCACACCCACCGGCCCGAAAGCTGTGGGTGCAGGACCTGGGCCCGGACGGCGGCACCATCGTCCACCACAACGGCGGCGCTCCCGGCAGCTACAGCGCGCTGACGATCGGCACGCCCGACGGCGGCAAGATCCTGACCGTCTCGCTGAACGCCGACGAGGTCGACCCGGCGGGGTGTTCGCCACGGCGTTGAGCGAGCACCGAGGTGTGCCGCGGGCGGGCCGGGACGGGCGAATAGGCGACCGCGCCGACACGCCAGGACGCGCCGCGGGGGCAGGAAGTGCCCCCGCGGCGCGCCGGCCTGTCGGGTGCCTATTCGCAGGCGTGGTCGGCGAAGGCGCTGGGGTGGGCGTGGATCCAGTCGCAGAAGTTGTTCGACCGGGCCGCGGTGACCCGCGTCGCCCAGTTGCCGCCGTGGTAGGCGACGACCGCGGTCACGCGCCGCCCGTCGTCGTCGATCTCGTAGATCGGCGAGCCGCTCTGCCCGGTCTGGACGTCGACGTGGGTCTTGAGCAGCTTGGCCAGCACGAGCTGCGTCGAGTCGCTGTCGCCGTACTGGTAGTTGTCGCACTGGCCGTCGGCCGAGGGCGAGTCGGCGCACTGGAACGACCAGTTCGGGTAGCCGGCCGTCCAGTGCTCGCCCCAGTGGCCGTTGGAGCGCCATCCCAGCCACCCCAGCGACGCGGTGGACCGCAGGTCCTCCAGCACGATCATGGCGTAGTCGAACACCGGGTTGCCGTGGTCGTACCAGCCGGACACGCTGAAGTACCAGTGCGAGTTCTTGAGCCCGTTCGGGTAGTTGCCGATCCCGTTCTGGCCGGGTCCCACCTTGCGGTCGGGGAACCAGCCCTTGTCCGCGCCCCCGCCGCCCTGGTGGATGCAGTGACCGGCGGTGAGCAGGTGGCGGGGCCCGATCAGGGAGCCCGAGCAGCCCGAGGCGGTGGCGTCGGGCGCCGAGATCGAGCCCATCACGCGCCACGGGTAGCTCGTGGTCGCCGACCGCCGCAGCCGGTCGTCGGGACCGAAGATCGTCCGGGTGCCCACCTCTCCGTCCCGAGGTTCGGGCACGACGTCGGTCGGCGTCGGGTTGACCGGGCGGGTCTCCTCCGGCGCCCGCGGTGCGAGCGCGGTCTGGCGGTACAGCCGTCCGTCGGGCGAGATCGCGACGCCCAGCTCCCACTCCGCCGGCCACGTCACGTCCAACCGCGCGGCCTCCTCGTCGCTGAGCACGGGGGCCACCGGCTCGACGCCGGGACCGGTGAAGGTGGCCAGGCCGACGCAGCGCCAGTCGCCGCGCCGGTCCAGCTCGGTGGCGGGCCGGTCGACGCACGGGTCCTCCGCGCGGGCCACCGACGTGGTCACCAGCGGCGCCAGTGCGGCGGCCAGCAGCAGCACCACCGCTCTCACCGACACGTGTCGCTTGTTCATGTTCCCCTCCGAAGGCAGGTCCAGGTGGTCGTGCACCACGGTCGTCACGGGCCTTCGGGTGGCCTTAGCGCCGGCATAAGGCGACGGTCGCCAGGGCTGATCACATCGGGTGAATCGGCCGCCGGGCACGCACGGACCGGCGCGGGTGTGGCATGGATAGCGTGTGACGACGCCCGGGACCACCGACACCGTGGCGCGGCCCCGCCTGGACTACCTGTTGGCCGCGGCGCGCTCCAGCCGGATCACCACGGTGGTGGCGCCCGCGGGGTACGGCAAGACCACGTTCCTGGCCGGGTGGATCGGACGCGCGCCCGTCGCCTGGCACACGCTCACCGACGAGGACCGCTCCGCCCAGCCGCTGCTGGCCAACCTCGCCGCCGCCCTGCGCGCCGTGCTGCCCGCGCTCCGGTTCGCCCCGCCCGGGGTGCTCGCCGACGACGAGGGCGCGGGCGAAGCCGGTCGGGCCGATCGAGCGCACGCGATGGCCGCGTCCCTGTGCGAGGCGGTCGCCGAGGCCGCGGTGGGCGTGCGCGAGGTGTTGCTGGTGCTGGACGACCTGCACGTGATCGGCCGTGACGACCGGACGTGCGGCCTGGTGGAGGCGCTGTGCCTGCAAGCGCCGCCGGCGTTGCGCGTGGTGCTGTCGAGCCGGGAGCCGCCGCCGTTCCCGGTGCGCAGGCCGGCCGGGCTCGCCGGGCCGCTGGAGGTCTCCGCCGCGCAACTGGCGTTCACCGAGGGCGAGACCCGCCGGCTGCTGCCTGACGGCCACGTCGCCGCGGAGGTCTACCGGCTGTCCGGCGGTTGGCCGGTGGCCGTGCGGATGGCCGCCGGCGCACGCGCGCCGGCGGCCGGGCCGACGCCGTCCGCCGCGCTGCCGCACGACCGCGCGCTGTACGACTACCTGGCCCACGAGGTCTTCGACCGGGAACCGCGCCCGGTCCGGGACCTGCTGGCCGCCGCCGCGCTGTTCGACCGCTTCAACGCCGACCTGCTGGCGGCGCTGGGGTTCGCCGACGCCGCGCGGGTGCTCGACGACCTGCTGGTGCGCGGGCTGTTCGTGGAGCGGCTGATCCCGCACCCCGGCTGGCTGGGGTTGATCCCGCTGGCACGCGCGTTCGTCGCCGGCCGCACTCCGCCGTCCCCGGCCGAACGACGCCGGCTCGGCACGACCGCCGCCGCGTGGCTCGCCGATCGCGGCCACCTCGCGGAAGCGCTGGCCGCGCTGTCCGGGCTCGCCGACCACCGCGCCGTGGGCGCGCTGCTGGCCGCGCACGGCGAGGAACTGCTCCAGCGCGGCGGCGCGGACACTGTGATCGCCGCGGTCGACGCGATACCGCCCGACGAGCGCGACCCGGTCACCTGGCAGCTCGCCGGGGTGGCGCACCAGGTGCGCGGCGAGTGGGGTCCGGCGCTGGCGTGCCTGCGGCGGGCCACCCCGCCGGGCGCGCCCACCCCTCCCGCGCTCGCCGCCCGCATCGCCGCGATGCACTACTTCAGCGGTGCGCCGGACCGGACGCTCGCGGCCTGCGCGGAGTGCTCGGCCACCGGAGCGGACCCGGCGGCCGAGGCCAGGGTGCGCGGCCTGGCCGCCAGCGCGCACTGGGCCCGTGGCGACGTCGCCGCGAGCCGGGCCGAGGTCGCCGCGGCGAGCGCGCTGGCCGAGGAGGCGGGCGACGACGCGGCGCTCGCGGCCACGCACACCGTGTTGGCCATGGTCGCCGACGCGGAGGGCGACCGCTCGGCCGTCGCGGACCACTACGCGCGGGCGTTGGCGCACGCCCAGCTCGCCGGTGACGTGCTGGCCGAGATCAGGATCAGGGTCAACCGGTCGGCCCACCTGGTGCACGAGGCGGACCACCGGGAGGCGCTGGCCGAGCTGGAGACCGCGCTGCGGCTGGCCGACCTGACCGGGTTCACCAGCTACCGGGCGCTGGCGCTGAACAACCGCGGTGCGGCGTGGCTCGGCCTGGGCAGGCTGGACGAGGCCGCAGCCGACCTGCACGCGGCGCGGAAGGTCTACACCAGGACGGGCTCGCGCCTGGCCAGCCTGGCACTGGAGTCGCTCGGCGAGGTGCACCGGCTCCGGGGCGAACGGGCGCTGGCCCGTGACGCCTTCGCCGAGGCCGTGCGGCTGGCCGAGGAGAACGACGCGGTCCCGCAGCTGGTTCCCGCCCTGGCGGGGCTGGCCCGCGTGGTGGCCGACGACGAGCCGCGCGCCGCCGAGGACCTGGTGCGCCGGGCGTTGGCCTGCGGCACCGGCCTGGGCTACCCCGCAGCGCTGCTGGCCGCCGCACGCCTGGCGCTGGCACGCGGCGAGCTGGACGAGGCGGCGGCCCACGCGGTCCAGGCCCAGGCGGTGGCCGCCCGACGCCGCGACCGGGCCGCCGTCGCCGCGGCGCTCGAACTGCTGGGCCGGGCCGGGTCCGTACGCGACGAGGCGTTGTCCTTGCTGGACCAGGCCGCGGCGGCGTGGGCCGAGATCGGCAACCCCGTCGGCGGCATCGAGGTCTCGATCGCCAAGGCCCGGGTGCTCGGCGGTGCGGACGGCCTGGCGCTGGTCACCGTGGCAGGGCAGGCCGCCGGTCGGCTCGGCGCGCGCGGGCTGGTCGCGGAGGCCGCGGCGGTCGCCGAGGCGTGCGGTCGGTCGACCGGCCCCGGGGTGTCGATCCGCACCCTCGGCGGGTTCCGGGTGCTGCGCCGCGGCGAGACCGTCCCGGCCACGGCGTGGCAGTCGAAGAAGGCGCGCGACCTGGTCAAGATCCTCGTCGCGCGCCGGGGTCGGCCGACCACCCGCGAAGCGCTGATGGCGTTGCTGTGGCCGGACGAGCCGCCGGAGCGGGTCGCCAACCGGTTCTCGGTGGCGCTGTCCACCGCGCGCCTGGTGCTCGACCCCGACCGCGGCGACGGGCACGGCATCGTCGCCGACCACGACCAGGTGCGGCTGGACCCGACCGTGGTCGACGTGGACGTCGTCCGGTTCCTCGCCGACGCGAGAGCCGGGCTGACCGGCGGGCCGCCGACGCTGCTGGCGTCGGCGGAGACCGCCTACACCGGCGATTTCCTGGAGGAGGACCCCTACGCGGACTGGGCGGCGGAACTGCGCGAGGACGCCCGCCTCACCTACCTCCAGGTCGCCTCGGCGCTGGCCCGGCACACCGCCGCCACCGGCGACCACGTCGCGACCAGCCGGTACTGCCTGCGGGTCCTGGAGCGCGACGGCTACGACGAGACCGCCCACCTCGCGCTCGTCCGCGCCCTCACCGCGTCGGGCAGCCACGGCGAGGCACGCCGCCGCTACCGCGCCTACGTGTCGCGGATGCGCGAGATCGACGTGGAACCGAGCCCGTTGCCCGATCCCGCGCCGCGCCCGGCGTGACTCACCCCTGCTTGGCGCAGATCGCGTAGGCCTCGATCCCCCAGGGACTGGCGCCCTTCGTGCCGACCGCCGTCATCGAGCCCACGTCGAGGTTCGGCTGCCACATCAGCGAGACCGCCAGCGCGTCGGGTGAGTTGGCGTACGCCGTGGCGCCGCCACCGGTGTACTCGTAGCCGTCGGCGCAGGTCGCGCTGACCGTTTGCTCGTACTCGCCGGACATCGCACCCTTCTCGACCACGCGCACCAGCAGGCCCGCCAGGTCCTCGTCGCAGACCGCCCAGGCCTTCACCGACCACGACGCGTCGACCGGTCCGGAGGCCTTCGCGGTGGCGGTCGTCAGACCCGCGTCGGGCACCAACCCGTACAGCGCCGCAGGGTTCGCCGGGTCGGCGCCGACGACCTCACCGAAGACACCGGTCAGGCTGCCCGGCACCGAGCACGAGGCCGAGTGCTTCTTGAGGTCGACCGACGCCGCGCCGAACCCGTCGCCGCGCACCAGCACGGGGTTCCCGCGCGCGCAGACGGCGTGGGCGACCACCGCCCAGGCGGGTGTGGGCGCGAGCGGCCTGGCGCTCACCACGACCCCGGACAGGTCGGGCAGCGGCCGCACGGCGTCGATCACGACCTGTCCGGACCAGTCACGGACCGCGCCGCCCCCCGAGTACAGCTTGGTGCCGCTCGGGCACCAGGCCGTCACCGACTTGGCGAACGGCGTGTCCGGGCTGACCGCCTCCACCAGGTGGGCGTCGACGGCGGAGGCCGCGATCTGCGCCCGGGCTGTCGTCACCGCCCCGCTCGCCGCACCCACCGCGAACCCGACCACCGCGACCCGCTTCCACCACGTCATCCTGTTCATCGAACCCCCTGGTCCTCGCACCGCGGCAGGGCCCGCGGCGTCACGGCGTCCAGGATGGGGACGGTGCTTACGGTGGCCTTAAAGTCGGGTCCGGCGCGGATCAAGGCCACGTTCCACGAGTCGACGCGACGCTTGCACGACGGCGACTCGCCGTGACCCGGATCACGCCACTGGCGTCAGCGTTGACTCAGCGGCCGGGACGGTCGTCGCTCCAGGTGCCCACCACCTGGAGCACGCGGCGGTCTTCCGGCCGTTGTGCTGTCCGACGATGGGTCACTCCGCAAGGCGATCGCGATAGGTAGGCCAGAGTTCGTTCGACCACCCATCCGCGGGGCAGCACAGTGAGGTACGGCTGCTGCGGGCGTTGGACGAATTCCGCCCGCCGGTCGAGAATCCCGCGGACCCAGTCAAGCGCGGGGGCGTCAAGGTCGTGCCAGGTGTGCTCATCGCGGCGGTCGCCGTCACAGCGGCGTTGGCGCGCACGCGTGGACGATGACGACGGCGTGGAGGCGGTCTCGACCGGCTGCCCGTGGTGGTCGCGGTTCTGCTGGCGATGGCATGTCTGTCGGCGACGTCGCTGTCGGTGCGAACGCTGATCGCAAACGGCGACGAGGCAGGTGCCGCACAACTCGTCCGTACCGCCGTGTGGGGACGATGATGGGTGGTGTGACGATGGCGGTGTTGCTCGTGGGCGTGCTTGGGCACGGCCTGCTCGTCGCGGTGGTGCTGTCCCCGCTGTGGCTGACCTGGTTGAGGGAACGCCTGCGGCGGGCCGCGGCGGCGCGGCGTGGCCCCGTGCTGCCCGACGACCTGCCGGTGGATTACACGATCGCGGTGCTGGCGGGTGGGGACGGCCGGACGTGGGACGTGGCCGTGACCCGGCTGCACGCGCGTGGCGCCGTCACGTTGGCCAAGGGGGAGACCTGGGTCGAGATCACCCCGACGCCCGGGGCGGAAGCCGAGGACGACTTCGAGTCCAGGGTGCTCGGCGCACCGCGGGACACCGGCACCGAGGACCGCATCCTGAACGCCCTGGTCGACGCAGACCTGCTGCGCCGGGACGGTTACGAACGATTCCGGTGGGCGCCGTTCGCCCTGGTCGGTGCGATGCTCGTCACGGCGGGGCTCGCCGTCCTGCTCATCGCCACCACCCCATACGCGGTGAGCGCCTTCTACATCCTGCTGGTCCTGGTCCTCACGGTGGGCGGCCCCACGGCCCTCACCAACGCGACCGACGAAGTCCACTGGGCGCACCGCTACGCCACGACCGCACGCGGCCGGGAACACGCCAAGACCCTCGCGGAAGCCAGGGAAGGACCAGCCGTGGCGGTTGCGTTGAACGGTGTGACCGACGGCCACCCCGACCGCGAGGTGGGCGCACTGTTCCGCCTGCCCCCGCCCCCGCCCCCGTCCCCACCCAGGAGCGAACCGGACAACTTCGGCGGGATCGGCGTGGGCGTCTAGTGCGTTGACCACATCAGGTTCGCCGGGTTGGTCAGGCTGCTCGTGGTCGGCCCCGGCGTCGGTCGCGTTCGCTGCGGATGCGTGCTCGGTCGCGGCGCTGGACGTCGGGGTGGTAGGCGTTGGCGTTGCGCCAGCGCAGGTGTTCTCGGAGCTCGCGGGCCGGAACGGTGTGGTCGGGGTGGTTCGAGTTGGTGATGACCAGGGTGCGCTGCGGTCCGAACTGCGGCTCGATGGGTTGGCCCAGGAGGCGTAGGTCGGCGTCAGGCAGTTCTCGACGTTGTTGTCGGCGACCGAGTAGCAGCCGTGGAAGTGACGGATGCCGTGGGTGCGCCGGTAGGTCGTCGGCAAACCGTCGGACCGCTTGCGCGGCGCCCAGCCCGAACCGTGGTGCGGGCGGACCGACAGCGGCCCGAACTGGTCGAAGGCGAAACACCGCTTCGGGAACCGGGTCAGCACCTCGTCGACACGGTCGAGCTTGGCGTCGAAGTCCGAGTCGTTCGAGGTCTTCCAGGTCCGGGTGCGTCGGAGGCTGGCCCCGTGTCGGTGCAGGATCTGCCGAAGGCGCTCGTGGCCGATGCGCACCCGGCGATCGGGGTTGTGGTGCAGGTGGGCGGCGAGGTTGCGCGCGCTCCACCGGGTGAAGGGCGGGCCCCGCCCTCGTGGGGCGGGCCTTGCCGTCGTCGCGACGAACGCTTCGTCGTCGGGGCCGATCAGGCGGGGACGGCCTCCCGCCCGGCTGGCCAAACCGACGAGCCTGGGCCGCGCCCAGGCCGCTTCGCTGCCTTTGGCCCACATCACCTCTTACCACGGTCTGGTCGAGCCGGCCCGCCTGCAGCCGGGTGAGCGGGTACTGATCCACTCCGGGACCGGCAGCGTCGGCCAGGCCGCCCTGGAGATCGCCCGCCGGCGCGGAGCCACCGCCTACGCCACCGCCGGCAACGCGACCAAACGCGACCTGCTGCTCAAAGTCGGTGCCGCCGGGGGTCGCCGACTCCCGCTCCCCCGGTTCGCGGAAGAACTCCTCGACCGGCGCAGGGTGACCGCGCCGGGGTCGACGTCGTGCTCAACACCCTGGTCGGCGACGCCGTCGAGGAGAACTTCGCCTGCTCAACCCCTCCGGCCGCTACGTCGACATCGCCAAGAACGACATCGCCGCAGGCCGCCCGCTGTCCGCTCACTCCCGCGACGGGCCGGGCGCGACGCCGTCCCGTTCCCGCGCTTCGAATGCCCTTCTTTGTGATTCCGTCCACCCACCCGGGCGGAAGGGCCCACGGGAAGCGGTCGACTCGGTGCGCGCCCCGGCGCGGGCACCCGGTGGTCCCGGATGCCCGCGCCGCTGTTCGGTGGGTGGTCTCAGCCCGTTGCCACTCCGACGTCGAGGTGGTCGACGTTGGGCAGGCCCTCGGTCGCGGTGGGTTCGAGTCGGATGGTGTTGCTGCCCGCGTTCAACTGGGCGGTGAGGGACTTGGTGGTCCAGGTCGTCCACGCGCCGGTGGCCTCGAACGAGACCGTGCCGACCGTGGACCCGTTGACGACGACGTTCGCGGGTCGCGCGGTGCCGCTGCTGCTGCCGTTGGCGAACCGGACCGCCAGCGCCGCGGTGCCCGCCTGCGCCGCGTCGACGGTGAACTGGGCGTAGGCCCCGACGGCGGCGGTGCCGTTGCAGAACCCGGTGCCGGAGAAGCCGGCCTGGTTCGAGTCGATCGTGCCCTGGCACACGGCCGGCGCCGTCTCGGCCTCGTAGCGCCGATCCGTCGACGGCACACCACCGTCGGTCCTGACGAGCGACAGCTGGTCGACGATGACGCCGCCCGAACCCGACGCCCGCACGGTGACGGTGGCGGCTCCACCGGGTAGCGCGATGCCGGTGAGCTCGCGCTTGGCCCAGCCGCTCGACGACGGGATGCTGAGTGTGCGTTGGCTGCCGTTGGCGCCGGTGATCACGACCTGTCCGGCACTGCCCCGAGCGTGCGAGGACAGGGTGTAGGTGCCCGCGGGCACCGATTCGATCCGCTGCTCGACACCGCCGCTGTTGCTCACCTGGAGGGCGAAGCGTGACCCGTTCACACCACCGTTGACGTTGGTCACCGAACCGCCGAGGTTCCGCCATCCCCGCACACTGGACACGATGATGCGGTCGGCCTGGATGTCGGGGTTGAGGATGTAGTTGTTCGCCGGACCGACACGCCACTCACCGGTCGTGATGTTGAACTGCCACTGGCTGACCGAGTGGAACTGCGGCCGTGCACCGGTCTTGGTGATCGGCACCCACTGGTTGTAGCCGATGCCGTTCCAGGCGAAGTCGGCCCAGCGGTCGCCCGCGTAGATCACCGTGTTCTGCTTGGTGCCCTTCACGGTGACGAAGAACCCGGTCTGGGTCACGTGGCTGTAGTCCATCTCGGTACCGGGGAGGACGAACTCACTGGAGTAGGAACCCTGGATGTTGCTGCCGGTCGACTCGTTGACGTAGTTGACCGAGGTGTTCCAGCCGTGCAGGGCCGAGGCGGCGTGGTAGTACTTGCCGTCGAGCTTGAACATGGCGTTGCCCTCGCGGCCGTCGCCGCGGCGGATCTCCACGCCCGGCTCGATCCGCAGCGAGTCGGACTCGCGGAACTTGCTGACGAAGCCACGGGAACGTCCTTCGCGGTTGGAGAAGATCAGGTAGTCCTTGCCGTCCTCGTCGGTGAAGACGGTCTGGTCGCCGGTGCCGGTCGTCGGGGAGTTGACGACCTGGCCCTGGAAGTAGCCGTAGGTGAAGTTGCTCGTGGGGGTGTTGCCCTGCAGGAGCAGCACCCCGTGCGCGCCTCCGACGTAGGCCTGGGTGGCGAGCACGTACTTGCCGGTGTTCTCGTTGTACGCCACCCCGAGCCGCCCGACCCACCCTGTCGAAGCCATGGTGTTGCCGTTGTGGATCGCGGTCGAGCGCGTCGCGACCCGGTTCTCGAACTTCCAGTTCACCAGGTCCCTGGACGAGTACACCGGGATCGACACGAACGAGACTTCGCCGTCGTACTTGCGCGTCGGGTTGGCCCGGTAGCTCTCGGCACCGCGGTAGTGCACGCCGTACCAGTAGTACGTGTCGCCGAACTTGAAGACGCCGCCGCCCTGCGAGTAGATGGGGTTGCCGGCCGTGTCGTTCCAGAAGGTGTTGTTGGTGATGGTCTGGAACGTGCCCTCGTCCGCAGCCTCCAGCTCGCCGGCGGCGGTGACCACGGCCGTCTTCGCCGCGGCGGCCTCCGTCGCGCTCGCCGAGGGGTTCTTCGCGACTTCATCCGCCGTGGTCAGCGCCTTGGCGAAGGGTTTCCAGGAGTCGGTGGTGTACTTGGTCGGGATGCGCGTCCGGTAGTCGGCGACCGTCTTCTTCAGACCGTGGGGATCGTCCGCCGCGTCCTCGACGCCAGGAGCGTCCTGGGCTGCCGGTGCGACCGCGGCGGCCGGGGCGGCTTCGGCGACGGGCTGCGCCGCGGCCGCCATCGACTGCGGTGTCAGCACCGACGCGAACAGCAGTGCGGCTGCGGTCAGGACGCGCCGTTTCAACGGCGTGCGCGATGTTCTGGTCATCTTGGTGCCTTTCACAGGGTGAGGTGATCGATGTTGGGCAGGCCGTCCGCCGCGGTCGGGTCCAGTCGGATGGTGTTGTCGCCGGCGTTCAGGGAGGCGGTGAGGGTCTTGGTGGACCAGGTCGTCCAGCTGCCGGTGGCCTCGAACGTGACCGTGGCGACCGTGGACCCGTTGACGACGAGGTTCGCCGGTCGCGCGGTGCCGCTGCCGTTGGCGAAGCGGATGCCGAGCGTCGCCGGGCCGGCTGTCGTCGCGTTGACGGTGAACTGGGCGTAGGCGCCCACGGCGGGGTTGCCGTTGCAGAACCCGGTGCCGGAGAAGCCGGCCTGGTTGGAGTCGATGGTGCCCTGGCACACCGCCGGTGCGGTCTCCGCCTCATAGCGCGACGGCGGTGGCGTGCCGCCGGACTGCTCGAAGGCGCCGAGGTCCGGCGCCGACCCCTGGTAGGGCAGGCCGACGTTGGTGCCCTTGTCGATCAGGGTGCTGTTCGCGGCGAGGCGGAGGTTGGGCAGCACGGGCAGGCTGCCGTCGGCCTGGCGTGGAGCGTCCCAACCGGATGTCGAGACGCTCTGGAACTGCGCGTCGGACAGGGGCAGGCCCAGGTTCCAGGAGTTGTTCGAGGCGCTCGTGCCGGTCATGTTCGCCGTGGCGGTGCCGTTGTAGGCGATGTTGTTGCGCAGGTTGCCCCGGCCGACGGACGCGCCGCTCGAACTGATTCCCCGCATGTCGAAGTTGGGGTGGTTCCCGTAGCCGGTGTTGTTGAAGTAGTCGTTGGCCACCGGGTGGTGGTTGGAGTAGAAACCCTGCGCCTTGTTGAGCAGCGCCACCGAGAAGCGGACGGTGTGCTTCACCGCGCCGGCGTCGTACTCGGCGCCGAAGCCGCCCACCTTGAAGCCTGCTCCGTTGCCGGAGGGCGTCGTCGTCCCCGGCACGTACCCGTTGCGCCAGGACCACGAGTTCTCGATGATCACGGGCGAGTAGGTGGAGATGAGGTCGTAACCGTCGTCGGCGTTCCACCACGCGCGGGAACCCCGGAACACGTTCGCGGGCCGACCGGCGGGCGTGTAGTGCGCACCGAACCCGTCGGCGTTCTCGCCGGGACCGTCCGAGCTGCGCAGGTCGTAGTTGTCGTGCGAATCCGTGTTGAGGACGAGGTTGCCGCCGCCACCGTTGATGAACAGGCCGGTTCCCATGTGGTGGTGGGTGTTGAGCAGCTCGAAGGTGTTGTTGCTACCGGAGACCCAGATGCCCCAGGACTCGGCGTTGAGGTTGTTGTTCTGCGGCACGCCGGTGACTTCCAGGCCTTTGAGGTGGAGGTGGCTGCCGGTGACGTTGAAGCCCTTGATCCGGCAGTCGTCCCGCATGGCCGAGAAGGTGAAGACCGGCTTCTCGCCGGGGTGGGCCCAGTAGCGGATGGGGTTGCCCGAGGTGCCGCTCTTGTTCAGGGTGATCGCGTCGACCCGGGCCGTCCGACTGGCACAGGCCGTCGTCGCGCGGGTGTAGGCGTAGGTGCCGCCCCGGAAGTAGACCGTGTCCCCCGCCGTGGCGACGGCCTGCGCGCGGGCGATGGACGCCCAGGGCGCGGCCTGTGTTCCCGCGGCGCTGTCGTTGCCGTTGGGTGCGACGTAGTAGGTGTTCCCGGCCGCTGCCGCCGTGCCGGGCACGATCGCGGCGCTCAGGGCGACGATCACTGAGGTGGCGGCGACCCGGCGAAGGGTCCGCCACCGTGGTGTGGGTTGCATCGGGATGTCCTCCGTCGGGAGTCACACGTTGAGGAAGCCGTCCATGGCGGCGTTCGGCCTGCGGGTGCCCGGGTCCCGGGCGGTGCCGGCGTAGCCGGTGAACGGTGAGTAGCCCTCGGGCTCCCAGAAGAACGTGCCGAGGCCGCCGAAGCCCTTCTGGCCGGTGATGAACTGCCGCAGCCCGTCGCGGACCTGGTTGGCCTGGGCCGGGTTGCTGATGCTGTCGTTCATGGCGCGGCCAGTGCCGTACGCGGTCATTCGATCTCCTTTGATCGAGTGCGAGCAGGGGGCGCGGCGGCAGGACTGTGAACGTGCACCGTCAGGTCGTGCTGTGCGCGGCGTTGGCCGTCCCAGCGCAGGCAATCGCGGTCCGGGCAGGCTGTTGCGGCGCAGCCGACAACAACACGTGGCAGCGCGGGGCCCTGACGGCGCGGCGACCTTGACCGAGCGGCTATCGGCATGGTCCGCGACGCGGTGAGGCGAACACGCTTCCGGTACGCCCGACCGACCCGGTGTGCTGAGTCAGCGGTCCGCCCCGACCGGAGCCGTAGGCGGCGGTAGTGTAAACGTTTGCACGTCTGGGGCTCAGCTTAGAGGATCGCCCGACGCTGTCAACAGCCTGTCGTCCGTAATCCGTGTGACCGCTGGACATCGGCATCGATCCCGTCTGACCCACCGCAGCCACCTGAAGGTAAACGTTTACACCGGTCGCACCGTCGGGCAGCGCCGCACGCAGGTTCCCGCAGTCTCCAGGACATTGTGGACCGGCGCCGGACCGATGGATCCGGATCGAGTCGACCCATCCTGGGTGGACCTGGGTGCCGCACTGTCGAACATTCGACGGAAGCGTCCGTTTGCCACGACCAGGCTGACCCGCTCGGGCTAGTGCATGGGAACGTGCACAGCCTGTTGGGACGCGTTTGTCGTGTTCTATCAAGGAAGTTGGCGTGTTTACATACGTGATGAGTCCGGTTACTGTGCACGTTCACAGGCCTCACCGCCATCCACCGTCCGCCGCCGCGGGTAGCAACGATGCAACTCCGACGAACGGAAATCCGCCATGCACAGATCAACGTTGATACGTGCACTGCTGGTCGTGACGTCATCGGTCCTTGTGGCCGGGACTGTGGCCCACCCGACCGCGGGAGCCGCGCCCGATGTCCCGCAGGCCGAGAGACTGGACCGCGGACTCATCAGCGTCCACACGGGGAAGGGCAACTTCGTCAGCTGGAGGCTGCTGACCGGTGACCCCCGGGGGACGGCCTTCAACGTCTACCGCGACGGCCTGAAGGTGACGTCCAGCCCGATCACGCGGACGAACTTCCAGGACCACGGCGCACCGGCGAGCACCATCTACTCGGTTCGTCCGGTGGTGAACGGTATCGAGCAGGTGAGTGCCGCTTCGGTGGAGCGCTCGCTGCGGATGTCGGCCCACACCGATGGCGAAGTGGGTGTCACCGCGAGCACGAGGGACGTGCCGTTGCAGATCCCCGCCGGTGGTTCGACGCCGTCGGGCAGCTTCACCTACGAGGCCAACGACGGCAGCGTCGGCGACCTGGACGGTGACGGGCAGTACGAGATCGTGCTGAAGTGGCAGCCGACCAACGCCAAGGACAACGCGCAGGCCGGCTACACGGGCAACACGATCCTCGACGCCTACAAGCTCGACGGCACCCGGCTGTGGCGGATCGACCTGGGGCGCAACATCCGCTCGGGCGCGCATTACACCCAGTTCCAGGTGTTCGACTACGACGGTGACGGCCGGGCCGAGGTGGCGATGAAGACCGCCGACGGCACCCGGTCCGGCACCGGCCAGGTGATCGGCAACGCCAGTGCCGACCACCGCAACTCCAGCGGTTACGTCCTGACCGGCCCGGAGTTCCTGACCGTGTTCCGCGGCACCGACGGCGCCGTCCTGGACACCGAGAACTACGTGCCGGGACGCGGCAACGTCGCCGACTGGGGCGACAACTACGGCAACCGGGTGGACCGGTTCCTGGCCGCGACGGCGTATGTGGACGGTTCGCGACCGAGCATCATCATGGCACGCGGCTACTACACCCGTGCCGTGGTCGTGGCATGGGACTTCCGCGGCGGACAGTTGACCCGGCGCTGGACCTACGACTCCGGCCGCGGTGGCGCGTACGGGCAGGGCAACCACAACCTGTCGGTCGCCGACGTGGACGCCGACGGTCGTGACGAGATCGTCTACGGCTCCGCGACGATCGACGACAACGGCACCCTGATGTACAGCACCGGCCTCGGCCACGGCGACGCCATGCACGTCAGCGACCTCGTACCGAGCAGGCCCGGCCTGGAAGTGTTCAACGTCCACGAGTGGACCAGCTCACCAGCCATGGACGTGCACGACGCACGGACCGGCGCGTTCCTCTACCGGGCACCGTCGTGCGGCTGCGACACCGGTCGCGGGGTCGCGGCGGATGTGTGGGCGGGCAACCCCGGCGCGGAGATCTGGTCCTCGTCGGTCGGCGGGCTGCGCAGCGCGGCCAACGGCAACCAGGTCGCCGCCCGCAAGCCCGGCTCGCAGAACTTCGTGATCTGGTGGGACGGCGACGCCCAACGGGAGCTGCTCGACGGCACCCAGATCTCCAAGTACGGCACAGGAGGCGACACACGCCTGCTCACCGGCTCCGGCGTGGCGTCCAACAACGGCACCAAGTCCACCCCCGTGCTCCAAGCCGACATCCTCGGCGACTGGCGCGAAGAGGTCATCTGGCGCACCGGCGACAACCGCGCGCTGAGGATCTACTCCACCACCGACCCGACCACCATCAGCCGCCCCTCGCTGATGCAGGACCGCCAGTACCGACTGGCCGTCGCCTGGCAGAACACCGCCTACAACCAGCCACCCCACCCCGGCTTCGCCGGCCCGTGACGCCGCTCGTCCCGATTCCCGCGACCATCCCTGCACCATAGGAGTCATCCATGACCATGCAACGGCGGACATTCCTCAGCGTGAGCGCGGCCGGAGCGGCGGGCGTCGGCCTGGGCCTGCTCGGCGTGGGCCAGGCGCTCGCCGCCCCCGTCGGTTCGCTGGCCACGGCGCCGACCACGCCGTTCGCGGTCGGCGTGCGCCGGTACAACTGGACCCGCGGCAGCCGCCCCTGCACCACCTACGTCTACTACCCCGCCACCGGCACCGCAGGCGGCAACCCCGTGACGGACGCGCCGGTCGCCAACGGCGTCTTCCCCGTCTACAACATGACCCACGGCTACGGCAGCAGCCCGCAGAACTCCCTGTTCATCATCCGGGCCCTGGCCTCGGCGGGCTTCATCGTCCCCGCGCCGCACTTCAACCACAACTTCACCGACGTCAACAACGGCAACACCTCCAAGGACGTCTCCCAGGTCATCACCAACACCCTCGCCCTCAACTCCAGCGGACCACTGGCCGGGCACATCGACACCTCGATCGGCGTCGGCGTCGCCGGCCACTCCCTGGGCGGCATGGTCACCCACGGCCTGCTCACCTCCTGGCCCGACAGCCGCATCATCTCCGCCAACCCCCAGTCCTGCGTCGACATGGGCAACCCGTCCTCCTCGGTCAACGCCAAGGTCCTGTTCGTCCACGGCGACCGCGACACCACCACCCAGTACTCCTCGGCCCGGCAGGCGTACACGGAGATGACCTGGCCGAAGGCGTTCCTGACCTTCGTCGGTGGCAGTCACACCAGCTTCTGGAGCGACCAGCGCTTCCCGAGGACGGTCGTCGACTGGGCCCGCTGGACCATGTACGGCGACACCGCCGCCCGCGACCGCCTCCCCGCCGACGCCTCCGGCTCCAACACCAGGTGGGAAGCCCAGCTCGGCACCACACCCACGGTGCCCGGCACCTACACCCTGGTGGCCCAGCACAGCGGCAAGGCCGCCGAGATCAACGGCGCCTCCACCGCAGCCGGCGCGGCGCTCGTCCAGCGGACCGTCACGAGCGGCACCCACCAGCAGTTCGAGTTCGTCGCCGCCGCCGACGGCCACGTCCGCCTCAAGGCACGCCACAGCAGCCTGTTCCTCCAGCCCACCGGCACCACCAACGGCGCGAACGTCGTCCAACAGGCCGACTCCACCGCCACCGGCCAGCAGTGGCGCGTGGTCGACCACGGCAGCAGCGTGGTCAGCCTCGTCAACCGGGAGTCCGGCCTGGCCTTGGACGTCTGGGAGCACTCCACCGCCGACGGCGCCCGCATCTCCCTCTACACCTACAACGCCGCCAGCCCCAACCAGCGCTTCACCCGCCGCAGCGTCTGACCAGGTGGCGGGGCTCGGCCGGCCCTACCCGGCGAGAGCCGGCCGAGCCCCGCGACGCCTTCCGGCGATTCGACCCCTGCATTGGAGTTCATCTTGCTCTCACTGAGAAAGCGCGCCGTGCTGCTCCTCACCGGTCTGGCCTCGGTCGTGGCCGGTGTCGGTGTCGTCATGCCCTCGGCCGCCTCCGCGGCAGCGACCCGCTACGAGGCCGAAGCCGCACCCGCCACCTGCGACGGCTCCATCGGGACCAACCACACCGGCTACTCCGGCAGCGGGTTCTGCGACGGGCGCGCCGCGGTCGGCGCGGCAGCCCAGTTCACGGTCAACACCGCGTCCGCGGGAACCGCCACGCTCAACGTCCGGTTCGCCAACGGCGGCACCGTCGCACGTCCCGTCGACGTCGTCGTCAACGGCGCCACGGCCCAGTCCGTGTCGTTCGAGCCCACCGGCACCTGGTCGACCTGGTCGACCCGATCCCTTCCGGTGCAGCTGAGTTCGGGCGGCAACACCGTTCGGCTCAGCCCGACCGGCGCCAGTGGTCTGCCCAATGTGGACTACGTCGAGCTGGAACTCGGCGACGGCTCGCCGCCCGGTCGGCCCGCGGAGTGCACCGGCACCTCGCCGATCAGGTGCCACTTCGCCGTCCCGCCCGGCAATTACACGGTGACGGCGTGGGTCGGCGACCGCGCCTCCGCCGGCAACACCTCGATGTCGGTGGAGGCCCGGCGGCGCATCCTGCCCGCGGTCGACACCGCGGCAGGCACCATCACCCAGCACGTCTTCACGATCAACGTGCGACAGCCCGAGGGCCAGCCGACCGGCCAGGGCGGCACGGGCACCCCGGGGTTGACCGTCACCTTCGCCGGCACGGCCCCCAAGCTCTCCGGCCTGACCGTCCAGCCCGCGACCGCCCCGCTGGCCGTGTACCTGGCCGGGGACTCCACCACGTGCGACCAGTTCACCGCCCCGTACACCGGGTGGGGGCAGATGCTGCCCGCACACGTGTCCGCCGGCGCGGTCATCGCCAACTACGGCGACTCCGGCGAGAGCTCGGGCAGCTTCCTCAACAACCCGGCCCTGTTCCCCGCGGTGAAGCCGCTGATCAAGCGGAACGACCTGGTCCTGATCCAGTTCGGGCACAACGACAAGTCCACGTCGGCGTCCGCCTTCCGGAGCAACCTCACCTCCATGGTCAACCAGGTGCGGGAGAAGGGCGGCGTTCCCGTCCTCGTCACCCCGCCGGTGCGACGGCAGTTCAGCGGAACCCAGCTCAACTCCACCGCCCTGCACGTCAACGGCCTGGGCGTCAACCTGCCCTCCGAGATGCGCAACCTCGGCTCCGCGCTCAACGTCCCGGTGATCGACCTCACCGCCAAGAGCGAAGCACTCGTGGAGTCGATGGGCCCCACCAACTCCGCCCAGCTCTTCCTCCGCCAAGCGGTGGACGGGGTCACCGACAACACCCACTTCTCCGAGTACGGCGCGGCGAAGATGGCCGAACTGGTCGTCCAGGGCGTCCGCGAACGCAACCTGCCCCTGGTCGGCTACCTGCGCTGACCAAGCAGACACCCTCCGGAGTTGTGCTTCCGGCTCGTGATCCGATGCCCGGCTACCGGCGTTCGTCGCGTCAGCGCTGGTGTCGCCAGGACGATCCGGCCGGGTGGAACTGGTCCACCCGGCCGGATTCGCGGCTTGGGCCGTGCCCGGTGCCGGATCGGATCCCGGTACACCGAGCGCTGCCGAGCGACCCGAACCTCACGCCAGCAAGGAGAACGGACGATCATGTCGGTCGCGGTTCCCGTCGAGGCGTCACCCCGCGCGCGGCGGTCGGGGCGCTCCGGTCGCACACGCGTCGAGCGGAGGGGTTGGCTGTTCGTCGCCCCGTTCCTCGCTGTGTTCGCCCTGGTGTTCCTCGCGCCGATCGCCTACGCCGTGTGGTTGAGCCTGTTCCGCGAACAGGTCTTCTTCGGCGGCACGACCTTCGTCGGGCTGGACAACTACGCCGCCGCCCTCGGTGACGACAAGTTCTGGTCGGCGTTCGGGCGCGTGCTGCTGTTCCTGGTGGTCCAGGTCCCGGTCATGCTCCTGCTCGCGCTGGTCGCGGCCCTGGCCATCGACAGCGCCCGGTTGCACGCCGCCGGGTTCTTCCGGATCGTGATCTTCCTGCCGTACGCGGTGCCCGCCGTGGTGGCGGCCCTGATGTGGGGCTTCATCTACGGCGACACCTTCGGCCTGGCCGCCGACCTCAACAACCTGTTCGGGCGGCCGGTCGTGCGGCCGCTGTCGGACGACTGGATCCTCGCCTCGATCGGCAACATCGTGACCTGGGAGTTCGTCGGCTACAACATGCTGATCCTCTACTCGGCGCTCAAGGTGGTGCCGCGCGACCTGTACGAGGCAGCGGCCATCGACGGCGCGGGCGCGTTCCGGACCATCCTGAGCATCAAGCTGCCCGCGATCCGCGGCGCGCTGGTGATCGCCACGATCTTCTCGATCATCGGCAGCTTCCAGCTGTTCAACGAGCCCAACGTGCTGCGCACCCTCGTGCCGAACGTGATCACCACGTCCTTCACGCCCAACATCTACGCCTACAACCTGTCCTTCGGCGGCCAGCAGTACGACTACGCGGCCGCCGTCGCGATCGTCATGGGCGTCATCACCGCCGTCATCGCCTACGTCGTGCAACTGCGCGGCGCGCGGAAGGACGCGTGACCACCGTGGCATCCGCAGGTTCGTTCCTCAGGCCCCGCAAGTCGGTCACGCTGACCGTCGTCATGACGGTGTACCTGGTCTACACGCTGGTGCCGCTGGCCTGGCTGCTGATCAACGCCACCAAGACCCAGCGAGCCCTGTTCACCACGCCGGGGCTGGCCTTCGGCGGCACGTTCGCGCTGTTCGACAACATCGCGGAGACCTTCACCTACAACGACGGCATCTTCCTGCGCTGGCTGGGCAACACCCTGCTCTACGTCGTCGTGGGAGCGGGCGGCGCGACCGTGCTGGCCACCGCCGCCGGCTACGGCCTGGCCAAGTACCGGTTCCGCGGTCGCAACGCGGTGTTCGCGGTGCTGCTCGGCGCCATCGCGATCCCCGGCACCGTGCTGGCCGTGCCGACGTTCCTGCTGTTCAGCGCACTCGATCTGACCAACACGCCGTGGGCGATCATCATTCCGTCGCTGATCAGCCCCTTCGGCCTCTACCTGGTCTGGGTGTACGCCACCGAAGCGGTGCCGGACGAGCTGATGGAGGCCGCCCGCATCGACGGCGCGGGCGAGGTCCGGATCTTCCTCACCGTCACGCTCCGGTTGCTCGCGCCCGGCATCGTCACGGTCGCGTTGTTCGCCGTGGTGTCCACCTGGAACAACTACTTCCTGCCGCTGATCATGCTCAGCGAGCCGGACTGGTACCCGCTGACCGTCGGCCTGAACCAGTGGAGCGCCCAGGCCAACGGCGCCGGCGCCCAGCCGGTCCACCATCTGGTGATCACCGGCTCGCTCATCACCATCACCCCGCTCGTCGTGGCGTTCCTGCTGCTCCAACGCTTCTGGCAGTCGGGCCTGGGCGCGGGCAGCGTCAAGCAGTAGGCCCGCACCCGCGGTCCCACCCGGTCGCCACGCCACCTCACCGTTCCCATGCCCGCCGTGAAAGGACCGCACATGTCACCGACCAGGCGTCCCTGGAAGGTCGCCGCCGCCCTAGCTGCCGCGCTCGTCACCGTCTTGTCCGGCTGCACCTCCGGCGGCGGCGCGGCGCCGAACGGAGCCACCGGCACGCAGGACGCCGTCGACGCGGCGCTGCGCGAAGGCGGCGAGATCACCTACTGGAGCTGGACCCCGTCGGCCAAGGCCCAGGTCGAGGCGTTCCAGCGGGAGTTCCCCCACGTCAAGGTCAACTACGTCAACGCGGGCAGCGGCAACGACCAGTACGTCAAGCTCCAGAACGCGATCAAGGCGGGTTCGGGTGCGCCCGACGTCGCCCAGATCGAGTACCAGACGCTGCCGCAGTTCGCCCTGCCCGGCTCGCTGGTCCCCCTCGACCAGTACGGCTTCGGCGCCTTCGAGGACGAGTTCACCCCGTCCACCTGGAACGCGGTGAAGGTCGGCGGTGTCCTGTACGGCGTGCCCCAGGACTCCGGGCCGATGGCCCTGTTCTACAACAAGCAGGTCTTCGACCAGTACGGCATCGCCGTGCCCAAGACCTGGGACGAGTACGTCGACGCGGCCGAGAAGCTCCACGCGGCGGACCCGACCAAGTACATCACCTCCGACGTCGGCGACGCGGGCTTCGCCACCAGCATGATCTGGCAGGCGGGCGGACGGCCGTTCAGCACCGACGGCAAGTCGGTGAAGATCAACCTCCAGGACGAGGGCACCGAGAAGTGGGTCTCGACCTGGAACCGGCTCGTCGAGGGCGAACTGATCGCCCCGATGGCCGGCTGGACCGACGCCTGGTACCGGGCGTTGGCCGACGGCACGATCGCCACACTCCCGTACGGCGCGTGGATGCCGGGCATCCTGCAGTCCTCGGTGCCCGACGGCGCCGGCAAGTGGGCCGTGGCGCCCATGCCGACCTACGACGGCAAGCCGGTGACCGCCGAGCACGGCGGCAGCACCCAGGCGGTGCTGAAGCAGAGCCCCAAGCCCGCGCTCGCGGCGGCCTTCGTACGCTGGCTCAACCACGGCAACGGCATCAAGCCGTTCCTGGAGAGCGGCGGCTTCCCCGCCACGAAGGCGGATCTGGACGCCCCGTCGTTCAAGGACGCGGAGTCGGCGTACTTCGGCGGGCAGAAGATCAACCAGGTGCTCACGGCCGCGGCCGGCCAGGTCGCGCCGGGCTGGAGCTACCTGCCCTACCAGCTCTACGCCAACAGCATCTTCGGTGACACCGTCGGCAAGTCCTACAAGGAGAACACCGACCTCGCACCGGGCCTCGAAGCCTGGCAGGAGGCACTGGTGGACTACGGCACCCAACAAGGTTTCACCGTCACCACCGGATGACCTCGTTCGCCGGCCGACGCCCTGCCGGCCTGCGAACACGCGGAGGTGATCCCGCCCGGCAGCGTCGCAGTGCCCACCAGACCAGTGCGGTCCGCCACCGTCGGCGTGGACCGCGCTGATGATCAGTGTCGAGGTGTGCTCGCTGCGACGCCGCTCGGGCGGGTGGTCGTGCGGTCAGGAGAGGTAGGGCCAGCCTGCGGAGTCGAGCCTGAGCAGGTTGATGCCGAGCAGCGACGCGCCGTTGTCGGCGTAGTAGTGGTAGACGAGGACGTCGCCGTCGCTGTCGGCGAGCACGTCCTGGTGGCCGGGGCCGTGGATGCTGCCCTGGCCCGCGAGGATCTCGGTACCGCCGCCGGAGGTCAGGGCGCGACCCGCGCGGTCCACATAGGGGCCGGTGACGCTGGTGGAGCGGCCGACCATCACCCGGTAGGTGCTCGCGGCGCCCTGGCAGCACCGGTCGAACGACACGAACAGGTAGTAGTAGGAGCCGCGCTTGACGATGTTCGGCGCCTCGATCGCCCCGCCGTTGCGACCGGCGATGGAGCGCACCGTCGAGTCCGACCGCAGGCCGGTGGACGGGTTGAGCGCGATCATCTTGATGCCCGACCAGAACGAGCCGAAGCTCAGCCACCAGCGGCCCTGGTCGTCGACCACCAGGTCGGGGTCGATGGCGTTGAAGTTGTCGCTGGTACGGGACTCGACCACGAGGCCGCGGTTGGTCCACGTGCCGGAGTTGCCGCTGGGGCTGGTGGCCAGGAAGATCGCCGACCGGTTCGAACCGAACGTGGAGGCCGAGTAGTACATGTAGTACTGGCCGTTGTGGAAGGACAGGTCCGGCGCCCACAGGTGACGTGAGTTGTTGGTGTAGGTGTTCGCCCACGGCGTGCCGTTGGGGAACGCCGCACCGGCGTTGCGGAACGCGGTGCGGTCCGCCGAGGTCTTCAGCGAGATGCCGTTGCCGGTGTGGGCGACCAGGTAGCTGCCGTCGGCGCGCTTGACGGTGGTCGGGTCGTGCACACCGATGTCACCGGTCACCCGACCGGGCGCGGGATACGCCGATGCGGAGGGTGCCGCCACGACGGTGGCGGCTATGACCACCAGACCTGTCAGAACGCGTTTCATCGAAAAGACCACGATGTCCTCGATTCCAGGCGAGTGGAAATGGCGGTCCGGGCTTGGCACGGCAGCGCAGTCGCCCCGTCGAGCGGCGAGGACGTGGTGCGACGACAGCGCGTATGTGCCGACGACCCGGAACGGCCCCGGCGGTCTGCGTGGTGCTCGATCACCGACCGCCTGAGCGTGTCAGCACGATAACGACGCCGATACCCGTCTAGCAAGAGGACCTGTTATCGTTAACACCCTTTGTGCAATCGAATCGTTCGACAGTCGAATGGTGTTCGACGTGTCGAACAGGAGTTGTAGATGTCGAATTCAATCGAATCGACGTCTACAAGATCCAGTATTGTTAGCGCTCACACTTGGCCAAGCGGTGACTGCGCACCGGCTTACGAGTGGAGGCCCGCCCCTCCGAACGGCGTCGAGCTCGGCGGGTCCACGACCCGGACCCCGCGGGCAGGGCACTGGTCAGCGCAGCGCCACCCCGTCGCCCGCCACGAGCAGGGCCAACTCGTCCTTGGTGGGCAGTCCTTCCCAGTCGCCGGTGGCCATCACGGCGAACGCACCGACCGCGTTGCCCCGGGCCAAGCGCTCCTCCGGCGCCAGGTCGTCGAGCAGTCCGGACAGGTAACCGGCGGTGAAGGCGTCGCCCGCGCCGATGGTGTCGACGGCGGTGACGCGGTGCGCGGGCGCGGTCCAGTCCCCGTCGCGGGTCCGCACGGAGGCGCCGTCCGCGCCGTGCTTGGTCACCAGTTCGGCGACGCCGGCCGCCATCAGCGGCTCGGGCCCGCCCACGAGGTCGAGCTCGTCCGGCGAGCCGATCACCACATCGGCGTTCCGGGCCAAGGGCGAGAGCACGGCGGCGGCGCGGTCCGTCGACCACAGCTTGGCGCGGAAGTTGACGTCAAACGACACGGTCCACCGTCGTTCGCGGGCATGGGCCAGGGCGGTGTGCACGGCGTCGAGCGCGGTGGCGCTCAGGGCCGGGGTGATGCCGGTGAGGTGCAGCAGGCGCGCGCCGCAGTCCGAACCCGCCGTCACGTCGTGGCGGTCCAGGCGCGACCCGGCCGATCCGGCGCGGTGGTAGAGGACGCGGGTGACGTCCGGGGTGCGCTGCTCGAACAGGATCAAGCCGGTGGGTGCGTCCGGGTCGCGGACGGCAGCGGAGACGTCGACGCCCTCGGCGCGCAGGGTCCGCAGGACCAGTTCGCCGGGCTCGTCGGCGCCGACCCGGCCGACCCAGCGCGCCGCGTGGCCGAGGCGGGACAGTCCGATCGCGACGGTCGCCTCCGCGCCGGCGATCGAGGTGCGGGCGTCGGCGCCGAGCCGCCACGTGCCGCGTGCGCGCAAGGACATCATGGTCTCGCCGACGAGCACGACGTCGGTCATGACACCGCCCGGAGGAAGCGGGCGGCGCGGTCGGCCAGCGCGGACAGGTCGCCTCCGTCGGCGGCGTCACCAACCAGCGGGCCGCCGACGCCGACGGCGAGCGCGCCGGCCGTGAGGTAGCGGGCGACGTCGTCGGCGCCGACACCGCCCACCGGCACGAACGGCACACCGGGGAACGGGCCGCGCAGGGCGGCGAGGTAGTCGGGCCCGTGGGCCGAGGCGGGGAAGAGCTTCACGGCCGCGGCTCCGGCCGTGACGGCGGCGTGCACCTCGGTGGGTGTCAGCGCACCGGCCAGCACGGGCAGGCCCAGCTCGATCGACGCGGTGACACCCTCCCCCAGCGCCGGGGTGACGGTGAACGTGGCGCCGGCTTCGCGGGCTCGGCGGGCGTCGTCGGCGGTCAGCACGGTGCCCGCGCCGATCCACGGCCCCAACCCGGCCAACCGTTCGAGCACGGTGAACGCGTCGCGGCTGGTGAGCGAGACCTCCAGCACCGCCACGCCGTGGTCGAGCAGGGTCTTGGCGGTGTCGACGCACGCGCCGGGGTCGTTGCCGCGGATGATGGCGAGCAGCCGGTGCTCGGCCAGGGCGTCGGAGATGCTCAAGGTCGTCCTCTCGATCAGTGTCACCACTCCGCGAACGAGCCGTCGTCGTGCCGCCACAGCGGTGGTCGCCACCGGTGGCCGACGGCGTCGGCGCGCCGCACCTCGTCCTCGTCCACCTCGATGCCCAGGCCGGGGGCTTCCCACCGGCGGATCACGCCCTCGGGGAACGCGAACGGCGTGCGGTCCACCACGTAGTCGAGCAGCTCGGCGTCTCGGTGGTAGTGGATGCCGACGCTCTGCTCCTGGATGAGGAAGTTGGGCGTGGCGAAGGCGACCTGGAGGCTCGCGGCCAAGGCGATCGGGCCGAGCGGGCAGTGCGGTGCCAGCAGCGCGTCGTGCGCCTCGGCCAGCGACGCGATGCGGCGCACCTCGGAGATGCCGCCGGCGTGGGACAGATCGGGTTGGGCGACGGCGATCCCGGCGCGCAGCACCGGCAGGAAGTCCGCGCGCGAGTACAGGCGTTCGCCGCAGGCGATGGGTACGGGGCTGGCGTTCACGATCTCGGCGAGCCGGTCGCCGTGCTCGGGCAGGACGGGTTCCTCCACGAACAGCGGGTGCAGGGGTGCCAGTTCGGGCAGCACGCGGCGTGCGGCGGCGGTGCCGAAGCGGCCGTGGAAGTCCACGGCGACGTCGCGGGTGTCGCCGATGACCTCGCGGACGGCGGCCAGCCGGGCGACGACCTCGGCGACCTCGGCGCGGTTGGGCAGCCGTCCGATCCGGCCACTGGCGTTCATCTTCACCGCGGTGAGCCCGGCTTCGACCTGTGCCGCGGCGGCGTCGGCGACCTCGGTGGGCTCGTCGCCGCCGATCCAGCCGTAGACGCGGACCTCGTCGCGGACCGCGCCGCCGAGCAGTTGGTGCACGGGCACGCCCAGCGACTTGCCGAGGATGTCCCACAGCGCCTGGTCGACACCTGCGACGGCGCTGGAGAGCACCGGTCCGCCGCGGTAGAAGGCCGACTTGGTCATCAGCTGCCACAGGTCCTCGATGCGGCGCGGGTCCGCGCCCAGCAACAGGTCCGACAGTTCACCGATCGCGGCGCGCACCGTCTCGGCACGGCCCTCGACGACGGGTTCACCCCACCCGACGACGCCCTCGTCGGTGGCGACGCGGCAGAAGAGCCAACGGGGTGGGACCAGGAAGGTCTCGACAGCGGTGATCTTCACGCGGTGCGCCTTCTCTCGGGGTCGGGGACCGGTCAGGACGAGGTCTTGTAGACGCTCCAGCCGCCGTCGACCGGCACCGAGGCGCCGGTGACGAAGGAGGCGTCGTCACCGACCAGGAAGGCGATGACGGCGGCGACCTCCTCGGCGCGGCCGAGGCGGCGCACGACGGTCTGCTCGGCGCTGGCGCGGCGGTCGTCCTCGTCGATGTCGGCCCAGGCGGCGGTGAGCACGGGTCCGGGCAGCACGGCGTTGACCCGCACCTCGGTCCCGTACTCGGCGGCGAGCTGACGGGTCAGGCCGGTGAGTCCCGCTTTGGCGGAGGCGTAGGCGGCGCGGCCGGGCAGGCCGATCAGGGCGTGCACCGAGGAGGTCAGCACCACCGCGCCACGCCGCTCGCGCCGCAGGTCGGGTAGGCATTCCCGAACGCCGAGGAACGCGCCGGTGAGGTTGACCGCGAGCTGCCGTTCCCAGGATGCGGTGGTGGTTTTGTGCGCGGGTCGCACGTCGACGGTGTAGGCGTTGTTGACCAGCACGTCGACCGGCCCCAACCGCTCCCGGCACGTCCGGACCGCGTCGGCCCAGTCCGCCTCGGAACCGACGTCGCAGTGCAGCGCTGTCGCCGATCCGCCGGCGGAGGTGATGGCCGATGCCACGGACCGCACCTCCGGGGACACGTCCAGCAGCGCCACGGCCGCGCCGTCGCGGGCAAGGCGGTGCGCGGTGGCCTCCCCGATGCCCCGGGCCGCGCCGGTGACCACGGCGACGCGCCCGGCGAGTGGCCCGGTCACCGGCGTTCCGCGGGCGCGGCCATGTTGTCGATGTCCTCCAGCGCCTTGGCCAGCAGGTCGAGCATCGCGAGCTCGGCACGCGGGGCGTCGCCGTCGCGCACCGCGTCGAGGACGGCGCGGTGACTGGGCACGGGATCGTCGACGTCGGTGTGGGCGTGGACCAGGCGGTCGCGGGCGCGCAGGCCGGGTTCCAGGAGCAGGTCCATGCGCGCGAACAGCTCGTTCCCGGTCGCGACCAGGAGCGCGCGGTGGAAGGCGGCGTCGGCTTCCGCCGCGGCCGTCGCGTCGTCACCGGCCGAGGCCATGGCGTCCAAAGCGGCGTCGAGCGACGTCAGGTCGGCTTGCGTGCGGCGCAGGGCGGCGCGGTGCGCCACGGCGGGTTCGATGACGGACCGCAGGTCGGCCAAGTCCCGCAGGACGCGTTCGGCGTCGCCGCCGTCGATGCGCCAGTCGATCACGTCGGCGTCCAGGAGGTTCCACGCCGAGCGCGGCCGCACGAAGGTGCCGCGCTTCTGCCTCGCGTCGACCAGGCCCTTGCCGGTCAGCACCTTCAGCGCCTCGCGCAGCACGGTGAGGCTGACGTCCAGTTCTTCCCCCAGTGCGCGGAGGTCGAGGACGTCACCGGGCGCGTAACGGCCCCCGACGATGCGCGAGCCGATGTCCTGCACGACCTGGTAGTGCACCCCGCGGCCGGTGTAGCGGGCCATGTTGCTCCTCCCAGCGGTGGTTGGCGACAGCCTACCAAGTCATCATTATTTATGAATACTTCTTGACAGTCGTGTGGCGGCTGCTCACGATGAACCCGCCGCTGACACAGGAGTCCAGGAGCGCCACATGCTCTCGCTGCACGCGCACGATCCCTCCCCGCCGCTGGTGGGGCACCTGCCGATGGGCTCCGCCCCTGGTGACGCCAGGCCGGTCCGGGTGGACAGCCGGGCGTTGAGCCGGGACGAGCGGCCGTGGCTGCCCGTGATGGGCGAGTTCCACTTCAGCCGCTTCCCCGAGTCGCTGTGGCGGCGCGAGTTGTCGTTGATGAAGGCGGGCGGCATCGACGTGGTCGCCACCTACCTGTTCTGGAACCACCACGAGGAGGTCCGCGGGCAGCGCCGCTTCGACGGCAACCGCGACGTGCGCCGCTTCGTGCGGCTGTGCGCCGAACTCGACCTGGTCGTGTCCGTGCGCATCGGTCCCTGGTCGCACGGCGAGTGCCGCAACGGCGGCTTCCCGGACTGGTTGTCCGAGGTGGCGTGCACGCCGCGCACCGACGACCCGGCGTACTTGGCCCTGGTGCGGCCCTACTACACCGCCATCGCCGAACAGCTGACCGGGCTGTGGTGGGGCGACGGCGGTCCGGTCGTCGCGGTGCAGGTGGAGAACGAGCTGTACGACCAGCCGGAGCACCTGGCCACGCTGCGCGCCGTGGCCGAGGAGGTGGGTATCAGCGCTCCCCTGTGGACCGCCACCGGGTGGGGTGCCGCGCGGCTCCCGCCGGACCTGCTGCTCCCCCTCTACGGCGGCTACCCCGAGGCGTTCTGGGAGGACGTCTCCGACGGGTGGGCGCGCGAGGTGCGCCGCCACTACTTCGCCACCCCGATCCGCGACGACCACGCGATCGGCGCCGACCTGCGCACGACCGCGCCCGAGGGCAGCGGACCCGACGACACGCGCTACCCGTACGCGACGTGCGAGCTGGGCGGGGGCATGGCCATCGCCTACCACCGCCGCCCGCTGGTCCCGGCGGCCGACGTGTCCTCGCTCGCCCTGGCCAAGCTGGCGAGCGGGTCGGCGTGGCAGGGCTACTACCTCTACCACGGCTGCTCCCAGCGGCTGGACCTCGCGACCCGCAACCAGGAGTCGCACGACACCGGCTACCCCAACGACCTGCCGGTGGTGGACTACGACTTCCAGGCCCCGCTGGGCGAGTACGGGCAGGTGCGCCCGTCGTTCGCCGCGCTGCGGCTCCAGCACCTGTTCATCCGCGACTGCGGCGCCGACCTCGCCCCGGCCGCACCGCACCTGCCCGACGAGCAGCCGCCGAACCTGGACGACCGGGGCACGTTGCGCTGGTCGGTGCGGTGGAGCGGCGGCCCGGCCTTCCTGTTCGTGAACAACCACCAGCCGCACGAGCCGCTGCCCGACCACGACGACGTGCGCTTCGAGGTGGTGCTCGGCGACCGCACCGTGCTGCTGCCCGCCCGAGGTGTGACGATCCGCTCCGGCGCGCACTTCGCGTGGCCGATCGCCTACCGCGTCGGCGGGGTGGAACTGGCCTGGGCGAGCGCCACACCGGTGGCGCGCTCGGACTGGGAGGGCGTGCCCACGGCCGTGTTCGTCGCGACCGCCGGTGTCAGCCCGCAGTTCGCCTTCCCCGCCGGGACCCGGGTGACCGGTGCGCGGATCGACGAGTCCGGCGTGGTCACCGTCGCCCACCCCGGTGTCGACACCGTCCTCACCGCCACCACACCGGACGGCGCGAGCACGCGGCTGCTGGTGCTCGACGAGGACAGCGGCCTGCGTTTGCAGCGCCTGGACGTGGCCGGCGTCGACACCCTCGTGCTGTGCGACGAACCCGTGGTGGCAGACGGTGAGGCGATGTGGGTGGAGACGACGGCCGATCACGTCGACGTGTCGTTCCTCCCCGTACCCCGGCAGGTCGTCGGTGAGCCGCACGGCGCGTTCACCCGCGTCCGCCTCGCGGCCGGCGGCACAGGGCACGAACCGGCGCTGGAAGTCGTGCGCGCCCACGCGCAGCCCCCGCCCGCCAGGACCGGTGGTTCCCAGCACCGGGCCTCGGCACCGCTGGACGAGGACTTCGAGCACGCCGCGGTGTTCCGCCTCGACGTGCCGGGCGAAGCGCTGCGCGGCGACGACGAGGTTCTCCTGGCGGTCGGCTTCACCGGCGACGTGGCACGCGCGTACGTCGACGGCCGGCTCGTGGCCGACCACTTCTGGTACGGCCCGCCGTGGGAGATCGGTCTGCGCCGATTCGCCGACGAGGTGGTGGAGCACGGAATCGAGATCAGGGTCCTGCCGCGGGCACCGGAAGCCGCGGTGTACGTCGATCCGTCGGTGCGCGCGCAGTACAAGGCCGCGCTGGACACCGCCTCGGTCGACTCGGTCCGGCTGGTGCGCCGCACGCGGGTGGAGCTGTGGTGAGCGCGCCGAGGGACCTGTTCACCAGGCGTTCCCTGCTGCGCGGTGCGCTGGGCGCCGCAACCGCGGGTGCGCTGGCCGCGTGCGGCTCGCGCTCGACGGCCCCGGTCACCTCCGGCGGGGTGGACCTGCGGATCTGGACCCACGACCCCGGCTACATCACCACCTTCACCAAGGCCGCCGCCGACCCCGCGCTCACCGGCGGGTCGACGTTCACCTTCCGGCCGCGGATCACCACGGTCGCACCGGGCGACATCGTGACGCGGATGATCGCCCAAGCCGTGGCCGACGGCAACACACCGGACCTGGCGGGTTTGGTCATCGACCAGTTCCCCCGGGTCATGGGCTCGGCCATCGCGGAGAACCTGTTCGTCGACCTGACCGACACCGTCGCGCCGTTCGGTGACGACCTGCTCAAACTCGCTCCGTACGCCGTGAGCGGCAAGCCCTACGGCCTGGACTCGGACAACTCGATCACCGTCCTGTACTACCGGCAGGACGTCTTCGCCGAGCACGGCGTCCCCGAGGACGTGGCCACGTGGGAGGAACTGGCCGAGCACGGGGAGCGCCTGGCCCGGGACGAGCAGATCAGCCTCGGCATGGTGTCGGTCGGCGACAACGGCGCGATCGTCAACGGCTTCACGCAGATGTTGCTGCAACGCGGCGGTCGGGTGTTCGACGAGTCGGGCGCGCTGGTGCTCGACTCGCCCGAGGCCGTCGAGGTGCTGGAGTTCCTGGCGCGCGGCGTGAGCAGCGGTTTCCTGCTCGCGCTGCCCGACCCGTACGGCAGCGCGTGCGCGGCGGCGCTGAAGTCCGGGCGGCTCGCCGCGACCGCCATGCCGAACTGGTACAACGCCTACGGGCTGCGGGCCAACGTGCCCGACCAGAAGGGCCGCTGGCGGATGCGCACGCTGCCCAGATTCGCCGGCGGCGGCCACCTGGCCACCACGCTCGGCGGCACGGCGTTCACCGTCGTCAAGGACAAGCCCGCCACCGAAGCGGCGCTGGAGTTCCTGCGGCGGGTCTACCTGACCCGCGAGGGCCAGGTGCTGCGCTACCACGCGGGCGGCTACCTGCCGACCCTGCGCCCCCTGTACCGCGACCCGGAACTGCTGGCCGTGCAGGACGAGTACCTCGGCGGGCAGCGGGTGTTCGACGTCTACTCCGCGGCGGCCGACGACCTGCCGCTGTTCCACCAGGCCGCGGGCATGCAGGTGCTGTCCGCCGTACTCGGCGGCCCCGTCCTCGACGCCCTCCGGGGACGCACGACCGCCCACGCCGCGATCCGGACGGGAATCGCGGCCTACCGCCGGCAGGTGAAGCGATGAGCACACCAACGCTCGAAAGAGCGCCGACCACCGCTCCCCCGGCCGGTGGACCGGGCTCGTGGTGGTCCCGCCACCAGCGCGAAGCAGCCCCTTACGCGTTCATCTCGCCCTTCTTCATCCTGTTCGGGCTGTTCATGGCCGTGCCGATCCTCGTCGGCCTGTACCTGAGCTGCACCGAGTGGGCCGGCCTGGGCACCCCGAAGTGGGTCGGCCCGCGCAACTACACCGACCTGCTCACCGACGCGAGCTTCTGGACGTCGATGGGCAACACCGCCGTGTACGTGCTGTTCACGCTGCTGGTCGTCGTGCCCGCCGCCCTGCTGATCGCCCAGGCGCTCAACACCCGCGGACTGCGCGGCCGCGACGTGTTCCGGCTCGCGTTCTTCATGCCGGTGGTCATCTCCCCCATCGTCATCACGCTGGTGTTCGGCCTGTTCTTCGACACCGAGTTCGGCATCGTCAACGGCGCGCTCAAGGCGGTGTTCGGATTCGGCGGCATCGACTGGACCGGCGACCCCGTCTGGGCCAAAGCCACCGTGATCATCCTCGTGCTGTGGCGCTGGACCGGCTACCTCACCGTGTTCTTCCTGGCCGGATTGCAGAACGTGCCGCGCGAGCTGTACGAGGCCGCCGCCCTCGACGGCGCCGGGCCGGTGCGCCGCTTCACCAGCGTCACGCTGCCCGCGCTCAAGCCGGTGACCGCGTTCATCGCCGTGACGGTGCTGGTGAGCACCGCGCAGATCTTCGACGAGCCCTTCCTCCTGACCCAGGGCGGACCGGGCGAGTCGACCCTGTCGGTGGCGATGTTCGTCTACCGCGCAGGCTTCCAGCGCCAACAGCTCGGCTACGCCGCCGCGGCGGGCGTGGTGCTGTTCCTCGTCGTCGTGGCCCTCGGGCTGCTGGCCAACCGCCTGCTCGGCGTGGGAAGGGACCCCCGATGAGCACCCTGACCACCACACGTCGACCGCTCGCCGGCCGCGTGCTGCTCTACGCGTTCCTGCTCACGCTGCTCGTCGTGTTCGCCCTGCCCTTGCTGTGGGCGCTGTCGGCGTCGTTCAAGAGCCGCGCGGACATCTTCGGCTACCCGCCGTCGCTGCTGCCGGACCCGGCGGTGCTGGCCAACTACCGAGGCCTGCTGGAGGCCCAACCGTTCTGGAGCTGGTTCACCATCAGCACGGTCGTCGCCGTCATCGCCACGGCCGTCTCGGTGCTGCTGTGCTCATTGGCCGGGTTCGCGTTCGCCAAGTACCGCTTCCGCGGCCGCAACGCGCTGTTCACGATCATGTTCAGCTCGCTGGCCGTGCCCTTCGCGGTGATCGTCGTGCCGCTGTTCATCATGGTCGCCAAGGCGCGCCTGACCGAGCCGTACTTCTCGCTCGTGGTGCCGTGGGTGGCCCCGGCGTTCGGGATCTTCATGATGCGCCAGTTCACCGAGCAGGCGGTTCCCGACGAGCTGCTCGACGCCGCCCGCATGGACGGCTGCACCGAGTTCGGCCTGTTCCGCCGCGTCGTGCTGCCGCTGCTGCGCCCGGCGCTGGGTGCGCTGGGCGTGTGGTCGTTCCTCAACAGCTACAACAGCCTGCTGTGGCCGCTCATCGTCATCAGCGAGCCGGAGGACTACACGCTGCCCATGGGCATCCAAGCGCTGTTCGGCGCCACCGGGCGGCAGTACGACCTGGTGCTCGCCGGGTCCGTGCTGGCCGCCGTGCCGAGCCTGCTGGTGTTCTTCCTGCTGCGCAAGCAACTGCTGGAGGGCTTGACCGCCGGGGCGGTGAAGGCGTGACCCCGGACAAGCTGACCATCACGCTGTGGGACTTCACCTGGTACACCCGCACCGGGCCGGGCGAGCCCTTCGAGGACCTGGACAACGCCTTCGCCGAAGCGGTGGAGCGCGGCTACAACACCGTGCGGATCTGCACCATGCCGCTGCTGCTGTTCGGCTCGGGCATGAACACCGCGCGGTTGCGGCTGGGCCCTTTGGGCGGCGGATACGGATCGCGGGTGCGCTGGTACGACGTGGGTGCGGAGACCGTCATCAACGCACGCGCATGGCTGCTGGAGCTGTTCCGCGCCGCACGACGGCACGACTGCCACGTCATCCTGTCCAGCTGGGAGTACCAGCAGAGCCCGTCGTTCGCGCTGGACCGCTCCTGGTTCGACGCGGTGATGGCGATCGACCCCGAGGACCGTCCCGTCGCGCTGGCGAACGCGCTGGCCGACCTGGTGGACCTCCTGGCCGAGCACGGACTGGACGACCGCGTGGCGTTCACCGAACTGCACAACGAGGTGCAGGCCGGGCACCTGACCGACGGCCTCGACGGCGATCTCGTGGTCGCGTTGCGCCCCAGGTTGGAGCGGGGGATCGAGCGGTTCAAGCAACGCCACCCCGACCGCCCGGTCACGGTCAACTACGCCGGGGTGCCGGTCGGCTCGATGCGCGGCATCCCCCGTGACGTCGACGTGGCGGTGTTCCACCCGTACGTGTACGGCGTGCTGGACGAACTGCTCGACGAGTTCGCCCTGCGCGACCCGTCCCGCCCGTTCCCGCAGGACCGCGCGCACCGGGAACTGCTGCGCCCCGGCGCTCCCGACTTCGACGACTGGCTGCCGCCACCCGACCAGCGTTGGCGACTGGAGGCCACGATCGTCGGTCGGCGCGAGCTGTACGTGCACGACTGGTGCGACCCCGACAAGTGGGACGCCTGGCTGTACGACCGCTACGCCACCCACCGCACCGCCATGCACCAACAGCTCGCCACCTGGATCGACGCCGCCGCCGACTGGGCCGCCGAAACCCGCGTCCCCTTGGTCTTCGGCGAGGGCTGGATCGGCTACACCCCGCTGCACAGCACCTTCGAGGAGGGTCCCATCGGCGCCGCGTTCTGCCGCACCGCCGCCGCAGCAGCCGCCAGGGTCGACGCGTGGGGCTCGGTCGTGTGCTCCAACGCCGCCCCGCACCACCCCATGTGGCAGGACATCGCGTTGCAACGCGAGTGCAACGCTCTGCTCAGCGGCTGACTCCCCCGCTCCGAACCTGCTCAAGGAGGAACAGGTACCCGAACCCCCATCAGCCGGTCCGGGCCGGCCGCATTCCTGACGGGCTTCGCGCTGATCGAGTGAATCGGCGACTGCCGCGCGGACTCCTCGACTGCTTCCGCACCATGGCGGAGCACCGGGCAACCCTGGGGTCGGCGGTGCGTCCTGTGTTCAGTGGGCGGGGAGGCCCACGGTGAGGGGGAAGATCATGCGCAAAATCTCATTGGTGGTCGTCGCTGTGCTGGCGGCGATGTCGTTGGTTCCGGGGAGTGCCGGGGCCAGTACCTGCGAGCCGGTCGACTGGGGTTCGGAGCTGAAGACCGTGTTCGACGGCACGGGCGGCACCGTGACCGACATCCGCTCAGGGCGTCACGAGTGCTTCGACCGGTTGGTGATCGACACCAACCTGGTCGAGGGCGGGTACTACGTGCGCTACACCGACGAGGTCACCTACGTCGGGTCGGGCGAGCCGGTTCCGCTGCGGGGTGGGGCGAAGTTGTTCGTGATGGCCTACACGCCGTCTTACGACGGGAACTACGACCCGACCTACCTGCCGGCGAACCCGACCGAGGTCGTGGACGTGACCGGGTACGAGACGTTCCGGCAGGTCGCCTGGGCCGGGTCCTGGGAAGGCACCACGGACCTGGGACTGGGCGTCCGCGCCCGGTTGCCGTTCCGGGTCTTCACGCTGCCGGACCGCGTCGTCGTGGACGTCGCCCACCGCTGGTGAGGCGTGGGGTTGCCCGCCGGGGCAACCCCACCACGCAGTGCGCGTGCCGTGGTCCGCACACCGGGACCACGGCACCGCAACCCGGAGGGGACGCACCAGCATCGTCACCGTCATCCGCGAGAGGTCGGCGCACCGCTCTTTTGCGGCTGCCACCTTCGGCCGCGCTGCTAGCCTCTGTTGGAGATCAGACGCGGTATCACGGGGTCGACGTGCAGAACGAGTTCTCCGGACATGCGCGCAATGTGGTCCAGGCCGGGATCATCTCGGGTGGCGTGCACATCAAGATCCCCACTCTGATCGCCCTCGGCGATGCACTTCGGTCAGCCCGACCTCGCCAGGCAGCAGTGGCAACTCGCCCTGCACATCTTCGACGCCCTGGACGCACCGAAAGCCGCCGAGATCCGCGCCCGCATCGAAGGCGCGGAACAGCCTACCGGGTGACGCCTCCCGCAGACCTCTCCTACCGGACGGTCGAACCAGGCGGGATCACGGGGCACCGTGCCGGTGGTGGCGTTCACCAGCGTCCTTCGCGGCACGCCGGTGCCGCCCGGTCCGGAGGCGCTGTGGCACGCGGCGACCGGTGAGTCGGAGGAGCTGCGCCAACTCCGCAAGGAGAACGCGGAACTCAAGCGCGTTAACGAGATCCTCAAGACCGCGTTCGCGTCTTTCGCGCGGCGGAACGCGACCCGACCGGCGACGGTCGTGAAGCTCGCCGAGCAGCTTCGCGGCCGCTTCGGGGTCGAGTTCGTCCTCCGGATCCTGGGCATCGCCTCCTCCACCTACCACGGCTGGGTGGCCCGCCAGATCGACCCCTCCCGTCGCGAGCGCGACGACCGGGCCATCTTGTCCGAGATCGCCGGCATCCATGCTGTCTCGGGCGGCACCTACGGCAACCCGCGAGCGCACCAGGTGCTGCGTCGCCGGGGTATCCGCATCTCGTGCAAGCGGGTCGAGCGGTTGATGCGCCAAGGCGGGTCACAAGGGGCGTTCCTGCGCAAACAGTGGCAGACACCGTCGACCAGGCGGGATCCGCGGACCGCACCGGCGCCGCACACCCGCCGTGTCGAATAGCTTTATGGTACAGTGGGTAACTGGCCCGTCACTAGTGGTTACCATGGATGTGCAGGGCGGTTGGCGGTCGTAGCAGAGACTGAAGATCCGGCCTCTCCTCATCGGGTTGAAACGGTATCGGCGTTGTGCCAGATAGCTGCTGCCGGAGACCGGAGTGCGGCTGGATCGTTCCACCTGGCTTGTCCTGCGCTCAACCAGGAGGACTTCGCAGATGGTCGAGTTGTGCGGAAAGACAGTCGAGCCGGACCTCCTCCCATTTCGACACTTCATCGTCGACGACTTATGGGAATCCGATCTGTTGACATCGGTGCTCGACGAGTTCCCGGACGAGTCCGATGACCGGTGGATTCGCTACGCGAGCGCCGACACCGAGGAAAAGCTCGAAGGTCCGGAGACGATGTTCGGGCCTGCCACTCGTCGCCTGGTCCGCATGATCGCCGAAATCGGTCCCGACCTGAGTTCGGTGTTCGCCATGCCGCCCCTCCGGCTGTCCACGGAAGGCGGTGGATACCACCAGACGAACCCGGGCGGCGGATTGGCCGTGCACGCGGACTTCAACCGCAGCGAGGACGGCCTCTACCGGCGGGTCAACGTGATCATCTACCTCAATCGCCGGGACCAGCCGGTCGAGGGTGGCGAGCTGCAACTCTGGGACCTCGACGGACCTCGTAAGCACGTGGTTCCGCAGTTCAACCGGACATTGGTCTTCGAGACCAGCGACCACTCCTTCCACGGGCACCCGGAACCACTGCGCGGTGTGCACCCGCGTCGGAGTTTCGCCGCCTACTTCTTCTCCGCAGAGCAACCGGACGGGTACTCCGAGGAGCACAGCACCATCTGGCACCCGCGAGGGATGCGGACGCCATGAGCCTGAACGCGCTCCTGATCGGCTACGGGTTCATCGCGCAGGGGCACGAAGCCCACTACCGCACCAACGGCCAGGTGACGATCGCCGGAGTCGTTGACCACTCGCCGCAGCGTCGACAAGCCGCCGAACGGCGCGGTCTCACGGTCTTCGCCGACGTGGCGACCGCCGTGCGGGAACTCGACATCGACTTCGTCGACATCTGCACACCGCCGACCTCGCACGCCGGGTACCTCACCATGGCACTGGAGCACGGTGTCAGCGCCCTGTGCGAGAAACCCATGTTCGTCAACGGGTCGGCCGTCGAGGCGGACATCTTTGACCGGTCGATCGACGGAGACGTCTTCGCCTTCCCGGTGCACAACTACCGCTTCGCGCCTGTGTTCCGGAGATTGCAACAGGTCGCGGACGAACACCCGGGAGGGCCGGCGTTCGGTGAGGTGCGGGTGGTCCGCAGCGGACACGCCCGCGGGGTCGTCGACTGGCTGCCGGACTGGCGGAGGGACAACGCCATCGCCAACGGGGGGATCCTGACCGACCACGGCCCGCACGCGATCTACACCGCCGAGATGATGGCCGGCTCCCGGGTCGAGGCGGTGTCGGCGTGGTTGCACTTCGAGTCCGCCGACAGCGACAACGAAACCACCGTCAACCTTCGGCTGCGCTTCGCCAACGGTGCGAGCACCACGGTGTTCCTCACGTGGGAGGCCGACACCCGCGAGTCGCACTATGCGATGATCTTCGACGACGGTTTCGTCACCGTTGACGACGACCGGATCCACAGCACCGTTCCCGGGTCCCGGTTCGTGGAGGACGTCCGATCGGACTTCAACGACGCGTCGCACTCGTCGTGGTTCGGCGGGGTTCTGGACGAGTACCTGTCAGCACATCACGACAAAGAGCTGCGGCGCTCCCGGCTGGTCGAGGCGCGACGGGTGCAGCGCTGCATCTCGGCGGCGTACTCGTCGGCGTCGGACAACGCCCGGTGGCAGGTGGTCGAGTCGTGACCGACGTCGAACTCCGCACCTCGGGGTTGTTGGACACGGCGTTGCGGGTGGACGCCCGTGCGCGAGCCCGCGGTCCGATCACCGGACGGGATTACGACGTCGATGCCTACCCGGTGCACGCGCGCAGCGCCAAGGGCTCCCGCATCCGTGACGACAGTGGTCGCGAGTACCTCGACTTCCTCCTCGGTTACGGCCCGATCGTGCTGGGGCACAACGACGACCGGGTGAACAACGCGGTGATCCGGTGTCTCGTCGACGGCGGGGCCAACTGCATGGCGCCGTTGTGGCCGCCGGAGCAGGTCGAACTGTGCGACCTGCTGTGCGAGGTCGTCCCCAACGCCGAAGCGGCGTTCCTGCTGAAGACGGGTTCCGATGCCACCTCTGCCGCGGTGCGCCTGGCCAGGATCCACACAGGGCGCGAAGTTGTCCTCCGGGCGGGTTACAACGGCTGGCACGACTGGTCGGCGCCGCGTCCGGTGGGGATCCCGGAGTCGGTCCGGTCGCTGACCCGGGAGTTCGACTTCGACGACCTGCACAACCTCGAAGAGCTCCTCTCGGACGACGAGGGCCGCGTCGCCGCGGTGATGACGACCCCTTTCCAGGAGTCACGGACCACCAGTGCACATCTCGCGGCGATCAGGGACGCGGCGCACCGCCACGGAGCCCTGTTCATCCTGGACGAGATGCGAAGCGGGTTCCGGCTCGCACTCGGCGGTGCGCAGGAGTACTTCGGGGTCGACGCGGACATGGCGACCTTCAGCAAGGCGATGGCCAACGGCTTCGCGATCTCCGCGCTCACCGGTCGTGCGGAGGTGCTCGACGGCCTGTCGCGGACGAAGATCTCGTCGACGTTCTTCGCCAGCCGCCCGGAGATGGCGGCGGCCATCACCACCGTGAGGCTACTGCGTGACACGGATGCGCTGGAGACGATCCGGATCCGGGGGGAACAGCTGTTGGACGGCATGCGCCCGATCTTCGCGAACCACCGGGACGTGGTGAGCGTGCACGGCTACGGACCGATGCCGGCACTGGTGTTCGCGCCGGAACCGGCTGCTCGCGCTGCGGCTGACCGGTTCGTGGAGGCGTGTGCCGCACGGGGCGTGCTGGTCCACCCGAACCACCAGTGGTTCGTCTCCGAATCGCACACATCGAAGGACATCGATCACGCGCTGGAAGTCTTCGACGCGGCCGCGGCAGCGTTGTGATGGCGGCGTTCGAGCACATCACGGATCGCTTGCTGCAAGCTGTCCTCGACGTCGAGGACGTCCTCCGGACCGTGGATCGAGATGGCCGGGAGTCGGCCGAGGGGTCGGCGAACCCCGCCGACGTCGCCGCGCACAAGCACCTGGTGTCCAGCGCGGCGGCGGTGGCGGTGCGAGCGATCTCGGAGGAGGACGCGGAGCCGGGCGAGGGACGCCCGCTCGCGTCCGGTCTGCGGGTCTACGTCGACCCGGTCGACGGCAGCCGGAACTGGGAGACCGGGAGCGGTCCGTTCGGCCCGAGCGTGTGCCTGCTGGACTCGGCAGGTCCACTGTGGAGTGCGGTGTACGACATCGGCGCCGGCCGGCTGGTGACGGCGGAACGCGGTCGTGGTGTCACCACCCGGTCGACGCTGCCGCAGCACGACGTCGAACGCCGTCCACCGGTGGTGTTGGGTGGACCTTCGTGGGCCCCGCCCGAACCCGGTCTGCGGCACGCGGTCAACGGCGCCACGGCGCACGACCTGTGCGCGCTGGCCTTGGGCGAGTGTGAGATCTACCTCGACACCACGAACACCGTCCGCCCGTGGGACTACCTGGGCGGACTGCTCGTCCTGTGGGAGGCAGGCGGCTACTGCGCCGACCTGGACGGTCGTGTGCTCGTTCCGGCTGCGGAAGAGCGCTTCACCCGCAGGCTCGTTGCCTTGTCGCCGGCCATGACGGCGGCGGTCCGCACGTCGAGCACGGGGAGGGCCTCAACGTGAGAGTCGGTGTCATCGCGCCACCGTGGCTCGTTCCCGCCACGTCCTACGGCGGTGTCGAGAACGCGATCGACACGGTGTGCAGGGGCTTGGCGATACTCGGTAACGACGTGTTCCTGTGGGCGGCAGAAGGATCGACGTGCCCCGTGACGACGAGCGGGTCGCAGGCCGCGACGGACAACGCGGCCGCGTGGCACTCGGCACCGGAGGAGGCGGACCACGTCCTGAAGGGGTATGAGTGGCTCGACGGGCATGCTGTCGACGTCGTGGAGGACCACACCTACCTCGGCCCGCTGATCGGGCCCCTGCTGACGCGCGCGCCCGTCGTCGCGGTGAACTCGTTGCCTTTCACCTCACCGCACCGGGAGGGATCGCATCCCGACCTGTCGCGCATCTACGCCGAAGCGGCTCGGCGCGCCCACGTGGTGGCGATCAGCGCCGACCAGGCGACAGGCGCGGCGGCCCCGGTCGCGGCCGTCCTCCACCACGGGACCGGATTCGTCGAGGAGACCGCCAGGTTGCGGGCCAGGCCACCTGGACCCGACAGCTACGCGGCGGTGCTCGGGCGCATGTCACCGGACAAGGGCATCGTCGAATCGATCAGGGCGGGTCTGGACGCCGGACTCGGCGTGCGCATCGCGGCCCGGATGGAAGAGCCCAAGGAGTTCTCCTACTTCCACGATCAGGTGGCGCCACTGGTGGACGGGGACCGCGTCAGCTATCTCGGCTGCTTGGGGCGTGCGGAGCGCGATGCCTTCCTCGCAGAGGCCGTCTGCTTGATCAACCTCGCGCAGTGGCCGGAGCCGTTCGGTCTGGTGACCATCGAGTCGATGGCCGTCGGCACCCCGGTCGTGGCGACTCGTGTGGGCGCGGCTCCGGAGCTCATCACGCCGGGGATCACCGGCTTTCTCGTCGACTCCGAACCCGACGCGGCCGAAGCCGTGGGCGAGTGCGGATCCCTCGACCGGTCTTCGGTCTACCACGAGGCGCGGAGGCGGTTCAGCGCGACGGCGTGCGCGCGTCGACGGATGGCCTTCTACTCGGAAATCGTGAAGGGTGCCGATTCGTGACCGACGAATCCTCGGAGCGGGACGTGACGGTCTCGATCCTCGTCGTCAACTGGAACTCCGCCGGTGAGACCGCGAGCTGCGTCGAGTACCTGCGCAGCCGTGGTCCCGCCGACCGGGTCGAGTTCATCGTCGTCGACAACGCGTCGAGCACGTCGCTCGAACCAGTGGAGCAGGTGCTCGGACCTGCCGACAAGTTGATCGTGTCGCCGGTGAACCTCGGCTTCGGCGCGGCCTGCAACCTCGCCGCCACCGTCGCACGTGGGCAGAAGCTGTTGCTGCTGAACCCCGATGCCCGGGTGGACGCAGGCGCCGTGATGCGGATGGCGGACGCGCTGGACGCCGATCCGACGGTGGGTTGCGTCGGGATCCGCCACGTGTTCGAGGACGGTTCTCTCCAGTGGAGCACGGATGACGCGCCCACCGTCGGACGCGAGATCTTCTTCCTGACGCCCTTCTCCGATTGGAAGCCGGCCCACCTGCTGATCGGTTCACCACGTCGCTGGTCCGATCACACCGAAGACCTCGACGTGGACTGGGTCAACGGCGCCTGCATGATGATCACAAGGAATGTGTGGGACGACGTGCGGGGATTCGACGAGCGGTTCTTCCTGTTCGCCGAGGAACTCGACCTCTGCCTCCGGATCCGGGCTTCTGACCGAAGGGTGAGGTTCCTGTCCGATCCGACAGTGGTTCATCGCCTCGGTGGCAGCTTCTCGCACGGCAATGCACGAGAACTGAGACTGGCGCTGCTGAACCAAGGTATGCTCCGCTACTTCCACAAACACCGCTCGCGGCCGGCGTACGCCGTGTTCGACATCGGCCTGAGACTCGTCGCGCTCGCCGGCATCGCGTGGTCCGGTGCGGCGGCCCTCTATGAGCGGCGGCGTGGGCAGGAGCTGCCCTCCGCGGTGTGGGCACGCCTGTGCCAGGGGGAACAGGGAATATCCGGGCGGGCTTGCATCCGGGCCTGGTGGCGAGTGCTCACCGTCCGCCGGGACGCCGTGCTCCGACCATCATCGGAGTCCGCCGCATGATCACACTGGGACTGCACCGCTACGTCCGACTCGCCCGCGTGGACGGCGCGAGGCCCCTGATGGTCTTTAGCGCGCTGGCTCGCCTCGGTGCGGCGATGATCGGCGTCGGTGTGATCGCGATGATCGCTTTCCGGGACAACGGTTTCGACACCGCCGGCATCGTCACCGCAGCGGGACTCGCATCGCTGGGCGTCTGCGGTCCGTTCGTCGGGCGTTTCATGGATCGTGTCCGCGGCGGAGCATGGGTCTTCGCGGCCTGCGCGGCGTCGACGGCGAGCCTCCTGTTGGTGACGTGGCTGTCGTTCACGCACGCGCCGGCGTACGTGCTCGCCATCGCCTACATCCCGTTCGGCGTGCAGCCCCAACTCGGCGGACTGGTGCGGGCTCGATGGGTGGAGAGACTCGGCTCGGACCGCAAAGCCGTGCACACCGCCAACGCCTACGAACAGATCGTCGAGGAGAGCTGCTACCTCATCGGACCGGCGTTGAGCGGCGGTCTGGCCGCCTGGTTCTTCCCCGAGGCCGGCACCCTCGTAGCGGCCGCGCTGTTCCTCATCGGGGCCGCGGGGTTCGCGTTCCTGGTCAACCACGAGCGCAGGCCGGACGACGACCACGTCCAAGATCCGAACCGCCCGGCTCGCAGGCCCCTGTCGGACGTGCGGCTGCTCGGCTTGGCCGTGTCGACGGGCTTGCTCGGTGGTGTCTTCGGGTCCTATGACGTTCTCGCGGTGGCATACGGTGACCAAGCCGGTGCGCGCGGGGTCGGCGGAATGCTCATCGCCGTGTTCGCCGTGGGCTCACTGATCGGAGGCCTGGTGAACGGCGCATACGCCTCAGCACGGCATCCATCGCGCCGGTTGGCCGGGTGCCTGCTCGGATTGTGCGTATCGCTCGCGTTCGCGCCCTTCGCGCAAACGATCCTTCTACAGTGCGTTGTGGCGTTCGGTGCCGGTTTGTTCGTGGCACCGTCGCTCGCAGCGTCAATGACGTGGGCTCAACAGATCGTGCGCCGGGACAGCCTGGTCGAAGGGATGGCAATCGTCACGACCGCAATCATGTTCGGTGTGTCGATCTCGGCGTGGATTGCCGGTTTGGCCGCAACCGCGCTATCGCTGCCGCACGCCTTCCTCCTGTCGCTGGGGTTCGCCGTCCTGTCGCTGTCAGGCTGCCTGGTATGCCGCCGCCTGATGGGAGTTCCCCGATAGCTCGGGGCGACTGAAGCGCTCCGATTGTCGTGGATGCTCTCATGTGCACCGACGTCAGTAAGTGGTCAGTTCAGTATGGGCTGGCGTGGCGGCTCTGCCGACGCCGCAGGATGTTTTTAGATCACCGTGTGCGTATCGGGAGTCGGTGCGACAGCGCACCGATGAGATCGTCGGTAGGCACAAGGTCCAGTTCCTGGAGAACCAACCAGCCGACGAGCCGGACGAAGATCAGGTACAGCAGTCGCAATACCACGCTTCACGATCATGCCCCTGAGGCTCGGGTGCACGGTCACCGCAGATCAGCGGCCCAGCGCAGAGTTCTGACACCCGGCGCGGTCAGGTCCTCGATCGGCGGCCATCGCGATGCGGCGTGGTCGGACAACCGCTCCTGCGACTCGGCGACGTCCCGTATGCGTCAGATCCTAGAGACCAAGGCGCTGCTGCTCGGCCTGCACCACTCGTTGCTCCACCGACACCGCTGAGTCCAGCGCGCTCGCGTGCGAGTGCTTCATGTCGCTTTCGCGCGCGTAGTGGTCGAACAGCAGGGTCTTGTGGTCGCGGATCTCCTGCACCCGCGCGTCCACGCTGTCCTTGACCAGCAACCGGTGCACGTGGACCTTGCGGACCTGGCCCATCCGGTGACAGCGCGCGATCGCCTGGTCCTCCGTGCTCGGCTTCCACTGCGGCTCGGCGATGATCACCACGGACGCGGCCTGGATGTTGAGGCCCACGCCGCCCGCCTCGATCTGGGCCACCAGCACCGCGTGGTCCTCGCACGCCGTGAACGCGTCCACCAGTTGTTGACGGCCCTGCGCCGACGTCGCGCCGGTCAGGGGACCGAAGACCTCGACGTGGTCCGCGACCGCGTCCAGCACGTCGTGGAAGTACGAGAACACCACGACCTTCCAGCCGTTGTCCCTCGACTCCTCGATGATCTCCAGCAGCCGCTCCAGCTTCGCCGACCCGCGGGGCGTGCCCGGCGCGTAGGCGGCGCGGCGCATCGCCATCAGGTTCCCCTCGCGCACCGCGTCGAGGTACGCAGCCCGGTCCTGCTTGCCGAACTCGATCCAGTCCTCCACCTCCAGCAGCTCCGGCAACTCCCCCAGCACGTCCTCCTGGTTGCGCCGCAGGTACACCGGTGCGACAACGCGGCGGAAGGCCTGCGCTCCCACCAAGGCGTCGATGGCACCCGTGCGGGCGGCGACGCTCGGCTGGAGGTAGGCGACCAGGTTGCGGAACTCCTCGACGCGGTTCTCCATCGGCGTGCCGGTGAGGAGCACGGCCCGCTCCGCGCGCTGCACGATCGTGTTGACCGCCTGTGAGCGCTGCGTGTCCGGGTTCTTCACGTAGTGCGCCTCGTCGACCACGACCAGCGCCGGGCGGAACCTCTTCGGCAGCACCAGTTTCGGCAACGTGCCGAACGTCGTCACGCCGACACCGCCCTGCGCCAACCACTCGCCGACCGCGCCGTCGCGGCCCGCGCCGTGCATCCGGTGCGGCACGAGGTCGCTGTGCCTGGCGATCTCGTTGACCCAGTTGACGACGACGCTCGCCGGGCAGACCACCAGGAACCCACGCCGCCCACCGGCGGCGAGGCTGGCCATCACCGCGATGGCCTCGATCGTCTTGCCCAGGCCCATCTCGTCGCCGATGATGACACGTTTGCGGGCCAGCGCGAACTTGGCCCCGAACACCTGGTAGCCGCGCAGCGACACGTTCAGCAGGCTGGTGTCCAGTGCGGTCGCGTCGACCTCGTGCTCGATGTCGGCCGGGACGAAGCCCTTGGCGGCACTGCGATCCGGCATCGCGTCCGCACCGGCGAGGTCGGCGAGGAGCGTGTTGTAGGCGGCCGCGTCGAGCTCGTAGTCGCGCCACAACGCGCGGTGATCCAGGTCCGGCACGCGCAGCTGCGTGCCCACCGCGCGCAACGCCGCCACGTCGCGACTGGCCAGCAGGGCCTCAAGCCGGTCGAGCGAATCGATGGCGGCCCGTCGGTTCTTCCGCGAGGAGAAGAACATCCGCACCCGGCTCCAGGCACGGGATGCGGCGCGCACGTCGGCGTCGACCGTGCCGAGCACGTCTCCGAGCGGCTCGCGCAGCGGACCGACGAGCTGGTTCGCCCGGCGCAGCTTGGACATCAGCTGCAGCAACTCGGTCTGGACGGGGTCAGCGCGGTCGGGGTTCAGCCGGACAGTCGTGTCGCGCGCGACGCCGTCGACGACGGCGCGGGCGACCCGCACGATCTGCTCGGCGGACTGCATGCCGACTCCGGGCACGCCGTCGAGCTGTTCCGGGCGCGCCTCGGCGACGTCGGCGACAGTCCGGTACCCGGCGGCCTTCAGCTTGCTCAGCCGCAGGTTCGCCTTCGTGTCCCGGAGCTTGTCCACCGGCATGGCGCGGAGCTGGTCAACCACCAGCGAGTCCCGGACCGCCTGGTACTTCGCGGCGGCGAGCGCGAGCAGCCGATCAGGTTCGGCGCGCACCTCTGCCGCCTCGGCGCGGAACGCCTCCGCGGCGGCCAGCACCGCGCGAGCATGCCTACCGACCTTCGACGAGTCGTCCACCCGTGTCCTTTCGTCAGGCGGTCCGAGAGTACCGGACCCAGACCTGTCGTCCGGGGTCGGAGCACGTGACGCAGTCGGTCGCGCCGCCGACGACGTGGCGAACCCAGTGGTTCCAACCGTTGGTTCGTCGGGGGTTGTTACCAGGCGATGGTGTCGTCGAGGTAGAGGCCGCAGCGCAGTCGAGTGCTTCCTGCCTGGTAACCGCTGGGCAGGACGGAGTCCTCGTAGTCGTGATGGCCGGCGCGGTAGGTGGCGAAGCCCCAGGTGGTAGCGGATCCGGTGGAGCGCAGCCGGAACAGCGGCGAGGTCTTGGTGGCGTCAGGGCCGGGTGAGGAGCGCTGTTGACCGGGTTACTCCACGAGCCGGCCCATCCACCAGTTGCCGGGCGCGGCCGGGTCGGTGCTCGACCAGAACTGCACGCACGCGCGGATGAACTCCTCGGCGGTGAGGTGGCCGTTGCCGTCGGTGTCGAGGTGCGCGAAGGCCTCGGCGGCCTCGGTCTCGGTCAGGTCCGGGAAGTGACCCCCCTGGAACAGGAAGAACTCCCGGGGGTTCACGCCACCGCCGGCATCGACGTCGGCGATGGCGAGGAACGCCTCGGCCAACGCGCCCACACTGGCCGCCGCGGCCTCCGGATCGTCGGCGAGCGAGCCGGTGGAGACGAGGAACTGCTCGCGCGAGATGGCCGTGCCACCACCGGCGATGTGCGGCAGGTGCAGGTCGCGCCAGATCCGCAGGTAGGCATCGACGATGCGCTGCTCGGACGGCGAGTCGGGCTCGTGACCGAGGGACTTGGCGACCCGCTTGCCCATCAGGACGTGGTCGTCCTCGGTGAGCAGCTCGTCCCCGTCGACATCCAGGTGGTCGAACCCCTGGTTGATCTTGGCCTTGAGCAGGTCGGTGACGGGCACGAACCCTCCGCATGTGATCAGGTGACGCAGACGGACACAGGATCAGGCCGTCGAGACCATGCGAGCAAGCCCCGAATGGATCTACCGAGGTCACTCGGTCGGGTCACACCGATGAGACGACGATTCAGGGCCTCTCGCGGGCTCCGCAGGTGGCCGAGCCTTCGCGGGTGATCTTCACCCTAGGCGGGGATTGTGCTCTCGCGCGCGCTTGGAGAACCTGGCAACGCATCCGACACGAAGGACTGACTTCCCATGGTGACGACCGGACGACGTCGATTTGCCGTGATGGCCGCGGTCGTCCTGGCAACGGTGGTGCCGGGGCACTCCAGCGCCGCCGCCGATCCGCGACCCGGCGACGTGCTGCGCGCCGAACCGGCGGTGTTCACCGTGGATCCGCTGCTGCGCCTCCCGGTCCCCGGCGTGCGCGCCACCCGGGTGCTCTACCACTCCAGCACCGCGACCGGTGAGCCGAACACCGTGTCGGGCACCGTGCTGGTACCCGCGGCTCCCCACCGGGGTCCACGTCCGGTCGTGGGGTACGCGGTGGGTACGCACGGCCTCGGTGACGACTGCGCCCCCTCGCGTCAGATGAGCCGGGGCACCGAAACGGAGGCGTTGCAGATCTCCGGCCTGCTGGCCAGGGGATGGGCGGTCGCGGTAACCGACTACGAGGGCCTGGGCACGCCCGGCCAGCACACCTACATGGTGGGCCCCAGCGCCGGACACGCCGTCCTCGACGTGGTGCGGGCCGCGATCCGGCTGCCTGCGGCAGGCCTGTCCACCGACTCCCCCGTGGCCGTGTGGGGCTACTCCCAGGGCGGCGCCGCCGCTGGTTGGGCCGCGCAAGAACACCCCCGCTACGCACCCGAACTGAAAATGGCCGGTGTGGTCGCGGGCGGAGTACCGGCGGACGTCGCCGCGGTGGCACGACACCTGGACGGCGGACCGTTCTTCGGGCTCGGCATGGCGGCTGCGATCGGGCTGGACGCCGCGTTCCCCGAACTGTCCTTGCCGGACCACCTCACCGATGCCGGCCGTGCCCTGGTCGCAGCGCACCGCGACGACTGCCTCATCGGGCTGCTCCCGCCGTTCGCGCTGCGCACGTTCGCCCAGCTGACCACCACGGACCTGCTCGCACACCCGCAGTGGCAGGCCGCGTTCGACCGCAGCCGACTCGGCGGCACGGCACCTTCCGCGCCGGTCCTGCTGCAGCACGGCCTGCTCGACGAGGTCATCCCGTACTCCGTCGGGACAGGTCTTCGCGATCGGTACTGCGCCCAAGGCGTCACCGTCGAGTTCCAGACCTACGCGCCGGCCGACCACGTCCTCGGCGCCCTCGTGACCGCTCCGGCCGCGACCGCCTGGCTCGGTGACCGCTTCGCCAACGCCCCCACCACCGACACCTGCTGAAAGCCCCTCACACCCCGACGGACTTCGAGTGGCGCGTGCATTCCGAGACCAGGGGCATACGTCTGGCCGAAGCGTCCCAATTGGCTCCAACCCTGAGGTCTCCTGGACGATTGACAGCTTCAGGCACGTACGACAGCCTGACTGTCCAGTGTGATTCCGCGAACGACGTTCGCCGGGATGTGCGTAGCCGCGCTCGACCCGCTGGTGTCGTCCAGCACTCCACCACCTCACCGATGGCGCAGGCCGTCGATTACGGACGTTAGGTAAGCGCTTTCCAAAGTGTTTCCGCCTCAACCTCGACGCGAGCTCGGCCGGGGAGGTGAAGTGGAACACCGGGTCGACCGACGCCAACCCGGCTGGACCTTCGAACCCGAGTAGCCGACTCAGGCAGGAGAACCCCCGATGCATGCCGACCACCGCGGAACACGCAGACGCCTCCGGCCCGTGGCCGTGCTCGCCGTCGCGGCCGTGACGATCGCGCTCGTCGCCCCGACGGCGCAAGCCGCGGCCCGTGTCCTCATCGACGAGACGTTCGGCTCCCAGACGTCCCCGACGAACTTCGGCTTCCCCACCGGGGCCGCGGTGGCCAACGGGGTCCTGAACGTCACCAGCGGGATGCGCAACTACACCACGTCGGTCAAGGCGTTCGACGCGGCCGTCGCCGGTGAACGCACCCTCGACCTGACCTTCGACTGGCGGACGGCGGTCGCCACCAGCGGGAACAAGACGGGTGTCGAGCTGCGCGACAGCCAGGGCAACCTCGTGTTCTCGCTCGCCGGCACCACCACCGAACTGCGGTACGGCCTGGCCGGCCCGGTGTCCGACTCGACGTCCGCACCGGACTCGCTCAACCCGACGTGGACCAGGGTCGCCTACGACCGCGCCAAGTGGTACACGGTGAACCTGCACTTGGACTTCACGCTCCAGCGGGTGCAGTACACGATCTCCACCAAGGAGACCTCCGCGCGGGTGATGGCTTCCGGCACGGCGAACATCACCGGTAGGAACCTCGCGAAGCTCGTCGCGTGCAACTATTACGGGGCGGGCGTGCAGTCCATCGACAACTTCCGCCTCAGCGCACCGGCGACCGCCGTCAACGGGCAGCTGCGGGGCAAGACGGTGTACGCGTTCGGCGACAGCATCGTCTTCGGCCACTCCTACGCGCGCAGCTTCGTGAACCTCACGGCCGAGCGCGAACTCATGAACCTGACCAAGTACGCCGTGAACGGCGCGGCGATCGGCCCCTCCGCCAACCAGATCATCACCCAGGTTCGCGGGGCCGCCTCGAGGTCACCCGACTACGTGGTGTTCAACGGAGGCACCAACGACGCCGAACTCATCTACGCCAACCGGTACCGGGTCGGCGCCCTGGCGGCCGGCTTCGACCCCGCCGCGTTCGACAGGTCGACCTACGCGGGCTCCCTCGAGACCACCATCCACGCCATGCGGACCAAGTGGCCGACCGCGCGGATCGTGTACGTCGCCGTGCACAAGCTCGGCTCCCGCGACTGGAACACCCAACTCGCGATCCGCTCGGTGACGTCGCAGATCAGCGCCAAGTGGGGCATCACGGTCGCGGACGTGTTCAACGACGCCACCCTGGACACCCGCATCGACAGCCACCGGGTGGCGTACACGTTCAACAGCCTGGTCAACGGCTACCCGGGAACCGGCGGCACCGGCACGCACCCGAACATCGCCGGTATCACCGCCTTCTACGTCCCGGTCCTCACCGACGCGTTGACCCGACCATGACCACGGGTCCCAGGATCCGCGACGTCCGCCAGGCGCGTGGAGTGGCATCTTGAACTCGGTCACCATTGGACCTTTCAAGCTGCCACTTTGGCGGGCAGTCTCGGTAGGAGAGTCGTTCGCCGCCGAAGGGGTTGTCCTGACATGTACGTTCCCGCCCACTTCTCTCCCGGGGACGAGGCGGTCCACGACCTGCTGACCGACCACGGAGCCGCGGACCTGGTCACCGCCACGCCCGACGGCCTGGTCGCCACGATGCTGCCGTTCGTCTACGACCGGGAGCGGCAGGTCCTGCTGGGACACGTCGCCCGCAACAACGACCACTGGCGCCGACCGGTGATCGGTGACGCGCTGGTCATCGTGCACGGCCCCGACTCCTACATCACACCGTCCTGGTACGCGACCAAGGCCGAGCACGGGCGGGTCGTGCCCACCTGGAACTACATGACCGCGCACGTGTACGGCACCCTGACCGTCCACGACGACCCCGACTGGGTCGCCGAGGTCGTGCACCGCCTCACCGACCACCACGAGGCCGACCGGGAACATCCGTGGTCGGTCGACGACGCGCCGGAGAAGTTCATCCGCGGGACGTTGAAGGCCATCGTGGGCGTCGAGCTGACCATCACGCGCGTCGAGGCCAAGTTCAAACTCAGCCAGAACCGCCCGGACGCCGACATCGACGGCGTGATCGCCGGACTCCGGCGGCGCGGTGACCAGGCGGGCGCGGACGCGGTCGACAGCCACCGTCCTCACCCGACCTCCCGCCACCACTCCCCCCGTTAGCGCGCCCGGCGGTCCACGCGAGGCACATCAAGCACCACGCCGGCCGCCGACGCGGCGGTACGCGGTCAGCCGAGCAGGCGCTCGGTCGCGGCGAGTCTGACGCACAGGGTCAGGCCGTCCATCGCCTCGGCGAGTTCGGGCAACGGCGGGTAGGTCGGCGCGATCCGGATCACCGTGTCGTCGGGGTCCTTGCCGTAGGGGAACGGCGCCCCGGCAGGCGTGAGCGCGATGCCGGCCTCTGCCGCCAGGTCGACCACCCGGGAGGCACAACCGGGCATGAGTTCCAGTGAGACGAAGTAGCCGCCTTGCGGGGTGGTCCACGACGCCACGCCGGTGCCGCCGAGCTGTTCGGAGAACGTCCGCTCGACCAGGTCGAACTTGGGCTTGAGCAGCTCGCGGTGCCGTGCCATGTGCGCGAGCACGCCCTCGGCACTGCGCAGGAGACGCACGTGGCGCAACTGGTTGGTCTTGTCCGGGCCGATCGTGCGCTTGCCGAGGTGACCGACGAACCAGTCCAGGTTGGACTCCGACGCACCGAGGAAACCGACGCCCGCGCCCGCGAACGTGATCTTCGAGGTGGAGCCGAAGACCAGCGGCCGGTCCGCGTTGCCCGCCGCCTCGCACGCATCGAGGAGGTTGTCGATCTCGCGCGGTCGGGTGGTGAGGTGGTGCACCGCGTAGGCGTTGTCCCAGAAGATCCGGAAGTCCGGTGCGGCGGCACGCATCCCGGCCAGCCGTCGCACGGTCTCCGGCGAGTAGACGTCGGCCGTCGGGTTGCTGTACTTGGGGACACACCAGATGCCCTTGATCCGGGCGTCGTCTGCCACCAGCCGCTCGACCTCGGCCAGGTCCGGGCCGTCGCCGGTCAGCGGCACCGGGATCATCTCGATGCCCAGCTTCTCGCAGATCGCGAAGTGCCGGTCGTAACCGGGGACCGGGCACAGGAAGGCCACGCCGTCGTCCCGCCACGGCCGGTCGACTCCCGGCACGCCGAACAGCACCGCGTGCACCAGGTAGTCGTGCATCAGCTCAAGGCTGGAGTTGCCGCCGGCGATCAGCCGCTCCGGCGGCACGCCCAGCAGCGGACCGAAGATCTCCCGCAGTTCCGGCAGGCCGCGCAGCCCGCCGTAGTTGCGGGTGTCGGAACCGTCGGCGGCGTGGTGATCACCCGCGCCGGGGAGTTCGAGCAGCGGCGTGGACAGGTCCAGCTGCTCGGCCGAGGGTTTGCCACGGGTCAGGTCGAGCCGCAGGCCGCGCGTCCGCAGTTCCTCGTGCGCGCTGCGCAACTGCGCACCCATCTCGGACAACTCTTCGCGGGGCAGGCTGGAGAACGTCACCGTCGCATGATCCCTGATGGTGATTCCGCCCTGCCACGGTGGGGTGGCCGGCACCACCGTGTTCCCCGGATCACTGCCGAGCCAGACCGGCCATGCGGTTGACCACAGACTTGTCGCCGAACGCACCTGTCCCCTGGGTTCCTCACGACAGCGTGGAACCCCGATTTGTGCGGATGACATTTCCCGCGTCGGCACTACTGTCACGTCGGCTTGGGGGTCCGGATGATCGACATTCCACCCGACGACGGGGTTGACGGTCGTGCCGCGACGGCGAACACGCACAGCGGTGTGGCCCGCGACGTCGTGCAGGCACGGGACATCCACGGCGACGTTCGCCTGGACACGCCTTCCCTGCCGCGGTTGTGGCCGTCCGCCGCGGTGCTCGCCGTGGCGGTGATCGTCGCAGCGTCGATCATCGCCTGGCCGCGGTCGGACGACCCTACGACCGGTGCGCCGACGGACCTGCAGGTGGGGATCGACATGTCCCACAACGACCAGGGCCCGTGGGGGTACGTCTCCGAGTCCCCCGACTTCCCCGGCGACGCCATCGTGGACCGGCTGGCCGAACCGATGGCGGCAACGAACCGTGACCTGGTACGGGAGATCCGCACGTTGGACGGGGCGATCAGCCTCCACCGCCACCAGGTCCGACTGCACCTGGTAGGTCCCGTCGGAGGTACCAGGGTGACCGACATCAGGCCGGTCATCCGGAGTACCGCACCGCCGCCCTCCGGCAGCCTCGTCCACGCGCCACCCCAAGGAGGTGAAGAGTCCTCGCAAGTGCTGCTACTCCTGGACGACGGGTTCCCCGTGCTCCAGGACTCCGAACCGATGCCCTCACCCCCGCCGGGCGAGGCAGGCCGTCGGATACCCACCGGCCCGTACTTCCCCGGGCACACGATCAACCTCGCCGCCGGCGAGACCCACGAGATCGCGCTGACCACCGTCGTGAAGTTCCGCAGCTACGAGTACGACCTGGTGATCACCCACCAGACCGGGAGCGAGATCCGCGAGAAGGCGGTCGACAACAACGGCCAACCGTTCCGAGTCGCCGGTCGCTCGTGCAGCAGCGAACACGTCGCGTCCTACCAAGCCGCCTACCGGTTGACCACCGGTTTCAGCGTGGTCGCCGAGTTCGACCCCGCTCGCATCGATCTCAGCCCGAGCCGCTGCTGACCGCCCATGCCCAACGACAACCGCAAGCTGCTCGGGTGGAGCATCGTCGCCGCCGTGCTGATCATCCTGGCCGCCCTGGTCGTCCGAACGTTGCTCGACTCCCCCGAGATCGTGCAAGGGCAGGCTCCGACGACCACGACACGATCGTCGTCAACGACGACCCCTCCCGCCGGTCGGACTTGCGACCAGGTCAAGAGCACGGACGCGGGCGACCAACCAGTGCCCACGGCCCTGCTCGCACAGGTGCGCGCGATCCACGAGGCAGCGTGCCAAGCGGACCCCCGCGCACTGCTCGACATCCTCCGCACCACACCGGGCCATGAACTGCCGGAACTGACCCTTGAACAACTACGCACCGACCCCACGGCCAAGGCGGCTCTCGCCCTTGCCCTCGAAACGGCTCCACGCCCAGACCAGGGCGGCCACACCTACTGCGCGCCGAACGGCGCCGCTGCGGTCTTCGGACGCGGAACCCTCAACCGCCCAGGCGGCATCACAGCCTTCACGACACGGCCCACGCCCATGACCGAAGGACTCTGCCGGGTGTGACGGCACGGCCACGCCGCGGTCCGGCTGCTGCTCGTGCGCGTCGGTGGCCGAGGCAACGAACGGTGACGACGCCTGTCGGGCACGGTGAAGGTGCGGCGAAGCCGGGAGCTGTCGGAAACCGCACCGCTCGCCGCACGCGGTCGCGTAATGTCACCGATGGTTACTTGATGTCACCCAGCACTGGCGGGGGATCGGGTGGTTGACGAACGGCCGGGCACCTCTTATGACGCCTTCCTGTCCTACAGCCACGCCGCGGACGACCGGCTCGCGCCGGCGGTCGAAGTGGGTCTGCACCGGCTGGCCAAGCGGTGGAACCAACTGCGGGCGCTGCGGGTGTTCCGCGACCGGACCAACCTCGCCGCCAACCCCGACCTGTGGGGCACCATCACCGCCGCGCTGGACCGTTCCCGCTTCTTCGTCCTGCTGGCCTCACCCGAAGCGGCGGCGTCGCCGTGGGTGGGACGCGAGGTCGAGCACTGGGTCGAGCACCGGGAGCGGGACACCTTCCTGATCGTGCTGACCGGCGGCACGATCGCCTGGGGCGGGGACGACTTCGACTGGGACCGCACCGACGCGTTGCCGCCGCGGCTGCGTGGCTGGTTCACCGCCGAGCCGCTGTGGGTCGACCTGAGTTGGGCGCGCGAGGAGGCGCAGCTGTCGCTGGGGCACGCCGGCTTCCGCCGGGCCGTGGCGGCCTTGGCGGCGCCGATCCACGGCCGTGACGTCGACGCCATCGACAGCGAGGACGCGCGACAACACCGACTCGGCAGGCGATTACGCCGGATCGCGGTGGGCGGGGTCGCGCTGCTGCTCACCGTCGCCTCGGTGTTGGGCGCCCTGCTCTGGTCCCGGACCGAGGACCAGCACACCGCGGACCTCTCACGGCAGCTCGCGGCACGCAGCCAGGCCGTGGGCGACCGGGACCCGGAGTTGGCCCGGCTACTCGCCCTGGCCGGTCACGCGGTCGACCCGACCGACGAGTCGCGCACGGCGATGCTCCTGGCCGCCGACCGCGCCGGCCTGGCCGCCATGGACGGCGGCGAGGACCCGGTTCACGCCGTCGCCGTCGGTCCACGCGGCACGCTGGTCGCCGGGGCGATGGAGGTGCGCCACTGGGACCTCGCCACCCGCCGGGAGGTCGCGCCCACGCAGCCGTTGGACGACGGCCCCGTCAAGACGGTGGTGTTCAGCCCCGACCTCTCGCACCTCGCCGTCACGAGTCGGCGCAAGGTGCAGGTGTGGACGTTGGACGAGCAGGGCGTGCCGCGCAACCCGCGGCTGGTGGCCACCCATCCCCTCGACGACGCCGATCGCCCTGAGCACCGGACGGTGGCGTTCAGCCCCGACGGGAGCCTGCTGGCGGTCAGCGGGTCGGAGCATTCCGTGCAGCTGTGGGACGTGCGGACCTCCCAACGGGTCGCCCACGGTGACCTCGGGCCGCAGTTCCCCGCCATCACCACGTGGACCTCGAACGTGGCGTTCAGCCCGGCCGGGTCACTGATCGCGACCAGTGGCCGCGACGGGCGGCTCCGGTTCCGCGACGCGACCACCCTCACCCCGGTCGGCGAGCCGCTGACCGCCCACCCGACCGACACCACCGACCACGCCGCACCCGCCGTGGCCTTCAGCCCGGACGGCGCGCTGCTGGCCACGACGAGCCCGGACGGCGTCGTCCGGCTCTGGGACACCGCCGTGCGCCGTCCGGTCGGCGAACCCCTCACCGCTCCCACCAGCGGCGACCCGACCACGGCACGCCCTTCAGTGGCCTTCAGCCACGACGGGCACCTCCTGGCGACGGGTGGCCGTGACGGTGCCGTGCGGCTGTTCGACGTCAAGACCCGACGCCAGGTCGGCGACCCGCTGCCGGGGCACGCCGGTCCGGTGCTGTCCGTGGCGTTCGCCCCGGACGGTCCGACGCTGGTCTCCGGCGACGGCGACGGCGTGATCCGCGTCTGGGACGTCGAGAACCACCTGCGGACCGCCGACCCGATGACCGGCCACCCCGGCCCGGTCCACGCCGCCGCGTTCAGCCCCGACAGCCGGTTCCTGGCGACCGGCGGTGACTACGGTAGGGGTTTCGCCCCGCCGGCGCAGGGCTCCTACTGCGCCGAGCGCAGCCAGGACGTCTGCGTCTACGGCGACGGGTGGGAGGCGTCCCTGACCCGCCTCGGGTTCGACCCGGGGCTCCTGGACGACGACGAGGTCGCCCACCTCCGGTCGCGGGTCGTGGACGGACCGACCGTACTGCTGTGGGACACCGCCCGGCGCACCCCGGTCGGCCGGTTGACGACGGGCGACACGCGGACCGTGCGCTCGTTGGCGTACAGCCCGGACGGCTCGACGCTGCTGGTCGGCGGTGCGCAGGCGGGGCCGGGCGTCGCGACAGCCGGCACCGTGTCGACGGTGGATCCCGCCACGGGCCGGGTCCGCGTCGCCGCCCAGTACGGCCCGATCCGTCCGGTGTGGTCGGTGGCCTACTCCCCGACGGCCGGACGGTGGCGCTGGCCTCGAACAGCCTCGAACGCGACGGCGAGAAGGCCACGGTCCACTACTGGGATCCCGCAGCCGGGACGTCGACCCGAACCGTGATGAAGGGCCGGACGGCGTACACCACCGCGTTCAGCCCGGACGGCCGGATCCTGGTCGCGGGCGCGGAGGACGGCGCCGTGCACCTGTGGCCCGTCAACGGAGGCGACGGTGTCACGTTGGCGCAGGCGCACGACGGACCGGTCCGCTCCGTGGCGTTCAGCCCCGACGGCACGACGCTGGCCACCGCCGGTTCGGACAACCTCGTGTGGCTGTGGGACGTCGGGACGCGCAGCCGGATCGGCGAACCACTGACCGGGCACAGCGGGCAGGTGTTCTCGGTGGCGTTCAGCCCGGACGGCGAGTTGCTGGCCTCCGGCGGCGGGGACGGCACGGTGAGGCTCTGGCAGGTCGCCTCCCGGCAGCGGGTCGGGCCCACGCACCTCGCCCACGACGGCGCCGTCCGGGCGGTGGCCTTCAGCCCCGACGGCACGATGCTCGCCGGGGTCGGAGAGGACGGGTCGGTGCGCCTGTGGCGGGCCGACCACCTGGTCGACGTCGAACGCGCGCTGTGCGCCCGGGTGAGCAGGTCGCTGACGGCCGAGGAGTGGGCCGAGTACGCGCCGGACGTGCCGCACCGGCAGGTGTGCCCGTGACCCGGCTTCTCGGACGGCGCGATGAGTCGGAGAGGACTCGATGATCCGCAGTCGCATCCTTATCACGGTCTTTGCGGCGGTCGCGCTCGTCTCGTGCGGCGGGGCCGATCGACCGACACCACCGACCACCTCGACAGCCGCCTCCACATCCAGGGTCGTACCGCTCGACCCCGAACAGCGGCTCCGGGAACTCGACACCACCTACGGTGTCAACTCCCTGCTGTCGTGCTCGCCGGAGCGTCTCGACAAGGCGCGCTGCGCCGACGAACTGATCGGCGCCGGCAGAGCCGTCGAGAAGTTCAAGGAAGCCGTCATCGCGGACGAGACCACGACAGCGGAGCTGTCCCACAAGATCGTCGAAGCAGCGGACGACGTCCTGGGCGCGGTGAACGTCATGAAGAAGGGAGGGTGCAACGGCATGGGCCCTCCCTCCGCCGCCGAGGGCTCCCTGTCGCTGTGCGACACCTCCGCGATGATCGCGGTCCTGGCGTGGATGGAATTGCAAGCCGTTGCCAGTGGTCAGTGAGGTCCACGCGATCGGGATCCCAGTGGGCGAGTGCCCCGCCGGGAGGTACCCGCAGACCGGCGACGGCGGCGGGCCGGGCCCGTCCGCAGTCAGCGACCCGTCCGGCAGCGAGGGCGGGCGATCACCCGCGCGGCCAGCACCGGCGTCAGCACCGACTGCACCCATGCGCCGATGACGAAGACCCGGTGCCGGCGGTGCTCGCGAGCGCGCCGCGCGTCTCGTCCGGTCGAGTGGAGTTATACGGCCGAACGAGCGACCGGTGCGTCAAGTGACGTGGAGCCGCCTGCCGCAGTAGGTAGAACCGCCTGGTTCGTCGACGCACCACGCGGTCTGCGTGTCGGTGGAGGGGTCGTATGGTGGGTTCGGGTGGACACGCGGTGCACCGCACGATGGTCCTGGTCGACGTGGAGGGCTTCGGGACGCGGTCGCGGACGCTGCCGCATCAGCGCAGCACCCGCGACGGGCTGTACGCGGTGGTAGCCCGAGCACTCGCTGCGGCCGGGGTGCCCTGGGAGGCGTGCTACCACGAGGACCGCGGCGACAGCGTGGTGGTGCTCGTCCCGCCGGAGTACCCCAAGGCGCCGCTGGTCGAGGTGCTGCCCGAGGCGTTGGCGCGGGCGGTGCGCGGGCACAACACCACCAGCCCCGACGCGGCACGCGTCCGGCTTCGGTTGGCCGTGCACGCCGGGGAGGTCCTTTTCGACGACCACGGCGTCACCTCCACCCCGCTGACCACCGCCTTCCGACTCCTCGACGCCGCACCCCTCAAGACCGCGCTGGCCGACTCGCCGGGTCTGCTGGCCATGGTCGTCTCCCCGGTGGTGTTCAACGACGTCGTGCGGCACTCCGCCGTGATCGACCCGGCGACCTTCCGGCCGATCCGGGTCACCGTGAAGGAACTCCGCGACCACGCCTGGATCGCTCTGCCCGATCACCCCTACCCACCGGATCCCACGGTCCTCGACCAGCCGCCCACCGACCTCGCGCCTGACCACCAGGCCCCGGACACGGCCGACGGCGACACAACCCGGACCGGAGCCCAAGGGTCGCGAAGCGTGAACATCGTCGGTGGCGTGCACGGCACCGGACCGGGGATCACCATCGGCGCGGCCACCGGCGACCACCTCACCATCGGCCCACCACCACCTCCCGGGCGGACCGAGGAGCCCAGGGACCCCCGGTAGCCGACGCGGACCACGGGCACACCGTGTCGGCACCCGACGCCGCCCAGGACGACACCACCCTCGAACCCGACACCAACGACACCACCGACACCGGACGGGCGACCACGGCACGCACATCGTTACAGGTCCACGGCGGAGTCAACGCGACCGGCAACAGCACCGCCATCGGCAACCTCGTCGGCAACGTCCACTACCACCAGCCCTCGCCTCGGGTCGCATGGCCGGTACGGGTGGGGATCCCGGACGCACCGGCGGACCACTACCAGGAGCGCCAGGCCCACGCGGCGCTCGTGGAGACGTTGACCGCGGGACGAGCGGTCGTGGTGGTCGGTGTCCCGCCGCGTGCCGGGGTAGTGGTGTCGGGGTTGGGAGGTGTGGGCAAAACCCAACTGGCAGCCCGCCATGCCTGGCAGACCTGGCCCGACACCTCGGTGGATGTGGCGGTGTGGGTGTCGGCGCTGTCGCGCGACGCCGTGGTCACCGCCTACGCCGACGCCGCCGTGCGGGTGCTGGTCGAGCAGGACCCGCGGATCGCCGACCGGTCGTCCGACGAGGCGGCGGGGTTGTTCCGGGAATGGCTGGCGGCGACGTCGCGGCGGTGGCTCGTGGTGTTGGACGACGTACAGGACCCTGGCGACCTGCGGGGGCTGGAACCGCCGGCGAGCCAGGGCGGGCAGGTGGTGATCACCAGTCGACTGCGCGACCGGGCGTTGGCGCGCGGCGGCCACCGGGTGATCGAGTTGGACGTGTTCACCCGAGGTGAGGCCGTGGCCTATTTGGCCGAGGCGCTGGCCGGCACCACCGATGTCGCCCACCGAGGTCAACTGGAGAGCTTGGCGGCGGAGCTGGGATGGTTGCCGTTGGCGCTGGGCCAGGCTGCGGCGTACATCGTCGATCAACCCCTGCTCACCGTGGCCGGCTACCGGACAATGCTGGCCGACCGGCGACGCACCCTGTCCGAGCTGACCCCGCCCGAGCACTCCCTTCCCGAACACCAGCTCACGGTCGCGGCGACCTGGTCCCTGTCGATCGAACGCGCCGACCGAGCCGACGACGCCGCCCGATCGAAGGGCGCAGGACTGGCCAGACCGCTGCTGGAACTGGCCGCTCTGCTCGACGCCAACGGCACCCCGCTGGCGGTGTTCACCGGTCAGCCCGTCCTGGACCACCTCACCGCCCTGACCGGACGCGAGATCGCCGCCACCGACGTCCACGAAGGACTGAGCCGACTCCACAGGTTCCACCTGATCCGCCTCACACCCGACCGGCCCGCACGCGCGGTCGCCGTGCACGCCTTGGTCCAACGCGCGGTCCGCGACACCCTTGCTCCCGACCGGCTGCACGCCCTAGCCCACACCACCGCGGATGCGCTGAACACCGCTTGGCCCACGATCGACACAAGGGATCCCGAACTGGCTCAGGCGTTGCGATCCGGCACCGACACGCTCCATGCCAACACCACCCCCAGCCTGCTCAACCCCGGGCTGAACGCCGTGCTCAGCCGCGCCGGTGAGTCCATCGGCGACACCGGCCGGTTCCACGCCGCGCTCACCTACTGGCACGCCCTGCACGACCAAGCTCGGACCCACCTCGGTCCTGACCACCCCGGCACCCTGACCACCCGCGCCAACGTCGCGTTCTGGCGGGGCAGGGCCGGTGATCCGGCGGGGGCAGCAGCCGAATTCCAGGTGTCGCTTGCCGATTACCTGCGAGTCCTGGGCCCCGACCACCTCGACACCCTGACCACCCGGGGCAACCTCGCCCGCTCGCTGGGTGAGGCCGGTGACCTGGCGGGAGCGGTAGCCCAGTTGGAGGTGCTGCTGGCCGACCGCCTCAGGGTCCTGGGACCCGACCACGCCGACACCTTGAGAACCCGCAACAACCTTGCCTACTTCCGTCGTGAGGCCGGTGACCCGGCGGGGGCGGCCGCCGAGTTCGAGGTGGTGCTGGCCGACCGGCTGCGCGTCTTGGGACCCGACCACCCCGACACCTTGGAAACTCGCAACAACCTCGCCTACATGCGCCACGAAGTCGGCGACCCGATGGGGGCCACCGCCGAGTTCGAGGTGCTGCTGGCCGACTACCTGCGCGTCCTGGGACCCCATCACCCCAACACCCTGACCATCCGCAACAACCTCGCCCACTGGCGAGGTGAAGCCGGTGACCAGGCAGGGGCGGTTGCCGAACTGGAGGTACTGCTGGCCGACCGGCTCAGGGTCCAGGGACCCGACCACCCCGAAACCCTGACCGCCCGACACGACATCGCCTACTGGCGGGGTCGAGCCGGCGACCAGGCGAGGGCGGTTGCCGAACTGGAGGTGCTGCTGGCCGACAACCTGCGCGTCCTGGGACCCGACCACCCGAACACGTTGACCTCCCGCAGCAACCTCGCCCGCTCGCGAGGTAGCGCCGGTGACATGGCGGGAGCGGCAGCCGAGTTCGAGTTGCTGCTGGCCGACCGGCTCAGGGTCCAGGGACCCGATCACCCCGAAACCCTGAAGACCCGCAGCGATCTCGCCTACTGCCGACATGAGGTCGGTGATCTCGCGGGAGCGGTAGCCGACCTGGAAGGACTGTTGGTGGACTGCCTGCGCGTCATGGGACCCGACCACCCCGGCACCTCGACCACCCGCAACCGCCTCGCCGAATGGCGGCGGGCGGTGGAGCAGCAGGGCACCGACACCGGGACGTGACAGCCGTGCTGTTGCGAACGTGCTGGGCAGGTCAGCCCTGTAGCGGCTGCTTGAGGCCCGGCACCCGTTCCGCGCCGTAGAGCGTGCCGAGAGCCGTGTCGACGAGCTGGTCCACGGTCACGCCACGCTGCCCGGCGACGGTCTTGAGCGCCTCGTCACCGGCGGCCATCAGCGGTCGGGCGTCGAACCGCCAGGAGCCGGACTCCTTGCGGAACCGCAGCTCCACACCGGCGGACTGGCCGCGCGAGGTCATGTCCACCCGCGCCGTGTCGCCGTCCACGACCACCGTGCCCAGGTCGACGTTGGCCAGGCTGTTCTCGCTCACCATGCCCTTCGCCACCGCCGCGGACACCAACCGCCCGACCGACATCCCCCGCAGCTGGCCGGCACCGAACTCGGCGCGCAGCACGTAGACCAACATCGACGAGGTCACACCGTGCCCGTGCACCTGCTGCTCCGAACCGGTGAGGGCGAGGTCGCGGGCCTTGGTGTAGTAGCCCAGCATCTCCTGCGTCGTCATGGGTCCGGCGGGATGACGTGGGACGAGCCGGGTCACCGAGCCGGGTCAGGTACACGGTGGGCGGGCGAGCGTTCCCCGTGGCAGGAGGTGCGCGGTGCCGGGGTGTTCCCCTCTTGGGATCAGCTCCTGGGATCAGCGGCGGGTGTCGTAGGTCTCGCGGGCGGCGAGGACTTCTTCGATGTGTTGCTCGGCCCAGCGGCCCAGTGCCTGGAGGGGTGTGTGCAGTGTGCATCCGAGGGTGGTGAGTTCGTACTCGACCCTGGGTGGCATCTCGGCGTAGACGTGTCGGGTGACCAGTCCGTCGCGTTCCAGGTCTCGCAGCGTCTCGGTGAGGACCTTCCCGCTGATCCCGTCGACCGTGTTGCGCAGGTCGCCGAAGCGCATGCGGCCGTCGCTGAGGGCGATCACCACCATGGCCGTCCACTTGTTGGCGATGCGGGCCAGTGATGTGCGGGACGGGCAGGTCGCGGTGAGCACGTTGAACTCCGGGTGCTGGGACATGGGCTGTCTCCGTTCCTCACCGGGGCGGGGGTGGCGGGCTGCACGGGGCGGGTACACGGCAGTCCGAGGGTGGCCGGGCGGACTCGGCACAAGTGGTGGAGGAGGACCACCCGCCTTCGACGACGTCGCCGAACCGGTGTCAGTGGGCGTCCCAGAAGACGTCCTCGGCGTCCTGGTCGGCGGAGAACAGCCACACCTCGGCGATCCGGTCGCCCTCGACCCGGAAGACGTCGATGCCGTCCATCGACATCTCGGCGCCGTCGCGTCGGGCGCTGAAGTGGACCGGGATGGTGAACAGCGCGCCGTTGACCATGGTGGGGCCGGTCGGCGTGATCTCCAGCGTGCCGTTGGTCGCGGCCATCTGGGCACCGAGCATCCGGTTGACCGCGTCGCCTCCGACGTGCGCGCCGGCCAGGCGGTGGTTGCCGGGCTGGTGCCACACGACGTCCTCGGTGAACAAGGCGGCGACCGCGCCGAAGTCCTTCGCGGCCACCGCGTCGGCGTACTTGCCGGCGACGGCGAGCGTGGTGCTGGAACCCATCGTGAACATCTCCTTGGTGACCAGTTGTTGAGGGGGCCATCATTCACCGCGGGTAACCAGCCACCTCAAGGTAACTATCGCTCCAGTGTGACCCAGGTCATACGCACCTCATCATCCGTCGAGCGGGCAATCGACGCGATCCGGTGGTCGGTCTCGTGCCCGAGGTAGCTCTCCGAAGTGGAGCGGTGACCCGGCGGCGTCGGCGACCTGGAGCGTCCTGTCGATCGGGCGTCGGCAAGCCCACCACGGCGAAGTCGACCACCGACGCGTCGAACTGCCGGGCGGCGATTTTCGGGATCCGGTCCGGCGGTGCTGTGCGATGACCTATCGTGTGAGCCGCTGAGTCGGATCTGGGTAGGGGGTCTTGGGTGGACGGGCTTCTCGTCCTGCTGCTCGTTGTCGTCGCAGCGGCGGTCGGGGCGGTGGCGGTCGGGCTGTGGCTGCGCAAGCGGAAACCGGTGGTGGCCAAGGCTCCGGTGGATCCGTTCGCGGACAACGATCACCACGCGATCCACGGCGACCCCCGCAGGCTCAAGGCCGGTGACCTGGTCGATCTGCGCGGTGAGTCCTACGTGGTGCGGGGCACCCTGCGGCTCGACGAGGGCGGCTGGTCCTGGTCGGAGCACCTGTTGGAGCAGACCGACGGCGAGCGGGTGTGGTTGTCGGTCGAGGAGGACCCGGAGCTGGAACTGGTCGCCTGGACCGAGTTCGACACCGCCCTGGCACCGGGGCCGAAGACGCTTGCGCACGACGGGAAGCAGTACCGCTCCGACGAGTCGGGCGAGGCGAAGTTCCGCAGTGAGGCGACGACCGGGCTCAACGCCGAAGGTGTCGTCAAGTACCACGACTACACCGCCGGTGACTCGCTGCTGTCCTTCGAGGCCTACGGCGAAGCCGACTGGGAAGCGACGATCGGCGCGAAGCTGTCCATCTACGACGTGCGCATCTACCCTGCGAGCTCCGAATGAGCGACGAACCCCTGACTCCCGCGGTGAAGAAGCCGCGATTCTGGTTCTGGACGGCGGGCATCCTCGGCGTCGTCGCCGGCGTGATCGCCATCGCGGTGCTCGCGCGCGGGACGACCGTGCGTGACCACGTCGACAGCACCTACTCCCGCGCGGCGCACCTGGACCGGGGCGAGGAGATCGCCTTCACCAGTCCGCGGGCACCGAGCCTGGTGGCCGCGGACATCGTGGGGCGGTGGAAGCCGGTGTCGCAGTACGCGGACGCGAGCGGGGTCTACCTGCGGTACAACGACGACATGGTGCTGGTCCGTCCACAGGGGACCGGCAGCGTCATCCGGGTCGACGACGTGGACCGCGCCTACCGCACGTACCACTCGTCGGTGGGTGGCAACTGGGGCTGGACGTCCGGGCACGGGGAGTCGTTCCGGGGACGGGGTCCGGGGGCTGGCAAGTGAAGAAGGCGATCGTCTGGGTCACCGTCATCGCGGTGGTCTTCGTGATGGTGTCCGTGGAATCGGGTTGGTGGTCGCCGAGCGACAACGACACCACCATCCCGACGCTGTCGGAGGCCGACGGCAAGGACCTCGTCAGCAGGCTCGCGAAAGCCGAAGCGGCACAGGGTGTCTGCTACGGCTGGGTCGTGTCCGACGGCTCGGGTGATCCGGTCACCTCCGGTTCGAGCCGAGGCGTCGGCGTGTCCGCCGACAAGTGCGGGCGGTACGCGATCCTGGCCAGCACGATCACCTACACCTCGGAGTCGAGCGAGTCGGAGGACTCCGCCTCGGTGACCGTGCGCACCTCGAGCGGACTGCCCGACCTGACCTTGTCGGACCTGTCCCGCGTGGGCGTGGACACGGCCGCCCTGCTGGCGGAGCCGACCACGACGACCGCCTACGGCGCGCTCGCGCTCCCCTTGCTCCTGGCCGAGAAGGGCGATGTCGCACCCTTGGAACCCGTTGTGGCGACAGCGCAAGCCGCCACCCCGATCGGGCGTCCGGGCTCCGACTTCGCCGCCAGCCACCCCGGTGCGATCATCGCACTGTCGATCTTCGGCGGAGCCGCCCTGATCGGTCTCGTCGTCGGATTCATCCTGCGCCGCAAGCGCGGTCAAGAAGGGTAGTCACCGTGTCCGACCTGCTCAACGGACTGCTCGGCACGCTGGCCTACGGGGCCGTCGGTCTGGTCCTCATGTCGCTGGGCTTCGTGCTCGTCGACGTCGCCACACCCGGCAAGCTGCGGGACCTGATCTGGGTCGAGCGCAACCGCAACGCCGCGGTCCTGCTGTGCTCGGGCCTGCTCGGCATCGGCATCATCCTCACCACCGCCATCGTGATCAGCGACGACAACGTCGCCGTGGGGCTGCTGAACACCGCCGTGTACGGCGTGATCGGCCTGGTGCTGATGAGCCTCGCGTTCGTCGTGATCGACCTCGTGACCCCGGGCAGTCTCGGCGAGGTCATCTCCACCGAGGAAGGCCATCCGGGGGTCTGGGTCTCGGCCACCGCGCACGTCGTCGTCAGCGTGATCATCGCCGCCACCATCTCATGACCCGTACCCGGTCGGCCAGGATCGCGCTGCTGGCGACCGTGTTCGTGTGCGCGGCGTGCGGGCTCGTCTACGAACTCGCCCTCGTCGCGCTCGGCAGCTACCTGATCGGCGACACCGTCGGGCAGGCGTCGATCGTCGTCTCACTCATGGTGTTCGCCATGGGCATGGGCGCGCTCCTGGCGAAACCGCTGCAGCGCAAGGCTGCCGCGGCCTTCGCCGCGGTGGAGTTGGTGCTCGCGCTGCTGGGCGGGCTGAGCGTCTTGCTGCTGTACGCGGCGTTCGCCTGGCTCAGCCTCTACACCCCGGCGCTCATCGCGATGGCGCTCGTCCTGGGCACGCTCATCGGCGCGGAGATCCCGCTGCTGATGGAGATGCTGCAGCGGATCCGCCGCCAGGAGGCGGGTTCGGCGGTCGCCGACCTGTTCGCCGCCGACTACGTGGGCGCGCTGCTCGGCGGGCTCGCGTTCCCGTTCGTGCTGCTCCCCCTGTTCGGCCAGATCGAGGGCGCGCTGGTGGTCGGCATGGTCAACGCCGTGGCGGGACTCGGGCTGGTGCTGACCGTGTTCCGCACCGAACTGGGTCACCAGGCCAAAGCCGTCCTCATCGGCTCGGCCGTGGTCGTCGGCGGCGTGCTGGGCGGCGCGTACGTCATGGCCCAGGACTTCGAGGTCACCGCCCGCCAGGCCCTCTACGCCGACCCGGTCGTGCACGCGGAGCGCACGCCGTACCAGGAGATCGTGCTGACCGAGTCGGTCTCCCTGACGGGTGCCCACGACGTGCGGTTGTTCCTCAACGGCGACCTGCAGTTCAGTTCAGTCGACGAGTACCGCTACCACGAGGCGATGGTGCACCCGGCGATGTCCGGTCCGCACCGCCGCGTGCTCGTCCTCGGTGGCGGCGACGGCCTCGGACTCCGCGAGATCCTGCGCTACCCCGACGTCGAGCGGGTGACCCTGGTCGAGTTGGACCCGGCGATGATCGACTTGGCTCGCACGGACTCGCGGCTGACTTCGCTGAACGGCAACGCCTTCGCCGATCCGCGAGTGGTCGTGCGGACGGAGGACGCCTTCACCTGGCTGCGCGGCGCGACCGACCGTTACGACGTCATCATCGTGGACATGCCGGACGCCGACTCCACCGCGACGGCCAAGCTCTACTCGCTGGAGTTCTACGGCCTGGTCGAACGCGCGCTGGCCCCCGACGGCCGGATGGCGGTCCAGTCCGGCTCCCCGTACTTCGCCCCCAACGCCTTCTGGTGCGTCGAGAACACGTTGCGCGCCGCAGGTCTGAAGACCGTGCCGTACGAGGTGTCGGTCCCCGCGTTCGGCGAGTGGGGATTCCACCTCGCCGCCCGCGAGACCACACCGTCGCTCACCCTGCCGTCCGGGGTGCCGCTGCGCTCACTGGATCCGGCGACGCTGGCGGCCGCGGCCGTGTTCCCGCCCGACCGCCGCAACCCCGGCGACCTGGCGGTGTCGACCCTGATGGACCCCGTCATCCTGCGCTACGCGCGGGAAGAGTGGACGAACTACTGAGGCTGACCGCTCCACGTCGGGCCTCGCCGCAGTCGAGGGAACACCCGCGCAGGGGCGGCTCCTCCGGTCTGTCTCTGCGCATACCCCCAGGACGTCCGCTCTTGCCCGAGCTGGATCTCCTCCGCTTTCCTCGGCAGGAAAGCACGACGAAACCGACATCAGGACGATGGTCACGTCGCCAGGCCGGAGCAGGGCCTGGACAAGCAGACGTACCGAACCGACTGATGGATGCGATCCGAGGGGGACACATGAACGGCAGAGGGTGGAAGTCGGGTTTCGTCGCGCTGAGCGCGGCGGTCGCGACCGTACTTTCGGTGAGCCCGGCCCAGGCGGACTACCCGGGTAACTCCGATTCGTACGGCACCACGTTCGTGGACGGTGACGGTACCCTCACCGACGACTTCGGGGACCACTTCGAGGAACTCGGCAACTCGCTGTGCTACGGCTGCGGCGAGTCGTCGAACACCGACATCGTCATGCTCTGGCAGAGCATCCTCGTCGCCGAGCACTACCTGGACTTCCACGACGTGGACGGGGACTTCGGGTCCAAGACCAAGGCCGCCACCATCCAGTGGCAGCGCAGCCGCGGGCTCGACGCCGACGGCATGGTCGGGGACGCCACCTGGAGCAGGGCCGACGACCGGCTCGTCTGGGTCGGGTCGACCGTGCGGTACAAGAGCGCCGGTCTCTTCGGGTTCGTGGAACTGCACCGGGGAGACAGCGACAAGTACCACGACGGCGGCGCCTACCACCTCCACAAGGTCATGCAGGGCGACGGCGTCGACGTCTACACCAGCAGCGGCACCCGCATCTTCCACCGCGTCAAGACCATCAGCTAGGCCCGCTGTCCGACGGCATCGCCGGGCCATCGACCGCGACACCGCCGAGCGCCGGCACAGTGGGTCGGGCGAATGGCGTCCTTCACCGGGTTCGGAGGATCTCCGAGGCCAGGGCGTGATTACCGCGGCGCTGGGCGAGGGCCAGTGCGGTGCGCAGCTCGTCGGTCCCCCGCCGCACGTCGCCCATCGACAGCAGCAGGTCGCCGAGGTCGCGGCGGGTGGTGGCCTCGCCCAGGCCGTCACCGATCCGGCCGGTGAGGAGAGCGCTGCGCTCCAGCGCCTCGACGGCCTGCTCCGTCCGGCCGATGTCCGCCCACAGCAGCGCGAGCAGGCGCAGGGCGCCGGCGGTGCCGCGGTCGAACCCCGCGCCCTCGGACAGGGCGAGGCACCGCTCGAAGTGGCCCTCCGCACGAGCGGTGTCGCCGAGCCGGCGCACCAGCATGCCGAGGTTCTCGTGCGCCGCGGCCTCGGCCACCGGGTCGTCCAGCTCGGCGACGATGGCCAGGCCGCGTTCGCCGCGGTCGATCGCGGAGCGGATGTCGCCCTGCGCCTCGAACAGGTGGCACAGGTTGGTCAGGCACATCGCCTGCCCCGCGCGGTGCCCCAGCTCGGCGAACCGGGCGTAGCCGCGCTCCACCAGCTCGATCCCCGCGGCCAACCCGTCACCGGCCCGGTCGCGGCTGACCGTCGCGATCCCGAGGTCCATGACGGCGAGGGCCTCGGCGACCCGGTCGGTTCCCTCCCGTGCCGCGTCACGCGCGATCTCGCACACCCGCACCCAGTCGTCGTCGAGGCCGCGGAACACGTAGAACCCGAACAGGGGCACCGCGAACCGCACCAGCAACTCCCTCGGCACCCCGGCGTCGGCTCGGGCCCGCGACAGCAGGGGGATGAAGGACAGGTGCTCGCGGTGCAGCCACTCCACCGCTTCGCCGGAGTCCCGGAACGGGGGTGACGCGGCCTCCCACCGGTCATCGGCCCACGCCGAGCGAACGCTGAGCGGGTACAGCAGCCGCTGGGCGCGCCACGCCGCGGCGGCGTAGAACTCCAGGAGCCGGATCGTCGCCGCGACCCGCACGTGGTCGTGCGACGGCGTGGACACGACCTCGCGCACGTACACCCGCAGCAGGTCGTGGATCCGGTACCGGCCCGGTTCCCGTGCCTCCACCAGGTGCAGGTCCGCGAGCCGGTCGAGCACCCGCGCGGCCGCGCGGCCGTCGAGGCCGAACAGGTGCCCGACGACGGCGGCGTCCAGTCCAGGCCCTTCCAGCAGGCCGAGCAGCGGGTACGCGTCGGCCGCCTCGCGGTCGCGCGGGTCGGCGCTGGTGGCCAGGTGGTCGACCGATCCACCCACGCGGACGCGGACGGCCACGTCCTCGGCCTCCAGGTGGTCGAGCCGGGTCTCCTCGTCGGCCAGCAGCGCGGCGACGTGCTCCACCGTCCAGGCCGGTCGCGTCGCCAGCCGCGCCCCGACGAGGTGGACCGCCAGCGGCAGTCCGCCACACCGCCGCACGACCGCCGCCGCGGCGTCGGGCTCGGCCTCGACGCGGTGCCTGCCGGCGATCCGGGCGAGCAGCTCGACGCCCTCGGCCCCCGACAGCATGCCGAGGTCCTCGTGCCGCGCGCCGGGGAGGGACACCAGGCTGCGGCGGCTGGTGACCAGCACGGCGGACCCGGCACCGGTCGGCAGCAGCGGCAGGACCTGGGCGGTCGACACGGCGTTGTCCAGCACCAGGAGCACCCGCCGGCCCGCCGTCCCCGACCGGTAGCGGGCCGCGGCCTCCTCGACGTCCTCCACTGGTCCGGCACCGGGGTCGAGCGCGCTCAGGAGGTGCGCCAAGGCCAGTCGCACCGACGGTCCGGTGTCACCCGCGCGCACGTCCCCGCCGAGGTCGACGAACAGGTGCCCGTCGGGGAACTCGGCGGCCACCCGGTACGCGATCTCGACGGCCGCGGCGGTCTTCCCCGCCCCACCCATGCCGGAGACGGCCACCACCGCCACTCCCGTGGACACCACGAGGTGGTCACCGACGGCCGCGAGCAGGTCCGCGCGACCGGTGAAGCCCGGCAGCCGGGGAGGCAGCTGCCGTGGCGCGACCCACCACGTCCGCTGCTCGACCGGGGCGGGCGGCGGCGTGGCGGCACGGCGGGTGGCGGCGGCGACCAGCACGGCCACCTGTTCCTCGGACAGCCGCAACGCGCGGGCGAGCCGCAACACCGTCTCCCGGCGGGGAGACCGGCGATCGCCGCGTTCGAGGGAACCGATGGCCTGCGCGCTGAGCGACGAACGCTCCGCCAGTTCCTCCTGGGTCAGGCCCGCCTCGTGCCGGTGGGCGCGGAGGAGCACGCCGAACGTCCCGTCCACAAGCCCCCCGTCGACCGCGGCCCCGGCTCCCTACCGACGACAACCCCTGAGTGTAGAGGTGGCAGTGGAGGTTGTCGCTGGTCGTTGCCGACGACCGTGGGCAGGGTGCTGCCAACGGACGAGGGGGACGAAATGCGTGGTTGGCGCAGGGTCGGTGTTGCCGCACTGGTGGTGCTGGGTGGACTCGCGGTGCCGTCGGCGCAGGCCGGTGGCACCGAGGATGACGTGGTCGTGACACCGCTCGCGGCGGGCGACAGCGTGCAGCGGACGGCGTCGCGTTCGCGCGACGTGACGGGTGACGGCTGGCCCGACATCGTGGCCAGGCAGCCGGGCATCAACAACGGCGCCCTGTGGGTCTACACCCATTCCGGCAGGTTGCAGGGGATGAGCACCTTCTCGGCGAAGACGCTCGCCGGGACGAATTGGAACATCTACAACTGGATCGGTGTCGCCGAAGTCACCGGCGACGAGAGCGAGGTCGTCGCGGAGGCACCGGCCGACCTGGTCGCGCGCCGGGCGTCCGACGGCGCGCTGCTGGTCTACCCGCACAGCGGCACCTTGAACGGGACCCTCACCTGGGGCACGCCGGTGGTCGTCGGGTCCGGCTGGAACAGCCAGACCAAGATCATCCTGGCGGACGTGTCCGGTGACGGGTACGACGACATCCTGTCCTTCGACGGCTTCGGGAAGTGGTGGGTCTACCCCCACAGCGGGAACTTCGACGCCACGCGGACGTTCCTGCCCCGCGTGCAGGTCGGCCAGGACAGCGTGGGGTGGATCGGGTGGGTGATGGCCACCTCCTGGTACCGGGAGAACCCCGACCGGATCATCACCGTCAACGGCAGCGGCGAGGTCCTCGCCGGGCGGCACTCGCAGAAGTTCAACGGCACCGGCACGTTCGCCGAGGAGGTGCTGCTGTCCGGCGCGGTGTTCAACTGGCAGACCACGACGTCGTTGTCCCTGGTCGACATCAACGGCAACGGCAACGACGACATCGTGAAGCGCCTGCCCGACGGCAAGTTGATGGCCTACCCGTACCTCGGCTGGGGTGCGTCGCCCGCGTTCGGCGCGCCGGTCCAGGTCGGTCAGGGGTGGCAGATCATGGATCTGATCACGTGACCGCTCCGGTGTCGTCCGTTCTCCCCGCCCGAAGAGGTGAGGTCATGATCAAGAAAATCGGCCGGTCCGCGGCGATGTCCGTGCTGGTCCTCGCGGTCCTGGTGACGTCGCCCGGCGCCGTCGTCCACGGCCAGGCCGCGCCACCGGCGACGCAGGAGCAGGCCGCGCAACAGCCGTACGTCACCGAGACGCACGCCGACGACGTGTTCACCGAAGACATCACCCCGGTGACCTTCGACGAGTGCAAGGACCACCCCGCGACGCCCGCCGACACGCACTGGTTCAAGGACCGGTACAACGCGTGTTGGAGCGACCGGTACACCTACGCCTACATGGTGACCAGGAACGGCGTGGAGGTCGAGGTCGGGCGGAGCAACTTCCGGCTCGACTTCGTCGCCACCGCCGTGAACGGCGCCAACCAGGTCGCCTTCGCGCTGAGGGTGGTGCACCTGGAGGACATCAACGTCACCTTCAAGGACACGTTCGGCCTGGCGATCAAGTTGGGTTGCATCAACGCCGACCTGGCGCGGCAGAGCACGTGCGAAACACCGTCGAGCACGGCCATGAAGACCATGCGGCAGTGGGAGGACGAGGGCGAGAACTACCCTGTGACGTTCCTCTCCACCGCGACGACGACCAGTGTGCCCGCGACCGACAAGCACGCGGCGGAGAAGCATGGCTCGTTCGCCTTCAACCTGCTCCTCACCTCGATCAGCCCGGATGGGAAGCTGGGGCTGATCGAGTCGCCGATCGAGACGTTCCGCTGCGACGTGGCCCGGTCGGCCTACGTCGCGGGCAGCCACTGCGTCTTCCCGCGGGTCGTGCCGACACTCGCGCTCGACGCCGGCGACGCGACGTACGGCGAGTCCGCCAACCTCATCCGCAAGGCCCAGATCGACATCGCCCTCACCAGGCCCAACGTGCAGGACAAGAAAGCTCCCGGCCGCAAGGAGGACAACGTCCCGTTGCACCGGTTCTTCGGCGACTACGACCCGAACAACAAGATCCGCGGCTCGCGCCGGAAGACCCAGAACGTCTGCCGCAAGTACTGGGGGGTCGACTACGCCACCTCGGTCGCCGGCACGCCTCGGGAGTGCGACGAGTACCCGTTCGCGACGACCTACGAGAACGCGGCGCTGGTCGACGAGAACACGAGGTGGAACTTCGCCGCGGCAGCGATCAGCAAGTCGCACAACAGGAAGGCGGGCGAGATCTACCAGGCCTTCCTGAGGACCGAGCACCTGCTCGACGGTGACGCGTTCTACGTCCACGTCGACAACCCGCTCGACGTCCACACCGAGTGAGGACGACACTCCACGAGCACCGCGTCGTGCCGGGACGCCAAGAGGGCGGCCCGGCACGACGCGGTCCTCCGCCAGGAGCCCGTGCACACCGGATCGCGTCGACCCTCCTGAGAAGGACCATGAACCACTTGCGCTGTCGCAGCATGATCACGGCCATCACGCTCGCCGCCGGGATGCTCCTCGGGAGCGCCACGAGCCAGGCTGCCCCGTCAGCGGCGGCGACCTGTTCGGGCGTGACCGTCCCCCTCGGCGCCGACATCCAGAGCGCGGTGAACGCGCACCCGGCCGGAACGACCTACTGCCTCGCCGCGGGCCTCTACCGCCTGCCCGCGCCGTTGACGCTCAAGACCGGCGACACCCTGTGGGGTGCGGGGCCGTCACCGACACTGGGGACCATGCTGTCCGGCGCGCGGGTGATGACCGGCTGGGTGGCCTCCGGCGCGAACTGGTACGCCAGCGGGGTCCTGCCGCCGTCGTACGGGGACCCCAACGGCCAGTGCGAGAACCTCTCGACCAACCTCTGCCACAAGTTCGAGGACGTGTTCCGCAACAGCACCCAACTGCTCCGGGTGGCCGGCCTGGACCAGTTGGGACCCGGTGGCTTCTACGCGGACTACGCGGCCAACCGCGTCTACGTGCGGGACAACCCGGTCGGGGCGACCATGCAGATCGGCCGCACCCGGGCGGCGAACACCGTCGGCGGCGCCACCGACGTGGTGATCCGCGATCTCGGCGTGCGGCACTTCGCGTCACCGAGCCAGCTCGGCGCGCTCGAACTCGGCCACCGGTGGAAGGTGTTCAGCGTGGAGACCAGCTACAACCACGCACTCGGGTTCAAGGTGAGCGGCGACGACGCGTCCTTCACCGCCGGTCGGTCGTCCTACAACGGTCAGCTCGGCGGCGGCGTCAACCGCGGTCGCGACTTCACCATCACCGACGTCGAGATCGACCACAACAACTCCCAGGCGCTGTACTGGGTCAGCGACTGGGAGTCCGGTGGCATCAAGGTCACCAACGGGGCGACCGGCGTCGTCGACCGCGCCAACGTGCACGACAACTTCGGCATCGGCCTCTGGGCCGACGGCCAGGCCGGTGACCCGGCAGTGGCGAACTCGTTGCGGTTCCAGAACTCCAGCATCGTCCGCAACTCCGCCGACGGGGTGCGCTTCGAGATCAGCAGCAGCGGCCTGATCTCCGGCAACACGGTCACCGACAACGGCTGTGACCTGCTCGGCCGCCGAGGACCCCAGGCGGTGGCCGGCCTGCCCGACGGCGCCGGCATCGACATCAACTCGTCCGTCCGGGTGGTGGTCTCGAACAACACCGTGAGCCGCAACCACAACGCCATCGGCGGCCAGGAGCGGCGGGGGCGCGAACTCCACCTGCAACACCTCCGCGTGGTCGACAACACCGTCGACCTCACCAGGTGCGCCAACGACTTCGGCCTCGGCCTCGCCGGCGTGGTCAGCGACCAGCGGGCGGACCGACCGCCGTACTGGGGCGGGACCTTCACCGCCGAGGGCGACAACCTGTTCATCGGCAACGACTACCGGATTCCCGCGGCCGACGGCGGCCTGAGCGCCAGGCGATTCGCCTGGAACGGCACCTACCGGCACACCTGGGCCGCGTGGACCGTCTACGGTCAGGACGCGGGCGGAACGGCCGTGGTCATCCCCTGAGAACCGGCACCTGGCGTCGACCGCGCGTGCGTGCGGCCGGGGATGGCTCCGGAGGTTCCGGGTGCCGGGAGGCGACGCCCGGTATTCCACCGGATGGAGAATGGAGTCCGTCGCGCACCCGACCGCCGTCACCGCGACCGGACTCCCCCGCCTGCCCGACCTGCCACAATTTCGCCGTGGACGATCGGGATGGACCACCCGACAGATCCTTCGACGTCGAATGGAACCCGCTACCCGCTCCGGGAGTGATCGCGCTCCGCTATCCTGGCCTTTCGCCGCATCCGGGGAACCGCATCGGTGCCCACCCGGTCGACGTCGAGTGGATGGACGCGAGTGTCGTACGAGTTCGACGTGTTCCTGAGCTACCGGCGGACCAAGTGGTGGCCGGTCTACGTCAGGAAGCTCTTCTTACCCATGCTCGACCACTGGTTGTCCGCGGAGTTGGGCGCCGAGGCGCGGATCTACTTCGACGCCGAGGACATCGAGACGGGCACCGCCTGGCCGCACCGGTTGGCCACCGGTCTCGCGTCCTCGAAGGTGATGCTCTGCCTGTGGTCGCGCGAGTACTTCGCCAGCCCGTGGTGCCGGGCGGAGCTGGGCCACATGCTGGCGCGACGCCGGGCGGCGGGCGGCTCGCGTGAGCCGTTGCCGCTGATCCTGGCCGCGGTCCTGCACGACGGCAAGGACTTCCCCGGCGAGCTGGGCGACATCCAGCACTTCCCGCTCCAGGACTGCGCGAGCCCGTGGATCGCCGAGGGCAGCCCGAAGGCCGAGGTGCTGTCGGACAAGGTGATGAAGCTGGCTGCCGACCTGAGCCACGCCATCGACCGCGCGCCCGCGCACGACCCGAAGTGGCGCGAGTTGGCGATAGACGAGTTCACCGGACTGTTCGAACGCAGCCGGACACCGACGCGACCACCGAGCCTGGGCATCACGTGATCGTCACCTTCTACTCCTACAAGGGCGGCACGGGCCGCACGATGGCGCTGGCCAACATCGCCGTCGTGCTCGCCCGCGCGGGCCACCGGGTGCTGGCGGTCGACTTCGACCTGGAGGCACCCGGCCTGGTGCGGTTCTACGAGGAGCTCGCGCCGGGAGCCACCGCCCACGACGGGCTGATCGACCTGCTGCTGGCGGAGTCGGCCGCGCCGGGTGGGACCGACTGGCGGGACTACGTGGTCACGGTCGACGGCACGCTTTCCCTGATGACCAGCGGGCGCAGTGACCCGGAATACGCCGCGAAGGTCCTCGGCTTCGACTGGGGCGAGTTCTTCGCCGCGAGCGACGGCGCGGAGTTCTTCGAGCGCCTGCGCGCGGACTGGACCGACGAGTACGACTTCGTGCTGGTCGACAGCCGCACCGGGATCACCGACACGGGTGGCATCTGCACCATCACGCTGCCCGACGTCGTGGTGCCGGTGTTCACCGCCAACCACCAGAGCGTGGACGGCGTGGTCGAGGTGGTGGGACGGGCGCAGGCGGGCCGCCAGGCACTGGACTACGACCGACCGCCGCTGGTCGTGCTGCCGCTGCCGTCCCGGTTCGACGGCCGCACCGAGCTGAAGTCGGCGCAGGTGTGGATGGGCCGGTTCGCCGAGGCGTTCAAGCCGTTCTACGCCGACTGGCTGCCGAAGGGCGTGCGGCCGAGGCAGATCCTGGAACGCACGAAGCTGCCCTACGTCGCCTACTTCAGCTTCGGCGAACGCCTGCCCGTGCTGTCCGAGGACACCTCGGACCCGGAGTCCCTGGGCTACGCCCTCCGCACGGTCGCGACGCTGATCGAGGGCCACCTGGCCAACGCCGCCGAAGTGCTGGGCGTGCGGCCGGCGACCGAACCCGTCCGCGAGCGGGTCGAGGAGCCGAGCCTGGCCGTGCACCGCCGCCCCGGGCCGCTGGCCCGGATTCCGCGCACGGCGATCCCGACGGCGGTCGCGGCGCTGCTGGGCGTGGTGTCACTGTTGGTGACGAACACGCTGCTGGTCCCGTTCGCGTCGATCACCTTGCTGCGCGGCGTCGGCACCGGGGTCGAGTTCTTCGCCGACGAGCAGGTGCGGCGCACCCTGATGAGTCACCGCCTCGAGGTGCGGGTCGTCGACGTGGGGAGCAGCCGGCTCGCCGCGTCGGACGTCACCTCGTACGACTTCGTCCTCTCCTCCGGGGAACCCGGGACGGACGCGGTCCGCGAAGCCCTGCGCCAAGCCGGACGCGAGACCCGTTCCACGCCGATGTTCGCCGGCCCGCTGGTGCTCGCCACGACCCGGCCGTACGCCGAGGCGCTGGTCCGGCGGGGAACGGCCGAGGAGATCGGCGAGCCGTACTACCGGGTCGACCTCGCGAAGTTCCTGGCTCTGGCGCAGGAGGGCAGGCGGTGGGCCGACCTGGACGTGCTGGAGGGGCCTGGCAGTTCCGCCCCCATCACGGTCCACGCCCCCGACGTGTGCTCCTCGAACCTCGGCTCGGCCTACCTGGGCCTGCTCGCGACGGCAGGGAACGGTGGACTGGCACCAACCAGGGCAGAGGCGCGGGAGGTCGCCCGCTCGGTCACGCCGTTGCTCGAACCGGCCGAGTCCGGCTCACACCTGACCGACCTGCGCCTGCCGAACGCCCAGCACCCCGTCATGGTGGTCGAGGAGCGCGACTACCTCGGACACCAGTCACGCATCAGGGCATCCACCGGGGACGTCGACCGGGACCTCGTCCTGCTCTACCCGACGCCCGGACTCCTGCGCGAAGTCGAAGTCCTCCCGTTGACCGCCGAGACCGGGCGACTGACGTGGGTGTTGGCGGATCCCGTCCTGCACCGGCGTGCCGCCGAGTTGGGGTACCGCGCGCCGTTTCGGAAAGACGGCGAGTTGCGGAACGTCCTGGAGCAACGGGGAATCCCGGTCGTGCCGGAGCTGTCGGCGTTGCCGGACGAGGTGCCGCTGCCCGAGCCCGAGGCCATGCGGACGCTGACCCAGGCGGTCGGGGACTGCGAGGGTCGCGGTGGACGCTGACCGAGCGCTCTGGTTCAGCGTCTGGTGGCCGTGGCTGGTCCTCTGGACGGTGACGGCCACGTGCCTAAGCACGACCGCCGCGATCCTGTGGGTGGCCAGGCGGAGGTGGCAGAACCCGCGCCGCATCGCGGGCATCTGCTACTACCTCGACGAACACGCCGTGCTGGACCTCTCTGCGGTGTACGGGCCGACGCTGGTCAAGGAGGCGCGGACGACCGAGTACGCGGTCCGGTTGGGTGACCTGAAGACATCCTCCTCCAGGGAGGTCGTCAGGACGTACGTAGCGGTCGCCGAGCCGATCATGGTGGTGAACTCCGTCCTGGAGGCGTTGGAGACGACCGACGGCCTGGTCGAGGTCGACCTGACCGCCGGGACGATGCGGGTGCCCACCTCGTCCCGGCACGGGCGGTCGGCCACGCTGCGGGAGGTGGACGGGTTCGTGTCGGTGGAGGGCTACTTCCGGACCACGTCCCGGTCGGGCGACACCGCAGTGCTCGTCGCGCCCTTCGGCGACCCCGACGACCCGGAGTCCGGGCCGCGGGTCAGCGTGCACTGTGCGGTCGCCCACCTCTTGGTGGACCCGCCGGAGGGCACGTTCGCGGCGCGCTGCCTCGGCCGCGTGCAGGCCTGGGACGCCGAACGCGGTGAGCTGACGATCCGGCCGATCGCGTTGTTCGCCTGACCCGGTCGGTCCGCAGCCGGACGGGGTGTGCACGATGACGGCGAGCACCGGGACGTGCCGGCGGCGTGCGCGGGTGCGGGATCTGTTCGGGGTTGCCCTTGACACGCACCGGGCGCGGTTCCATCGTGTCGAGATATGGTCGTAAGCCGGGAAGTGTTATCGCGGTTCACGTTGTCGGCTCTCCTCGCCGCAGTGGTGGTGATTCTGTCCGGCTTCTCGGCGGGACACGCCCGAGCCGAGTCGCCCGCCGTCGTGGTCGACCACGGCGGTACGAGTTACGCGGTGATGCCTGGATCGGGGAGCGCGGTCGTCCGGCTGTCGCTGTCCAGCCCACCGGCGACCGCGACGACCGTCACCATCGCGTTGGCCGGTACCGGCGCGTCCGGACCGGTGTTCGTGAGCTCGCGCCGCACGTTGACCTTCACACCGGCCGACTGGAACGTGCCGCAGCCGGTCAGGATCATCTCGTTGCGCGACTTCGGCACGGCGGCGTTCAGCGTGACGGGGCCGGGCGTGACCGGCGGCCTGATCCAGGTGTACGCCAGCACGATCCCGTTGCCACCCAACCTGAACCAGAGCTGCCGGATCACCCACTCCACCCACTCGTGGCCCGGAGGCTTCGCGATCACGGCCACCGTGACCAACACCGGCACGGCCCCGATCACCGACTGGACCGTGTCCGCGCTGTTCGGCGGCGACGAGACGGTGGTCGGCTCGTGGCCCGGCCAGTGGGGCCAGTACGGCCGGGGCGCGGCCTTCGCCGCACAACCGGGACAGCGCCTCCTGGCGCCCGGCACATCGGTGACCATCGGCTTCCACGGCCGGTTCACCCACCAGGCGGGCGGGCCGTGGCTGCGATGCACCCCCGAGCCGTACCTCCTGCCGACCACCACCCCTACCCCCAGTCCGACGACCACGCCGGCAGGTTCGGGCTGAGGTCACGCCGGACCTGATCAGGAGCGCGGGCGACCCACCGGACCTCCGCCATCGGAAGCGGACTCGGCACCGTCTCGTCCGTCACCTTCGTCGGCAGACTCCTGAGCACCTGGATCCGCTGCGACCGCGAGATCGCAAGCCCGGGGAACGCCCCTACGTCGAGGTGATCGACAGGACGAGCGTGGAGGTGGTGCTGGAGACGGTGCCCAGTCCGAGGGTGCACAGCAGGATCGGGGCGGATGGGCTGACGGTGGTCGACACGACGCTGTCGCCGGTGAAGAGCCCGGCGGTGACGGTGCCGGTGGTGGTGACGACGTGGGCCGCGCCGACGGTGGCGACGGTCGAGCTGCCGGTGATGGTGCTGCTCTGGCCGGTGTTCCAGGTGATGGTCAGGGTAATGGGGAACCCGGTGAGCAGGTCCAGGCACGACCGGCCCGGGGAGGTGACCTCGACGGAGCGCGCGCCGGAGGTCAGGCCGGGCACCGTCGCGGACACGCAGCTGTACTGGCCCGACGAGTTGACCACGACGGTCTGCGGCGTGGCGGTCAGCGGCGGGGTGTAGGTGTTCACGTTGGTGCTGGGCGGGCCGCAGGTGACGTCCAGGACGCCGGCCGTGGCCGGAGTCACGGTGGCCAGTGGTGCCGCCAAGCCGAAGATCGCGGCGATGAGGACGTGCGGCAGACGCATGAGAACTCCCGTTCCTTGTGCGGTCTCGCTGTTGTCGGATCTCGCCTCAGGGGAGCGCGGACGTCACGGTGTCGAGGTGATGGTGAGCGCGACGAGTGAGTAGATGCTCGGCACCGCTTTCAGTCCCGCGGCGCACAGCAGGATGTCGGCGGATGGTCCGGTGATGGTCTGCAGGACCGAGTCGCCCGCGAACAGTCCGGCGGTGACGTTGCCGGTGATGGTGATGATCACCGCGGTGCCGGCGGAGGTGACGGTCGTGTTGCCGGAGATGGTGGAGGTCTGGCCGGTGTTCCAGGTGATGGTGAAGATCAAGGACGCCGGTTCGAGCAGCTTCAGGCAGGACGCGTCGGGGTAGGGGAAAGTGGCAATGCGGGATCCGGAGGTCAGCCCCGGCACGCTCGCCGAGGTGCACGGCCCGTACTGCGTCGACGAGGTCACCGTCGTCGGTGCGGGGCTCGCGGTCAGCGGCGGGCTGTAGGAGGTGGTCTGGCTGCTGGTCGGCAGGCAGGTCACGTCCAGTGCGCCGGCCGTGGCCGGAGTGGCGGCGGCCGTCAAGCCCAGGACGGTGGCCATCGTGGTGACGAGACCGGCCAGGACGGTGCGTGAACGCATTTGTCGCTCCGGGAAGAGGTGCGGAGGAATCCGGGACGGCACGACGCCGCCTGTCCAGCGGATCGGCCGAACCGACTCGTTCGTTACCGACGGATCGTTTTCCACATTCACATCGGACGCGATGGCGCAAGCGATGTGCGGTCGATCCACCACATGACACTTTGCGTATTACCGACGTCCATCGGGAGGTCGACCTCCTGGCCCTTGACCGCGTGCAAGCGGCCCAAAGGTGGACAATTCAGGACTCGCCGGACGTCGACGACCTCCAGTCATGACGGGTGAGAATTCGACCCGGAAGGATGAAGACCGGAGAATCTGTTTTCTGGCGGTTGCCGACCGGAACGGGCAACAATTACGTTGCGCAAATGGATGAACACCGCCCAGGGGACGAGCCTGTCCGCGTGATGCCGCACGGCGTCGCCGCAGGACGGGGTGCGACCGCGTTGGCGGCGGCGGTCGACGAGGTCGTCTGGTACGACCGGTCGGCGTTCATCACCGCCGCGTGCGGACCGACGATCCCGGGGTTGACCTACCGGCCGCGACCTCGCCGCACCACCGGTCCCGCCGTCGGGCACGACGTTCGCGACAGAGACAGCGACAGCCGCAGCGGCGGTGGCGGTGGCGGTGGACGACGACGGGTGTCGGTCACGTTCGCCCCGGAAGACGACGGTGCCGCGCGGCCGTGGGAGGACGACCCGTCGGCGCCGTTGCTCGCGCCGCCGCGACCGGTGGCCGACCGGGCCGCGGACAAGATCAACGCAGTGTCGATCTTCCGCGCCGCCGGGGTGCGCACCCCGCCGTCCGTGGTGCTCCCGGCCGGCGCGACGACCGTTCCCGACGAGGTGTCGCGCTGGTCGCACGACGGCGCGGTGGTCGTGCAACGGGCCGCCAACAACCTCATCGGCCGCGGCACCAGGCTGTCGCGCACGAGCGACGAGCTGGCAGCGACGTTGGCCGACTGGCCGGGCGAACCGCTGAAGGCTTCACGTCACGTGCCGGGGTTGCCGGTCACGGTGTCCGGGTGCGTCGGCCGCGACGTGACGGTGGTGTCGGGCATCTCGCACCAACTGGTCGGGATCGCCGAGCTGGGGGCGGGTTGGGGCACCCACTGCGGCAACCAACTGCTCGGCGAGGCCGACGTGTCGCCGGAGGTGCTGTCGCGGTGCAGGCAGGCGTGCCACGCGGTGGGCGAGCAGCTGCGGGCACGCGGGTTCCTGGGCGTGTTCGGCATCGACGCCGTGCTCGACCGGGACGATCGGGTGTGGGTCATCGAGATCAACCCGAGGTTCCAGACCGTCGTGTCGCTGCTGCACGCGGCCGAAACCGGTCAAGGGCTGTTGCCGCTGCTGGGCGTGCACGTCCTGGCGAACCTCACTCCCCTCACCCCTGTTCTCACCACGCTCGAACGCGAACCGCCCGTCGCCCCGTTCAGCCAGCTCGTCGTGCACTTCGGCGAAGTCGGCAGCGCCGGCCGGTTACCGGGAACCGGGTGCTACCGGATGGCCGGTCCGGGGGTCGTCCGCCGCGTGGCCGACCGCTCGTTGTCGCAGCTGGGTCCCGACGAAGCGCTGGTGTGGGCGCACGCCGCTGAAGGCGACCAGGTCGAGCCGGGCGACGAGGCGGTGCTCGTGCAGTTCGGGCGTCGGGTGGCCACCGTCGAACACCCTCCTCGCCTCACCTCCGACGCTCGGGCGTGGCTCGACGTGCTGCGCCCCACCGCACGACGATCGCAGCCCGTCGCGCGCCAGGGGCATGACCGGTGATCGGCCGGGACGACGCCGGGGAGCTGCGCCGGCTCGCCCACGCGGTGGCCGACCTCGTCGTGGACCACCACCTCGGGCTGACCGGCTCGTCACCGGGTCGCCGCGCCCGCCCCGAGGACCTGGCGTGGCTCGACGAACCCGCCCCGCGCGGACCCACACCGGCCGACGAGGTGCTGCCGCAGGTCATCGACGGGATCCTCCCCCACCTGCTCCAGGCCGACCACCCGCGCAGCTTCGCCGGCGTGCCCAGCCCGGCGGACCCGGTGGCCGCCCTCGCCGACGCGCTGGCGACCGGGCTGAACCTCACCACGGTCAACTGGTCGCTGGCCGCGGGCCCCTCCCAGGTCGAGCTGGTCACCGCCCGGTGGCTGGCCGCGGCGTTGGGCATGCCCGCGGGCAGCGGGGGCGTGTTCACCTCCGGCGGCTCGGTCGCCAACCTGACCGCCATCGCCGTGGCCCGCGACCGGCTCGGCCCGCCACCCCACGACCGCGCCCCGATCGTCTACCACGGCGACCAGGCCCACCCCAGCGTCGGCCGCGCCCTGCGGGTCCTGGGCTTCACCCCCGACCAGGTCAGGGTGCTGCCCTGCGACGACGACCGCCTCGTTCCCGACGCCGTGCGCGCCGCCGTGGCAGCCGACCGCGCCGCCGGGAGGCGACCGCTGGTGGTCATCGCCACCGCGGGCACCACCAACACCGGCACCGTCGACCCGCTGGCCGAACTGGCCCAGGTGTGCCGGGACGAAGGGCTCTGGTTCCACGTCGACGGCGCGTTCGGCGCCGCCGCGGCCTTCGGCTCCCGGGGAGACCGGTTGCTGCCCGGACTGTCCGAGGCGGACTCGATCACCCTCGACCCGCACAAGTGGCTGTTCCAACCCTTCGGGCTGGGCTGCCTGCTGCTGCGCGAACCCGGCACGCTGGCGGGCACCTTCCACCTCGACTCCGACTACCTCGCCGCGATGCACGGCCCGGGCCAGTCCCGCGACCTGGGCACCAGCGGCATCGAGTACACCCGCCCCTTCCGCGCGTTCAGGCTGTGGTTCACCATCAAGGTCCGCGGCCTGGACGCGCTGCGCGACGCCGTCGACCACGGCGTGGCCCTCGCCTCCCACCTGGCCGCCGAGGTGCGCGGGCGACCGGACCTCGAACTGATCACCGGCCCCCGCCTGGCCGTCGTGTGCTTCACCCACCGCGCCATCGGACGCGACGCGCGGGCGCACCAGCTCATCAGCGACCGGCTCCTCGACCTGACCCCCGGGAACCTCCTGCTGCCCACCCGGGTCGCGGGCCGTCCCTGCTTCCGCGCCTGCACGATCAACCCCCGCACCACCGGGCAGGACCTCGACACCCTGCTCGACCACGTCGAACAACTCGCGGCAACGGAACTGGAACCGCAGGACGGACCACCGTCGACCACCTGAGTTCCCGGGCCCACCACTGATCGATCACCACGCCAACCCCACGGAAGGACGGACGATGTCCGCACTCGGAAAACTGACCACGGCACTGCTGGTCGCACTGCTCTCGGCAACCGCGGTACCCGCTGCCCGGGCACAGCCGGCACCGCACGCCTTCCCGGCGGTCCAAGCGCTGACGTCCTGCGCCGGCACCAACACCGTGCACTTCGACCCGGGCCTGCGGCTGCTGCCGCGACAGGTCGCGATCTCCGGCAACGGCGCCTACAACTGCGTCTCCACCGACCCCGCCATCACCTCGGGGACCTCGGTCGTCACCGGGTCCGGGTCGTTGGGCTGCCTGACCTCCGACGGGAGCACCACGGAGGTCATCACCTGGAACACCGGCGAGAAGAGCAGGCTCGCCTACACCTTCGCCATCATCGTGCAACCCGGCGGTGAGGCGATCGTCGTCGTGGTCGGCACGGTCGAGTCCGGCAAGTTCGCGGGCAGCCCCATCGCCTCCCCCGGCGCCCAGGTCACGCTCAACCCCCTGCAGTGCCTCGGCGGCACCGGCGTGGAACTGATCACCGGACCCTCCACGCTGATCATCGGCTGACCCGCGCGGCCCACCTGACGCCGGTCAACCCTCCAGGCCCACCACCGCCGGATCCGACGTGCTGCTGTTCCAGTCGCGTTCGATCACGATCGCTCCGGGCGCGATGACGAGGTGGACGTCGGGGCCGGAGGGCGACGAGTCCCAGCCGTCCGGGCGGATCGGGGTGTAGGTGGGCGGTGAGCCGTCCAAGGGCTGCGTGACCAGGGTCCACCCGCTTTCGTCGACGCATGCGTTGTAGAACGTGGTGCTCGTCGTGGCGTGCGCCCTGGGAGCCGCGCACTCGTACGAGAACGGCGCGGTTACGCCGGTGTTCGGGTCCACCGCCCGGAGGTGGCTCTCGTTCACCCTCTCCACCAGCGGGGTGACGCCGAACTCGGTGCGCACGTCCGAGGACAGGTCCAGCGGCGCCAACGCCGTGCCGGTCTCGGCGTCCAGCAGGACCCGGGTCACCACCGCGTTGCTCTCGGGGTACATCCCGCCTGGCCGGTGGTCTTCCAACCGCAGCAAGACGGCGGCTCCGCCCGGGAACCCGTCCTCCACCTCTATCTTGTCCAGCCCCGCGCGGGCCGCCTCGATCGCCGTGATCTCGTGCCGCCACCGCTCCTGCCCGGTCACCTCGTCCAGCGCGAGGACGCCCTGGTGGAAGTCGTCGGTGCAGCGCATCGGCACGAGCACCGTCGTGCGGCCCCACGTGTCCTGCAGCCCGTACGTCGAGCAGCCTTCCGGCAGCTCCCACCGCCACCGCGGCTCACCGTCGGCGATGTCGTAGCCGGTGACACCGTTCTCGTCGCGCACGGTCAACGTTCGCGAGCCCGGCCTCAGCGCGTTCTTCCCGTCCAGGGTCGACCGGACCACCCTCTCGAACCGGGGCGCCCCGGTCTCGGCGTCCAGCAGGACCGCCAACTCCAGCGCGGAGCGGTCGTGCCGCGACCCGAACACCACCACCACGGTCCGCCCGTCGGGCGACCCGGCCAACCTCTCCACCACCACCCCGGGTCGCCCGTACCGCCACTCCTCCTGCCCGCCGACGCCGTTCAGCCCCACCACGAACCCGTCGGCGGTGGCCACCGCGACCCCGTGCCCGGCGGCCACGACGTCCACCACATCGGCGGACGACTGCCACGTCCACCACCGCTCCCCAGGCCGCTCCGGCAGGGGCCGGGGCGGGGAGTCCCACGCCTCCCGGACCTCGGAGCGGACCACCACCGCCTCGGCCGCCGTCGGCGCGAACACCGCGGCGACCGCCACCACGACCACCGCCAGCACCCCGAAGGGCCGCGGCCGCCACCGGATCACCGCCCAGACCGGACCGGTCCGCGGCTGTGCCGGGGCGTCGGCGAGTGCTTCCTGCTCGGCCGAGCCTTCGGCGTGCGGCTGCGGCGAGTCCCCGGTCCGGGCCTGCTGCTCCGCCGGGCCCTCGGTCACCTGACCGGCCGAGCCTTCGGCGGGTGGCTGCGGTGCGGGCGAGGTACGGGCCCGGGGTTGCACCGGCTTCCCGACCACCCGGTCCCGGCGTGCGGCCAGGCCGATCACTCCCACCGCGACCGCGAGCGACCCCACCGCCAGCACCGGCAGGTCGTCACCGGGCAAGCCGGTCAGCAGGTCCCGCACCAGCAGCCGGCACGCCTGCACCGCCAGCCCGACTCCCGCCACCGCCGCGACCACCCGCGCCCGGCGCCGGCCGACCACCCCCACCAACGCCACGACCACGACACCGATCACCAGCCAGATCACCGCGGTGTCCGCCTCGACCCGCGACACCCCACCGGACAGGAACGGCGCACCGCTCGCGCACAACGCCCCCGCCAACACCAAGTACCGCAGCATCGATCCCCCTCCGAACGCCTCAGCGCCCGCTCACCGCTTCCCCGCGACCTCCGAGCGGAGCCGGTCGTTCCACGGCGGCCGCCGCGACACTGCGGCGGTCATCAGTGGCGACCGACGTGCGTCAACGGGATGGCCGGACGGTATCCGCGGTCGGGTCGGCGCACTGTGGTGTGTTCGCACCACCGTCACAGGTCGAGGTGAAGTGGACGGCGTTGGGGGCGGACAGGATCGTGCCACCCGGTGCACAAGGCGAGACTCCCTCCCCTCCTGCACCGTCCGGGCGGGCGCGGTGGTCGTTCAGGCGTAGTCGGGCAGCGAGCGGGCCACGTCGTGGGGCGACGGCATGGCGGCCACCTCGGCGGCCATCGCGCGGGCCGCGTCGCGCACGGCCTCGTCGGTGAGCAGGCGCCGTGCCTTGGTCGCGATCGCCTCCGCGGTCGTGTCCTCGGCCAACAGGTGGTCGCCCAGCCCGGCCTCGGTCACCACCTCGGCGTTGTTGAACTGGTCGGCCGCCTGCGGCAGGACGAGCTGCGGCACGCCCGCGCCCAACGTGCCCAGCGTGGTGCCCGCACCGCCGTGGTGGACCACGAGGTCCGCGTGGGGCAGCAAGCCGGCTTGGGCCACCCACGGGAGCACCACGACGTTGTCCGGCAGGTCGGTCAGCGCCTCCGAATCGACCTTCCCCCCGGCGGACACGAGCACCCTCGCGCCCAATGCCGCCAGGCCGTCGATGGCGGTGCGCAGCAGCGCCGCCTCGCTGAACGCGGTGCCCAGGGTCAGGTACACCAAGGGCTCCCGGTGCTCCACGACCCACGACGGCAACTCGCCCGGCGCGGCGAACGCCACCGGCCGCAACGGGATCCGGTGCGCCGACGAGGCCAGGAACTCGGGGTTCTGCACCGAGGGCGGGCAGATGTCGAGGTACGGGTGGCCCAGCGCCATGGAGTCGGTCCGGGGCACCTCGACGCCCAGCTCCGCGCCGAGGGCGGTGAGGTAGTCGCGCGCGGGCTCGGCGAAGTCGGGTTCCTGCCACATCCGACCGTACGAGTGGCACAGCGCCGGCACGCCCGCGACCTTCGCGGCCAGGCCCGCGCCGGGGTTGCCGAACTCGTGCACGACCAGGTCGGGCTTGCGCTCGGCGAGGACCGGCGCGAGGCCGGTGGCGAAGCTGCGCGGCAGCACCGAGGCGAACGTGAACGCGACCCGCTCGGCGTCGACGCCCCTCGGGGTCTCGGGCGTGGCGCCCGCCATCGCGAGCTTGAAGGCCCTGTGCGGCGACATGCCGCCCCTGATGTGCTCGATGCCTTGTGCGGCCAGGACGTCCGCGAAGACCCTGCCGGTGAAGTAGTCGACGTCGTGGCCGAGCTCCCGCGCGGCGACGGCGAGCGGCAGCAGGGGGAAGGTGTGCCCGTACAAGGCGAGGCTGGAGAAGAGGATGCGCACGGGCTCAGAGCCTAGTACTCCGACCCCACTCGGTGACTACGTGAGTTTCCGCCGGCCGTTCTCGATTTTCGTTGGTATGGCGGCATTCCTGGACCGACCGCCGGCTTCCGGCCACGCGAACGAGTGCGCCGTCGGGTGTGCCGGTGGGGCCGGAGTACGGGTGGAACGCAGACGTCACCCACGCAGGTGGGTGCGCAGGAACGCCGCGACCTCGGCTCGCGCCTCACGAGCCGCGTCCACCACGCCCGACATGGCGAAGAAGCCGTGCGCCACCCCGGGATAACGCGTCGCGACCACGGGCACACCGGCCTCGCGCAGTCGTTCGGCGTACTGCTCGCCCTCGTCGCGCAGCGGGTCGCGCTCGGCGGTGACGACGAGTGCCGGCGGCAGGCCGGTCAGGTCCTCGGCGAGCAGGGGTGAGGCCCGCGGGTCGCGGCCGTCGTCCGGGTTCGCCAGGTAGTGGCCCCAGTACCAGGCCACGGATCGGCGGTTGAACGCGGCGGGATCGTCGTTCTCGCGCATGGACGCGGTGTCGCCGCGGTGGTCGGTGTTGGGGTAGACCAGCACCTGGGCGGCCAGCGCGGGCCCGCCGCGGTCGAGGGTCACCACGGCCGCGAGGTTGCCGCCGGCGCTGTCGCCCGCCACGGCGAGTCGGTCGGGGTCGACGCCGAGCTCGGCCGCGTTCGCGGCGATCCAGGCGACGGCCGTGCGGCAGTCGTCCACGGCGGCGGGGAACTTGTGCTCGGGCGCCAGCCGGTAGCCGACGGTGATCACCTGGCACGGCACCGCGTTGGCCAGGGCGCGGCAGATCTCGTCGGAGGTGTCGATGCTGCCCAGCGCCCAACCGCCGCCGAAGAAGTAGACCACGGTGGGCAGGGGCCCGGCCGCGTCCACCGGGCGGTAGACCCGGATCGGCAGGTCACCGCCCGGTCCGGGGAGGTGCCGATCGGTGACGTGGCGCACCGGCTCGCCCGCGCCCGCCGCCGCCCGGATCGCGGCGAGGTCGGCGGCCCGCGCTTGTTCGACCGACAGGGTGTAGAGCGGCGGGGAGGCCGTACTCTCGTGCACCGTCCTGAGCCGCGGTTCCAGTGGCATGCGGGCCTCCGTCGTCACTGCTTGAGCACCTTCCGGATCGCGGCGGTCAGCTGGGCGCGATCGGGTTGCACCGCGAGGTCGAGCCCGAGGGCGAACGGCACCACGGCGCCGTCCGGCCTGGTCACCCTGGCGGGTGGCACGGCCAGGTCGCACCGCTCGGCCGCGGTGGCGATGACCTCGGCCGCGATGCCGCACATGCGGTTGGAGTCGTCGATCACGACCAGCCGACCGGTCTTGGCCAGCGAGGCGGCCAGCCCGTCCCAGTCGAAGGGGTACACCGTGCGCGGGTCGAACACCTCGACCGAGACCTCACCGGCCAACTCCTCGGCGACCGCCAGCGCGTCGTGCACGAGGTGCCCGATCGCCACGACCGTGACGTCCTCGCCCTCGCGGTGGACCCGGCCGACACCGAGCGGGACCGGCGCCAGCCCGTCGTGGTCGAGGTCCACCCGGACACCGAGCGCCGCCGCCGGTGCGAACACCACCACCGGGTCGTCGTCCCGGATCGCCGTGGCGAGCAGACCGTAGGCGTCCTCGGGCGTGGCCGGCACCACCGTCTTCACCCCGGCGTGGGCGAACAGGGCGTACGGGTGGTCGGAGTGCTGCCCGGCCCAGCCCGTCTTCGACCCGGAGCCGGGCACCAGGTACGTCACCGGCACGCGGGTCTGGCCGCCGGTCATCAGCGAGAACTTGTGCGCCTGGTTGACGATCTGCTCGAACGCCAGGTACAGCAGCGCCGGGATCTGGAACTCGATCACCGGCCGCCGTCCGCTCAACGCCGCCCCGGTGGCGAAGCTCGTGAACGCCTGCTCCGACAGCGGCGTGTCCAGCACCCGGTCCGGGCCGAACCGCTTGAGCAGGCCCGCGGTGACGTTGGAGACCGCGACCCGGACGTCCTCGCCCAGCACGAACACCGCCGGGTCCCGGGCCAGTTCGTCGCCCAGCGCGCGGTTCAGCGCCTTCAGGTAGGACAGCCACGGCATCAACCACCACCGCCCGGACGCGCCCTCATCCCGGTGGCGTACAGGTGGTCGAGCGCGCCGACGGGATCGGGGTGCGGGCTGTCGAGCGCGAACGCGACCGCCGCGTCCACGACGGACTCGACCTCCGCGTCGACGCGCGTCCGATCGCCGCCGGTCAGCCGTGCGCCCTGGATCTCCACCGGATCCCTCTCACGTCCACTTCGGACCTCGTCGTCGCCGCGGTAGCGGACCCGCGCTTTGTGCTCCCACGTGTGGTGCGCGTCGAACCGGTAGGTCAGGCACTCGACCAGCGACGGCCCGCCGCCCGCACGGGCGCGGTCCACCGCCTCGCGCGACGCGGCGAGCACCGTGCGCGGGTCCATCCCGTCCACCGTCACCGACGGGATCCCGAACGCCTCGCCACGCCCGGTGATCGTGCCCGCGACCGCGTCGGTGACGGTCAGGGTCGTGGCGTAGCCGTTGTTCTCGCAGACGAACAGCACCGGCAGCCGCCACAGGGCGGCCAGGTTCATGGCCTCCAGCAGCACGCCCTGGTTGACCGCGCCGTCGCCGAAGAAGCTCACCGCGACCCGGTCGCTCCCCTCCTGCCGGGTGGCCCAGGCCGCGCCCGCGGTGATCGCGCCGTTGGCGCCGACGATCGCGTTCGCGCCGAGGATGCCCAACGCGAAGTCCGCGGCGTGCATCGACCCGCCGCGCCCCTTGTTCAGCCCGGTGGCGCGACCGGCCAGCTCGGCGAGCACCCGGGCGGGGTCGGCGCCCTTGGCGAGCACGTGCCCGTGCCCGCGGTGGGTGCTGGTGATCATGTCGTCCACGCGCAGCGCGGCGCACACACCGGCGGCGATGGCCTCCTGGCCCGTGTACGGGTGGATGCCGCCGACGATGTCACCGGAGCGGACGAGTTCGACCGCCCGCTCCTCGAACCGGCGGATCAACCGCACCGTGCGGTACAGGCCGACATCGGTGTCCGGTGCGTGTGCCGTCACGGTGGTCAGGAGCGCCACACGGGCGGGCAGAACTCCGGGTCGGCGTAGTCCGGCTTGCCGTCCGGGGTGCGCCGCACGAGGGAGTCGTGGTTGTAGAAGGCCAGGTCGCCGTCCGACAGGGGGAACTCGCGGTAGGCGTTGTCCCCGTCCTGCAGGTGCAGCGAGATGGCCTGGCGCGGCCGGCTGGAGCGGTTGGGCCCGCTGCCGTGGTAGGTCCGGCAGTGGTGGAAGCTCATGTGCCCCTTGGGGATGATCATGGGGATCTTGGTGACCCGGGTGCCGTTGTGCTCCGCGTTGGCCGTGAGCAGGTTCTCCAGGTGGTCCGGGTCCCGTTCGGCGAAGTGCTTGGTGGCGCTGTCGTCCGAGCCGACCTCCTCCCAGAGGTTGCTGCCGTCGACCATGGTGATCGTGCCCAGTTCCTCGTCGCAGTCGTGGAACGGGATGAACGCGGTGAGCATCCGGTCTGACGAGGACGACGACCAGTAGTGCTTGTCGAAGTGCCAGGGCACGACGTTCGACGGCTCCTCGGCGATCGGCGGCTTGTAGATCAGGGTGGACTGGAACACCCGGATCTCGTCGGCCTCCGCCAGTCGCGCGGCCACCGCGCCGATCAGCGGCTTGAGCAGCGACTTGGCGATCGCGTCGCTCTCGTAGTGCACGTAGTCGTTGTGGCGCTGGACATCGCCGTGCTCGGGCGTCCAGTACGCCAGCCGGGGCGGGCGCGTCGGCAGCAGGCGGCTCCGCTCCCCCGCGTAGTACCGGTCGACCGCCGCGGCCAGCTCGTCCACCTCGCTGTCGGAGAACAGCTTCTTCGACAGGTACCAGCCGTGCTCGGCGAAGAACCGGACGTCGTCGTCGGACGGGAGCAGCGCGCGTTCGTGGTCGGTCAGCGTGAACTCGTTCACCGTGGTCTCCTTCACCGTGGTCTCCTTCACGTGGCCGTCGTGCCGGACAGTTCGCCCTGCTTCGCCTCGTACAGCGCCTTGATGTTCCCGCTGCCGAAGGTCAGCGCGCCCCGGCGCTCGATGACCTCCAGGAACAGCGTCCGGCGCACGTGCATCGACTCGGTGAAGATCTGCAGCAACTGGCCCCAGTGGTCCCGGTCGACCAGCACGCCGAGGCGGCGCAGCTCGTCCAGCGGCGCGTCCAGGTGGCCGACCCGTTCTTCGAGCGTGTCGTAGTAGGCGCCCGGCGTGCCGAGGAACCGCACGCCCTTGTCGCCGAGCGTGCTCACCGCCTTCACGATGTCGTCGGTGCCGAACGCGACGTGCTGGACGCCCGCACCCGCGTGCCAGGTCAGGAAGTTGTCGATCTGCCCGGGCCGGCGGGCGGGGTCCGGTTCGATCAACGTGTAGGTGACGTGCCCGGACGGGCTCTGCACCACCTTGGAGAACATGCCCTGCCCGCCGACCTCGACGTACTCCTCGAAGATCTGCTTGAACCCGAACACGTCGACGTAGTACCGCGCGGTCGGGGCGAGGCCGCCGACCGGCACGCAGATCGCCAGGTGGTCGATCGCGCGCAGCAGCTTGCCGTCGGTGTCCGGCTCGGGGTCGGTCATCTCGAACGCGCCGGGCAGGAACTCGCGCGGCGAGCCGTGCCGCTCGACCAACCGGTGCGTCACGTCGGAGAAGCCGGAGACCTCGGCGACGACGACCCGCTGGTCGTCGTGACCGTGCTCGCGGGGCGGCGAGACCGGTTCGGCGCCGCGTTCGGTGAGGGCGCGGTAGGCGGCACGGGCGTCGTCCACCCCGATCCCGACGACCGCCACGCCGTCACCGTGCCGTCGCACGTACTCGGTCGCCGGGTGGTCGGGGACCAGGCCGGTCGTCAGCACGACCTGGATGTCCCCCTGTCGCAGCAGCAGCGAGCGCCGACCGGGGAGCCCGGTCTCGGGCCCGCCCTGCCCGCAGACCACGAACCCGAAGGCGGTGGTGAGGTAGAACGCCGTCTGCTTCGCGTCACCCACGTATAACTCGATGTGGTCAATCCCGGAAATGTTCATCAGGCATCCCGATCACTTCCCGGAGCACGTCAGCGGCTCCCGAGACGGTGGTCATGCGGCCGTACTGACCGCTGTCGAGTTCCATGCGCACGCCGTAGCGCTGTTCGACCTGGTGCACCAGCCAGGCCAGTTCCATCGATTCGATCAGCTCCGGGACGTCCTGCGCGGGCCTGCCGTCGAGGCTCGCGAGCATCGCCAGGATGTCCTCGCGGTCGGGTGCCGCGCTCATCGCGCCACCCCCTGCGCGGCCTGGCGGAGCACCGAGCGGTCGCGGACCAGTTTTCCCGTGGTGGTGCGCGGCATCGCGTCGAGGACTTGCAGCCGTCGCGGTCTCTTGTAGGCGGCGAGCCGTTCGGCCAGGGCCGCTTGGACGGACGCCGCCGTGGCGGGCGCGTCGAGCTGGGCGTAGGCGGTGATGACGTCGTCGTGCAGCACCACGGCCGCCACCACGCCCGGCAGTTCGGCCAACGTCGCCTCCACCTCGGTCAGGTCGACCTTCAGGCCGCCGACCGACACCTGGGAGTCGAGCCGCCCCTTGACGGTGACGAGCCCGGTGTCCGGGTCGACCGTGCCCGCGTCCCTGGTGCGCAGCCAGCCGTCCGCCCACCGGTCCGGGTCGGACACGCCGACGTAAGGCGATTCCGTGCGGCTCACCAGCAGCTCACCGTCCCGCTCGACGACCGACAGGCCGGGCGCCGGGGTGAGGGCGGGCCGGTGCTCGCCGAACAGGTCGGTGGCGATCACGCCGACCTCGGTCATCCCCCACATGTTGCCCAGCGGCACGCCGTACTTCCCGGTGAAGGCGGCGGCGGTCGCGGCGGGCACCGGTTCACCGCCGGTGGTCATCCGCTTGAGCTGCGGCAGGGACGGCGGGTCCACCACGGACGCGAGCAGTCCGATGTGGAACGGCACGCCCAGCACCGTCGCCGGGGTCGGTTCGGCCGCGACCGCGTCCAGCACGCTGTCGCCGGTGAGCCGGTCGGGCGGCCTGACCTGGACACCGGCGTGCAGGCCGTACAGCAGGGCGCCGACCAGGCCGAGCACGTGCACCATCGAGGCCAGCACGACGATCCGCTCGCCCGGCAGCGGCACGCCGTCGATCCGGGTGTACCGCTCGATCTCGGCGACCAGGTCGGCGGCCGTGCGGCCGATCACCTTGGACGGACCGGTGGAGCCGGAGCTGAACTGGATCACCGCGTGCGGTGTCGCGGCGGGACGGCCGGAGCGGGCCGTGACCGTCTCCTCCACGTCGGCGAAGGCACTGAGCGGGCTGCTCGTGACGCGTCCCGGCTCGACCACCACCTGCGGTGCGAGCCTGCCGAGCGCGAGATCGACCTCGAACGCGGTGAGGCGGTGGTCGAGGAGGCTCACCTGGGCGCCGAGGCGCCACCCGGCGAGCAGGTTCGCGATGTACGCCGTCGACGGCGGCAGCCGCAGCGCGAGCGAACCGCCCGCGCCCAGTCCGGCCGCCGCGAGACGTGCTTGCCGGAGCGCGACCATCCGGCGCAGTCCGCCCCGGTCGATCGGTCCACCCGAATACAGGCAGATATCGTCGTCCGCGCCGCGGAGCAGGATCTCGTCCACCCATTCCGGACTCGTCACGAGTTCGAATCCGGGCGACGCCAGGCCTTTTGTCATCAGGTCTCCCGCCTGGTCGCGCACTTCGCGAAACATTTACGACAGAGTTTTCGATTAACCGCGGACGAGTGCACAGAATAGTACGTCACGGTTCACCGCGGGCACTATCGGCCAATCGGCCGTGACCAATCGTGCCCGCCAGGCCGAGGTGGTCGCCGATCAATGCGGCCAGCCGGTCGAGACCGCGATCGATCTGCTCGACGGAAACGGCGCTGCACGAAAGGCGCAGGGCCCGGACGGCCGTGACGTCGTCGTAGAAATGCCCCATCGGTGTCCACAACACGCCGTAGTCGCGGGCGGAGCGTTCCAGCAGCCGGTCGTCGACCGCGAACGGGACGGTGACCACGACGAAGAACCCGCCGGTCGGCACGGTCCAGGTGATGTCCGACCCGGGCGGGAAGCGCTCCGCCAGCCCGGTCACGAGGTGCCGCAGGTTCCGGTCGTAGAGCCGCCGCTCGGGGGCGGTCGCACCGGCGAGCCGGCAGCCGTGCGCCAACAGCTTGCCGCCGACGACGGCCTGCGCGATCGGCGACGTGTTCACCGTGAGCATGCTCTTGATCTTCGACAGCTGGTCGGCGAACAGGCCGGTCGTGCCGTCGGCGGCGGAGACCCGCTGGTCGGCGACGACGTAGCCGACGCGGGCGCCGGGCAGCACGGACTTGGCGAACGAGCCCAGGTAGACGACGCGATGGTCCGCGTCCAGGGCCTTGAGCGTCGGCACCCGGTCCGCGTCGCCGTGGAACAGCCCGTACGGGTTGTCCTCGATCAGCAGGACGTCCTCGGCCGCCGCGACCTCCAGCAGCCGCTGCCTGGTCGCCAGGTCCAGGCTCAGCCCCGACGGGTTGGCGAAGTCGGGGACGACGTAGCAGGCGCGCGGCCGGCGACCGGCGGCGCGTTCCCGGCGGATCACCGCGACCAGGTCGTCCAGGTCGATCCCGTGCTCCCCGGTGCGGACCGGGCGCACGGGCAGGTCGACCAACCGCGCCGCGCCGGTCAGCCCGACGTACGTGGGCGACACCGCGAGCAGCACGTCGCGTTCGTCGGCACGCAGCGCGCGCAGGACGAGGAACATCGCTTCCTGACAACCGGCGGTGACCACGACCGATTCCGGGTCGACCGCGATGTCCTCGTCCAAGCGGAGGTTTTCCGCGACCAGTTCGTGGATGATTCCCTTGGTCCGACCGTACTGCAATACGGTGCGCCGCACCTGTTCCTCGGTGAGGTGCCGGCCGAGGTGCTCGGAGAAGGTGCGCAGATATCGGTGCACGTCCTCCAGGTCGAAGAACTCCTCGCTCGGTCTCCCGGCGGCCAGCGGTATCGCGTCCGGATAGTGGTTCGCCACCTCGTTCAGGAAATTCATCGAGTTCAGGGCGGGATCCTCCAGCGCGCCGAACAGCGTGCCGGTGTCCAGGTCGGCGATATCTTCGGCGGTGCCGGGAGTCGTGCTCACCTCCCGTCACCCCCGGTGGACCGGCGCAGCTCGCGGGTGGCCTCGACGGCGCGGAGCAGGTCGTCCAGCTCGTCGTCGGACAACTCCGCCAACCGGGCCGCCCGATCGGCCTCCGCCACCCGGTCGGCTCGGGCGGCCTCCAACTCCGCCGACACGAACTCGGCGAGCGCCGCGATGGTCGGCGAGGCGAAGATGCGCGGGAGGGGCAGGGTGACGCCGTAGGTGTCGGCGACGAGTGAGGCGAACCGGACCGCCGTGAGCGATCCCCCACCCAGGCGGAACAGGTTGTCCTGCACGCCGACCTCGTCGAGCCTGTGGAGCAGGTCGGCCCAGGTCTTGGCCATGGTCTGCTCGATCTCGGCCCGCGACGGCACCGGAGTCACGTCCACCTGAGGCTCCGCGGCTTCTGCGGTGGCGGGCTCGACCACGCCATTCGGCGACAGACCGCTCGGCGACAGCCCGTTCGGCGACGACCCGCTCGGCGACGACTCGGTCGCCGCGGACCACGTGGCCTCGGGATCCGGCACCGGCAGCTCCGACACCGCGCTGTCCGCGGTCGCGTGCTCCAGCACCGCCACCACCGACGACAGCAACCAGTCGGCGAACCCCGGGTCGGTGCGGTGCGCCAGGGTCAGTGCGCCGTTCTCGTCCGCACGCAGGTCGAGATCGGCTTCGGCGGCGTCGGTCAGGACGACCCGGCTCCGCACGGTCACGCCGGGGAGGTCCAGCGCGGGCTCGGCAGGCGGCGGGAACGTGAACCGCACCGCGTCGGAGAGGTCGGCCCCCAGTTCCCCGGCCAGCACGCTGAGCGGAACCTCGTCGCGCGACAACGCCTGTGCCGCGGCGTCCCGCACCCGGACGAGCAGGTCGGCGAAGGCCGGTTCACCCGCCAGGGACACCCGGACCGGGACCACGTCGGCGAACGGGCCCGCGATCGACTCCAACTCCACCCGGATGCGACCGCTCACCGGGACCCCGATCACGACATCGGTCCGGCCCGCGTACCGGGACAGCACCACCGCGTACCCGGCCAGGAACGCCGCGGACGGGGTGGCGCCGACACCCTCCGCCACGGCGGCCAGCCGCCGGACCGCGACCGGGTCGACCACCGCGGTCAGCGAAGCGGCACGATGTCCGGCCGGGAGCCGCAGCGGTCCGGGCACGTCGCGCAACACCTCGCGCCAGTGCACCAGCTGACGGGCCAACTCCTCACCGCGCAACCACTCCCGTTGCCACACGGCGTAATCCCCGTAGTCCATCCACGACGGGGACAACGTGGACGAACCGTCGCGGTACGCGGTGGACAGGTCGGCGAGCAGCATCGCCAGCGCCGAACCATCGGCCACGACCCGGTGCGCCACCAACGCGAACAGCCACCGGTCCGCACCGACCTCGACCACCGCGGCCCTCACCGAGGGCTCGCGCGCGAGGTCGAACGGCCGCTCGGCCAGCTCCGCGGCGATCGACTCGGCCCGCTCCACGTCACCGGGCAGCACGACGTGCTCCACCACCACCCGCCCCGTCTCCGCGACGACCTGCTCCCCGGAGGCGGTGACGTGCGTGCGGAGCGTCGAGTGCCGCGCGACCACGACGTCCATCGCCCGTTGCAGCGCGACGGGGTCGACCGGACCGTCCAGCCAGGTCGCGTGGGACAGCGGCGTGGGCAGGGAGCGCGCCCACGCCTGCGCGAACGACAGCGGATACCGCACGAGCTACCTCCCGTGTGGCGCGTCCGCCAGGACCCGTTGGCGCATCAGGAACTTGCGCACCTTCCCGGTCGGCCCGACGGTCAGCTGCCCGTCCGGCACGACGTCGACCCGCCGCACCGTCCGCGCCACCGCCTCGCCGAGCGCGGCCCGCACCGCCTCGCCCCGGTCCAGGTCCGGATCGGCCCCTTCGTGCAGCACCAGCAGCACGTCGGTCACCGGGGTGCCGTCGTCCTGCTTCGACGCGAGCACCGTGCAATCGCGCACGTCCGCGCAACGGGCCAGGACGCGCTCCTCGGACAACGCGGTGTAGAGCCAATCGCCGCCGCCGAGGTCGACCGCGTCGTTGGCCCGGTCGAGGTGGTAGTAGTAGCCCTCCTCGTCCCGGTACATCAGGTCGCCGGTGAGGTAGTAGCCGTTGAGGCGGTTGCGGTAGGTGGCGGTCGAGTCGTTCCAGTAGCCGGGCGCGAGCGTCGGAGACTTGAGCCCGCACTGCCCCACCTGGCCGACCGGCACCTCCTCGCCCGTCGTCACGTCGAGCAACGCCACCTCGGCGAACGAGTACGGCTTGCCGACGCACCGGTCGTAGCGGTCGCTGCCGGGCCGGTGGCTGATGGCGAACGCGCTGTGGCCCATCTCGGTCGAGCCGAGCGTGTCGATGAACTTCGAGCCCGGCTCGTCCACCACGCCGTCCGGCGTCCAGACCGGGTGGCTGCCGACCGCGACCAACCGCCGGATGTGCGCCTCGTGCGCACAGTCACCGGTGCTCGACCAGTTGCGCACCGAGCTCAGGTCACGCTTCGACAGGTCGAACCGCGCCAGCTCGGCCCACGTGACGGCGAAGCCGAACACCCCGGTCGGCCGCCACCGCTCGATGGCATCCAGCACCACCTCGCCGCTGCGTTCGAACGGCCCGCCCTGCGCGGACAGGCACAGCAGCTCGTAGCCGTTGCACAGCGCCTGGTTCACCACGATGATCCCGGCCGCGTGCGCGGCGGGCAGCACGGACAGCTCGCGCACCCGACCGTGCGGCCTGGCTTCGGTGAGCCGCACCGCGCGCACGGCGGCGAACAGGCTGTGGTGCGAGTGGACGACCGGCGTCGGCATCCGGGTCGTGCCGGAGGAGTGCGTGATCGCCACGGGGTCGTCGGCGTGGTGGCGGTAGGGCGGCGGTGCCTGGTCGGGGTCGCCGGTGCCGGTCTCCGACGCGTCACCCAGGACGGGCACGCCGAGTTCGTGGTCCCGCAACGCCGCGTGGTCAGCGTCGAGCAGCACGCCGACGCCGCGCAGCCGGCGGACGAACTCCGCGGCGACCTCGATCGGCATGCTGCCGTTCATCAGCGCCGGGATCGCGCCGAGGTGGTTGAGCGCGAAGAAGTTGAGGAACACGTCGGCCGCCGAGGTGACGAACACCGCGACGGGGTCACGTCGGCCGATCCCCTTGCGGGCGAACCAGGCCGCCCGTGCCGCGACCCGTTCGGTCAGGTCGCGCAGCGACAGCGGGGTCCACGCGGGGATGCCGTCCACGTCGACGTCGAACGTCATCCGCGGGGCGTCGAGGTCGGCGCCGTGCTCCACCAGCATGGGCAGCACGTTGCCCGCGCCGACGCGCATGTCCCGCGCCAACGCGGTGCGCGGGTTCGCCCCGCTCATGAGACCTCCGGTTGCAGAGAACGGTGGACCGCCGAACGATCGCCACCGAGTCGGGTTCCCGCATTTGGTGGCAGGGTGGGTTCGGACGGTGTGCGGTGTCCCGCCGACTGCGACGCCGACTGCCGGTCTCGTGAACCGTGCGAGGGGCGGAAGCGGACTCCTACGCAGAGACTAGGTTCGCGATTCCCCTGTGGCAATAAGGCTTCCCGATGCGCTCCCGGTCGGTTCGGGCGACTTCGGGTTCGCACCGGGGCGGGGCGGGGCGCCGGCACCGAGGCGGGCGGAGATCGCGGCCCCGATCCGGGCGACCGGCACGGGCAGCAGCATGTGTTCGTGCAGGCAGTCCACTTCCACCACGTCGACCGGTCCGCCCACGTGGTCGTCCCACGAGGCCAGCTTCGCCCCGGTGGTCAGCTCGGCCTCGGTGGCGGAGAGGAAGAGCACCGGGCCGCGGACCCGACCGGGGCGATGGCGTTGTGCCAGCGCGAGGTTGTTCCTGATCACGTGCGGCAGCGCGAGCAGCTGGCGGTCCGGCCACTCGTGCAGTCCCAACCCCGGCCGACCGCGGACCACTTCCAGCATCCGGTGCACCGGGTCGGGGTCGTCCGGCTCGACCACCGGCTGGTATCCGAGTTCGCGGAGCACGAAGTCGCACACCAGCCACAGGTCGTCGTCGGCCACGCTGAGGCTGTACGGCAGGCCGGGCATCGAGTCGCCGATGACGAGCAGGCCGACCTCGTGACCGCGCCGCTCCAGTTCCTCGGCGATCGCGTGCGCGATGTTGGCGCCGATCGACCACCCGAACAGGTGGTACGGGCCGTGGGGCTGGGTGAGCCTGATCTGGTCGGCGAAGTCCCGCGCCAGCTCGGCCATGTCGACCGGCAGCGGTTCGGGCCTGCGCAGCCCACGCAGTTGCAGGCCGTACACCGGGTGCTCGGGCGCGAGGTGCGGCAGCAGCGCGAGGTAGCACCAGCTCGCACCGATCAACGGCGGCGCGCAGAACAGCGCGGGGCCGGTACCGCCCTCCCGCAGCGGCAGCACCAGGTCGAGGACGCCACCCGCGCGGCGGATGTCGGCCCGCCGCTGCCTCGCCCACGCGAACTCCTCGGCCGCCGGCAGCGCCTTCACCCCGGACTCGTCCACCAGACCGTCTCCCCGCTCGCGTGTGGTCACGTACCGGACGCCAACTCGACCAGGTGGGCTGCGGCCGCCGCCGCTCCACCGGCGGCGGCGAACTCCGCCCCGATCCGACGGGCGTGGCGCCGGTAGTCCGGTTCGTCGAGCACCGCCCGCACCGCGGCGTCCAGTTCGGCCACCGTCACGTCGAGGATCGACACCTCGATGCCCGCGCCCGACCGGGCGACCTGCCGCGCCAGCGCCGCCTGCTCGGCCCGGACCGGCGCGACGACCATCGGGACCCCGAAGGTGAGCGCTTCGTTGACGGCGCCGCCGGCGTGGCACACCACCGCGTCCAGCTTCGGCATCAGGTCGAGCATCGGCACCAGCTCGGCGGTGATGGCGTTGTCCGGGAAGGACTCCGAGGCCACGCCGGAGGTCACGAAGATCGCCTGCACCTCGTCCGCCATGGGCGCGAGCACCGCGGCGGCCCGGTCGTAGAAGTCGCCGACCATGTGGCCGACCAGCGTGCCGACCGTGACCAGCACGTGCCTTCGGTCCGGATCCCAGAGGTGCCAGGGGAAATCGGGTGCGTTCGGCCTGGCGCCCAGCGCCGCGCCGGTGAACACGCAGCGGTCCGGCAGCACGGCGTCGCCCACGAGCCCGGGTGTCATCAGGGCGATCACCAGGTGCGGCGAGAACCGGGGGTCGATCGGCTCGTCGGACAGGCCCGCCATGGCCACCGCCTGCGCCATCTTGTCGGCCAGGTAGTCCTCGAACCCGACGAGGTCGGCCGGCGGGGTCAGCTCCAGCGTGCCGGTGCACAGGGTCGCCCACGGCACGCCGTGCCGGTGCGCCACCAACGCGCCGGCCAGCGCGTACTGCTCGGTGACCACGACGTCCGGCTTGTGCTCCAGCACCGCCTCGTCGACGGGGCCGAGGGTGAAGCGGGTGAACGGGATCAGGTACCCGTCCCACATCGCCCGCACCCCGGCCATGCCCGTCTCGTCGTAGCGGCGGTAGGCCCGTGCGCCGGTGGCGTGCACCGTCGCACCCGGACCGACCATCGGTCGCAGCACGTCCTCCGGGCCGCACCAGACGACTTCGTGACCCGCGCGGGCGAGTTCCTGCCCGATCGCGAGCATGGGGTAGAGGTGGCCTTGCAGCGGCAGTACGACCAGCAGAAACCGCGACACCGCAACATCGTGGCACACATTGACGTTCCCCGGAACGACGTGGTGGGATCCCGAAGTGTGACCGCTCTCGACGCGGTGTCGGTGTACACACCGGCTTTCCGCGTCCCCATCGAGGACTTGGCCGACCCGCTCGGCCTGACCGACATCCAGGTCAGGCTCTTCCGGCGGTTCCACGGGCTCGACCAGGTCCGGTTCGATCCGGACCGGTCGCCCGACGGGCTGTTGCGCGCCGCCGCCGAAGGGCTCGCCGAGCTGCGCGGTCAGGAGCACCGGGTCCGGTACGTCGTCCACGGGCGGGCGATGCCTGTCGTGGTGCCGTACCCGGTCAACCCGCTGCACGACGTCTGCCGGCAGCTGGGACTCGGTCACGCACTGGCTTTCACCGTCACGCAACAGAGTTGCGCGAGCGGGCTGCTGGCGGTCGACCTGGCCGGCCGGCTGCTCGCCGGCGACCCGGACGAGGACGCCTTGGCGCTGGTGCTGACCGGCGAGAAGGCGTTCACCCGCCACGCGCGGCTGCTGCCGGGCACGTCGCTGTTCGGCGAGGGCGCGTCCGCCTGCCTGGTGAGCGCCAACGGGCCGCGCGACCGGATGCTGTCCTTCGTGTGCGCGCAGCGCGGCGAGTTCGACGGCGAGTTCGGCGATCGCGAGGACGACTTCCAGCGCCAGTACCGCCCGTCGCTGGCCGAGGTGATCAACCGGGCGGTCGCCGACGCGGGGCTCGCCCTGGACGACATCCGGTTGGTCCTGCCGCACAACGTCAACGTCGTGACTTGGCAACGCCTGTGCACGCTCATGGACTTCCCGGTGCGGCGCGTGCTGCTGTCGAACGTGCCCGAGAACGGCCACCTGTTCTGCACCGACGCGTTCGCCAACTACCGCACCGCCCGTGAGCGCGACCTGCTCCGCGAGGGCGACCACTACCTCGTCGCGACCGTCGGCGCCGGAGCCGGGGCGACGTTCTCCGCGATGGTGTTCCAGCACTGATCCCCCGTTCCCACCCAGGAGGCCGACATGACCGCACCCGACGCCCAGGTCGACATCGCATCACGGGACCGCGTGGTCCAGGCCATGACCACTGTCCTCAAGCGGCTGGTCGAGCGCCAGGAGCCGATCACCGAGGACATGCACATGGCCGACGAGCTGGGGGTCAGCTCGTCGCTGGGGTTGGAGCTGCTGCTGGAGGTCGAGGAGCAGCTCGGCATCCAGATCGACGTGGAGCGGATGCGCCCGGACGAGCTGCTGACCGTCGGCCAGCTGGCCACGTTCATCGCCGCCAACAGCCGGCCCTGGTGATGCGCCTGGTCCGCGCCGGGCGCAGGGCTTTCGCCGGGAACGCCGACGTCCTCGCCGACGACGACCACCGCGCGCAGGTGACCGACTACTTCGCGGACCTGGTCCGGCCCTTCGGCGCCGGACCCGTCACCGACCTGTCCGGCCAGTCCTACGGGGAGATGGCGACGGCGTTGGTGGCGGAGGTCGTGCCCGCGGCGGAACCGGTCGACCTGCTGGTGCTGGCGTTCTCGATCCACGACGTGTGGCCGGGTCGGGCGACCGCGACCTACCTCAGCCACGTCTGCCCCGGCACGCCGATGTCGTTCGCCATCTGCGACCAGGGCAGCGCGTCCCCGTTCACCGGTTTGCGCATCATCGGCGACTACGGCGTGCGGCGGGCGTTGCTGGTCGTGGTCGAACAGGCCTCACTGCCCTACGAGTCGGCGGTGGCGACACCGTTGGCGCACCAGGGCGTGGCCATGCTCTACGAGGAGGCGGCGGGCACCCGGGTGACCGAGGTCCGCCAGTACCCCGATGTGCAGTCGGAGGCCGTGCCGGAGGCGGCTCGCCTCGGGGTGGCCGAGCTGTCGGCCCGCCACCCCGGCGCGCGGGTCGTGCTGAGCGACTCGCTCGCCGCGGTGTGGCCGGACCGCCCCGAGCACACCCGCGCACCGGCCGGACAGCCCACGACCGGGGTGTGGTGGCACCTGGCCGGTGCGCGCGAGGGCACGGTGCTGGTGGGCGACTACGACCGGGATCTGCGCTACCTCTGCTTCGCCGTCGTGGCGGCCGGATAGTCCTCAATGGACGGCCGGGCTCGGTCGACCGGGCTGCGACGGGTCTCGCCACAGGTCGCCGGCCGCGCGGTACCGGCCTGTGGTGCGGCGGTCTCGCCACAGGCCGCGAGCCGCACGGTGCCGGCCAGCGGCACCCGGCTCTGCACCACAGCGCCCGATTCGTCGTCGCGGCACCCGGTTCTGCGCTACCCCGGTCCGGCGCCGGTGACGGCCGGTCGGGGTTGTGCGCCGGTTGGCACGTCCGGGCGGAACGCGGCCTCGATGGCCACCTCCTCCACCGCGTGCAGCATCGCTTCCACCTGTTCGGCGGGGAAGACGTCGGTGTCGTTGACCACTTGGAGGTGCACGGTGTCCGGGTGGTCCTCGATGTTGACGAACAGCTGGTCGGTCCACCGGTAGACGAACCTGTGCCACTTGAGGAACGTCTCGGGCAGCGTGGCCCTGATCTCGTCCTCGGTGACGGGCGTGGCGTCCGCCACCGCGTCGGCACGGGTCCTGGTGCTGAACCGCCGGTCGTTGATCCGGCAGGTGATCCGGGCCGGGTAGCCGCGCTCGGCGTCCAGGCGCGCGGTCAGCTCCGCCAACTGGTCGGGGTCGTAGTAGGAGTTCATCAGAGCCGCGGTCGTGGCCTGGCGCGCCTGCGCGAGCACGTCGTCGACCGTGCCGTCGAGGTCGAAGGTGAGCACGGCGTTCTGGACCACCGAGCCGATGACGTCGGCCAACCCGGGTCGGTACCGGTTGCCCGCGGCCACATGCAGGGTCAGCGGGTTGACGCCGGTGGTCCGGGCGATCGCGGTGGCGATCACCGCGAGCAGCACCCGTCCGGTGTCCGTGCGGGTCCGCCGGGCGATCTCGACCACGGCCAGGTACGCGGCCCGCGACTGGAACCGCACGTTGCGGCACCGCCGCCCCGCCTCGTAGTCCGGCGCACCCGACTCGCCGAACGTCAGCGGCGGCAGGGAGCGGAGGTGGCCCTCCCAGTAGCGCATGGCCCGGTCGCTGACCCGCCGCAGCTCCGGCGTCGCCTCGCGGCGGGCGAGGTCGGCGAGCTGCACCGCGTCCGGGTCCACCGGGCGGCCGACCAGCTCGCCGAGGTCGAGGTCGGTCATGAGCAGCAACCCGCCCACGCCGTCGACGACCAGGTGGCCGAGGGTGAGCACCATGTACACGGCTTCGCCCCGGTACTGCATCACGCCCATGCGCAGTGGCCACGGGGTGTGCTCTTCCAGCGGTGCCGCCGTCCACTTGAGCCACAGCCTGTTGCCGTGGTCGATGGCGTCGGAGCGGTCGCGGTGGTCGGCGAAGGTCATGACCTCCAGGTCGATCTCCCCGGACCCGTGCACCACCTGGCACGGCTTGCCCTCGTCGTCGGTGCCGATCCGCGTCCGCAGCGCGGGGTGCTTGCCCATCAGCCGGCTCAGGCGTTCGGCGACGTCGGCGACCGTGAGGCCCTCCGGCAGGTGGTGCGCGCCACTGATGTTGTAGGTCCAGTCGCTGTTGCGCATGTCCTGGAGGATGGTCTTCTGGCCCCAGCTCAGCGGTGCGGTGCCCGCGCCGGGCCCGGAGAACGACACGGTGACGCGGTCGTGGACGATCTTCTCACCCATCGGCGCTCCCGAAGATCACGCTCACGTTGTGCCCGCCGAAGCCGAACGAGTTGGACATGACCGCGTCCACCGCGGCGGGCAGCGCCTCACCGCGGACGTGGTTGAGGTCGCAGGCCGGGTCGGGGTCGTCCAGGTTGTGGGTCGGTGGGAGCAGTCCCTTGCGCATGGCCACCATGGCGATCGCCGCTTCCACCACACCGGACGCGCCGAGCATGTGCCCGGTGACGCCCTTGGTCGAGCTGACCGGCGGCATGGCGTCGCCGTACACGCCCCGGATCGCGGCGGCCTCGGCGGAGTCGCCCGCCTTCGTACCGGTGCCGTGCGCGTTGAGGTAGTCGATGTCGCCTGTGGACAGTCCGGCATCCCGAAGTGCGATCCGCATGCTCTCCGCGGCGCTGGAGCCGTCCGGCCGGGGCGTGGTCGGGTGGTACGCGTCGCTCGTCGCACCCCAGCCGAGCACCTCGGCGTGCACCGCCGCGCCGCGCGCCCGCGCGAAGTCGGGCCGCTCCAGCACGAGCACACCGGCACCCTCGCCGAGCACGAAACCGTTGCGGCGCCGGTCGAACGGGCGGCTCGCGTCGGTCGGGTCGGGCCAGCCGCGGGCGAGGGCGAGCGCGTTGCCGAAGGCGTCGGCGAACGTCGGGAACAGCGGGGCTTCGGTGCACCCGCACACCACCACGTCCGCTTCGCCCGCCCGGAGGATGCGCATCGCCTCGCCGATGGACTGCCCACCGGCGGCGCACGCCGTGCCGGACGACGACGTGTACCCCCGGATGCCGAACTTGATGGCGACCCGCGCCGCCGCCATGTTGGGCAGCACACCGGGCAGCAGGAACGGGCTGACGCCCAGACGGCCGCGCCGGGACCGCTCCACCGCCTGTTCCGCGAGCGTCGCCAGCCCGCCGACCCCGGAGAGCACGACCGCGACGCGGTACGGGTCGACGTCCCGGCCGATCTCGATCCCGGCGTCGGCCAAGGCGTCGTCCGCGGCCCGCACGGCCATCACGATCGAGCGGTCGACGACCCGCGCCTCCTTCGGCGGTATAACGCTTTCCGGGTCGATGAACGGCCCGATCGCGGCCGCGTCGAGCACACCGTGCAGCGGGTGGTCCTCCGGCGGGCGCACGATCGCGGACCGGCCGGCGCACACCGCCTCGAAGACCTCGTCGACCGCGGTGCCGACCGGGCTGACCAGCCCGATCCCCGTCACGGCAACGCTTGCGCTCACGTCGCCGTGGCGGTCTGCGTGCGCCGGGCCACTTCGGCGCAGAACTCGCCGACCGTCATGGCGGCGAACCGCTCAGCCTCGTCCTCGTTGAACCGGACGCCGAAGTGGTCCTCCACCCGCAGCGAGAGCTCGGCCAGGGCGAGCGATTCGAGGTCGGCGCCTGCGGGGCCGAGCACCGTGTCGTCGTCCATGTCGGCGGTGCTGTACTTCATGACCGTCAACGAGTCGAAAAGGAACTGGCGGATCTCAGAGTTCATGGCGGCACGTCCCCTCTCCGGGAGGTCACCGGGAATCTGCACCACCGGGGTCGAGGCCGTCAAGCACCAGCCCGTACCCGAATACGGGCTATGGACCGCGGTCCGGAACAGCCGCAGAATGTGCGCCATGTCCTCGGCGATGCTGGATCTCGTGACGCACGAAGAGGCGCCGCCGCGGTCCCCTGCCGTCCACCTCGTCGGCGGACGGACGCTGTCCTACGGCGACTTGGCCGACCTCGTCGGTGAAGCCGAGCGGTCCCTGCGCCACGACACGAAGGCGTTGGTGCTGTGCGCGGGAGACCGCGACGTGCCCACGCTGCTGGCCTACCTGGCCGCGCTGCGACTCGGCCACACGGTCGCGTTCATGCCCGCCTCGGCCGAGATCCTCTCGGCCTACCAACCCGAATTCGTCGTGCCGGGGCCCGGTGGCGGTTCCGAGCTCGCCGATCTCGACTACGTACCCGCCCACCAGGTGGGAGGTTCGCAAATCTTTCGCAGGCGTTCGGCGGCGCCGGCGGGCGACATCTTCCCGGGCACGGCACTGCTGCTGTCGACTTCCGGAACGACGGGGAGCCCCAAAGCGGTGCGGCTGTCGTACGACGGGTTGGCCGACAACGCCGCCGCCATCGTCCGGGCGTTGGGCGTCACGGCCGCGGAACGCGCGCCGACCACGTTGCCGATTACCCATGCCTATGGCTTATCGGTGGTGAACAGCCACCTGAGTGCGGGCGCGAGTATCGTGCTGACCGACCGGTCGCCGTTGTCGTTGGCGATGTGGGACCACGTGATCAGGGCGGGTGCCACCTCGTTCGCCGCCGTGCCGACGACCTACGCGGCGTTCGGACCGGCGCACGTGAAACTGTTGGAACGCACCGAGATCCGCACGATGACCCAAGCGGGCGCACGCCTCGGCGACGAGCTGACGATGCGACTGGTGCGGATGATGGAGCGGCGGCAGGGCCGGTTCTTCCCCATGTACGGCCAAACCGAGGCCACCTCGCGGATCACGTGCCTCGATCCGGCCGCCCTCCCGGACCGCCTCGGCTCGGTCGGGACGGCGGTGCCCGGCGGCGTCGTCACCATCGCGCCCGTCGAAGCACACGGCCGGGCCGCACCCGGCGAGGGCGCCGTGCACTACCGCGGTCCGGGCGTGATGCTCGGCTACGCGACCGGTCGCGACGACCTCGGCCGAGGGCCCGAGGTGGACGTCCTGGACACGGGCGACCTCGGATACCTGCGCGACGGCTACCTCTACCTCACCGGCCGCACCAAGCGGATCGTCAAGGTGCTCGGCGTCCGCACGAGCCTGGACGACCTGGAGCGGATGGTCGAGCGGTCCGACCACCCGTCCGCCGTGGTGTGCGACGACGACGTGGTGTACCTGTTCGGCGCGGGCGACCCGGATGTGCACGAGCAGCAGCGGCGGCACCTCGCCGAGACGCTGGGGGTGCCGAGCCGGCACGTGGCGGTCCGCCACGTCGATCGCCTGCCGCGGACCCCCGGCGGCAAGGTCGACTACCCGGCGCTGGCGGCGGCCGTGGACACCCAGGAGGTCGGGTCGTGGAACTGACGCACTGGCGACAGCTGTCCGATCGCGGACCGGACCTCGTGCTGTGCCTCGACTTCCCCGGTGGACGGGCCGCGGCGGGGTTCGCGGACCTGGCGTCCGGTGTCCCGGTGGACGCCTGCTTCCTGCACATCGCCCAGCCGGGCTCGGGGTCGCTCGACGCGTGCGTCGACCGCTGGGTGGCAGACGTGGCGGCGACCGGCCGCCCGGTGCGCGCGGTGCTGGGGTACTGCGCCGGGTCGTCGCTGGCCACCTGCGTCGCCGACGCCGTCGCCAAGTCGGCGCCCGCGCCGGTGACCCTGCTCTTCGACGCCGCGGCGACCACGGCCGGTTCGTTCGGCGACCAGTTCGCGTCCACCATCGAGACCTCCGCAGACCACCTGACCGCCGAGGAGCTGGACGACGCGCGCGCCCTGGCGGACGGGCTGGTCGAGGCGCACCCGGACGACCTGCCCCGCATCGCCGCGGCCCTGGTCGACCGGTACGACGCGTTGATGGGCGAGGTCGCCGCCCGGCTGTCGCTCAACCAGTTCTTCCGGCAGCAGCTCACCAGCGGGTTCACCGCCTACGTGGACTACATGCTGCTGGCCGCCCAGGGCCGGTTCGACACGCGCTCCGGGACGCCGTTGTTCGTGTCCTCGAAGGACCACGAGCCGCCCGTGGACGACGTCCGCCGCCTCGAGCTGGACTTCGACCACGCCGACCTGCTGCGCGAGCCCGCGGTGCACGACCTCGTCGCCGAACTGCTGATAGGAGAACGCCCATGGTGACCGTGGCCGAGATAGCCGACGCCCTGTCCGCGCACCCCGGTGTGAGCCGGGCCGGTGTGGCCGTCGTGCGCCACGACGGGCGTGAGGTCACCGTCGCGGCCGTCGAGCTGACCGAGTACCTGAGCGGGCCGGTGCTGCGCAACCACGTGCGGGAGCAGCTCGGCGAGGACTGCGGGCTGAACGGCGTGCTCGTCGTGGACCGGCTCCCGATGGCGGACGGAGCCGTGGACGCCGGGCAGTTGGCGGCGGCCGTCGCCGACGGCCGGTGCACCCTCTTCGAGGACCCGCGTGACGACGTCGAGCGCCGGGTGGCGGCGATCTGGTCGGCGCAGATGGACGTCCGGCCGGTCGGCGCGACCGACGACTTCCTGGAGCTGGGCGGCGACTCGCTGTCCGCGCTCGGCATCATCGCCGCGCTCGAAGCGGAGTTCGACCGGCCGTTGGACGTGTACGAGTTCATGAGCGCGTCCAGCGTCCGGCGGCTGGCCGAGATCCTGCGGTAGCGATGACCCTCCCCGTGCACCGGCGGATCGCCGACATCGCCCGCGCCGAACCCGGTCGGACGGCCCTGATCGGGTTCGACGCCGACCTGGCCGAGCAGACCCTGTCGTGGGGGGAACTCGCCGGGTCGGTTGACGACGCGGTGGCCGCGCTGCGGGCGGCGCTCGACCCGGACATGCCGTCGTGCGTCGTCGTGGAGGCGGCCAACACCCTGGCCGCGGCGACCGGCATCGCGGCGGCGCTCGCGGCCGAGGTGCCCGTCTTCCCGCTGAACCCGGCCACCCCCGCGGCCGAGCGGGACGTCCTGCTCGGGATCCTCGGCCGCCGGTACGGGCACGTGCACCTGATGGACGCCGGTAACCGGCCGGGGCCGGCGATCGTGTCGGCCACACCTCCCTCGACCCGGGACGGCGTGGCCTACCTGCTGGCGACCGGCGCGAGCACGGGCGTGCCGAAGGTCTCGGCGCGACCGGGTCCACTGCGCTACGACCCCGCGCGGACGCCGTCGCTGGTGATCCGGCAGACCGGTTGGCGGACCGGCCAGCGGCAGCTCATCGTCGGTCCGCTGTACCACGCGGCGCCGTTCACCGCGTTCGTGGACGCGCTGCTGGACCTGAACACCGTGGTGCTGCAACCATTCTTCTTGGCGCAGTGGACGGTGGACCTGGTGCGGCAGTACCAGGTCGAGTGGGTGCAGCTGACGCCCACGCACATGCGCGAGATCCTGATGCTCGCCGACGCGGACCCGGCGGCCTTCGACAGCCTGCGTGCGCTCCTGCACACCGCGGCCGCCTGCGACGCGGACACCAAGCGCGGCTGGATCGACCTGCTCGGCCCCGAGCGGGTCTTCGAGCTGTACGGCGCGACCGAGGGCATCGGCGTGACGCTGGCCCGCGGCGACGAGTGGCTGGCCCGGCCGGGCACGGTCGGGCGCGGTGTGCTGACCCAGCTCCGCGTGCTGGACGACGGCGGCGCACCGGTCGTGCCGGGCGAGGCCGGCACCGTGTTCATGCGCACCCCACAGCGGGTGAGCCGGTCCGACTACCTGAACGACCAGGTCGTGCGCACCACCCCGGACGGGTTCGCCACGGTGGGCGACCGCGGCAGGCTCGACCGCGACGGCTACCTCTACCTCGAACCCCGCGACCACGGCACGATCAACGTGGGCGGCGAGAAGGTCGACCCGAACGAGGTCGAGGCCGCGTTGCTGGCCCACCCCGCGGTGGTCGACGCCGTCGCGCTGGCCGTGCCGCACCGGACCCTCGGATCGGTGGTCGGCGTGCAGGTGGTGCTGCGACCCGAGGTGAACGTCCGCAAGGCCGACCTCGCCGCGCACTGCGGGCGGCGGCTGGCCGGCTACAAGATCCCGAAGCACTTCGCGTTCGTCGACCGACTCCCCCGTTCCGCGGCCGGGAAGATCCAACGCTGGCGGCTCGCCGCCGATCACGAAGGCGGTGCACCCACACCATGAACCCGACCGTGGACGACGTGCTCGACACCGGCTACCGGCACCCCCGCGACCCGGTGGAGCTGTGGCTGGCCCGGCAGTGGCAGGAGGTCATCGGGTTCGCCGTCGGCATCCGGGAGAACTTCTTCGAGCTGGGCGGCAACTCGCTGGACGCGGCCCGGGTCGTCAACGCCGTCTTCGAGGAACTGGGCGTCCAGCTGCCCCTGAACGTGATGACCGAGCACCCCACCGTGGAGGGCCTCGCCGCCCGGCTGCGCGACCACAACGGGCAGCTGTCCGACCCGCTGGTCCTGATCCAGCGCGGCGACGGCACCACTCCCCCGTTGTTCCTGGTCCACCCGGCCAACGGGCAGGTCGGCGGGTACGCCGGGCTCGCCGAGGCGCTGGGCGAGGACTTCACCGTGTTCGGGCTCCAGGCGGCCGGGCTCTACTCGGACGTCGACCCGGTCGCCTCGGTGCGGGCCATGGCGCACACCTACGTCGAGGCCGTCCGCGCGGCGCGGCCGACCGGCCCCTACCTGCTCGGCGGCTGTTCGACCGGCGCGTCGGTCGCCCACGAGATGGCCGCCCTGCTCACCGAGGACGGCGCCGAGGTGGGGCTGCTGGCCCTGGTCGACGCCGGGCTCCTGGACACCGGCCCCCGGTTCGACCAGCCGCCCGGCGACCTGGTCGAGGTACTGGACCGGTGGAAAGAACTCGACCTCGTGCCGTCGGACGCGACCCCCGATTTCGTCGGGCGATCGGCGCGCGTGTGGCAGGCGAACGAGGACGCCGTCCGCGACTGGGAACCCCGGCCGTACTCCGGCCCGCTCGACGTCGTCCTCAGCCCCTCGGGCGACCGGCCGGCGTTCGCGGACTGGCCGTCGGCGGTGACGCGCGAGCACACGCCGCAGGACGTGGTCGGCGCGCTGCGCGGGTTGATCGGCTGACCGGGATGAGCACCTCGATCGACACCGGTCAGCGCAGGCGGCGCGTGCGGCTCACGCCCGTCGACGCCATCCAGGTCAGCTCCACGGGATCGCGCGCGGGCGAGGGACCCGTCACCCTCGGCCAGCTCAACACCCTGCAGTGGTTGGGGCGCGACTCCGACCACCCCAACGCGGTCCTGCGCGTCGAACTGCCCGTGCTCGACGGCAGGTCCGTGGACGACGTGGTCGAGACGGCCGCCGTGCTGGTGGCCAGGCACGAATCCCTGCGGACCACCTACGTCCGGGGCGAGCACCCGCGTCAGGTGGTCGCGGCGACGAGCACGTTCACGCTCCACGTGTGCACCCTCGGCGAGGGTCCGTGGGGGCCTCGCGACCGCTCGGCGGTGGCCGGGAGGCTGCTCGTGTGGTTGGGGGAACGGCGCGACACGGCGGCCACCGCGCTGCGGATGGCGGTGGCCACCGACGAGCACGGCACGGTCATCGCCTGCGTCGCGGGGTTCTCGCACCTGGGCGTCGACTTCGGCTCCATCGAGGTGCTCAAGCGCGAGTTCGCCGAGATGCTCGCGCACCCGGACCTCCGGCAGGTGGGCGAGCCCCGCCACCAGCCGCTGGACCAGGCCGAACTGGAGGCGACACCCGCCGAGCGGCGTCGGACCCGGGCGGCGAACGACTACGTGCGGGAGCTGGCGCGGCGGCAACCCCGCTGCCTGCTCGCGCTGCCGGGGGCCACGCGGTCCGGCGAGTCGCTGGCGGTGGAGCTGTCGTCGCCGGGCGCCGCGATGGCGGTGCGACAGGTGGCGGCACGCACCCGGTCCAGCCGGTCCTCCGTCGTGCTCGCCGCGACGTGCGCGGTGCTGGCACGGCGCACCGGCTACCGGGAGCTGGTGTTCCCGTCGCTGTCGAGCAACCGCTTCGACCGCCACCTGGTCGACTTCGTCGGTCCCCTGGCGCAGGGCAACCTCGTCGCCGTCGAGGTCGGCGACCGGAGCTTCGACGCGCTGGTCAAGCACACGTGGGCCGCAGTGCTGGAGGCGAGCAGGCACGCCAGGTACGACGGCGTCGAGCGCGGCGCGTCGGACGAGCGGATCCAGCACGAACGGGGCATGCACTTCCTCTACGACCCGTTGTTCAACAGCCTCGTGCCCGAGTCGTGGTCCGGGGTCACCGCGGGCGTCAAGCACCGGCCGGAGGAGATCACCGCCGCGCTGCGGCAGACGGCGCTGCGGTGGCGTCCGTTGCCCTACAACGCGGCGCCGTTGCGGTTGAACCTGAACGAGGTGGACGGCCGGGTCCTGCTCGACCTGTGGATCGCGGACACCGGACTGGTGCCCCGGGCCGAGACAGAGTCGTTGTTGCTGGCCGTCGAGCGCCTGCTGGTCGGTGCGTCCGAGGGTGACCTCGACGCCTCGCGCACCCGCGAGGTCATCGGCCTGGACCCCGTCACCCGCACCCCGAACTGGGTGCTGGTCGACTCGTGCTGGGTCGACCTCGCCGAGGTTCAACAGCTGCTGGACGAAGCCCTGGCGCCTTCGACGGCCCGCGTCTTCGGCTCGGTCGACGGCCGCGACCTGGTCGCCTACCTGACCGCGACCGACGCCGTGCGGACACCCGAACAGGCCCATGCCCGTTGCCTGGCCGCACTACCCGGCCGTCTCAACGCCCTCGCCCCACGCCACTACGTCCTGTGCCCCACCGCCCCGGCCGACGCGTCGGACCCCGCCGCGTGGCCGACACCCCTCATTACCGGCACCGGGCGTTGACCACTCCGAAGCCCAGCACGGCACCGGCGTCATGCGCGACCTGGAAGACCGGTTCGACATCGAACGCCCCTGTGCGGCATGAAAGTGCGTTGCACGGTCGTATCGGTGAATGGCTCGTGTCGGTGAATGGCCCGGAGTGACGCGGCTTGTCGGTCGATTGACCGTCCGGCCACGCCCACGACACCGGAGTCGGGATGTCGACCACGGTGGCGTGTTGGAGGGGAACGGCTACGCGGTCGTCACGGGCGTACCGGGCTGTGGCCACCGCCGAGTACGACACCGGCTGGGGCGGTGCCCCGCAGTCAGTTCTCGATCGCCTGGTAGACAGCGGTCCAGAGGTCCTTCCACATCGACAACCTCTGGTCACCAGTGTGCGCTCGCTGCATGAAGAAGATCGCCGTCATGTCCTGCGCAGGATCGTTGTACCAGGCGGTGCCGTAGAAGCCGCACCACCCGTAGCTGCCGACCGACTGGCCGAACGGGCTGCGGCGGGACTGGACCGACATCCCGAAACCCCAGCCCATCTCGTTGAAGAACCCCGGGTGGAACCCGGAGACAGCCCGCTGCTCCGAGGTGAGCTGGTCGGTGGTCATCAGCGTGACCGACGGTCGGGAGAGCACCCGCCAGCCGCCGTGGGAGCCGCCGGCCAACAGAGCCGAAGCGAAGGCGAAGTAGTCCTGGGCGGTCGAGACGAGTCCGACGGCACCTGATTCGAACGTCGGCGGCCGGCTCCACTGCCCGTCGGGGCCGTCGTCCACGACCTGCCCGCCGGTGACCGCACTGGCACGTTGGTACGCCGTCGCGAACCGGCCGATGTCCTCGCCGCGCACGCTGAAGGCGGTGTCCTTCATCCCGAGCGGATCGCAGATCCGCTCGCGGAAGGCGTCCCCGAAGGACATGCCGGTGGCCCTGGCGATGAGCACGCCGATCACGTTGGAGGCGGTGTCGTACATCCAGCGCTCACCCGGTTGGTAGGCGAGCGGAAGCGCGCCCAGCCCTCGCATCCACTCGTCCGACGACGTGTAGTCGAGTGCGTTCAGCGCGTCGACGATCGGTACCCTTCCCGGTCTGGTCGGGACCATGCCGATGCCGCAGGTGTACGACAGCAGATCCCACAGCGTGATCGGGCGCTGCGCCGCGACGGTGTCGTCCAGCGGCCCGTGGAAATCGGCGAGCACGGTCATGTCCGCCAGCTCCGGGAGGAGGTCGTCAACCGGCTCATCCAGGCGCAGGGTGCCGTCGTCCACGAGTGTCATCGCGCACGCGGCGACCATCGGCTTGGTCATCGAGGCCGTGCGACAGATCGTGTCGGCCGCCATCGGCGTCCCCGCGCCCGCGCCCTCGAAGGCGATGGTGCCCGCCGCTTCGACGTGCATCTCGCCGTGGCGGCCGAGAACGGCCACCGCACCGGGCACGAAGCCGGACTCGACCTGGCGCTCCAGCAGCTCACGCACCCGAGTCAGCCCTTTCGACGAGAAGCCACCCGTGGTCATTCGCCGCCACCTCATCCCATCCGTGCGCACGTCCCCTGTCGCGCGACGACCGTAACCTCCCGCGACCAGGCCGAGGAGAAGACTTCGTCCCGGCACTACGGCTTGGCGGCACGTTCGGCTGCACGCCCTTCGGCATGTGCGGATGTTCGTCGACATGTCAGGTTCGGTGGCGTGGTCGGACATCCGCTCGATCCGGAATCATCGGCAGATGGGTGCTCGGTGTTGTCGTGTGCTTCAGTTGCGCGGGATGCCCAGCGGGGATCCCCGTGATCCGGGCTTCCGGCGGTTGCAGTACGTCCGCCATGCCGACGACACCCTGCTCGGGTTCGCCGGACCCAAGGATCGGGGGGACGTTCGGCACCCTGGTCGATCACGGGTGCAGCCCTTGGTTGATGATCTTCTTGCGACAGAAGGATCTTCGACCGAGGGCTGCATGATCAGTGTGCACGACCTCGACCCCGAGCAGACGCTCGGGCGGTTACCCGGTTCCGCCGCGAGCTCCACCGGTGCCTGACCCGTCGGGCGGCCGGGCTCTTCGAACTGACCGACGCGGTGCTGTGCGCGGACGGGCCGGTGCGGACCCTGGTCGGGTTGTCGCCGGCGCCGGAGCACCGCCGCGGACACGGCGGGGCTGTACGACGGGGTCAACGACGGCCGGATCGACGTGGAGCGACTGCGGAACGCGCCGGCCAGGCTCCCGCCGGCCCGCGCGGCGGACGAGCCTGGGACCAGCTCGTCCACCCGCCACGGATCATGCCGAGCAGCGCGCCGCAGGGCGGGGTGGGATCGACCAGGTCGGCCAAGCCCCCGAACGCGCCGCCCACTTCGATCCAGCGCACCTGGTCGACCTCACCGGCCGGCCTGCTCGGCGGTTTCGCCGTGGCCGCGGCGGTGCGCACATGGTTGATACCCGCCAGCCGGGACCGACGGGAGTCGGATCGCAGGTTCACGGCCGTATGCGGGAAGGTCCCCAAACGGACAGGTCCACCCGCTGCCGGACATCGCCTGGTTACCCTCGTACCGTGCGGATCCTCTTCTCCAGCCTCGGCCACTACGGGCACACCTACCCCCTGTTGCCGCTCGCGATCGCCGCGAGGGAGCTGGGCCACGACGTCGGCTACTTCACCGGCGCCGCATTCGCGGACACCCTCACCGCGCGCGGCATCGAGCACATCGTCGGCGGCATCGAGGTGCCTGAGGCGTTCGCCATCGCGACCAGGGACGCCCGGCCGACGAGGGCGGAGGACGTCGCCGAGCGGGTCGCGTACACCTTCGCCTCGGTGATGCCGCGCCGCTTCGCCACCGAACTCGCGCCGGTCATCGCCGACCGCAAGCCGGACCTGGTCGTGCACGAGTTCGGCAACCCGGGCGCGGGCCTGGCCGCCGACGTCGCGGACGTGCCCGCGCTGTGCCACTCGTTCGGCCGGATGTGGCAAGAGCCCGACTTCGCCAAGGCCGCGCTCGCCCACCTCACCGACCTCGGTGCGGAGTTGGGCGTCGAGGTCCCGCGGAGCGATCCCCTGGTGCTCGGCCACCCGTACCTCGACATCTGCCCACCGTCGTTGCAGAACCCGGCGTTCCTGACCTCGTCGGTGCACCGAACCCCGCTGCGGCCGGTGCCGTTCACCGAGCCCGCCGAGCTGCCGTCGTGGGTGCTCGAACACCGCGAAACCCTGGTGTACCTGACGCTGGGCACGGCCTTCGGCGTCGTGGAGGTGCTGCGCACCGCCGTGGAGGGTCTGGCCGCGTTGGACGTGAAGGTGCTCGTGGCGACCGGACCGACGGTGGAACCGGACGCGCTCGGCGAACTGCCGGACAACGTCGTGGTGCTCCCGTGGGTCCCGCAGGCCGACCTGCTGCCGCACGTCGACCTCGTGGTGCACCATGGCGGGGCCGGCACGACCATGGGCACGCTGGGCGCGGGCGTGCCGCAACTGGTCATACCGCAGGCGGCGGACCAGTTCAACAACGCCGACATGGTGACCGAGGCCGGGCTCGGCGACCGCGTGCTCGGCGCGGACGTGACCGCCGAGGTGTTCACGGCCAAGGCGAAACGACTGCTCACCGACGACGCCGTGCTCGGCGCGACCCGGGACGTCGCCGCCGAAGTGGCCTCCATGCCGTCACCGCACGACGTGGCCCGCACGCTGCCCGACTACGCCTGACGGGACTGTGAAACGAGCGGCTCGGGCGCACTTCCGGTGGTGGTGTCACCCGAGGAGGGTGCGGTGGCACAACTTCCGCCGGACACACGAGACGCCGTCCGGATCACCGTCCTCAACGAACATCAACGATCCGTCTTCGCGCGCCGCCCGTCCGGTGCCAACGGCGTCTTCCACACCAACGCACCCGGAGTCGCACCTGGCGGTTACGAAATCCGGGTGACCGGAACCCGCCCCGGGTCGCCCATCGCACCCGTCACCACCACGATCCTCATCCGGGGTCCCGCCCGCGCCTTCGTCTGAAGCCGTCGACACGGTATCGACCTCATGCGCGCGACACCCCACTCATCGGCATATGCGGATGTCGGAGCACGACGACGGCGCTATCGGCAGCCGGTTCGAAGAGTTCTTCTTCTCATTGTCGGGAAACGTACGGGAAATACTCGGACGCCCATCGGCCTCGCCAAGTCCCTGGCGTTGACGCGCGACGTCGGGTCGCGCACCGGTGGTACGGGTAATGGTTCGCCCGGGTGACCGGACCCGACCTCTGCCACCAGGTTCGGCCCACGCCGTACTGGCACGGCATGGCGGGCGGGCCGCTGGACCGACCGGAGCAACGTCCGACGAGGTGCGCGAGAAGACCTTGCGGATACACGAAATCACTTTCTTGGAGGTGCTCGCACCCCTGTGCTTGGATGCCCTGGGACGCTTGGCCGACCGGTTGGGGATTGGCGTCCATTCGACGTCACGAAAACCGCGGCGAGGCGCCCGCGGCCGATTCGACGAGCGGTTGGTCGATGAACCGCACCACCAAAGGACTCGCGGGAGCGCCATGACGACCGGAACACCTCCCGCGGCGAGGTTCGCGACGGCCGGGTTGCGCGCCACGTGGGCGAACTGGGTGGACGAGGCGGTGCGGCCGCGGTTGCGGATCGCGCGGTTGTTGCCGTCCGGGGGTGTGGGCCTGGTCGTGTTCCTGGCCGTGCTCAACCTCGTGCTCGGCCTGTTGCCGGTGGCCTTCGTGCTCGCGACGAGCATGCTGATCGGCGAGGTGCCCGCCGCGGTCGGCGGTGGGGTCGGCAGCGCGGCCTGGGACCGGCTCACCTCGATCTTCCTGCTCGCCGCCGCCGCGTTCCTGCTCACCCAGATCCTCACCCCCGTGGGCAACGCCCTGGGCCAGCGGTTGGTGCGACGGGTGGACAGCGCGCTGCGGGACGACGCGATGGCGTTGATGCTGCGGCCGGTCGGCATCGGGCCGTTGGAGGACCAGCGCACGCTGGACGAGCTGAACGAGGCCGTGCGCGCCTTCGAGCGCGACTGGGGCACACCGGGGCAGGCGTGCTTCGGCGTGGTGGCGCTGGTCGCCCGCTACACCCGCCTGGTGGCCCTGGTGGTGGCCATCGCGCTGGCGATCGCCTGGCCCGCGGGGCTCGGGGTGGGTGCGGCGGTGTTGGCGTTCCGCTACGGCCAGCGCGGCGGGTTGCGCAAGTCTTCGCGGGTGGGGCGCGACCTCATCGGCAGGATGCGCGAGATCGGTTACCTGCACGAGCTCACGATGACCGACGTGGCCGCGAAGGAGATCCGGGTGTTCGGCCTCACGGGCTGGCTCGCGGATCGCTACGCGGCCGTGTGGGAGACCGTGCGCAACACCCTCGAACGGGCGCGTCGCCGCGTCTACCTGACCCCGTACCTGCTGCTGACGTCGCTGGGCCTGCTGCTGGCGGGTGGCGCGATGGTGTACGCCGCCCAGCTCGCCGCGACCGGGCGGGTGAGCCTGACCGCGTTGGCGCTCGGGGTGCAGGCGGTCGTGCTGGCGATCTCGCTGGGCGGCTACTACCCCGAGGCCGACACCAGCACCCAGTACGCGATGCTGTCGCTGACGGCCCTGCAACACTTGCGCGACCGGCTGGACGAGCTGGACGAGGGTCAGCCCCCGCCGGGACGGGCCGAGGTCCCACCGGGCACGCCGGCCGCGTCGCTCACGTTCGACCGCGTCGGCTTCCACTACCCCGGTTCGGACCGCACCGTGCTCGACGGCATCGAGCTGGACCTGCCTGCCGGGCGGTGCACGGCCGTGGTCGGCGTCAACGGCGCGGGCAAGACCACGCTGGTGAAGCTGCTCGCGCGGCTGTACGAGCCGACGTCGGGCGCGGTGCGCGCGGACGGCGTGGACATCGCGGAGTTCGACCCGGTGCTCTGGCGGCGTCAGGTCGGCGTGATCTTCCAGGACTTCGTGCGCTACGAGTTGACCGCGGCGGAGAACATCGCGATGGGCGCGGCGCACGTGCCGATCGACCGCGCGGTGGTGCTGCGCGCCGCCGAACGCGCCGGGATCGCCGAAGCGCTGCTCGCCCTGCCCGACGGCCTGGACACGCCGCTCTCGCGGGCCTACCCCGGCGGGACGGACCTGTCCGGCGGGCAGTGGCAGCGCATAGCCATCGCCCGGGCGCTCTACGCGCTGGAGGCAGGTGCCAGGGTCCTGGTGCTGGACGAGCCCACCGCCGCACTGGACGTCCGCGCCGAGGTGGCGTTCTTCGACCGGTTCGTGGAGCTGACGCGCGGGGTGACCTCGCTGCTGATCTCGCACCGATTCTCCAGCGTCCGGCGGGCCGACCACATCGTGGTGGTGGACGGCGGGCACGTGGTCGAGCGCGGCACGCACGACGAGCTGTTCGCGGCGGGCGGGCACTACGCACGCCTGTTCACGTTGCAGGCGAGGCGATTCGCGCACGGCCAGGACGACGAGGACATCGAGGACACCGACGCCGTGGACGACGACGCGCTGGTCGGCGGCACGGCCACCAGGCGTCCGGCGGACCAGCCGGCGGTCGATGGCGCGGCGGCGGACATGGTCGCGGCGGACGCTGTGGTGGAGGGGGTCAGCCGGTGATCGAGGTCGTCCGCGGTGGCTGGGAGCTGTTGCTCATCGCCTGGCAGGAGAGCCGGTACCGCTTGGTGCTGGCCGTCGTGCTCATGATCGCCCAGGCGTCGGCGATGCCGCTGGCCGCGCCCGCCCTGGCCGCGCTCACCGACGCGGCGCTGGCCGGCGACGTCCGCGGTGCGACCGTGGCGGCGGTGCTGGTCGTGGTCGCGGTGATCGCCGCGCTGACCGCCGGGCACTTCGCCCACATCTTCTACTTCGAACTGGGCGACCGCGCCGTGCCGCGCCTGGAGCGCGAGCTGATCGAGATGACCAACGGCTCGGCCGGGCTGGAGCACCACGAGCGGCCCGAGTACGCCGACAAGATCCAGGTGCTGCGCCAGGAACTGCACCGGGCCGGGTGGGGTTCGATGGAGGGCCTGCTGAACAGCCTCGGCCTGCTGGTGGCCATCTCGATCACCGCGGTCCTGCTGGCCCGGCTCAACCCGCTGCTGTTGCTGCTGCCGCTGGCCGCCGTGCCGCCGCTGCTGCTCGGGCGGCGGGCCGAGTCGATCGTCGACGGCGCGCGCGAGCGTTCGGCACCGCCCTCCCGGCACGCCAAGCACCTCTTCGGGCTCGTGGCGAACGCGGCGTCGGCCAAGGAGCTGCGCGTCAGCGGGCTGGAGTCGGAGCTGCGCTCGCGCCAGCGCCGGGCCTGGGACGACGCGTCGGAGGTGCTGTGGCGCGGTGAGCGCCGGGCCGTGGTGCTGCGCACCGGCGGTGAGCTGTTCTTCGCCGTGGCCTACGTGCTGGGCACGCTGCTGGTGCTGCGTGACGCGGTGGCCGGCAGCCGCAGCGTCGGCGACGTGCTGCTCGTGCTGACCCTGGCGTCCCAGGTGAACCTGCAGGTGACCTCGTCCGTGGCCACGTTGCAGGAGATGCAGCGCACCGGGCGGGTCATGGGCAACCTGCGCTGGGTCCGCGCGCTGGTGGCGGACCAGACCCCTCCCCCGCCCGACCGGGACGTGCCCGAGCGCGTCCGGGACGGCATCGAGCTGCGCGGCGTGTCCTTCGCCTACCCCGGCACCGACCGACCGGTGATCGCCGACGTCGACCTCACCCTGCCCGCGGGCAGCACGGTCGCGTTCGTCGGCGAGAACGGCGCCGGGAAGACCACCCTCGTCAAGCTGCTGTGCCGGTTCTACCCGGTCACCACCGGCACGGTCTCGTTGGACGGCACGGACTTCACCCGCTTCCCGGTGGACGGGTGGCGCGCCCGCATCGCCGCCGGGTTCCAGGACTTCGCCCGGTTCGAGCTGCTCGCCCGCGAGAACGTCGGTGTCGGCGAGCTCGCCGAGATCGAATCGGCCGACGCCGTGCACGACGCCCTGCGCCGCGCACGCGCCGAGGACGTCCTGGACCGCCTCGACGACGGTGTGGAGACCCGGCTCGGCAAGACCTACGCCGACGGTGCGGAGCTGTCCGGCGGGCAGTGGCAGAAGCTCGCGCTCGGCCGGGCCATGATGCGCCGCGAGCCGTTGCTGCTCGTCCTCGACGAACCGACCTCGGCGCTCGACGCGCAGGCCGAGCACCGGTTGTTCGAGCGGTACGCGGCCGGCGCGCGTGAGGTCGGCCGGCGGACGGGTGCCATCACCCTGCTCGTCTCGCACCGGTTCTCCACCGTGCGCATGGCCGACCTCATCGTGGTGGTGGCCGACGGGCGCGTCGAAGAACACGGATCGCACGACGAGCTCATGGCCGCGAACGGCCTGTACGCCGAGCTGTACTCGATGCAGGCGGCGTCTTATGCGTGATGTGTGGTCGACGGCCGACATCGAGCGGTTGGCCGCCGAGCGGTCGGCGCCGGACGTGTGGGACTACATCGCGGGCGGCAGCGGTGAGGAGGTCACGCTCGCCGCGAACCGGGCCGCGCTGGACCGGGTCGCGGTCGTGCCGCGGGCGCTGGTGGACGTCTCCGCCTGCGACACCGGCTGCGAGCTGTTCGGTGTCGCGTCGACGCTGCCGCTGGCCGTGGCTCCGATGGCCTACCAGCGGCTGATCCACGACGGTGGGGAGCGTGCGGTCGCGGCCGCCGCGGCGGCGGCCGGTGTGCCGTACGTCGTGAGCACGCTCAGCTCCGACCCGATCGAGGACGTGGCCGCGGCGGGCGGCACGACGTGGTTCCAGCTGTACTGGCTGCGCGACCGCGAGGTGATGGTGAAGCTGCTGCGCCGGGCCGAGGAGGCGGGATGCGGTGCGGTGGTGCTGACGGTCGACGTGCCGGTGCTCGGGCGGCGGCTGCGGGACCTGCGCAACGGGTTCGCGCTGCCGTCGTGGGTCAAGCCGGTGAACACCGACGGCGAGGTCGGCGAACGGGTGCCCGGCGACTCGGCGATCGCCCGCCACACCAGTGCGGTGTTCGACCCGTCGTTGAGCTGGCGCGATCTGGAGTGGATCCGGGAGCACACGAGCCTGCCGTTGGTGCTGAAGGGAATCCTCCACGCGGGGGACGCGGCGCGGGCCGTCGACCTCGGGGTGCAGGGTGTCGTGGTGTCCAACCACGGCGGGCGGCAGTTGGACGGTGCGGTGCCGAGCGCGGTCGCACTGCCGGAGGTCGTCGCCGCGGTGGGCGGTCGGTGCCCGGTGCTGCTGGACAGCGGGGTTCGCAGCGGCGTGGACGTCTTGCGGGCGTTGGCGCTCGGGGCCGCGGCGGTCCTGGTCGGCAGGCCCGTGCTGTGGGGGTTCGCGGCGGGCGGTGAGCAGGGTGTGGCAGCGGTGCTGGACGTGCTGCGGGCCGAGTTCGAGACGGCGCTGCGCCTGGCGGGCTGCCCGGACGTGGCCTCGGCCCGCCACCTGACCGTCGCCGGGAGTCCTGCGTTCACGACGCGAGAGTCCTACGTTCAGAGCACCTGAGGTCAACGCTCACGCCGAGGTCTTCCAGCAGCGCCACCACGGCGTCTCGTCGGTGGTCGGTCAGCTCCGTCGCTCCGCCGGCCAGAAGGACTGAGCCACCGCGGTGAGGGCTTGGCGGAGCAGTGCCGCGCCGGGCGCCGGTGGTTGCGCGCCCAGGTAGTGGCGGAGGGCCGGCCTGCGGGACAGGTAGATGTCCAGCAGCGCCTGTCCTGCCGCGGCACGGGCGGGGTCCGGGTCGCCAGCTAATCGCTGGGCTGCGGTCGACAGCGCGGCACGGAGGTGGCGGACCGTCGGGGTCGACGGGTGGGACAGCAGCGGGCTGTCCGCCAACAGCGCCGGGGTGTGCCAGTGCTTGTAGGCCCGGCCGAGCTGGTGGGTCAGCCGGGCGAGGTCGCCGAGGTCGCCGACCGGCGTGCCGCGGGCGGTCAGGCGGGCCACCCACGGGGCGAGGTCGGCGGGTGCGAGGCGCAGCGTGTGGACCTGGACCGGCCTGCCGCAGCGGAACACGTCCCCCTGCGTCGCGCCCAGGTAGGTGAAGTCCAGGCGGCGGACCAGGCGCTGGTAGGCGGGCCACTGGGTGGCGACGACCACCTGTCCCGAGCTGATGCCGCGCATCAGCACGTCGCGCAGGAGCGCGGCCTGTGAGCGGTTGTCGCGGGCGATGGCCATGCCGACGAACACCCCGCCCGCGTTCGCGACGTCCGGGGCGTGATCCTGCAGGAGCGGCTCGACCAGGTGGTGGGTGCGCGACGCGAGCGGGAGGGCCGTGATAGCGCCGAGGATCTCGCCGTTCGGGTCGGTCGCGATGCGGAAGCCGTCCGGCCTGTCCGCGACGATCGGGCTGAGCACCCGCTCGCTGCTGCGCACGTCCAGTTCACCCCGGCGGGCCCAGCGGTGCAGCAGCCGCATGACTTCGTCGGTGTCGGCGTCGGTGGACGCGCGGACCGCGATCGGCTCGTTGCGGGTCGGGAACAGCGCGTCCCGGATCGTGGGGTCGCCGGTGAGCCACAGGGACTGCTCGGTGCGACGGGCGCGCTGCACGAGGTCCGTGCTGCCGGCGAGGACCTCGCGGTGGTGGACCAGTGCGCGCGCGACCGAGCGGCGGTGGCCCAGCGGTCGTCGCCGGCGGTGCACGTGGTCGAACATCGTCCGGTAGGGCTCGTGGACGTCGAGGCCCTCCTCGGCCGCGTACACGAGGCTCAGCTCGGCGAGCGCGGCGAAGTCGGCGGCCGGGAACAGCTCGTGGTCGGTCTGCCCGGAGCTGGCGAGCAGGGCGAGCGTGGACAGGGCCGATGGCGCGGGCCCTTCCCTGCCGAGCCTGTCCAGCACCTCGGTGACCGCCAGGTCGGCCAGGGCTCCCGGCGCGTCGGTCCTGGCGCCGAGGTGGACCGCGCGGCACAGCCGGTCGACGAGGAGCGGGATGCCGCCCGCCATGGCCACGATCACCGCTCGGTGCTCCGCCCGGGTCACCCCGCTCCGTGCGGCGAGTTCGTCCGCCTCCCGGTCCTGCCACGGCGGTACCGGCACGACCGCGATGTGCGGCAGGAGCGTGCTGGGCGTGCGCGGCCAACCGGACAGCGGCCTGCGGCCGGCCACCACCACCCGGGTGCTGCCACGGCGACCCAGCGCGGAGCACACGGCGGCGAGCGCGGCCGGTGAGTCGGCGTTGTCGACGACGACGTACCCACGCGGGTCGGCCAGCGCGGCGTCCAGGGCTCCGTCCGGGACGCCGGCGGCGAGGTCGACCCGGGTCACGTCACCGGGCAGTGCGGCGAGCGCCGTCGTCTTACCGGAACCGACCGGCCCGACCAGGTTCACCACGCCGTGCGTGCCGCTGTCACCGAGGGCCGCGACCAGTGCGGCGACCGTGCGCGCCTGCGTCTCCGGCCAGGTCTGCCCGGTCTCGGCCCGCCCCGGAGCGGACGCCGCGCGATGGGCGCGGCGCCACCGCGACCGGCCGGCCTCGTCCACGCCGAGTGCGGCGACGATGTCGACGAGCAGCTCGACGTCGATGCGCCTGCGGCCCGGCCGGAAGCACTCGTAGACGGTGACGCGGCCGGGACGCCGCTCCGCCACGGGCAGGCCGCGAGCGGCCCTGATGGCGGCGATGTCCTGGACGATGCGGGTGAACGACGGGCTCCCGGCCCACAGCCGCAGATCCCGCAGCCGAGCACACAGCTCGTCCAGCGTCGACACCCCGGTAGGCGTCGGCGGGTCATCCGGCCCGGTGCGGGCTGACCGGTCCAGCGCGTCCCCCACGTGCGATCTCCCCTCACGCACCCATCCGCGGAAGCGACAATCGGATGGACTGTATCCACGCGGTGCGCGCGGGCAGGGCATGTTCGGTCAAAGAGTCGGACTTCCTTGGCCCCTCCACTGGAACGACCTGGCTCCGCACCACTGATCCGAACGAACCCGAACGCAACGTTCCGGTGGGCCGGGACGAACGCCGCACGAGTCGCGTTCGGAGTTGTTCGGATCCCTACGCGGTGAACGTCGTGGCGAATAGTGTCGAGAGAAATCCACACAGGAATGCTGAGGGGTTATGAGAAACAACTCGACCGTTCGCCGCCTGGCCGTCGGTGTGCTCACCGCGGCCGGCCTGATGGCGACATCCGGCATCGCAACCGCGGCACCCGAAGCGGAATCCGGGAACGTAGGCATCCAGGGCGCCGTGCTGGGCCACATCTGCGACGGGCCGTTCGGGAACATCGAGAAGTTCGTCATCATCTCCGATGGCGGAATTCCCGCGGGCAGCTCGTGGGTGGTCAGCACGAGCCGCAACCCCAGTCCGTACACGTTCAAGGCGGTGCCGGACTCCGCGCTCGTCCAGACGACCCGGATCAGCCAGTCGTCGGTGAAGCTCCTGGCGTTGGCGACGATCCCGGACGGCACGGTCGTGAAGGTGCAACCGACGAACTTCTACACCAATTCCGTGCTCTCGATCTCCGGCTACGGCGGGAGTGACTCCTCCGCCCCGTGGTGCTGATCCGAGTTCGGCTTCGCCCGGGCGGCGAACCCGACGCGACGCCGGAACTGTTCGCCGGTGACGTGCGGACCGGTGGGTTGCAGGACATCCGCAAGACAGGCTGACGAAGCCATCGGCAACATCACCGTCCACTGATCCACACCACGTCACCGCGACGGGTGCCGGCGAGCGAGCAGGACCGTGATCGTCACGGCGCCGCCGGGAAGATGTGCTTGATCGGCACGACCCCCGCCGGTCGTCGCTTGGCGGGGGTCGTGCCGATCGGGTTGCGGTCAGAGGCCGAGCAGGGGGAAGAGGACGGCGCCGGCGGCGCCGAGGATGCCGGCCGCGGTGCCGTTGACGATGCCGATGACGGAGTCGATCAGGCCGCCGATGATGACGATTCCCATGATGCCGTGCTCCTTGTTTTGGTGATTCAGATGGGTGGAACGTCCGGTGTGGTGTCGCCGGGAGCGGTCAGCCGGTGCAGTTGGGGACCGCAGGTGTGCTGCCGACGCAGTTGTTCGCGGTGTTGGCCGTGATGGGAGCGTTGTTGGTGGTCATGGTGCCGCCCTGGCGGTAGACGCCGCCGGAGTTGCCCAGGGTGAGGAGCGCGTGGTTGTCGGTCACGGCGGTCTGGGTGATGGTGGTGGAGGTGGAGGCGATCGCGGAGATGCCGCCACCGCGACCCGCGCTGTTGCCGGTGATGAACAGCGGGCTGCCGGTGACACCGGTGACCGTCAACGTGCCGCGCAGGCCGTTGTAGATGCCGCCGCCGTCGCCGAGCAGGGTGGTGTTGCCGGAGATCGGGCTGCTGGTGAAGGTCGCGGCGGGTGCGGTGCCGGACGGGGTGTCGGCGTTGGCGAGGCCGCCGCCGTTGCCGGAGGCGGTGTTGCCGGTCAGGGTGCTGCCGGTGAGGGTGACCGCGCCGCGGTTGAGGATGCCGCCGCCGTGGCCGACCACGTTACCGCCGGTGAACGCGACCCCGGTGCTGAGCGTCAGACTGCCGGTCGGGCCGACCTCGGCGATCCGGAACAGGCCCAGACCCAGCGGCGAGGCGTTGGTGACGGTGGCCGGACCGATCATCTCGATCGGGGTGGTGATCACCGGCAGCGCGTTCGACGCGCCACCGTGGGCGGTGGTCATGCCGTAGGTGCAGCCACCCGACAGGACGAGGGTGTCCGAGATCGGGGTGGAGTTGGCCAGGTTCACGGCGGCGACCAGGGCGTTCTCGCTGCACGCCACCGGGATGGTGATGGCCTGCGCCGCCGGGGTGAGGGCGATCAGGCCCCCGGCCACGACGGTGGCACCGAACAGTGCTTGAACGATCGTGCGGATACGGCGCATGAGGAATTCATTTCCTGAAAAGGATCGGGGCGACCTGCGCGACGCGCCAGTGCCAGAAATGCACAAAGCGCACACAGGAGCCGGCACGATTCAAGCCGATTGACGCCGTTCTTTCCCGCAAAAAACCTCGGTGGGCGATCCACCTTCGTGATCTACACGTAGGTATCGCGTCACCGAGGTCCGGGGTAACAACCATCAACCTATACCCTCGACCGATTGATCGACACCGAAGTCGCCCGAATGGCCGTATGCGCTCGACTCTTCCGACCAGCGCCGGACCCCGTGCTGCCGCAGTGGTCCCCCGGAGCGTCACGCGCCGCCAACGCCTCGGGAAACATAATCGACCGCACCTGCGCCAAACCCCGCCAAGACCGTTTACGGCAACGACGGGAACGACACCGCCTACATGTGGTTCGAGCGGCGGCGCATGCCGGCTCACGCATGACGGGTCTTTGGCGGCAAGGGGGTCGGGCCGCGAACCGTGATTATCTCTTCGGACCTCTTCGACACCACGCCGCCACCGGGTTCGCGACGCCATGGGCGTTCGTCACCGTCTCCGAGTCACTTCCGGCGCACGTCGATCGGGCACGTCTCCAGGGGCCGTCGAGGCGACGTGAAGCGCCCCGACGACCCCCGCGAGCCTGCCGGACGGCTACGCCTGCGCGCAGGCGACGAGGACGGTAACGGTCGCGCCCGCGGAGGTGGCGTAGGCGGCGGCGCTGGCCGCTGCGGCGGTCGCGGCGGCGGCGCTGAACGCGGCCAGGTTGGCGGCCGCAGCGTTGATGGCGGCGGGCGTGCCGGTGAGCACGCCTTCCGCGAACGCCTTGGCCGCGGCTGCCGCGGCGGCGGAGTCGGCGACGTTGGCGGCGGCCGCGGTGGCCGCGTTGGCGCTGTCGACCGCCGCGGCGATGGCGGTGGCGCACCCGGCCGGCGGCAGGGCCGCCGACACCGGGTTCACCGATGCCCCGCTCTGGGCCGGCACGGCGGCGGCCGGTACCACGGCCAGCGTGGCCAGGGCGCCGGCGGTGAGGATCGAAGCTGCGACACGTCGGACGTTCATGGAGTGACTCCTGTCACGAACAAAGGTGAGCCCCGGCAGGTCCGGCAAAACAGCCGGATCGCAGGAACAAAGTCGACGGAACAGAACCGGCTCATGTACCGAGTATGCCCACCGAAGTCTGACCAATAACGAAAGGCACCCGTACGTGTACGAATTTAAAATGTGATTCGACGGCGATCTTGGAATTCCTTCCGCCATCCGCAGTAACGTTTGCAGGACTGGTCGCGAAATAGACAGCGAAGGCCCTGACAGCCAGTCGTCCCGCTCAGTGGATCACCGAGCGCCTGGTGAGGGAAATTGTGAGCCCACCGTGCCCGTTCTCGGAACGACGAAATTCCTCGGAAACCGAAACCTGAAGAACACCCTCCTGCGGCGAGCCGTGGCCATCGCCGCGGTGCTCGCCGTCCACCTCGCAGGCATGGGGCTCGTCATCGGCGTGGCGAACGCCGCCGGGTTCGGCCAGACCTCGGGGGTGTCGGTGTCGGTCGACGGCACGACCGGCTGGTGGACACCCGCCACTGCGGCGGCACCGGTGACGACGCCTGGTCCGACGACGGCGCCACCCGTGCCGGAGCCGCCGGTCACCACCGCGCCGGACGCGGTGGAGACCAGTACGGCCGTGTCCTCGGTGGTTGGCACCCCATCCGCCCAAGAGCCGACGAGCACCGGCGAACCGGTGCCGACGACCTCTCCCTGACGACCGCGAGCGGGGCACCGCGCCGCTCGTTCGTCACCCCCTCCCACCTCGCGGTGTTCTCACCGCGCGGTTCCCGCTCGACCTCAGGAGAAACGCCATGCGAGTCACCTCGAAGATCAAGCCCGTGATCGTCCTCGCCGCCGTCGGCACGTTGATGGGCGTCACCGGCTTCGCGGTCGCCACGTTCGCCCAGAGCAGCACCGCCGGTCCGGTCGGAGGCTCGACCGAGGCCTTCACCTCCGTCACCGTCACCGGCGCGCAGACCGGCGTCCTGCTGCCCGGCGAGACCGCGTTCGTCACCCTCACCCTCACCAACCCGAACAGCAACGTGAAGGCCAGACTGGCGTCCGTCACCGCGGGCGAGATCGTCATCGACACGATCGGGAACAGCGTCGACACGGCCTACTGCCAGGGCCAGATCGAACTGTCCACCGCAGGCGCCGACCCCCTCTTCCCCACGCTGGCCGTGAGCGAGGCGAACTACCCGTTCAAGCTCACCGACGCGGTGAAGCTCAAGGCCGACACCGACATCCGCTGCCAGGCCATGACCTTCCACACCACCTGGACGGCCGTGTTCGAAGCCGTCCGCTAGGCGATCACGCGACGGGTCGGTGCTCCTGGGATCACCAGGAGCACCGACCCGCGTGACGAGGTCGTCGCTACCGATCAGCAGGTGCAGACGCCACCGTTGTTGTCACCGGCCACGCCACTCGCGCCGACCAGACCGGCCACGCCGTTGGGGTTGGTGATGGTGTTCACGCCGGTGCCGCCGTTGACGGTCCCGACGTTGCCCGTTCCGGCCGCACCCGAGGCGCCCGGCAGGCCGCCCGCGCCGCCGGGACCGGCACACCCGACGCCGCCGTTGCCACCGGCGCCGCCGTTGCCGCCGTTGCCGCCGGTGTTGGTGATGACGTCGTTGTCGGCGTCACCGTTGACGTTCCCGGAGTTGCCGCCGCCACCGGCACCGCCGGCACCGCCGACGCCACCCGCTCCACCGGGCTGCGTGGCGCTCAGGCCGTTGCCGCCCTTGGCGCCGAGGCCACCGGCACCGCCGAGACCGCCCTTCGTCTTCAGGGTGTCCGCCCCGGCACCGCCGTTGACGGTCCCCGAGTTGCCGATACCGCCCGCGCCACCGGCGCCACCCACGCCACCGGCACCGCCGCCGCTGCCACAGCCGCCGACACCGCCGGCGGAACCCGCACCGCCCGCACCGCCGTTGGCGGTGATGTTGTCGACCCCGGAATCCGTGGTACCGCCGTTGACGATCCCGGAGTTGCCGACACCGCCGACGCCCGCGGCGCCACCGATACCACCGGCACCCGCACCGCCCGCCGTGGCCCCACCGTTGCCGCCCAGCCCACCGACACCACCGAGGCCACCCTTGCCACCGGTCACGGTGACGGTGTCAGCGCCGACACCGCCGGTGATGGACCCGACGTTGGCGGCACCACCGACACCGCCGACACCGCCATTGCCACCAGCTCCGCCCGCACCACTGTTCAACCCGGTCCCACCCGGGCCACCACCGCCGCCATTGCCGCCGACACCGCCGGTGACGGTGATCCGGTCGATGCCGTCACCACCGTCGACGATGCCGGTACCGGCGACACCGACGCCGCCGGAGGTTCCGACACCGCCATTGCCACCCGCGGTCCCCGCCGGAGTGCCCGCCGTGCCGTTCGCACCGGGAGGACCCGTCGCCCCGCCGATCCCGGTTGTGCCGGTGATGACGATGGTGTCGTTACCCCCCAACCCCCTGATCGTGCCCGCGACCGAGCCGCCGGTGATCGTGATGGTGTTGGCGTTGGCCGTGCCGTCGAGGACCTGACCGGACGGGACGCCCGCCGTGCAGGTCACGTTCTCACCGGACCAGGTGCACCCGGCCGGGTCGGCGGCGTAGGCGGAACCGGGGGCCACCAGAGCGAATCCCGCCACGGTTCCCAGCCCGATCAGAGCACGTCGGACTCGAACCGCCGTGCTGTTGCGCGTGGTCGATCGCATGACTTTGTCTCCATCTGTTCGCGAAAGGTCGGGTCACTGCTCCGAACCGGAAGAGGTTCGCGGACCCACGGCAACCTTGCGCGCCCCCGGAGACGTTGACAAGGAGATCCGCCGCTTGTCATCCCATTGCGAAGAATCCCGATTAAACGTCGATCTTCCATTTTTCTTTTCTCGGCCTGTTTCGCCGGACGATTCTGCAGGCCGCCGCCGATGGCGCTCTCGGACGACGCGACGGTGATGTCGACCGCAACCGGGCCGAGTGTGTCAACCGTGATGTGGACCGCGTTGACGGTCCGCGACCACCCCGGTATTGCCGGACATCGATCCGCAGACCACGAGTGCCCGCGCCATTCCGAATGGCACCCTCCGCCGACTCCGGGTTGTCCCGGCCATCGGGCCGTCGACGTGGCGACCGCAGCACCGGTGTCGGCGCGCACCGACCGGTCGGGCACGTGCGGGTCAGCGCCGCCAGGGCGGGTTGGTGACGGGGCCGTCCGGGCCCGGCAGGTCGGGCACGCGGAGTTCGCGTGCCCGACCCGTCACGACAGGAGACGCCGGGAGTTCAGCCCCCGATCAGGACCGAGAGCACCGAGTCGTAGGCAGGCTTCTTGGTGTAGTAGCGGTCGAACAGCAACGGGGTCTGGCTGACACGCCACGAGAACTTGTCCGTCACGCCGCTCAATGTGATCACGGTGCAGCGCGACACCGCGAGGCAGGAGCGGACGACCTGGGCGTACGAGTCGGCCTGCGCGGTGCCCGAGCCGGCGATGTCCAGTTCGGTGAGGTGCACGTCGACGCCGAGGTCGGCGAAGCGCTGGAGGTTGGCCCGCATGTCGGCCGGCACGGCGCCGCTGGTCAGGTGCGCCTGGAAGCCGACGCAGTCGATCGGCACGCCGCGCGACTTGAAGTCCTTCACCAAGGCGTAGACGGCGTCGGACTTCGGGTTCTGCCCCTCGATGAAGTAGTCGCTGTAGCAGAGCTTCGCGGTCGGATCGGCCGCCCTGGTGGCGCGGAACGCCTCCTCGATCCAAGCGTCGCCGAGCAGTCGCTGGAACACCGAGTTGCGCCGTGCGGCCCGACTGGTGTCGTCGAACGCCTCGTTGGCCACGTTCCAGTAGGCGACGCGGCCGCTGAAGTGGCTCGCGACGTTGGAGATGTGGTTGTGCACGGCGGTCAGCAGTTGGCCGGGCGAGTTCATGTTCTGCACCCACGCCGGCAGTTGGCTGTGCCAGACCAGCGCGTGGCCGCGCACCGTCATGCCCTGGCTCTCGGCGTGGCTGACGAGGCGGTCCGCGGCGGCGTAGTTGAACAGCCCGCGGTTCGGCTCGATGAAGTCCCACTTCATCTCGTTCTCGGGCGTGAGCTGGTTGAACTCCCGGTTCAGCGTGGCGACGTACTCCGCGTCGCGGAGCAGGTTCGCCGCGGCCGCGGCACCGAACAAGCGCCCGCTGATCGACGCGGCGTCCTTCAGAGTGGCGGCCGTGGTGCTCGCAGGGGTGCTCGCGGCGGCTTGGGCGGTCGCGGCGGCGTTCGGCGCCACCACCAAGGCGGCCACCACAGGAACCATGGCCAGCAAGGCCTCAAGTGACTTCCTCATGCGTCCTCCGTTGATCATCGGTGACCCGGCGGCGGAGTCGAAAGTTTTGTCATCATGACAGCAACTTTCGGAACCGTCACCGCGTTCCGACGAGCGGAGGCCGGCGGCGTCGTACCGCCGGAGGCCATCCGGGTGCGCGTCCACCCTGCCGACGCAGCCACGAGCACGGCACTCAGGGCGACGACCGCCGAGGCGGTGGCGGCCCGGCGAACGGCCCGCGACGGTCAGCCGACCACCCACTGCTGGTTGGCCGCGCCCGTGCAGGTCCACTGCCGGACCTCGGAGCCGGGTTCGGTGCCCCAGCCGTAGTTGTCGAGGCAGAGGTTGCTGTGCCGGTTGACCACGGTCGTGGTGCCGTTGGTGGTGGTCAGCCGCCACTGCTGCTCGGCCGAGCCGTCGCAGGTCCACTGCTGCACGACCGCACCTGCCGCGGTGGCCCCGTCCTTGTTGTCCAGGCACAGGCCGCTGTGGCCGTTGGTGATCCGGTAGTAGCCGTTGTCGGTGGGCGTGAGGGACCAGTCCTGCACCGGCTCCCCGTTGCACGTCCACTGCCGCACTTCCGCCCCCGGCGTGGTGACGAAGTTGTAGTCGTCCAGGCAGAGCTTGCTGTGCTGGTTGCGGATGCGCACGCGGGTGCCGGACCCGCCGGTCTCACCCGAAGGGCCCGCGAGGACCGTGGAGGTGGACACCGGGACGCCGAGGTTCGGTGTGCCGTCGGCGTTCCAGGAGATCTTCTGCACGCGGGTGGTGCGGGTGGTGCCGCAGCCCTGGGAGGCCGAGGAGTTGGCGTGGTAGGCGATCCACGTCTCCGTGCCGTCCGGTGAGGTGAAGAACGAGTGGTGACCGGGACCGTAGACGCCGTTGCCGTTGTGGCGTTGGAAGATCGGGTTGGCGAACTTGGACCAGGACGACGCCGCGAGCGGGTCGCCGCCGCGGTACTCCAGCATGCCCAACTTGTAGTCGGCGGTGCCGCAGTAGCTGGCCGAGTAGGTCAGGAACGTGCGGCCACCCCGCTGCAACGCGAACGACCCCTCGTTGACCGGCTGACCCTGCCGCTCCCACGCCAGCGTCGGGGCCGAGATGCGGGTGCCGCGGGCGGAGACCGCGGTCGGGCTGCTCATCGGCGCGATGTAGAGCGACTGGAGGCCGTCGGCGTGGAACGCCGAGTAGTGGAAGTACAGGGCGCCGTTGAGCTTGAGCACAGCGCCGTCGATGGCCCAGCCGTTGTTCGGCATCAGGTCGAGCACACCCCGGTAGGTGTACGGGCCCGCCGGGTCGTTCGCCGCGCTCTCCAGCACGTGCGTGCGGCGCGACCCGTACCCGGCCCGCGGTTCGACCGAGTAGTAGATGTACCAGCGGTTGTCGATCTGCTCCAGGTGCGGCGCCCACATCGTGCAGCAGCCCTCGTTCTGCGCGGCGCGGAAGATCCGCCGCTCCGGCGCGCTGCGCAGCCCGGCGATGGTGGAGGACTGCCGCATCAGGATGTCGGAGGTCCACGTGGTGGCCACGTAGTAGTACTGGCCGTTGTGCTGCACCAGCGTCGGGTCGGCACTGTTGGGCGCCGGCACGACGGGATTGGTGAACGACGGCCCGGGCGCGGCGTCCGCCCGGTCCTGGCCCACCGCGATCACGGACAGGGCGACGATGATCGCGGCGACGAGCGACAGGGCTCGCCGGCTCGCACCGCGCCGGTGGACGAGCATCATGAGCACTCCTGAGGACGGGGACGAGTGGGTGTCGGACGACCTGCGGCGGGTCGACCGGGTCTTGAACCGAGCGCTCGACCACCGTCGGGGATGCGCTCTGCGCGGCGTTCACGTTATCCGCGTTGACGATTGCGGTTCGGGGGGCCGTTCCGCGCAGCCGACGACAACCCGGGCAGCGGGACACAGCGAACCGCAGCGCGGAGCCTGCCGACCGGAACGGCCTCCCAGGCGATACCCCGGCCCGACGCGGACGACCGGGGTATCGATCCTTCCGGAAGTTAAAACGTTTACACCCGGCGAACCCAGCTTAGAGGATCGCCTATCCCTGTCAACAGTCCTTCCAGCCGCAATCCCTGTGGCCGTTGGACTTGGTTGCTCGGACCGGCTTGCCCGATCCACAGCTGTACGTAGTAAGCGTTTTCATGGCTGTCTACGTACACCGTCAGCCGACGCACCGGCCATCCACCGACCCGAGGTGCGGTACACGGTCAGCGCAGGGCCCACTGCTGGTTCGCCTGGCCACTGCACGACCAGAGGATCAGCTTGGTGCCGTTGGCCGTTGCGCGGCCGGAGGCGTCCAGGCACAGGTTCGACTGGACACCGGTGATGGTGCCGTTCGAGTTCACGTTCCACTGCTGGTTGGTCTGGCCGTTGCAGTCCCAGATGACCACCTTCGTGTCGTTGGTCGTGCCCTTGCCGGACGCGTCGAGGCACTTCCCGCCGGACATCAACTGCTTGCCGGCCGTGTGGGTCCACGACTGGGTCGACTGGCCGTTGCAATCCCACAGCTGGACCTGCGTGCCGTTCGTGGTGTTCCCGTTCGGCACGTCCACGCACCGGCCCGACGCCGCACCGACGATCTGCCGACCGGACGGAACGACCGGGTCGCCGATCGCTCCGGGGACGGACCGCAGCGCCGAGTACCACCTGGCGGCCATCTTGTCGTAGCCGGTGGCCGTCGGGTGGATGCCGTCGGCCAGGTCGGCCGTGGTCAGCGCGGAGTGCATGTCCACCAGGCGCACCCGCTTGCCCGCGTTGACCTTGCTCTGGACCATGCCGGGGATCGCGGCGTTGAAGGTCCGGACGGCGGACTCGCGCGCGGAGTCGGACAGCGGGGTGATCGTCGCGACGAACACGTCGGCGTTCGGCACCGTCGCGGTGATGCGGTCGACGAGCGCCGACAGGCGGGCCGGCGCGTTCGGGAGGTCGCGGTTCTGGATGACGTCGTTGGTGCCGATGTGCAGCAGGACCGTGCGCGGGGTCGTGTTCCTGAGCCAGTTGACGACGTTCGCGTCGATCTGGTCGATGCGCCAGCCCGAGTGACCCTGGTGGTCGTGGTCCCCGAGCGAGGCCGGACCGTTGAACTGCGAACCGACGAAGTCGACCCGGTAGTTGCCCGACCCCAACCGCTGCCACAGCCCGATCCGGTAGCCACCGGGGACGTTGAACCCGTCGGTGATCGAATCACCCAACGGCATGACCCGCACCCCGCCGTTCGATTCCGCGACCGCGGGTCCGGTCGACGACACCACCCCGGCGACCAAGGCCGCGACGGCGACCAACGATCTGACGAGTGTCCGCACTGTTCCTCCTCGTGATCAGGGTTGATGGGCCCCTGTCGGTTCGTCCGTCCGTCGCAGTCCCCCACCGGCAAGCCGGTCTGTGCCGTGGCCCGTCCGATGGAGTCGCTGATGGCGGTGGGGCTGTCGCGGCTACTTGGGTACGAAGGTCCAGACCGTGGTGGTGTCGGTGGAGCCGGTGTTCCACCGCACCTGGCCGGCCGAGGCCGCGTACAGGTAGTCGCTGCCGGTGTTCTGGTTATTGAGGCGGAATCCTCCGGAGGTGACCGGCTCCAGGGTCCAGAGCGCGTCGGCGCCGACACCACCGGTGTTCCAGACGACGGTGTTGCCGGCGGCGGCGGCCAGGTTGAACCGCCCCGTCCGGGCGTTGCGGACCGTCCACGCGCCGGACGTGGTCCGGGCGAGGACCCAGTCCTGGTCGTCGTAGGTGCTCGCGGCGGCCAGGACGACCGCGCCGTTGCCGTCCGAGTCGAGGTAGGTGCCCGTGGCCGAGTTCCTGATCTTGTAAGTGCCTGCCGTCGGCTGGCTCGGGTCCGGGCTGGTGCCGAGGCCGCTCATGATGGCGTTGACCAGGCCCTGCTGGGTCACCGCACGGGAACGCCGGTCGATCAGCCCGAACCCGTACTGCCCGGTGTGGCCGTTGTCCCAGTAGACGGTGGCCGCTCCGTACTTCTTGGCGGTGGCCACGACGGCACGCACGTAGTCCGCGCGATACCGGTTGTTCGACGAGTCCGACGACGACTTGTCGATCGCGCCGTACTCGCCGACGACCACCGGGTACCCGTTCACGACGAACCTGTCGTGCATCTTCTTCATCTGCGCGTCCAGGTGGTCTTCCTGGCCCCAGCTCGACCGCTTGGACGGGTTGGTCGCCGCCCGCCCCCACTGGGTGATGGTGCCGCTCTCCTCGCCCGCGAAGTCCCACGGGTCGTAGTAGTGCACGGAGATCATGATCCGCCGCTCGTTGGCGGGGATGGAGGGTGACCGGTACTGGTCCGTCGGGAGCACGAAACCGTAGTTGCCCGCGGTGTACTCGATGTTGGTGTTCCAACCGGGAACGAGCAGCCACCGCGAGCCGTTGTTCCCGCCGGCCCTCCGCACGGTGTCGACGAAGATCTGGTTGTAGCTGTTGATGTTCGAGTAGCACGGCTGGGTCGGGCGGCCGAACTGCCCGTCGAAGTTCTCGTTCATCGATTCCAGGATCAGCCGCTGGTCGTAGTTCTGGAACCTGGTGGCGATCTGCTGCCAGACCTTCTGGTACTTGGCCCTGATCGTCGTCTGGGACGAGGAGTCGCAGATCAACCAGGAATGCGCGACGGTCTTGTAGCCGTCGCCGTGCATGTTGATCAGGACGTACATGCCCCGGTTGTAGGCGTAGTCGACGACTTGCTGGATCCTGTTCAGCCAGGCGGAGTTGACCGTGTAGTCCGGCCCGGGTCCGATGTTGCGCAAGTAGGAGACCGGTATCCGGATCGTCTTGAACCCCGCCGCCCGCACGCTGTCGACGAGGGCCTGCGTGATGGTCGGCTGACCCCACGCCGTTTCGCCGGGGTACCCGTCGATGTTGGCTTCCAGCTGGTTGCCCAGGTTCCAGCCGGCACCCATGTCAGCCACGATCTGCGAGGCGTTCAGCTGCGCCGTGGTGTCGGCCGACGCCTGGCTCGTCACGCCGGACACCGACGGGGCGACCGCCAGCGCAACGGCGAGCACGATGACTTTCAGCCTTCTTGCTTTTGAGAGCACGGGCATTCCCTCTCTTCGACGCTCACGAACAGGGCCCACCGCGGTGCCGTTGCGGATGGGGGTTACTCGTGTCGAAGTGTTCGATCCCTTATTCGACCTCGTTCGACACGGAATTCGACCTTCCTTCGAAAGGACGACAGGCGACACGGCAGCCGACATCGCCACGACCAGGGCCGACGGTCTGGGGAAGCGGTGTCGCGGCGTTCTTGGAAAGCGCTTACCGGTCGTACCATAGGGCGGCCTTGAGGAAACCGTCAAGCTGCCGGCGTGCGACCATCGCATGAGGACGGCCACCCGAATACGGCGGGTGCGTGATGCGCAACGCCGGACATTCGGCGTCTCTTATGGTGTGGTCGATCCGGGGCGGGTTTCGGATACCGCCGGTGCCCGGGAACGCGTACGTCCGTTTCGTCAGCCGCCGGGGATCAACGCCGGCAGCGGAGGTCGGCGGGCAGGTCGTAGTCGGTCACCTGGCGCCACTCCTCGGCGGTCAGGTCACGGGCGGCGGATCGGCAGGCCAGGTCGAGCCACGCCGCCTCGTTCATCGCCCACCGCGACACGGTGTTCTCCGGTGTCGCCGTCAGCAGCTCGCCGGTGGCGGCGACACCCGTGATCCCGGTGGCCTGCCAGGGTGCGACGGCGCTCGGGGCTCGGGTGATCGGCAGCCGCAGCTCACCGACGGTCGTGCCCGCGTCGACGTCGATCACGACCAGTGCACCGTCGTCGCGGATGCGGCCGATGAACGAGGTGCCCGGCACGGACACGATCTCCTCCTCCTGCGTGTCCGCCACGATCATCCGCACGACGTCGCCTTCGTCCCGGTCGACCCAGGCCGCGTACCGCCCGTCCTCGCTGATGGCGGCCGGCCCGCCGAGGGAGGGCGTCGCGCCGGGGCCGGTCCCCACCTTCCGGGCGTACGTCGCGTCGCCGATGCGGCGCACCGACACGCCGCCGTACTGACCCACGCAGACCAAGTGCCCGTCGGGGGTCAGCCGCGCGGCCCGCTCCCGGTCGCCCTGGGCCTCCAGCACGGTCTCGGTGCGGTTCTCGCGGATCGCGTGCAGACCGCAGCCGACCCGTTCGATCAACGCGGGCGTGCCGTCGGGCAACCAGGCGGGGATGACTTCCGGCTTGGGTCAGGTGGCCGTTCTCGTCCGCTGATCAACCTGATGGCGGAACGAACGGCACAATGGTGTGGGAAACGGGCGGCGGGGAAACCTGCGGCCGGGCGGGTCGGATGAGCTGACGGGAGTGCGCAGCGAAGTGGTGATCTTCGGGTTCCGGACCAAGGTCTTCGTCCTGGCGGTGCTGACGTGGCTGTGCGCCAGGTGCGGGAACCAGGCGGCGCACCCGCTGCACAGAGCGGTCACGAAGTTCACGCTCTTCTTCATCCCGTTGTTCCCGGTCAAGACGAAGTACACGATGCAGTGCACGTTCTGCGGCGCCACCACCCGCCTGTCCAAGGACGAAGCGACCCGCCTGCACCGCGGAGCGCTGGACCAGCGACCGCGGTGGTAGTGGCGTCGCGTGCCAGTACGCCGCACGTCGCGATCCGCGAAGGCGGCACCGACGACGCCTGAGAACGACGACGCCTTGGAACACGGCCCGCGGACGCTCGTCGACGGCGCGGCCGCGGCCCTCGACCGGCAGCAGGCCACGTGACACTCCCCCGGCCACCTAGGGTTCGTGCATCCGGGATCTGAGCACGTCGAACTCGCACCCCGGCGCGTCCGGGTCGAAGCCGTGCTCGATCAGCCAGCGCGACGCCACCAGGCTGCGCAGTGACCACCAGGCGCGGATCACGTCACGGTCGGCGCCTGCGCCGTAACCGGCGAGCAGGTCGTCCAGGCGTTCCTCGTGCCCGAGCGTCAAGGTGGCGAGGTCGAACATGGCGTCACCGGGAGCGGCCTCGGACCAGTCGATGACGCCGGTGACCTCGGCGCCGTCGACGAACACGTGGGTGATCTGCAGGTCCCCGTGGATGAACACCGGTTCCCACGGCCGGAGCGCCGCCTCGGCGATCTCGCGGTTGCGCCGGACCACCTCGGCGGGCAGGACGGCATTGGCGAGCAGCCACGCGCACTCGCTGTCGAGCTCCGCCGCCACGTCGTCGAGCCTCGGACCCGGCCACGGCGGCAACGGCGCATCGTGCAGCCTCCGGATGGCGGCACCCGCCGAGGCCCACGCCGCCGGCGACGCGGCCGACGGTTCGCCGAGCACGCCCAGCGCCTTGCCGGGCACGGCGGCGATCGCGAGCACGGGCGGCTCGTGCCAGAGGACCGCCGGGGTCGGTACCGGCGCCATGGCCATCGCCCGCACCTCGACGTCGGCGTGCGCCGGGTCGCCGTCGACCTTCAGGAACACGTCGCCGACGCGCAGCGTCGCGCGTTGGCGGTGAGCGACGACGACCTCGACCTCTTCCACACCGGCCATCCTGGCGGTGACGTCCGCCGATGTCGCCGGAATTCACGGGTGGCGGGACGCCGCCGGTTCCGTTCGGCTCGGCGGGTCCGGGCGGGGGTCTGGAACATCGCCGCTTCGTCCTGTTCCGGACCGGGGACGCGCTCAGCGCGCCCCACAGCGCACAGCCAGGCAGCCAGCCCGGCTTGCGCGACCTGGAAGTTCACGCAAGCCGGGCGAGAAATCAGCCCGCGGCGCGGACGATCAGCTCGACGACCGTGTCCGGGCGCGAGACCGCCACGGCGTGCGATGCCCTCTCGACGGTCACGGTGGCGCGTGAGCCGGCCCGGTCGGCCATGAACTTCTGGGCCCGCAGGGGGATGTTCTTGTCCGCACCGGCCAGCAGGAACCACGAGGGGATGCCCGACCAGGCGGGTTCGCCGGACGCCTCGTCCAGGGCGACGTCCCGGATGGGGCGCTGGGTGCTCGCCATGAGGGCAGCCTGTCGCGCCGGGACGTCGGCTGCGAATTGCTGCCGGAAGAGCGAGGGCTTGATGTGGAGGTCCTTCGAGCCGTCGGGCAGCAGGACCGGTGCCAGCGTCTCGCCCAGGGTGCTACCGGGGTACTGCCCGGCGAGCCGGGCTGCGGCCTCGCCCTCGGCCGGGGCGAAGGCGGCGACGTACACCAGCGCCTTCACCTGCGGGGACCGTGCCTTCACGTTGGTGATGACGGCACCGCCGTAGGAGTGACCGACGAGCACCACGGGCCCGTCGATGCCGGCGAGACGCGCGTCGAGGGCGGCGGCGTCGGAGTGAACCCCGCGCAGGGGGTTGGCCACGGCGACGGCGGTGAAGCCGCGCCGGTGGAGCCGTTCGATGACGGGGTTCCAGCTGCCGCCGTCGGCGAAGGCGCCGTGGACGAGGACGATCGTGGGCTTCTGCCCGGCTGCCGGGTGGGCGCCAGCCGGGTGGGCGCCAGCCGGGTTGACGGCCACCGCGTTCGACGTGCCGAACAGGGCGAGCCCCGCGGCGGCGACGAGCACGGCCAGCAGAGCGGTGGTGCGTGTGGTGACGCGGTGCGTGAGCGTGTGCATGTCCGGTTCTCAGCCTGCGAGGAAGGCGATCAGGGCGGCGTTGACCTCGGCCGCGTGGGTGAGCAGGAGGCCGTGCGGAGCACCGTCGATCTCGACGTAGCGCGCGTCGGGCAGGCGGCGGCGGAACTCGCGGGCGGTGGCGTCGATCGGCAGGATGCGGTCGGCGGTGCCGTGCAGGATCAGCGACGGCACGTCGATGCGCTCCACGTCGGCCCGGAAGTCCGTCAGCCACGCCGGGACGCACGCGTACGCCGCCACCGGCGCCGAGCTGATGGCGGTGGCCCAGTTCGCCCGGAGCGCGGCCTCGCTGAGACGGGAACCGAGGGTCTCATCGGTGTTGAAGAAGTCGACGAAGAAGTTGTCGTACCAGGCGTAGCGGTCGGCCTCGGCCTGTTCGGCGATGCCGTCGAACACCGACTGCGGCACGCCCGCGGGGTTGTCCTCCGCCTGCAGCAGGAACGGCTGGAGCGCGCCGAGGAACGCCGCCTTCGCCACCCGCTCGGAGCCGTAGGTGCCCAGGTAGCGGGCGACCTCGCCCGAGCCCATCGAGAAGCCGACGAGGACGACGTCACGCAGGTCCAGCCGGGTCAGGACCTGGTCCAGGTCGCCGGCGAAGGTGTCGTAGTCGTAGCCCGTCATGGTCTTGCTCGACCGGCCGAAGCCCCGGCGGTCGTAGGTGACGACCCGGTACCCGGCCTTGACCAGCGCGTCGGTCTGCTTCTCCCACGACTGCCCGTCCAGCGGGTAGCCGTGGATCAGGACGACCGGTTGGCCGGCGCCGTGGTCCTCGTAGTAGAGCTCGATGTCGGTCGAGCCCTCGGTGCCGACGGTGATGGTTCCCATGGTGTGCCTTCCCTCCCGTCCGCCGCGTGCGGACCGGGCATGGCACGAACCTAGGGAGCGAGCGGTATCGGTCGCGTCCGTCAGCCGACGTCTTCGGCGTACGTCATCGTGCTGCGCAGCACCGCCGCGAGCTCGCCGCGCGCCGTCACGCCCAGCTTGGGGAACATCCGCTGGAGGTGGGTGCTCACCGTCCTGGGCGAGACGTAGAGCCGCTCGCCGATCTCCCGGTTCGTCAGCCCCTGCGCGGCGAGCTGGGCGACGTGCAGCTCGGTCGACGTGAGCCGGTCGACGGCGGCCGGGTCCTGGCGGGGGGAGGACGCGCCGGCGGCGCGCAGCTCTTGGCGTGCCCGCTCCGCCCAGGCTGACGCGCCGAGCGCGTCGAAGACCTCGCGCGCGGCCTGCAGGACGACGCGGGACTCCGCGGGCCGCCGGTGCCGCCGCAGCCACGCACCCAGGGCGAGCTGCACCCGCGCCCGTTCGAACGGCCAGTCCACGGGAACGGCGTCGAGGGCCGCCCGGTAGCGCGTTTCGGCGGCGTCCGGCGGGCTGAGCAGGGCGTGGGCGAGCCGCAGCCCGCAGAGCAGGGCGGGGGACGGGGTCAGCTCGCCGATCGGGGTCAGCTCTTCCAGGACGTCCCGTGCCGCCTCCGTGGACTCGCTGCGCACGGCCGCCTCGACCAGCTCGGCGACCCCGTAGAAGCGCAGCCAGGGGTGGAAGGCGGGGTCGGCCGGGTCGAAGACGCGGTGCAGGTGCCCGAAGGCGTCGCCGTAGCGCCCCTCGCACAGGGCGGCCTGACCGCGGGCCATCTGCACGATGGCCAGCGCCGGGCGCGCGCCGCCGGGGAGGGCTGTGCGCTCCGCCTCCGCTGCCCACGCCTCCGCCCGCGGGTCGCCGGACACGGCGGCGAGCTGTGCGCGGATGGCGTGCACCATCGCGTGCACGAGAGGCTGACCGGTCTCGCGGGCCAGCTCGGCGGCCTCCTCGGCGGCGAGGTGACCGGCGCGCACGTCACCGAGCCGTGCGGCGCTGCCCGCCTGGACGCAGAGGGCGCGGGCCAGCATCGACAGACGGCCCTGCGCCCGCAGGGCGTCCAACGACCTCGCGGTCAGCCGGCCCGCCAGGGCGGGAGCACCCACTGTCACCGCGGCACCACCCAGGAGCTGGTCCCCCTCGGCGTCCTCGGACGAGCGCTCCAGCTGATCGGCCAGGGACTCGAAGACGACGTGCCCGCACTCGACCGGCGCGCAGTACGCCCGCAAAGCCACCAGGTCGGCGTTGTCCGCGTCCACGGGCATCCGGTCCGCCGCGGCGGCCACCCGGCGGCGGGCGGCCGGCCCCGGCTCCCCCCAGAAGCAGTGCAGGACCGCACCCCACAGCATCCGCAGCCCCAACCCGGGCTCGCCGCCGGCGGCGATCGCCACGGCCAGCTCCGCCAGCTCGGCGGTCGCGGTGCCCTCGCCCTGCGCCGCCCCCTCGATCAGCGCGATGCCGACCCAGGCCGCACGGCCCTGGTCCCGGACCGAGAGGTCCAGCGAGCGCGCTTGGGCCAGCAGGTGCGCCGCGGCGTCGCACTGGCCCGACTCCAGGGCGAGCTCGGCCGCGCGCAGCAGCCGGTCCGCGCGGGCGGACGGGTCCGCGGACAGTTCCGCCGCTCGCCGCAGCGCGGCCAGGGCCGCGGCGACACCACCCCGTCGCAGGGCCCTGCCGGCGGTGGAGTCCAGGTCGCGCGCCGCGTGCTCGTCGGGACCGGCGGTGGCGGCGGCCCGGTGCCACGCCTGCCGGTCGGGCTGCCCCTGGAGCTCGGCGGCGAGTGCGGCGTGCGCGGCCTGTCGTTCCGCGGCGGTCGCGGCGTGGTGCATCGCCGAGCGGACGAGCGGGTGCCGGAAGACCATCCCCCAGGGCTCGACCAGGCCCGAGTCGACCGCCGGCTCGACGGCGGCGACGTCGACCGCCGTCCCGAGCATCCGGGCCGCGGCGGCGAGGCACTCGTCCATCGTCCCGTCACCGTTGAGGGCCGCGAGGAGCAGGACCGCCCGCGTGTCGACCGGAAGGCGGGAGACCCGGGCCGTGAACGTCCGCTCCAGCCGTTCGGTCAGCGGCAGCGGACCCGGTGTGAGCGCGTACGCCCCACCGACCGACCGCAGCGCGACCGGCAGCTCGGTCAGCGCCAGCGGGTTCCCGGCCGCCTCCTCCAGCAGTCGCCGCCTGACCTGCTGACCCAGGCCGGGTGCCACCGCGTCCAGCAGCTCGCCGGACACGTCGTCCGCCAGCGGGTCCAGGTGCAGCACGGGCAGCCCGGCGCCTCGGAGCCGGTCGTCGAGGCCGCGGGTGACGACGACCAGGGCGAGGGGGTCGGACTCGATCCGACGCGCGACGAACCCGAGCACGTCGAGGCTGGCCCGGTCCATCCAGTGGGCGTCCTCGACGACCACCAGCAGCGGTGCCCTCACGGCCGCGTCCGACAGCAGGGTCAGCGCGGCCAGGCCGACGAGGTAGAGGTCGGGCACGGCCTCGTCGACAAGGCCGACGGCCGCGCGCAGCGCGGCACGTTGCGGTCCGGGCAGGTCGTCGATCCCGTCTCGCAGCTGGTGGACCAGCTGGTGCAGGCCGGCGCAGGGCAGGTCCTCCTCCGACTCCACCCCCACCGCCGTGATCACCCGGGTCCCGCGGTCCGCGGCCCGCGTGGCCGCCTCGGCGACCAGCGCCGACTTGCCGATCCCGGGGGCGCCGAGGACGACCACCGCGCCGCCCGACCCGGAGGCGGTCTGCTCGACCAGGGCAGCCAGGGCGCGGCGCTCCGCCTCACGCCCCAGCAGAGCCCGTCGGTGCATGCCGCGCTCCGTCTCCTCCGTGTGACTCCCAGTGCCCGCAAGGCGCCGCGTCCTCGCCCGACCGGGCGATCCCGGCGTGACTCCGGTGAGCCGACCGGGAGGCCGGGTCGGGGGCGTGATCGGCACTGGCACGCGCGCCGCTTCGAGGGGAAAGATAGTGCTCCAGGGCCTGCGGACATAATCGAGCACCAGTTCGGACAGTCCACGGACTCGCTGCCCGCGGAGGGTGGTGCGCCTCACATTCGGGCCTTGCGGCCACCGCCGGCCGGGCGGCCGTCAACCACGGGGCAGGGGCGCGGGGTCACCTGTGCGGGCAGGAGCGGGTGTTGCCGTAGCTGGGCTTGTAGTGACCCGCCCAGAGGTTCGCCTCGATCTCGAAGTTGTTGAACAGGTAGTCGGTTCCGGTTGCGGCGTGTGACTTCGCCGCTTCCAGCGCGTAGTCGTAGGTGAACTGCGAGTAGATCCAGTAGTTCGAGGCCTGCCACGTGTGCACGGCCTCGTGCTTCAACAGGTCGAGGCCCCTGTCCCGCTCGATGGTCCGGCCGTACTGCCGGCGCAGGTCCAGCCGCTGGTAGGCCTCGCAGGAGACCACCCGGTTCAGGTCGGCCCTGGAGTACGGGAAGAAGAAGTAGTCGCCGATGGTGATCGGCCTGCCGTTCAGCGTCACGCCGAAGCACACCACCTGCCTCATCGCCGTGCTGCAGGACGGGTTCAAGGACGCTATCAACGACAGGGCCGCGGCGTTCGCGCCGTTGAAGGTGTTCCTGCCGCTGTGGCGGAAGTTCCCGGTCCAGACGTTGCCGACCTCCGAGTCGGTCGGCGAGTACGACGAACCCGCCATGTTGGCCACCCTGATGCGGAACTCCCAGACCGAACCACCTGCCGGGTGGTAGAAGTCGTAGCCGGTGCTCCGGGTGGTCGTGCGGGTGTACCAGCCCCACTCGTCGGTCCGGTTGCGGTACTCGACCTCGTACACCGTGCCCGGGGTCGGGCTGGCGCCCCAGGAGAGCCTGATCCAGGCCGAGTCCGCGTCCGCGGTCGCCGTGATCCAGCCCGGTGCCACCGGTATCGGCGGCAGTGGCTTGACGGTCACGGTGTTCGTCGGCCCGGTCTGGCCGGCGGCGTTCGCCGCGGTCACCCGGAACGAGTAGTCGTACCCGTTGAGCAGACCCGTGGCGGTGAAGGAGGTCCCGTACACCGGTTGCCGGTAGTAGTACCACTGGGTGTGGCCCTGGGGTTGGAAGTACACCCAGTAGTAGGCCGCCCCGGAGGAGTTGTTGCCGTTCCAGGCCAGCTGCGCCTTCTGGTCGCCCGCCGTGACGCGGAGGTTCGTCGGGGTCGCGGGCGGCGGCAGGAACGGCTTCGCGGCGACCGTGTTGGACGGTCCGCTCTGGCCACCGAGGTTGGCGGCGGTCACCCGGAACTCGTAGGTGAACCCGTTGAGCAGGCCGGTCGCGGTGGAGGACGTGCCGTTGGCCGGTTTGTCGAAGACGTACCAGCCCGAATGGCCTTGCGGCCGGAAGTAGACCCAGTAGTAGGACGCGCTCGCGCTGCCGGACCACGCCAGCGAGGCGGTGGTGTTGCCCGCGGTCGCCCGCAGGTTCGACGGCGCGGCGGGCACCGGCGGAACCGGGGTCGCCTGCACCGGGTTCGACGGACCGCTCTCCCCGGCGACGTTGCCGGAGATCACGCGGAACTCGTAGCGGTGACCGTTGGCCAACGACCGCACCGTGAACGCCCAGTCGTGCACCGGCGCCCCGAGACGCCGCCACCCCGTCTGCCCGGCCGTGAGATCGCGGTACTCCACCCAGAAGTACGTCGCGTGGGTCACGGCGCTCCACCCCAGACCCACCTCGTGGTTGCCCGCGATCGCCGTGAGGTGCGCCGCCGCCGGGACCGGGGGCAGCGGACGGGCACTGACCACCGGCGTCGCCCTGCTGTCGCCGGACGCGTGGGTCGCCGCGACCTTGAACTCGTAGACGTGCCCGTTGGTCAACGGCGTCATGTCGGCCCTCGGGTTACCGAAGGGGACGTCGAGCTTGCGGAACTGCTCCCCCGCGCTGACATCGCGGTAGTAGACCGAGTACAGGACGTTCGCCGTGGTGCTTGCCGTCCACGTGAGACCGACCCGGCCGTTGCCGGCCGTGGCGATCAGGTTCGTCGGCGCGGCGGGCAGGCCACCCCGCGCGGTCACCCGGACCGTGTTGGACGCGGGGCCGAGACCCGCGATGTTGTCGGCACGGACCTGGAAGTCGTAGACGTGCCCGTCCCGCAGGCCTTCCCAGCTCGCGTAGCTCTTGTCGGTGAAGGAACCGGACTTGGTGTAGGTGGTCTCACCGGCGGTGATGTCCTTGCGGTACAACCAGTAGTACACGCCGGCCCCGGTCGGGTCCCAGGCGAGGTCGACGCCCCCGTCACCGGCCGCCGAGCCGCGGAGGTTGGCCGGCGCGGAAGGCGGTGCGACCCGCGCGGTGGCCCGGACGACCGCGGAGTCCGGGCCGTCACCGGCCAGGTTCGTGGCGGCGACCTTGAAGTCGTACACGTGGTCGTGGGTCAGGAACCCCACCGTGGAACGGGGTTCACCGGCCGGGAAGGACGACTTCTGGAACTGCCCGCCCGCGGTGACGTCGCGGTAGTAGACCCAGTAGTAGACGCTCGGCAACGCGTTCCACGTCAACGTGATCTCGCCGGTGGGTTCCGGCGTCGCGACCAGCCCACCGACCTGTGCGGGCGGCAGGGGCAACGGTTTGCCCGTGACGACGGGGCTCGCCGGGCCTTCGCCGCCGGCGTTGATCGCCGAGACCTTGAACTCGTAGGTGTGCCCGTTCTCCAGCAGCCCGACGGTGGACGACGTGCCATCGGTGATCGGGTACTCCAGGCGGGTGAAGTTGCTGTCCCCGCTGGAGGTGTCGCGTTGGTAGATCCAGTACCAGAGGTCCGGCGCGGGTCCGCTCCAGCTGAGCGTGACCTCCCCGTCCTCGGGTATCGCGGTCAGGTTCGTCGGCGCGGCGGGCAGGACGTAGCGGGCCGTCGCGGTGACGGTCGCGCCGGCCGGCCCTTCGACACCGCCTGGGTTGACGGCCGTCACCTTGAACTCGTAGGTGTGCCCGTTGATCAGCAGGCCGGGCTGGGCCCGGTTCTCGGTGGCCGGGTAGAGCCCCTTGGTGAACGTGGCCTCGTTCGCGGTGACGTCCCGCTGGTACACCCAGTACCAATGACCCTCACCCGGTGCGGTCCACGCCAGCTTCACGCTGCCGTCGCCCTGCGCCTGCGCCGTGAGGCCGGTCGGCTCCGCCGGTGCGTCGTAGCGCGCGGTCGCACTGCGCGTGGCCGACGGCGGGGATTCCAGGTTGGCGCCGTTGACCGCGGTCACCCGGAACTCGTAGACGTGCCCGTTGATCAGCATCCCGGGCTGCGCGGAAGCCTCGGTGGACGGGTAGGCGAGCTGGGTGAAGGCAGGTTCGCCCGCGGTGACGTCACGCTGGTGGACCCAGTACCAGAGGCCTTCACCCGGTGCGGTCCAGGCCAGTTTCACGCTGCCGTCGCCCTGGGCCGTCGCGGTCAGCCCGGTGGGCGCCTGCGGGGGCGCCACCACCGCGGTCGCCTGGACCGCCGCGGAGGGTGCGCTCGTACCTCCGCCGTTCCTGGCCGACACCCGGAACTCGTAGACGTGCCCGCCGGTCAGGTCGGGGACCGTGTGGGAGGTGCTGCTCGGGTGGGGGAACCACACTTCGGCGAACTCGCCCTCGCCCGCCGTGACGTCACGCCGTTCGATCGTGTACTGGACGTTGCCGGTGACCGCGTTCCAGCTCAACGCGATGTCACCGGTAGTGCCCGGCACCGCGCGCAGGTTGGTCGGCGAGTAAGGTGGTACGACGCGGGCCGTCAACGTCACGGTCGTCGAGAACTGCCCCTCACCCGCGGCGTTGTTCGCCGAGACCCGGTACTCGTAGGTGTGCCCGTCACGCAGCCCGCTGAGGTTCTGTGCCGTCGCGGTCGTCGAGTCGGGGAAGCGGGCGAAGTGGGTCTGCCCGGCGGTCACGTCGCGCTGGTGGACGAAGTAGGTCAGACCGGTTCCCGGTGGCGCTGTCCAGGTCAGCTTCCCGGCGCCGTCGTCACCCGCGCTCACGGCCAGGCCCGTCGGTGGCGCGGGCACGGCGGCCGGATCGGGCACCGGTTGCGGCCAGGTGATGTCGACGAACCGCGGCCGGTAGATCCGCGCGTCCCGGTAGTTGTCGTCGCTGTTGAGGCTGTTGTTGTTGTAGGACATCAGCAACGTGCCGGGCGCTGCCTGTTCCTGGTGCAGCTGTGGGTCGTAGCCGAACTGCCAGCCCGCGCTGTTCGCCGCCTCGGGGGCCTTGTGCAGGTAGGTGGGACCGGCGAAGGGCCCGGTCGGCGTTCCCGCGGTGTACGCCACGAACCAGGGGCTGAAGCCGACGTTGCCGTCGTGGGTCACCACCACGACCCGACCGCCGACCCGTGTCACGGAGAACGCCGTGCCACCGCCGGAGAACACGCGGGCCGACTCCGTGTCCGACGCCGACCACCGCGTCCCGGTCCAGAACTCCCAGGCAGCACCCAGGTTCCCGGCGACGGCCCTGGCCACGTGGGCGTACTTGAACCCGTCGACGTCCTCCGTGCCGTAGACGTAGTCGTAGCCGCCGTCGGTGAAGACGGCCGTTCCCCAGCCGACCCGGGCGTCCAGGGGCAAGTCGGTCACCGATGTGACGGTGAGGCCGGGCAAGGCGATGGTGACCAGGGCGGTGCCGATCCGCTGGAAGCCGAGCGGCCCTTCGCCCTGTGCGCGGTACTTGCCGTAGAGGACCTTGAGCTCACCGCCCTGCACGGTCGCCGAGCCCACCCAGTAGAAGTCCTGCGGATCGGCCGCGCTGACCAACGAGGTCGGTGAAGCGGGCGTTCCCCCGTGCACGGTCTGCGCCAGCCGGGTGCCCTGCTGCACCACGAGGGAGTTGCGGATGAAAGGTGTCGACCGCGGTCGCGAGTGGTCCGCGGCGACGGTGCCGAGGAAGGTGTCGGAGAACAGCCAGGCCACGCGTCCGTCGGGCAGTCGGACCGATACCGTGCTGTCCCCGCCGGTCCAGTGCCCGCCCTGGTCGCCGTAGGAGTTCCACAGCGCGGTCAGCGTGCCGGCGGGGGTGTCCGCCCGGGCGTTCGCGACATCGGGCGGCACCGCCAGTGAACCCGCCAACAGCACGAGCGCCCACATACGTCTGACGATCCCCATGACGCCCCCCGGGTCGCACGACGGTGAATCCGCCGACCGTACCGCCGGGTTTCCCGCGCAGGCGGTCCATGGCGTGAAGGGTGGCCGACATGGCGGATTACGCGGACACGACCGGTCGTGCCACGGCACCTGACGGCGCAACGAACGCACCCGGATTGCCCAGTGACGGTAGGCCGGGCCGCGAAACCCACGGGCACCGGTACCGCGACGGGTCACCGGGTGGCGGGCTTGTCCAGCACCAGCGCCGAGTAGCGGCAGGCGGCACCCCACACGAGGTGCGCGCGCACGCTCTCGTCCACGCGCCGCCAGTCGTCACGGGTCAGTTCGCGCAGGCCCGGCCAGCGCAGCCGCAACGCCCGGCGGCCGGCCTCGGTGGACGTCACCCGCAGCGCAGGGCGGGCGAGCCGCATCGGCAGTCCGAGCACCGGGCGCGTCCAGTCGTGCACGGCCCGGACGGTGAACCCGGCGTCGACGGCCTTGTCGGTGTACCGGGCCAGGGGCTCGACCTGCTCGAAGTGCCACGCGGTCCGGACCACGCGGTCCGGGTCCACCGCGTCGATCGTGGTCGGGTCCGGGTCCCGCCAGGTGAAGTCGACCAGCACCAGCCGCCCGCCCGGCCGCAGCAGGCGGAAGCACTCGGCCAGGAACGCCCGCCGCCCGTCCGGCCCGAAGTGGAACGCGGCCTCCAGGCAGTGCACCCGATCGAACGTGCCGTCACCCAGGTCCACGCCGTCCGCGCTCGGCGGCGGCGCGGTGGCGTCGGCGACCGCGAACCGGGTGTTCGGCCTGCTCCCGAACCGGCGACGGGCCTCGGCGACCTGCTCGGGCTGCACGTCCAGCCCCACCGCGTCACAGCCCCGTTCACCCAGCAGCGCGGTGGACAGGCCGCGCCCGCAGCACGCGTCGAGCACCCGGTGCCCCGGCCGCGCGTCCAGCAGCGCCAGCGACCGCCGCAGCAACCTGCGCTGGAACCACCCCACCCCACCCACCAGCAGCGGCAACGTCGGCACGGTGAAGTGGCCGACGTTGACCAGGTCACCCCAGCCGACGTGCCGCAGCACGTGGAACAGCACGTTGGTGTCGCTGTAGGAGTCGGCGATGTCCCGCTCGTCGGTCATGGCGACGCGTCCCCTCTGGGGTTGACCCGATGTGACGGACCTCCAGATCCTCCCCTGGTTCCACCGGAGCCGGGTCCCCGGGCTGCGATGACCTCCAGGACACCGCTTGGTACGGCATCCGCCCGCGTCCGCGAACACCTCGGCGGCTTCCCTCCGAGGTTCACCCCCCTGATAGGCCGTTGGTGTGAACTCCGGACCGATTACCGGGCTCGACCCAACCTGGGCAGGCCTCGAACGACTCTGTAGGCAGGGCCCGCGTCCGGGGACGTCGGGGGACGGCAGAACGCTTCTTCGCGGGCCCGAATTGCGATCTGTTGGGCATCCACGTCGTCGTCGAGGCGTCGCGGTCTGCCATGCGCACGGGGGGTCTTGTGAACTGGGTCGAGGTCGTGCCGGTCGTGCTGGTCACGGTCGCGTGGTTGTGGTTACCGGGTCTACCGGTGACCTTCATGATGGGGTTGAGGGGGATCACGGGGTTCGCGACCGCCCCGCTGGTGGGCATCGCGGTGGTCGCGTCCGCGGCGGTGCTCGCCGAGGCGGGCGGCGTGGACTGGTCGCCCGCGGCGGCGCTGGGACTTGCCGCGATCGTGTGGGCGGTGGCGGGAACCGGCGTGTTCCTGTTGCGCCGCAGGGAATTCCTCGCGGCGCGGCCGGATCCGCGTCGACTGACGGTAGTGGCGGTCGTCGGGTTGTTGCCCGCGCTCGCGTTGGCCGCGTTCGGCGTGGTGCGCGCCGTGGGACCGCCGGACAGCCTCTCCCAGGTGTTCGACACGCCGTTCCACTACAACGCCCTCGCCTACGTCCGTGACACGCACCAGGCGTCGTCGCTGACGATCGGCTCGCTCGGCAACCCCGAGGTGCCCGCCACGTTCTACCCGGCGGCGTGGCACGACTTCGGTTCGCTGGTGATGATGTCCACCGGCACGTCGATCCCCGTCGCGGCCAACGTGCTGTGCGCGGTCGTCACCGTGCTGCTGTGGCCGGCGTCGTGCCTCCTGCTGGCGCGTCAACTGTTCGGCCGCAACAACGCCGCGCTCGCGATCACGGGCGCGTTGAGCGTGGCGTTCCCCGCGTCGCCGTGGGACCTGTTCGGCTGGGGCGTGCTGTGGCCCAACCTGTTCGGGATGGCGATCGCACCCGCGGCGTTCGCGCTCGTGCTGACGGTGACCGGCTGGGTGCGTGACGACGCGATCGGCAGGCCGCGTGCCTGGCTCCTGCTCGGGGTCGCCGTGGTGGCGGCCGGGTTCGCGCACCCCAACGTGCTCTTCTCGCTGATCGTGCTGTCCCTCTTCCCGGTCGGCGCGGCGGTGTTCGCGCGGGCGAGGCGACTGCGCAACCGGCGCGGTGTCGTCGAGTGCGCGGTGTTCGTGGTCGTGGTGCTCGCCGGGTGGTCGTGGTCGGCGACCTCACCGGTGTTCGCGGCCGCCAGGGGGTGGGACTGGAAACCGACCGGGACCCCGGCCCAGGCGGTGGGCGAGGTGTTGCTCAACGCCACCAACCACCGCAACGCACTGTGGCTGCTGTCGGCGGTGGTGGTCGTCGGCATGTGCACCGTCCGCCGGTTCCCCGCGCTGCGGTGGGTCCTGGCGGGGCACCTGGTGACCGGCTTCCTGTACATGCTGGCCGCAGGTCTCAACCGGCCGGACACGCGGCTGCTCACCGGCTACTGGTTCAACGACTCGCACCGGCTCGCGGCCATGCTGCCGATCACCGCCGTGCCGCTCGCCATCGCCGGGATCCTGGCCATCGCCACCGCGTCGCGAGCACGCGTGCCGGCGCCGCACGCCGCCATCGCCGTCGCGCTCACGGTGCTGCTGGCCGTCGCGACCGGCGGTCTCCACCAGGCCGACCGCGAGGGTCGCATCACCGTCACCTACCCGCGCGTCGAGCAGCACAAGTTGGTGACCGACGAGATGCGGGCGTTCTACGCGCGGATCGCCGACGACATCCCGGAGGACACCCGGGTCATCGGCAACCCGTTCGACGGGAGCGTGATGCTGTGGGCGCTGGCGGACCGCGAGGTGCTGTTCCCGCACTTCCTGACCGCCGTCAGCCCCGATCAGGACTACCTCGGCAGGAACCTCGACGACGCGGCCACCGACCCGGAGGTCTGCCGGGTGCTCACGCGCCACCGGGTCGGGTACGTGCTCATCGGCAAGGAGGGCGCGGACACGCTGGGCGGCCGTTACGGCGGCATCCTCGGCGTGCGGGACGCCCGGGGCTTCGAGCTGGTGGACCAGTCGGGGCAAACCCGGCTGTACCGCGTCACCGCCTGCGACTGACACCGGCGCCCGCCGGTCGACCTCGACCGGCGGGCCGCCGCGGGAACGCGGCAGGCCCTCGACCGCAGTCTGGAACAAGTCCGTTGCAGCGCGCGTCAAACGCCCTTCAGCACACGATCAAGTGCCGCCCGGCCCGCGGGTCCCCAGTGCGGCTTGCCGCCGGGGAGGCCGCGGTCTCCGTTCTGCCCCATGAGCATCAGGAAGAGGCTCTTCATGGCGGCCAGCCCGCGGGCGCGCAGGATCGACGCCTCGTCCGCTCGCGCGTAGGTGTCGAAGAACCGCGAGGCCGTGCCCGCGGGTAGCAGCACCCAGGCGGCGGCGAGGTCCCACGCCGGATCGCCGGCGAACATGTCACCGAAGTCGACGACGCCCGAGAGCGTTCCGTCCGAGACGACGACGTTCGCGGGGTGGAGGTCGCCGTGCACCCACACCGGCGGGCCCTCCCACGCGCCGGCGGCAACGGCGTCGTCCCAGACGGTCCGGACGTCGGCAGCGATGTCGTCGGGAGCAACGGCCCGGAAGAAGTCCTCGAAACCGTCCGCGCAGTCCCTGGGATGGGCTCCGCGGTCGGTAGCGATCGGCGCTTCGGCCGGTGCCTCCACGTGGAGCGCCTGGAGGAAGCCCGCCAGCGTGTCGGCCGCATGGGCGCCCCGGCTGATCACGGCGTGGTCCAGGGGCTCGCCGGGAACCCACGTCATCACGGTCCAGTGCTTGGGGAAGCGCTCGGACGGTGCACCGGACCGCACCGGGGTCGGCACCGGCAGCGGCAGGCGCGGGGCCACCACGGGTAGCCACCGCCGCTCCTTGAGCTGGAGCGCCGGGGTCGGGTCCATGCGCTGCATGCGCACGGCCAATTCGTCCCCGAGGCGCCACATCTGGTTGCCCCAGCCGCCCGGCACCTCGCGGATGGTCAGCCCGGCGAGGTCCGGGTGCTGCTCCCGCAACAGGTCGCGGACCAGGTCAGCGGTGATCTCGGTGTCGGCCACGTGAAGTCAGCGTACCGACGCAGCGGGCGCAGCGGCGGGCGAGGTGGTCCTCGAAGCCTTCTGGGACCAAGGCCCTGGCCAGTACCGAGCCCTCCCTTGCGGCTGTGGCGGTTGACCACGAGCAACACGCCACGTCATGTCGACGACACCGCTAGGCAGGCGTCTGACGCCAACGCTGGTTCGCGCTGCCGGTGCAGGTCCACTGGACGAGCCGGGTCCCGCTGGTGGTGGCGGACGAGGGGACGTCGAGGCACTTGCCGCTGGCGCGGTTGACCAGTGACACGGTGGTCGCGTCGACGGTGCGCACGGTCCACTGCTGGTTGGTGCCGCCGTGGCAGCGCCACTGCAGCACGCTCGCGCCGTCCGCGATCGAGCCGCTGGACACGTCCAGGCACGATCCGGTGGCCCGGTTGAGGACCTCGACGTAGCCGCCCGCCTTCGCGCGGAGCTGCCAGTGCTGGGACTCCGCGTTCGACGGGGTCGCCTGCTGGACCGCCGACCCCGAGGTGTCCAGCCGCAGGCCGCTGTGCTGCGCGGTGAAGGTGGCGAACGGGCCCACACCGCCCGCGGTCTGCACCACGGTGCGGATCGTGCCGTCCGGGTTGTGGTGCAGGCGGTCCATCACGACCGACCTCTTGTAGCCGCTGCCGCCCTCACGGGCGTTCTTGTGGTACGCGACGTACCACTGTCCCTGGTACTGGAAGAGCGAGTGGTGGTTGGTGCTGACGTTGACGTAGTCCAGGAGCACGCCGCGGTAGGTGAACGGGCCCAGCGGTGACGAGCCGGTGGCGTAGTGGATCTGGCCCGGCCAGCCGGTCGAGTACGAGAAGTAGTAGGTGTCGCCGACCTTGTGCAGGTGCGGTGCCTCGCCGTACTGGGTCGCACCGGTCACGCCGACGTCGGTGATCGGCCCGACCGTGGACACCATGTCCGCGCCCAGCCGGACCACCTTCGGCGTCCGCGTGCCGAAGTACATGTAGGACGAACCGTCACCGTCGGTGAAGATCATCGGGTCGATGGGCTCGTCGCCCACGTTGGTGTCGCGGGCGCGGTCCACCAGCGCGCTGCCCCGCGCGTCGGTGAACGGACCCGTCGGCGACGACGAGACCGCCACGCCGATCTTCGTCCGGTCCACGGGGAGGTAGAGGTAGTAGCGGCCGTTGCGCTCCGCCGCACCCGGGGCCCACGCGTACCGGCTCGCCCACGAGAAGCCCGCGATCGAGAAGATGTCGCCGTGATCGGTCCAGTCCACCAGGTTCGCCGACGAGTAGGACCGCCACGACGACGAGTCCCAGTAGGTGCCGCTGTTCGTCTGGTCGTCGGTGAGGTACAGGTGCACCCGGCCGTTGAACACGTGCGCGGACGGGTCCGCGACGAACCGGTCGGGGACGATCGGGTTCGCGGCGCTCGCCGACGGCACGCCGATCACCACGGAGCCCACGAGCACACCGACGGCCAGGGCGCCGCGCAGGACACCCCGGCTCGCGCCGCGACGGTTCCCCACCTCGTGCACCGGTCGCGCCGCGAGGTCCGGCCGGCCAACGCGTGAAGTCTCGATGACGATCACTCCCGATCTGCGATGTGCGGGTTGGTGTCCGTTGTGGTCCGGCAGCCGGACTTCTCAGGGCACGCTCGGCACGTGGCGACGTCTCCGTGCCGCCGCGGAGCGGCCGGATCACCGTGGTGAGGAACAGGCTGTCGGGAACGCGGGCCCGGGCGGTTCTCGCGTCGTGGCGTCGTGACGTCCGGACGGGGCTGCTGGTCGAGGTTCGTTAACGCTAACAGGAGATGGCGAGAACCCCAATACCCGTTCCGGGGGACGCGAGGTCGACCGTGACTGTGCCCGTACATCGCCAGGGTCGTTGGCAGCCTGGGAGCTTCCAAGAATCAGGTCGCGTCCGCGTCTGCCGATCAGGGCGGGGGCTGCGCCGACCGCCGACTCACCGGCTCGGATCAGCGTCGATCCATGTGAGCGATAACACCGTCTTGGAAGGTCGGCTGGCGACCAGTGGCGATCCCGACCACGGGGTCGACGGATCGACCGTTGACCGCAGGTGCGACACGTCCTAGGTTTCGCCGGAGCTGTCACTCGCAGGGCCGGCCCTGGCTGTCCCTCGGCGGTGTGCGGCAGACCCGTCCACCCCCACTCCGAAGCGGTGACGCAGACACCGATATGAAGCGCAAAGCCATGCTCGTCGTCGGAACCGTCCTCGCCGTCGCGGGCGCCGGAGCGATCGTCCTCACGTCGGACGGGGACCCCTCCCGGCCACCTGCCGCCGCACACGACCTCGCCACCCCCGGCTCCCCTGTCGCCACCGAAAGCGCACCGACCACCGCGACGACCACGTCGTCACAGGTCTCCGCGACGTCCGCCACTCCCGGTGCGGGGCGGGGATCGGTTCGAGACGCGGGCCTGCGGTACTCGGAAGGAGCGGTACCCGAGGACCCGACCACCGATCCCGGGCCGGATCCGGTGTTCGCGAACGACCCCGACCTGCGCCGCGACGACGGCTACAGCTACCGGACCGGCAGACCCGGTGACCACCGCCTGGCCGAGGGGACCCTCGCGTTCCAGTACGACGTGACCACCAACGCCCTCAAGGCCCGCCTGGCCGAACGCAGGTCGGAACTCGCGGAGGCGACCGGCATCGCCCTGTACCTCACCGGCGGCACGGCGCTCTCCGACGGTGACCTCGCCGCGTTGCAGGGCGTGCACCGCGACCTCGGCCTGGGCAATCTCAGCCGGCTCTACGTCTACAACCTGCGCGCCATCCAGGGCGGCCGGGAGTGCACCCCCGCGTCCCGGCTGCCGTGCGCGGGCCAGCAGGCCCGGGGCGGCAAGTTCCCCTACCTGTGGCACAACGGTTGGTGGGACACCTGGGTCGAGCAGCTCGTCCTCGACGACCTGGTCTCCGTGCCCGACGGCGCGTTCAGCAACCACAAGTTCAGCGAGGTGAGCCTGCGCGGCGCCCGGTCGATCGGCGTCATGGCCTTCGGCCACGCCCCGTACGCCAAGCTCAGCGTCCTGTACCTGCCCAGCGTCGACACCATCGCCCACGACGCCTTCCGCCGCAACCAGTACCTGGTCAAGGTGAACCTGCCGAACGCGACCGAGGTCGATGACTTCGCGTTCGACGACGCCTCCCGCCTCCAGTACCTCACCGCGCCCCAGCTGCGACGGCTCGGTCGCAACGCGGTGAACGACAGCCACGAGCTGGTGTCGGTCAACCTGCCCAGGCTGGAGTACCTGGGCATCAACTGCTTCGACCTGAACCACCGGCTCGTCGGGTTGCGCCTGCCCGCCCTCGTCGAGATGGACAAGAACGCGGTCACCAACTTCTCGAACCTGCGATGGGTCCACGCACCTCGGCTGACCACGGTCCGGCACAACGCCATCACCAACAACGCGAAGCTGACCACGATGGTCATACCGGGCGTCACCCTGCTCGGACCGGGCGCGGTCCAGGGCAACCCCGCCCTGACCGCGGTCTACCTGGGGCCGACACCACCTAGGCAGGAGACCGACGTGTTCACCGGAAGTCCGAAGGCGACGGTCTACCACACCGGCGATCCCGCGGCGTGGGCGACGTTCGAGCCGTCCGGCAACCCCGGGCTCGCGGTCCGCCCCAAGCCCTGATCGGGCGTCCTGAGCCCGGAATCAGTCCTCGCGTCGGTGGCTCGACTGACCGCACGGCACGGCGAGGAGGGATGGTCGCAACCCCACAGTCCCACAGCCCGGCGAACCGGCTCACCGCCCGCACGGCCGGCAGGTCGACCGGACGTGGGCCGTGCGGCAGGGCGGAGTCGGCCACCCGGTCGACCACGTGGCGCGCACCGGTGCTCGACCGGGTCGACAAGCCTTGTGCGGTCAACGCTTCCACCCTGATTCCACTGTCCGGACGACGCCGGCGGAGGGTGCCGGAGACTATCGTTGGATCGATTCAGCGGACATCTCGCAATGGAGCGACCATGCCCCGGTTACACACGCCCGCAGGCGTCCTCGCGCTCGTCGTGGCCCTGCCCCTGGTGGCCGCGCCCGCCGCACAGGCGAGCGCCACCATCACCGAACTGGCCGGCCTGCCCGGACACCCCGTCCACCGCGCGATCGCGGTCAACAACCTCGACCAGGTCGTCGGCGTCGCCGAGGGCAACGGCAAACCGCGTGCCGTGCGGTGGGTGGCGAGCGGCACCGCGGTCACCGACCTCGGCCTCGGCAGGCCCTCCGGGCTCAACCAGGTCGGCCAGGTCCTCATCGAGGAAGGCGTCAGCCTCACCGGCCCCTTCATCCAGCGGCCCCGGATCTGGCAGGACGGCGCGGTCACCGACATCACCCCCGGCGGCGCCGGCGTGGTGATCGCGTCGGCGATCAGCAACAAGGGCGTGGTGCCGATGACGTACTCCACCTCGTCGTCGGGGTACCACCAGGAGAAGGCGGCGGTGTGGCGGGACGGCGGGCACACGTCGTTGCCCTTGGTAGGGCCGCACCTGTGGGCGAGCGCGGTCAACGACGCCGGCGTGGTCGCGGGCTCCAAGGCGCCCATGTTCGGCACCGACGTCCACGCGTTCCTCTGCCCGGACACCACGACGTGCAAGCCGTTGGCGGCCGTGCCGGGGTCGAGCACGTACTCGGTGGAGGCGATCAACGAAGCCGGGGTGGTCGTCGGCAACCGGGACACCAAGGCGTTGCGCTGGGAAGGCGACCAGGTGACCGTGCTGTCCACGTCCGGCGGGGTGGCGAACGGCTCGCAGGCGATCAACGAGCGCGGTGACGTCGTCGGGTGGACCACGGACGCGAGCGGCACGCGGCGGGCGACGCTGTGGCCGGCCGGCGGCAGGCCCGTGACGCTGAACGTGCCCGGCCGGTCCGAGGCGGTCGCGGTCAACGACCGGGGTGACGTGATCGGCTGGACGGGCAGTGCCAGTGCGCCCCGAGGATTCCTGTGGCGCAACGGGAAGGTCGTCTACCTCGGCTCCCTCGGCGGCACCCGCAGCCTGCCGGTGGCGTTGAACGAACGGGGCACGGTCGTCGGCGAGAGCACCACCGGCGACAGCACGGTCAAGGCCGTCAAGTGGACCGTGGTCGGCTGACCCGTCCGACGCGGGTCGCCTGCGTACCCGGGTCTCGCGGAGCGGCGGTGACCGCTCCGCGAGACCTCATCTCCGGGGTCAGGCGGTCGTGCAGGTGACGGTGGCCGGGACCGGGTTGGTGCCGGTCCACGAGCCGAGGAAGCCGAACGAGGTGCTGCCGCCGACGGGGACGGAGCCGTTGTAGCTCGCGTTGCGCACGGAGACGTCCTGGCCGCTGGTGGTCAGCGTGCCGTTCCAGACCTGGTTCACCTTCTGCCCGGCGCCGAGGGTCCACTTCACCGTCCACCCGGACAGGGCGGTCGAGGAGTTGTTGCGGACGGTGATCTCGCCCTGGAACCCGCCGCCCCACTGGCCGGTCACCCGGTAGGTCGCGGTGCAGCCACTGCCGTTGTCACCGGTGGTGGTCGTGGTGGTGGTCGTGGTCGTGGTGCCGCCGAGGGCTTCGTACACGGCCCAGTACGAGGGCTTCTTGGCGAAGTTCTCGTCGTAGATCAAGGCCGCGCCCTCGCCGGGGAACACCGAGGGGATCCAGGAGTAGCCGTCGGAGAAGTCCCACACCGTGATGCCGACGCACCGGGTCACGGCCAGGCAGGCGTTGACCACGGTCCGGTAGTCGGCCGCCTGCTGGGCGTCCTTGGTGGCGTCCCGCGGGGTCCGCATCCGGATGTCCAGTTCGGTGATGGCGACGTCGACGCCGAGGTCGGCGAAGCGCTGGATGTTCTGCTGCAACGTGCTCGGCACCTGGCCGAGGATGAGGTGGGCCTGCAGGCCGACGCCGTCGATGGGGATGCCCTGCTGCTTGAACGACCTCACCAGGTTGTACACGGCGTCGCTCTTGGCGCCGATGCCCTCGATGTTGTAGTCGTTGTAGTAGAGCTTGGCGGTCGGGTCGGCGGCGCGGGCGGCCTTGAACGCCTCGGCGATGTAGCTGTCGCCGAGCTTCTGCTGGAACACCGACTGCCGCCGGGTGCCGTCCTCCTCGAACGCCTCGTTGACCACGTCCCAGTGCACGACCTTGCCCTTGTAGTGACCGGCGACGTTGGCGATGTGGTTGCGCATCACGCCGAGCAGTTCGCCGGTGGGCACGCTGTTGACCCAGTCGGGGAGCTGGTTGTGCCACACGAGCGTGTGACCGCGCACGATCTGGTTGTGCGCCTGCGCGAACGCGACGATCTGGTCGGCCTGGGCGTAGTCGAACCGGCCGCGGCTGGGCTCGGTGTACTGCCACTTCTGCGTGTTGCCGACGGTGATCTGGTTGAACTCGCTGCCCAGCACGGCCGTGTAGGGGGCGTTGTTCAACGTCGGGTTGTCCGTCGCCGAGCCGAAGTAGCGGCCCTTGGCCGCGGCGAGCTGTCCGAGCGTCGGGTCCGCGGCCGCGGTGGACGGCGCGGCGACCGCCATGCCGACTGCGAGCGTCCCGGCGACGGCGACGGCCGTCGCGGCGAGGACGCGGCGCGCGCGTCCTGCTGGTGCTGACATGTGTCTTCTCCTGACATCGGTGTCGGGACCGCCGCACGGGTGCGCCCGATGGGCGGGTGGCGTGCCCGTGCGGCCGGGGGTGAGCGCGCGGGGAAGTCCCGTGCGCCCGGTGTGCCCCCGGTCGGGACGTGGGCCGACCGGGACCTCGACCGGCGGGGACGGTGCGCGCCGATCAGGCCTGCCGCTGTCCGCCGGTGCGGAGCGGTGGGTGGCGGTCCGGGCGGACGAACGGCGCCACACCCAGGGCGGTTCGAAAATTTCGCTGTAGGCTCCGAATGTTAACTCGATCAGACGGTAAGCCGGGCCGTGGCGACCGTCAAGACGTGCTGCCGCAGCGGGTGCGAAACGTTCGACCGCACGGCCGAACCACTAGAATCCCACCATGACGCCGGCCCGACGCCCGTCGACCGACACGGTCGAGCGCGGGGGCGCGACCATCGCCCGCATCGCCGAACTGGCCGGGGTGTCCACGGCCACGGTGTCCAAGGTCGTCAACGGGCGCGCGGAGGTGGCGGCGGAGACCCGGGCCATGGTGGAGCGGGTGATCCGCGAGCACGGTTACCGCAGGCAGAAGAAGCCGAACCGGGCCACCCTGGTCGAACTCGTGCTGCACGAGCTCGAAGGCGCCTACGCCATGGAGGTGATCAAGGGCGTCGAGCGGGTGGCGAGCGAGCACGAGCTCGCCGTGGTGCTCACCGAGCTGCACGGCCGGCACACGCCCGGCCGCACCTGGATCGAAGGCGTCCTGACCCGCAAGCCCGCCGGTGTGATCACCGTGTTCTCCGGCCCCACACCGGCCCAGCAGGAGCAGCTGTCCTCCCGCGGCATCCCGTTCGTCCTGGTCGACCCGACCAGCGTCCCGGAACCCGACTTCCCGTCGGTGGGCACCAACAACTGGAGCGGCGGCCTGACCGCCACCCGCCACCTGCTCGAACTCGGCCACCGGCGCATCGCCGCCATCACCGGCCCGCCGCACGCGCTGTCCAGCCGTGCCCGCCTCGACGGCTACCGCGCCGCGCTGGACGCCGCGAACGTCCCCGTCGACCCGCGGCTGATCCGCGAGGGCGACTTCAACCTCGTCGACGGCCTCGCCCACGGTCGCGACCTGCTACGGCTCGACGTCCCGCCGACCGCCGTCTTCGCCTTCAACGACGCCCAGGCCCTCGGCGTCTACCACGCCGCGCACGAGGCGGGACTGCGCATCCCGCACGACCTGAGCGTGATCGGGTTCGACGACCTGCCGCCCGCCCAGTGGGCCATCCCGGCGCTGACCACCGTCCGCCAGCCGCTCACCGACATGGCCGCCGCCGCCACCGACATGATCGTCACCCTCAGCCAGGGCGAACCCCTCGCCCGGCACCGCCTGACGCTCACCACCGAACTGGTGGTCCGCGCCAGCACGGCGCCGGCGCGGTGATGTCACCGGGTTCTAAGCGCGGTGCGCGTTCTCGACTATCGCGTCGATGACCGTCGGCCACGCGCCGGGCGGGAAATCGTGCCCCATGCCGGGAACGAGCACGAGCCGTGCACCGCTGATCGCGGCCGCCGTCGCCTCGCCACCGGAGTGGTGGCACATGCGGTCCGCCGTCCCGTGGACGACGACCGTCGGAGCCGTGATGCGGGCCAGTTGGTCGGTGCGATCGCCCGCCGCGCGTACTGCCCGGTACTGCCGGCGGCGGCCGTCACGGTGGTCGGGGTCGCGGCGGAACGAGAGCGCGGTCGCCCGCCTGATCTCGTCGACGTCCTGCTCGAAGCCGTGAGAACCGATGGTGTCGAACAGCCGCACGCGCCGCTCGATCGCCTGTTGCTCGGTGCGGGCGCCCCGGGAGAACAGGTGGCGGACCAGCCGCGGCGAGGTGCGGCCCTTGCCGCGGCGGCCGGTGGTGGACATGAGCGACGCCAGGCTCAGCACGCGCGTCGGGTGGAGCGCGGCCGTGACCTGGGCGATCATCCCGCCCATCGACGCACCGACCACGTGGGCGCGGTCGATGCCGAGCGCGTCGAGGAGCCCGATGGTGTCGGCGGCCATGTCGCCCAGCGCGTAGTCGACGCCGGGCAGGTGCGTCGAGCGGCCCGCGTCCCGGTTGTCGAAGCGAACGACGAAGAAGCCGCGCCCGGCGAGCCGCCGGCAGAACTCGTCGGGCCAGTGCACGAGTTGGAACCCCAGGCCCATGATCAGCAGCAGCGCGGGCTGTCGCGGGTCGCCGAAGGTCTCACAGCAGAGCTCGATGCCGTTCGCCGGGACGATCCGCTCCGCAGCGCCGGTCGTGTGGTCCTGCACGGGTCTTTCCGCCATTCGGGATGGGTGCTCTCCGCCGTCGGCGAACCTGCCGCAGGCTATCCGGCGCGCCGTTGCCCGACCAACACCTTTAGCCCCTATCGCGCACGGAGCAGGAAGCCGTGCTCCACGAGGCCGGTCAGGCCGAACTTCTCCACCATCCGGTGGCCCGGCCTGGGCTCCGCGGCCAGGTGCTCGACCTCGAACGCGTGGCCGAAGCGTTCGACGACCTCCTCCGGCCCGACGGCGAACGGCGGCGACGGCAGCCTCGGGTGGTAGTCCAGGGTGTTGATGAAGTACCGGGTGCCGGGCCGCACCAGCCGGGTGATCGCCTCGGCGTAGCGCTGCCGCATGTCGTGCGGGAACGCGATCAGCGCGGCCCGGTCGTACACCAGGTCCACCGGGCCGAGCACCTCCGGCCTCAGCGTGAGGATGTCCTGGCGGCGGATCACGAGGTTGCCGCAGCGGAACACGTCGGGCTCCTCCTCCACCGGGTCCAGGTCGTTCTCGGCGAAGAACTCCGCGACCGCCCTGGGCACCAGCTCGACCCCGATGACCTCCGCCGCCGACTCCTGGAAGAACCGGAGGTCGGCGGTCTTGCCGCACAGCGGCACCAAGACCCTGGCCCCGGCCACCACGCCGAGCCGGTCCAGCAGCAGGGCGTGCTGGTGCACGTCGGGCAGGTGGAAGCTGGTCTTCGTGCCGCCCTGTTCCCAGGAGTCGTACCAGAACTCGGATTCCATGCTGGAGTGGAGGCGCGCGGGGCGTGCTGGAGACGGGTCCGAACGGGTGACGTCCGGTCACGCGCAGGGTTGTCCCGTGGCGGGCTCGTCGGTCCGGTGCGTGGCCCCGGTCTCGAAGACCCGCGCCGGGGCTGGTTTCCCCGCCTTGAAGGCGTCGGGGATGCTCGACACGCACAGCAGCGACAGGTGCTTGTCCTTGGCGACGCCGTTCTGCCCGAAGATCAGCGGGCCGGTGACGCCGAGGTAGGGCTCGGTGGTGCCGCGGACCTGGTCGAAGAGGTCCAGCGGCGAGGGTGCCGTCTTGGTCGACTTGCCCTGCACCAGGTCCTGCGTCGCGCGGACCAGGAGCAGCACCGCGTCGTAGGCCAGGCCGACGCGCTCGCCGACGGGTTCCATCGAATCGGGTTCGCAGCGGTGGTACATGGCGCGGACGTCGGCGAGGAAGTACTGGCGCTCGGAGTCCGCCGCCCTGAGCAGGTTGTCGCAGAACGCCAGCGAACCCTTGGACACGTACGCCATCCTCAGCGACGGCGGCGCCGTCACGCGGTCGCCGGCGTTGGCCATGTAGCGGTTGACCGAGTCGTTGCCGATCAGCACCGGGTGGTCGGCGGTGCACGTGCGGTACAACTCGTCGACGAACTGGGCGAACTCCGAATAGCGCCCGCCGAAGAACACGACGCCGTCCGAGTACTGCTTCCCGCACGCGGTCCGCAACGACTGGCCCGTCCAGAACAGCTCCTCGTACTCCAGGCCGTGTCGTTCCGCCGATGCCCTCAGGTCCTCGCGGAGCGTGTTGACGTAGAGGTCGCCGTCGGCCTGGTCCTTCTTCTTCGGGCCGAACGTATAGTAGTTGAACAGCTTCTTCTTCCGCAGGACGGTCTTGGTGTACTCGACGACCATGTCGGCCTGGTCCTCGTTCGGCGCCGCGATCTGCAGGTAGTGGCTCGACAGCTCGCCGATGCGGTCGGCGGACAACGTGGGCGCGACGATGGGCAGGTCGGTGTTGTCCAGTGCCTCGATCGCCACCTTGGTGGTGGTCCTGCTCTCCACCAGGCCGACGATGCCCAGCACGGTGGGATCGGACGTCCGCAGAGCCAGGAGTTTGTCGGCGACCGTCGGCGCCGCCCGCATGTTCTGCCCGCCGTTGGCGACGACGATCTTCAGGTAGGGCGAGTCGGCGTTGGTGCGTGCCGCGCCGTTGGCGCGCCGCTGGGCGAGGGCCGCGCCTTGGAGCTCCTCGCGCTCGGCGGCGAAGGTATGGTCACCGACGCCGCCGTCCGGTTTCGTGAGGGTGCCGAAGTAGACCAGGGACATGACGGGATGGGTCGGCCTGCCCGCGAGTTCCTCGTCCACGCGTTCGTTCTCCGCGAAGATCACCTCTTGGACCGTCCGCAGTTCCGGGTCGCTGCCGAACAGCTGGCCGCGGTGGTCGCTGTAGCCGACGCACTCGCCGCTGTCGCGGGTGACGTCGACCCGGCCCGTGTCGACGCGCAGCGGTGCGCAGTCCATCACGAAGGCGCGCAGTGCCACCGTGGACAGGCCCACCGCGATCAGCAGGGGAACCAGCAGCAGGGCCACTCGGTGGACGAACCACGGCGGTCGAGGTACCTCACGGCGTGGCACCAAGGCGGTGACCGTGGGCAGGACGGTCTCGTCGAGCGGGTCGACCGCCACCGCGTAGCCGGTGCCGCGCGGGTCCACCCGCCACCGCCGCAGCGCCGCCCGCACCCCGGCGAGTCGGATGCGGATCCGGGAGTACCCGTCCGCGGTGCCCGGCACGTGGTCCTCCACGGGCTCGACGGTGACCAGAGTCAGCGGGTCGACCTGCTCCTGGCGCACCAGCGCCGCGTGCGCCAGGAGCATGCCGCCCGCGTTGGAGTCGGTGGCACCGGCGACGGTGAGCACCGGGCAGGCGGTGCCGCGCCAAGGCTGCACTCGCCACGGCACCCGGCGGAACTGGTCGCGCAGGTCACGCAGGAACGCGTGGACGAGCAGGCGTCGCGCCTCCTCGGACTCGTGCAAGTGGCCGTCGCGGGTCAACGCCGCCGCCAACGACCAGACGTCCGCGACCTGGTGCGAGGCGCCTTTCCGGTGCATCATCCACCGCAGCACGCTGCCGGTTCCGGGCAGCCGCCAGGCGATCAGCCAGCGGAACAGCACGCCCGGCAGCACCGAGGCGGTCAGGGCCAGGGGCAGGCTGGACCAGGTCGGCGTGACGGTCACCTCGGCTCCGCCGAGCTGGGGGATGCTCGCGAAGAACTTCGAGTTGGCCCGCACCAGCCTCGCGATCTCGGCCTTGCGCTCGCGGGTCCCGCTGGTCAGCCGCTGTCGCACGATGAAGTCGATCAACCAGAAGTGGGGGAAGCGCATCCGCAGCCCGCGGCCGAACGAGCCGGTCGCGAACCGGTCGGCGGCATCCGCGAGCAGGCTTCGCAGGTCTTCGGTGGTCGCGGCACGGCCGTCCTGCTCCGCGACGGTCACCTGCACGTGCGGCACCCGGCGGGGGCCGGCCGCACCGAAGCCGTGGGCCAGCAGTGCGAGCAGGTCGGCGGTATCGGCCACGTCCACGACCAGACCGACCAGCGGCCGCTGCCGTGCATTGCCGCGACGGTCGGGCAGCTTCCGCAGTTCGGCGATGAGTTCGGCGAACAGCACCGGTGTGGTGTCCGCGGCCGATGCGGTGTTGCCGGGTAAGTGGCCACCACCCGACGGATTTCCAGTCATGCTCCACCATCGTCAAGGAGTAGGGCCGGTGCGGCCGGGGTCGCGGCGGCACGACAGCCGTCTGAACGTGTACTCCCTGATCGCCACGAAGGACCGCGACGTTTCACCGAAATCACCGATAAATGCAAATCCCGTCCGGCACGTACCGCATTCCGCAGAAGTGCGGTACGTGCCGGTTCGAGCTCACCGGCGGTTTCCGGGCGACGCGACCGGTGGCCCGGATCGCCGAACCTCCGGCCACCCGGTGGAAGCGGGCCGCCAGGGGCTCGGGACGAAGACCCGTCGTGGTGGGCGGCGGTGTTGTCGATCGGACGTCGGAGTGGAGCCGGGGACGGCCGCACGAGCGCGGCCGTCCCCGGAGGTCTTGCGGTTGCGGAGGGATCAACCCCCGGCGTTCAGCGGTTCGCCACCCCGGCGGCGGCCGGCTGGACCCGCTCGAACCGCACCCGGTTCAGCCACCCCGGGAGGTCGCTGAGCACGTACAGCTCACCGTTCACGTCGGTGCCGATCGCGGTCGGCTGGGTGGGGAAGTTGCCGATCGTGGCGGAGTCGTAGCCGCCGTCGAGCCTGGGACGCACGGCGAACACACGGGTCGAGCAGTAGTCGCTCGCGACGTAGGTCCCCCACGCCGCCGGGGTCCGGGACCCCCGGTACACCACGCCACCGGTCACCGAGCAGTTGTCGTTGTAGTGGTCGTACTCGAAGACCGGGTCGGTGTACCGACCGCCCGCCCGGCACTGCTGCGGGTCGAACACCGGGGTGCCCTCCCGGCAGGACCAGCCGAGGTTCGCCCCGCCCTGCCACGGGCGGACGTGGTTGATCTCCTCGACCAGGCCCTGGCCGACGTCACCGATCCACAACGAGCCGTCAACCGGGTCGAGGGAGAACTTCCACGGGTTGCGCAGCCCGTAGACCCAGATCTCCGGCCGCGCGCCCGCCGTGCGGACGAACGGGTTGTTGTAGGGCACGCAGTAGGGCTTCGGCCCGCAGGTGCGGTTGACGTCGATCCGCACGATCTTGCCGAGCAGGGTGCCGAGGTCCTGACCGGCCTTGTACGGGTCGTAGGCGTGGCCGCCGTCGCCGAGGGACCAGTAGAGGTAGCCGTCGCGGCCGAACGCCACCTGTCCGCCGTTGTGGTTGCCGTACTCGGCGTGCTCCTGGGTGAGCAGCACCTGCAGCCGCTCGGGGGCGCCGATGGGCACCCGCGCCAGGGTCAGCTCGCCCGCGGGCAGGCTCGTGTAGGCCACGTAGAGGATCCCGGTCCGCGCGAAGTTCGGCGCGGGCGTGATGCCGAGCAGGCCGCGCTCGTTGTCCGACTCGTCGATCCGGGCGGTCAGGTCGAGCACCGGCTCGGCCGCCAGGCCGGTGTCGGGGCGGTAGGCGCGGACGGTGCCCGCCTTCTCGGCGATCAGCATCCGACCGTCCGGCAGCCCGGTGATCGCGACCGGACGCCGCAGACCGGACGCCACCTGTTCGGACACCACGGTCAACTCGGTGAGCGGCACCGCGCGGGTGCGGGACGTGCCGGCCGCGGCGCCGCCGCTCACCAACACCGAAGGCAACAGGAACGCGGACAGGGCCAGAACGAGCAGGCCGGCCAACAGGGCGGCCGGGCGACTACGCCGTCGCGACATGCTTCAGCTCCTCAAGCAGGGTGAGGGACACATTCTGGGAGCGCTCCCAACGTACCGCGACTCCCAGGCAACTTCCAGCCGCCGTCTTGTCGCCTTCTCCGGTCGCGGACACCATCCCGACAGGTGAACCGGCCGCACCGAGTGGGCTGCCGAGGTTGAGGTTTCACCGGATGTCGCCGTAACGTGGTGGTGCCCGGTGACGACGCGGGCTGTCCGCGGAGCGTTCCCCGAGTTCAGCAGTGTGCTCGGACCACCGTTCCCGCCGTCACGAGGCGAAGGGTGGTCCCGCACGTGGACGACCAACTCATCGACATCGGCCCGTGGGTCGACATCGCGCACACCGAGCAGGACGGCGTGCTGGTCACCAGCGTGACCGGCGAAGTGGACCACGGCAGCGTCGAGCTGATCAGCGCCGAGCTGACCGCCCGGCTGGACCGGCGGCCCGTCGGGCTGGTGGTCGACCTGGAGGGCGTGCGGTTCTTCGGATCGCTGGGCGTCACGGCAATGCTGGAGGCACGTGAGCGCGCAACCCGCCTGGGCGTCGGGTTCGCCGTGGCCGCCGGGCGGCGTCCGGTGCTCAGGACGTTGCAGGTCACGGGGACGGCGGAGGTGCTGCGGGTCCGCCCCACCCTGCGCGAGGCCCTCGACCTCGCCCGAACATCCGCGTAGCGGGCCGCGACCGGCTGTGCGCGACACGTGAGATAGGCGTTTACCGTCACCCGAGCGGGTGTAAACGAGGTGTGTCGTTCCCGGCGCGCGACCGGGGACGGCGGGACCGCGCAAGTGGTGGGCCAGGTTCGGTGCGGTGTCGTTGAGCAACCAGCGCCCACGCCGATCTGGTTGTGCGGTGCGCACCGGGGGTTCGCGAACCCGGTGCGCACCGCGCCCGGCCGGGCGCTACCCGCCGTTGCGGGAGGTCGTGGCCGCCGAGCAGGAGAGCTCGGCCCACACCGTCTTGCCCACCTCCCGCGCGTCGACTCCCCAGTTCTTGGACAATCGCTCCACGATGATCAACCCGCGGCCCCGGCTGCCGCCCAGTCGCGACCGGCCCAGGACGAGCCCATCGGGTGACGCGTCGTCGACCTCGACGCGCACCGCACCCGGCCCCGGCGACCAACGGAGCCGGACGTGGCGCGGACCGTCGGCGTGGTCGAACGCGTTGCTCACCAGCTCGTTCACCACCAGCACGCAGTCGTCCAGGTCGTCCTCGTCCAGACCGGCCAGGACCTCGCCGACCCAGCGACGCACCAGCCCCAGCTGCGGCGATGGGGCGTCGAGATCGAGCGCGAACGACATTCGCCCCACCTCCCCGGTGTCACTGTCGGCCACGCCCTCCACGCTCCTCCGCTGACGAGCCCCGCCCACGCGATCGCCCGGGTGTCGTGCCGGACAATGATGCCCGATCAGCGCGCCGACAGCGGCCATCCTCGCTGCGCGGCGCGGGACCACCGCGCCGGGCGGCCCGTCCCGGCTGGTCGACCGCCGACCACGGCCAACGCCGGGCGGCCTGGTGGGTGTCAGGCGGTTGCCGGGCTCTCCAGGGTGATGCGGCTGTAGTCGTCCTTGCGGATCGCGCGGCCGATGGTGCGGATGGGCAGGGTCCACGCGCTCTGGTCGGCGATCAGCTTGGCCAACTGGGCGGACTCCCAGTTGAGCTTCTGGTGGACCAGGCCGAGCTCTTCCTCGTCCGTGGTGGTCAGGTACGAGATCGCGGACCACCACACGCGTTCCCGGTAGTGCTTCAGGCCGGTGCTGCTCAGCACGATGTCCAGGCCGCGCAGCGTCTTGCGCAGCAGGGTGATACCGCCGCCGTAGTCGCGGGTGAGCGTCTCGGCGATCTGCGGGATCGAGCGGACCAGGATGTTGTTCACCTGGTCGTGGTCGAACTTGCGGCGAGGGAGCAGCAGGTGCCCGGCGTCGTCCCCGTGCTGCCTGAGGTTGAGGAACGTGCCGTAGGCGAGGTCGTAGTTGATGTGCGCGTTCAGCCCGAGCAGCAGGTCTTGGAGGACCGTGGAGGTCCTGTCCTCGGCCATCCGGTGGGCGAGCTTCCAGGCGCGCTCCGACTCCGGGTCCCGGTCGAACGTGGTCAGCGACTGGAAGTACAGCGACGCGAAGTGGCCTGCCTGGGCCCGGACCCAGTCGCCGTCGAAGAAGATGGGGTTCTTGTAGTCGCCACGCCGGTGGACGGCCGCGTGCACGTTCAGCGTGATGATGTAGTACGCCCGCAGGAACACGGCCCGGTGGTCGTTGCGCTCGTGGAAGTACCGGAGCGCAACCTGCATGCAGGGGATCGCCTCTTCGATGGTGGCGGGCCGCTGTGCGGCGATGCTGTCGAAGTCGGTCACGGGGAACTCCTGGGATGAATGCGGCAGACGTGGCGCGGCCCCGCCACGTCCGACGTACAAGATCTGCGGCCGGACCCGCAGATACACCCGGGATGAAGTTCCCTCGGTCGGACCAACGACGTCCGGAACGGCCCGCGCGGCGAAGCCCCTCCGACTCGCGGAAGGGCTTCGCCGTGCCCGTTGTGCGGGTGCCGTCAGGTCACGACCGGGAGCGGTTGGTCCCCGCGGTCGGCGTCATCCGCAGTTCGGGCGGTACACCAGCCGGTTGGCGCAGCTCGCGAGGTTCCAGTTCGTCGCGAGGAACGACCCGGCAGGCGGGGTCGGGTGGAAGTAGTCGTTGACGTTGCAGTCCCAGTAGTAGTCCAGGTTGCCGTTCGGGGACTGGCACACGTTCGAGCGGTAGTTCCCCGAGCGGGGACCGCCGTCCTTGTAGCACATGACGTCGGCGTCGTCGTTGCAGTGACCGGCGCCCGAGCTGTTGGGCGTGTTCGGGAGCACGGCGCCCATCGAGTGCCCCTGCTCGTGCAGCATGTACGTGAAGGGGCACCGCCCGTAGACCACCGCGATGCCGGGCGCGTTGTTGACGCCGTTCTCCACGCCGGGCCGCGTGTCGCCGCTGCCGTAGGCGACGCCGCCGCCGCAACCACCGTCGCCCCAGTACACGACGTTGTCCTGACCGGTCGTCCGCTGACCCTGGCGGGTGACCTCCTGGTCGATTGCGGCGATGTCGCTGTTGTTGTGGCTGCTGCGCAGGACCCGGACGGCGGGCTGGCCCGCGGAGTCGCACGCGACGCGCAGCGACAGGTCCCCGCCGTACTGCGCGGCGCGGTTCGACACCATGTCGTTGGACTGGATGAAGTGCTGCCTGATCAGCGGGACCATCGTCGCCGACGCGTCGCGCCCGCCGGCGGGGATCATGTAGACGAGCTGGATCCGGTACGAGTCCGCAGCGCAGTGGTGGGCACGCGCGGCCAGGGGTGCGACCTCCGCCGAGGTCACCACGTCCCGAATGCCCTTGTCCTTGGGGAGCGGGGCGTCGAAGTGGGTCACCTGGTCACCGTGCACCGTGCGCACCTTGAACTGGCCGTTTCCCATCGCGCACGCGCGGTCGCCCAGCCCTGCCACGGGTGCGAACTCGTCGGCGCGGTGACAAAGGTGCGCCACCGACGTCGACTCCGACGGCCCGTGCGAGTGCGGAGCCGTGCCGTCGGCGTGGACGTGGCCGTCGAGGGCGTGGCCGGCGACGGCGACGTCCGGAACCGGGGCGCTCGCGGCCGCCGCGCCGGGCAGTGCCAGGACGGACGCGACGGTCGCGCCGGACGCGATCACCGCGAGGAGCTTCTTGAGGGACACTCGGACCTCCGAGGATCAACAGGGTTGCGGGTGGGCCCGGCCGGACGGCGACGGCCGGGTGGTGCGGGGTGGAGAGGCGGCACGCCAGGACCACCCGCCGGGACGTTGCGGACGAACGTGCCCGGGGGCCGTCGGGGATCGTGTGCGATGACCGCGCCGCCGAGGAGGTCCGCGGCAGACCTCGGCTCGGCGCCACGCAACCGGCCGCCTGCCGTGAACCGCACGTGCACGTGCTCACGAGAGCCGGTCGCCGTGAGAATGGCCTAGCTCGACTTCTCCGGTTGCCGGGTGCGGAAAATGGTGGAACGCGTCATCGAATCCTCGCTCAAGCGCTGATCGGTCAGTCGGGAGGCGGCGGAGACGCACCGTCCGAATAGGACGTGTCGACCCGACGCCGGCGAGGTGGCCGGTGGCGGGTGCGCTACTCAGCACTGTGGCAGCCGAAAAAAGTTTCGGCAATGCCCCTGGTTGTTTCCACAGTGGATCTGCTCCGGAGAGGCGGGCGGTCCGGTCACGCGCGTCGCCTCGCGAGGGGCTGCTCTGCGGAAAGATTGCGCTGCGGAAAATGCACGGGGAAAGGCTCGTCGTGCCGGTATGGTCCGCACTCCCGGAAGACGTGGAGGGGTTCGTTGATCGGTGATCGTGCGCGGTTCGGAATCGCGGTGGGGCCCGCCGAGGTCGAGCACGCACAGCTGCGTTCCGTCAAGATCTACGTCGGCGGCGAGGACCTCACGTTCGAGGACGACGAGGTGTACGTGCCGAACTTCCTGCTTCGGGTGGAATCGACGCTGCGCGCGCTGGCCGACTGGCCCGACCTGACGTCGCACGCGGCACTGCTCGGCACCGACCCGCGGGCGCTGCACGAGCGCCTGGTCGTCGGGAGCGAGCACGACCCGGTCCTGGCGTCGTGGGACGAGCGGCTGTCGTTCCTGAGGTGGGGCGAGATCACGTTCCCGTTCCACTCGTTGCTGTTCCGGTTCGGTGACCGGATGTGGCTGACCGCCCGACACCGGAAGAGCGGGCTGCGGGTGGCGGAGGTCGGGCCGGCCGAGCTGCGGGACATCGTCGAACGGGCACACCGGCTGGTCGCCGAGGACTACGCGGAACACCGGAAGCGCGCCGGGCTGGGTTGAGCCGTCCGCGTTCGGCCACGACGGTGTTCACAACACGTTGTTCAGCCCGCGCGGAACGGACCTGAACACCTGCTCCGCCGCTTGACTCGGGATCGATACCGGGCCCGTGCCGCGTCCACCGTCCGCGGCACGGGCCCGTCCCCGCGAACAGGGAGATCCCGTGGCACGAAGAGCTGTGGCGCTGGCGCTGGCCGTCGTCCTGGTGGGAGCGGCGGTTCCCGCCCACGCCGCACCGGGCACAACGGCGGGCAGCGCGTCCGAACGCACACCCGGCACGAGCGATCGGAAGGCCGTCACGCTCGTCACCGGAGACCGGGTCGTCCTCGACGGTGACCGGCTCGTCTCGGTCACCCCGGGCACGCGCCGCGAGCACGTCTCGTTCCAGGTCACCCGGCACGGGGGCCGCCTGCGCGTCGTCCCCACCGACGTGGCGGGAGCGCTGGCCGAAGGCCGGGTGGACCAGCGGCTGTTCGACGTGACCGGGCTGGTCGAGGCCGGGTACGACGACGCGCGGCGCGACACCGTGCCGGTGATCGTCTCCGGTGGCCGTCCGCCCTCGGGCGCCGGGGTGGCCGACACCTTGCCCGCCGTGGACGCCGTGGCGGCCGAGGTGCCGAAGTCGACCGGGTGGCTGGAGCTGCCCGAGGGCACCGGCAAGGTCTGGCTGGACGGGATGGCCCGCCCGCTGCTGGACCGCAGCACCACGCAGGTCGGGGCACCGGCGGCGTGGTCGGCGGGACTGACCGGCACGGGCGTGACCGTCGCGGTGGTCGACACGGGCGTGGAGGGCGACCACCCCGACCTGACCGGCAGGGAGGTCGCCGGGCGCGACTTCACCCACGAGCAGGACGGGATCGACCACTTCGGCCACGGCACCCACGTCGCGGCCACGATCGCGGGCCACCGCGCCCCCTACCGCGGGGTCGCCCCGGACGCCCGGCTCCTCGACGCCAAGGTGTGCGACGCGCAGGGGATGTGCCCGGAGTCCGCGATCATCGAGGGGATGCTCTGGGCCGCGGACCAGGGCGCGGACGTGGTGAACATCAGCCTCGGGTTGCTCCCCAGCGACGACGTCGACCCGGTGGAGGCGGCCGTGGAGGCGCTGTCGGCGAGCCACGGCACGCTGTTCGTCGTCTCGGCGGGCAACGCCGGGGACGGTGCGGGCACGGTGCTCTCCCCCGGCACCGCCGACGCCGCGCTGACCGTCGGCGCGGTGGAGCGCGACGACTCGTTGGCGGAGTTCTCCAGCCGGGGCCCGAGGGTGGCCGACGGCGCGGTCAAGCCCGACATCACCGCGCCGGGTGTGGACGTCGTGGCGGCCAGGTCCAGCACCGGCGAACTCCTCGGCACACCGGTCGGCGAGCAGCACATGGCCCTGTCCGGCACGTCGATGGCCGCACCGCACGTCGCGGGCGCCGCGGCGCTGCTGGCCCAGCGGCACCCCGACTGGAACGGCGCACGGCTCAAGGCGGCGCTGACCGCCTCGGCGCGGCCGAACCCGACCGCGGCCGTCCACGACCAGGGCTCGGGTCGTCTCGACATCGCCGCCGCACTGTCCTCGACGGTCACCAGCGAACCGACGTCGGTCGTCCTCGGCAGGCAGGACTGGCCGCACGACGACGACCTGCCCGTGACGAATCCCCTGTCCTACCGCAACGACGGCGCGCAGCCGGTCACGCTGGACCTGGTGGTGCGGGTCCGGGCACCGGACGGCGCGGAGCACCCGGGGTTCTCGGTGTCCCCGTCGCGGGTCACCGTCCCGGCGGGCGGCACCGCCGAGGTCGTCGTGACGGGTGACCCGCGGCCAGGGTCGGCGGACGGCGCCTACTCGGGGTCGGTGGTGGCGTCCGCAGGCGGCTCGGAGGTGCTGCGGACGCCGGTCGGGCTCAACCGGGAGCCGGCGCGCCGGCCCGTCGTGTTCGACTACCCCGGCGCGCCCGCGGGCCGGAAGTCCACGACCTTGGTGAACGTGGCGACCGGCGAGCACACCTACGTGCGGGACGGCACCGCGCGGCTGCCCGAGGGCGACTACCTGGTGCAGGCGCTGCTGGGCCCGGAGGAGGGCCCGCACACCATCATCACCCGGCCGGACCTGCGGGTGGAGGGCGCGACGCGGGTGGTCTTGGACGCGCGGACGGCGGGGCCGCTGGAGGTCGTCGCGCCCGATCCGGCCGCGGTGCCCGGTGAGCACGGCCTGGTGGTCGAGCGCAGGCTCGGGGAGCACACCGCGAGCGTGGCCGTGCACCACCGGGGCGCGTTCCCGGCGGGCACCCGCGTGGGCCACGCGGGGCCGTCGCTGCCCGCCCGTGAGCTGGACGTGTTCGTGACCGGGCAGTCGACGAGCCCGTCGGCGGACTACTGGTTGGGGTGGACCGCACAGGGCCGGGTGCCCGACGGGTTCGTGCGCCGGCCGCGGGAGTCGGACCTGGCGAAGGTGCGCACCACGATCGCGCTCAAGCACCCCGGCGGGTCGCGGACGCTGCTGGGTCAGGTGGTCGCGCCGTCCGGGGCGGTCGGCCCGACCTTCGCCACGGACCTGACCTCGTCGTCCACGGCCACGAGGTACACGACACCGGGCACCGACTGGCAGGCGGTGTTCTTCGACGACGGGGGTCTGATGAGCGGGAACGAGGAGCGGTACGGCGCGGGACGGACCTACGACCGGTCGTTCGGCGCTCCGGTCATCGGTCCGGTGATGTACACCGGCGACTACCCGAACCTGACGCGCGCCGGGAACGAGGTGGCGCTGTCGCTGTCGCTGTTCGGCGACCGGGAGGGGAACTCGGGCTACTCCAGGACCACGTCGGCGCGCACCGCGCTGTACCGCGACGGGAAGCTGGTCGGCGAGAACGACAACAGCGGGCACGGGGTGTTCGCGGTGCCGCCGGGGCCCGCGGTGTTCCGGGCGCGGACCGAGGTGACCCGCGCGCCGGAGGTCTCGGACTTCAGCACGCGCATCGTCGTGGACTGGACGTTCCGCTCCGACACGACGACCCGCGAACGGCGGCTGCCGATGTCGGTGGTGCGGTTCACCCCGGCACTCGACCACACCGGCGGCGCACCGGCGAACCGGCCGTTGACCGTGCCGTTGGTGGTGGACCGGCAGCGCGGGGTGGACAACCCACCGCTGCGCCGCTTCCACGTCGAGGTCTCCTACGACGACGGCGCGAGCTGGGCCGGCCTCCCGGTGCTGGGTCGCGCGGCGCTGGCGGGCAACCGGGCCGCGCCGGGGTCGTTCGTGTCGCTGCGCGTGCACGCCACCGACGGCCGGGGCGGCGAGTTGAGCCAGACCGTGATCCGGGCCTACCGGCTCGTCTGACGGTCCGTGGCAGGCGTCGGGCCGACACCCGCCCGACGACCCGACGCCGTCACGGGCACAGCGGCAGTTCCGACACCCCGGGGAAGTGCGCCGCCCAGTCGACGTCGGCCGGGTCGGCGCACACGTCGCGCACCACGCGGTCGACGTCCACCGCGAGCCGCCACAGCGAACCGCCGCGCGGTTCCAGCAGCAACTCGCCGTCGGCGGGCTCGTAGCGCGCCATGCCGAACTCCACCCCCGGCACGCGCAGCGTCAGCGGTTCCCGTCCGCCGGCCAGGTCCCACAGCCACACCGAGCCGCGGTGCACCGCCGTGACGGCCCGACCGCCGTGCGAGAACTCGACCGAGGCGCCTTCCGGGATCCCGTCCGCCTCCAGGAGCGTCCTGGGCCCGCCCGCGAGGTCCAGCACGGTGAGGTGCGCGCCGTCCAGGTCGGAGACCGCGAGCCGGCCGCCGGGACCGGGCACCAGCCTCAACCGGGCGGAACGGCTGAGCACCGGGGTGACCCGCCCGTCCGGGGACCGCACCTCCACGTCGCGGCGGTCGCCGTCGCGGCGCGCCAGAACCACGCCGGTGCCGTCGTCCAACGGCATGGCGTCCTCGACGCCGTGGCCGGGCAGGCGGGTGCGGGTGGTGTCGCCGGGGCGCCAGTGCACCGCGACGCCGTCCTCGACCGCGGTCAGGATGGTGCCCGCCGCGTCGATGCCCCGGGGGAACGGCCACCCCGTGAGGGTGGCGGTCGGGCGCGGGGCGTCGGGATCGCCGAGGTCCCAGAGTTGGAACTCGCCGGGTCGGACCACCGCGACGGCGGTGCGCCCGTCGGTGCTGAGCAGGTTCAGGAAGCCGCCGGGTGGCAGTGCCACCTCCCCGGCCCGCCGTCGGCCCGGCCCGTCCGCGGCCCAGAGGCGGTAGGTGGTCTCCTGGGACTTCGGGTCGGGACCGTACTCGTGGGTCACGGCGACGCCGCCGGGTATGCGCGCGTAACCCCCGCCCAGCGTGGTGGCCGTGCCCGCGGCCCGGGCGATCAGGAGCGCGTGCCGAGCCTGGGCGGTGGGGGCGACGCGGTAGGCGGCCAGCGCGAGCGCCGCCGCTTCACGCGGACGGTCCAGCAGGCCCAGGGCGGCGTCGGCGGCGCGCAGCGACAGCGCCTGGTTGCGCTCGCGGGTGGCCGCGCGCTGGGCTGTGACCGCGTAGACGACGGTGGAGGCCAGCAGCAGCACGAGCACGGCGAGGCAGGCGACGAGTCGTCGCAGCCGGCGCACCCGCCGCCGACGCGAGGTTTCCCGGTCGCGTTCAGCGGCCAGGCCCGCGTCGACGAACTCGCGTTCAACCTCGTTCAGCAGGGGCGCCAGGCCGCGTGCCTGGTCGAGGTGCACGCCGCGGTAGAGGGCGTCGGGGTCGCGGTCGTGGGCGCGCCAGGCGTCGGCGGCGCCGGTGAGCCTGCGGTGGGCGCGCAGCGAGTCCCGGTCCTCGCCGAGCCAACCCACGAGCCTCGGCCACGCGCGCAGCAGCGCCTCGTGGGTCAGCTCGGCGGTGTCGCGGTCGAGGGTGACCAACCGGGCCGCCGCGAGCCGGTCGAGGAGCGCGTCGCTCGCGTCGAGTTCGGTGCGGGCGACGCGGCGACGGGTGTCCTCGGTGCCGTCGCCGGGTGCGACCAGGCGCTGGAACACCCGGCGCGCCGCCTCCTTCTGCGGTTCGGGGAGCGCGTCGTAGACCTGTTCGGCGGTGCGGGCCAGGGCGTGCTCGACGCCGCCCGCGTCCTCGTAGGCCGCCAGCGTGAGCACGGAGCCGCGGCGTCGGCGCCAGGTCTCGACCAGCACGTGCGAGGCCAGCGGCAACGCGCCCTGATGCGCGGCCACGTCCGCGATCAGCCGCGTCACCAAGGCGTTCTCCAGCGACGCGCCCCGGCGTGCGGCGGGTTCGACGACCGCGCGGCGGAGTTGCTCGGCGCTCATCGGCCCGACGAGCGACTGCGAGCGGTGCAGCGCGTCGAGCAGTTCCGGGTGGCGGGCGCAGTGGCCGTAGAAGTCGGCGCGCACGCCGATGACGACCCGGGCGGCCCCGGCGGCGTGGGTGAGCGCCCGCACCAGCCACCGGCGGTCGGCCTCCCGGCAGAGGGTGAACACCTCCTCGAACTGGTCGACCACCAGCAGCAGGTCGTCGTCGGCGCGTTGGCGCAGCACCACGCGCAGGTTTTCGGGGTCGGCGGCCAGTTCGGACCGGAGGTCGACCGCGGACCGGTCGCCGGCCAGTGCCGCCGCCAGCTCGGTGATCGGGTCCGGACCGGGGGTGATGACCACGTGCTCACCCCACCGGGCGGCCAGACCCGCGCGCAGCAAGGAGGACTTCCCCGCGCCGGACGCGCCGAACACCCCGACGAAGGGCCGTTCGCGCACCAGCGCCAGCAGAGCGCCCACCTCGGCCTCGCGGCCGAAGAACCGGTCGGCGTCGGCGACCTGGTAGGCGGCCAGCCCCACGTAGGGGGCGTCACCGGGTTCCGGGTCCTCCGCGGCCAGCTCCCGCCACCGGGCGGTCCACTGCTCGACGTCTCCCCCGCACGCCCGCACGAACGCCTTCGTCACCGCCAGGCTGGGCAACCTCCGCCCGGCCACCGCCTCGGACAGCGCGGCGGGCGAGTAGTTGGCCAGGCGGCCGAGCTCGCGGTAGGACGGCAACCCCGCGACACGCCGCAACCGCCGCAGGTCGCCCGCGAACTTCAGCACCGGGGTGTCCTCTTCGGCCAGCGGACGTTCCAGACGTGGCACGTTGCCCCCTTCGACACCCCGATTCTCCCCGTGGGGAAGGCGGACGACGGCCGCCGTACGGACCAGGCGGGTCCGACACGGGCCGTCCGGTGGCGTCTACCCGGACCGATTCGTGCACGTGCGGTGTGGGAGGCGTGCGGCCAGCCGCGCGATGTCCGCGACCCCGCGGTCCAGTGGCGCCCGCAAGAGTGCCCGCACAACCGACAGGTGCGTCACCGGTGCCCGTTCTACGCGGTCGGGTCCCAGTCCGCGAGCTGCTCCATCGGCTCGGTGTCGCCGGTGGTCTCCAGGCCGTCGAGCGGGACGCGCGCGTAGAAGTAGAGGACCAGTTCGCTCGCCGCGCCCCGCATCGCCATGTCGCCCGGTTCCGCGTCGGCGGCGAGGTCGTCGCAGCGGACGCCGTGGGCGTCGAGGGTCAGGCGCCAGGAGCGGCCCTCGGTCGCGTGCAGGTCGATGGTCGCCGGCTTGAACGGCCAGGGGACGGTCGTCGCCGAGACGGTCGTCAGGAACTCGTCGACGCCCTCGACCGCGACGTCCGTCGGCAGCGGCCGTGCGGCCCCCAGGGTGAGCTGGGCGTCGTAGGTGTGGACGGCGATCTCCTGGACCTGGTGCCGGGCCACGGCCCCGCTGGTCTGCGGGGCCTGCGAGCGGCCCCACCAGGTCCAGCAGCCGCGGTCCGGGCCGGCCTCGCGCATCGCGTCGAGCATGAGCTCGGTCGACTCGGCGAGCCAGGCGTCCAGGGCTTCGCGGTCGCGGGGCGCGGTCGGGGCGCCCTTCGGGTCCGTCTTCGCCGGGGGCTCCGCGCCCGGGCCCGCCGCGACGATGGCGGCCTGGCGGCGGCGGCCGTCGCCGAGGTGCTGCGCCAGTTCGCGCAACGTCCAGTCCGGGCAGGTCGGGACCTGGACGTCGAGGTCGGGGGCGGACGCGATCGCGGCGCGGAACGCGGCCGAGCGGTCTTCGACCAGCCGCAGGACCTCGGGGAACTCCACAAGTTCTGGCACCTCGGTGATCTACCACGGCGCTCCGGCCGCCGGGTAGCGAATTTGTCGGACGACAGCGTCGACGGCAGGGCGGAGCGCCTCCGCCGAAGCCGTCCCGGAACTCCGCGCAGTGCTCACCGACAGCGACTCCGACCGCTACTGGACCACCGGTCCGGTCAACGGGGCCCGGACGTCGTCGACCACCTCGGGCACCGCCGTCCGGCTGCCGGCACCCATGCGGCGCAACGGTGCCGTGCTGCCCGCCCCTTCCCCGTCTCACGGGCGGCTGCACGGGACTTCCGCGGTCACACCTGGGACTCGGCGAGCAGCCGCAGGGCCAGCGACTTGAGTGCCGCGTCGGCGTGCGCGGCGTTGCCCGAGTCGAACGGAGGTCGCGGGTCGTACTCGACGGCCAGCTGGATCGCCCGCGCCGTGGTCTCCCCCGCCATCAGCGACACCAGGTACAGGGCCATGTCGATGCCCGCCGAGACGCCGGCGGCCGTGATGATCTTCCCGGAGCGCACGTAGCGCTCGGCCCGGTAGGTCACGTCGAACTCGGTGCCCAGGTAGTCGGCCGAGGCCCAGTACGTCGTGGCCTCCCGCCCGTCCAGCAACCCCGCCGCGGCGAGGACGAGCGAGCCGGTGCACACCGAGGTCGTCCAGCTGCTGCGCCGGTGGACCCGGCGGATCCAGTCCAGCAGCGCCGGGTTGCCCATGGCCGCGACCGTGCCCCGTTCCCCCGCACCCGGGACGAGCACCACGTCCAGGTCGTCGACCTCGGCGATCGACCGGTCGGCCACCAGAGCCACGTCCCCCGTGTCGGTGCGCACCGGGCCGCGCCGCTCGGCGACCATGGTCACGGTGGCACCGGGCAGCCGGGCCAGGACCTCGGCGGGGCCGGCCGGGTCGAGCAGGCTGAAGCCTTCGTAGAGCAGGATGCCGATCCGCGGCCCGGCACCGGGCGGACGCCCGGTCGGTGCGGCGTCGGCCCGCGCGGTCCCGGCGTGCGCCGTGCCGGCGGCGGCGAGCGCGGCGGTGGCCGCACCCGCCCGGAGCAGTGTCCTGCGTGTCGTCGATCGCGTCATGGCACCGGAGTGTCGCCACCGGCGGGGACGCGCGCCCGCGGCATGTCCGGCATCCTGCGGATCGTGTCCCCGTTCGCGCCGTAGTGGTCCAGGAACGCCTGCCGCAACGTCTGCGCCGACCGGAACCCGCAGCGGCGGGCGACCGCGTCCAGCGGCAGTCCGCTGGAGCGCACGAGGTGGACCGCCGCCTCCGTGCGCGCCGACCGCACGGCGCGGGCCGGTGTCGTCCCGAGGTGGGAGGCGAACAGGCGGGTCAGGTGCCGGGTGCTCACGCCCGCGCGGGCCGCCAGCGCCGCGGGCGTCAGGTCCTCGGCCAGGTGACCCGCGATGTGGCCGGTGAGGTCCCGGACCAGCCGGTCACCCGGCGGCGGCGCGGCCAGGAACGTGCTGATCTGCGCCTGGTCGGCGGGCCGGTGCAGGTAGGTGACCAGCTCGCGGGCCACGACGCGGGCCAGGGTGGACCCGTGGTCGTCCTCGATGAGCGACAAGGTGAGGTCGAGCGCGCTGGTGACGCCGGCGGAGGTGTAGACGTTGCCGTCGCGGATGTAGAGGGGCCCCACGTCCACCGCGACCGCCGGGTGGCGGGCGGCGAGCCGGTCGCCGTAGCCCCAGTGCGTGGTCACCCTGCGGTCGTCGAGCAACCCGGCGGCGGCCAGCACGTCCGTGCCGGTGCACACCGACGCGACGCGCCTGCTGCGCGCGGCCAACCGCCGCACCTGCGCCACCAGTCGCTCGTCGGTCGCCGCCCGCTCCGACCCCACACCGCCCACGACGACCAGCGTGTCCAGGCGTCCGGTCACCGCCTCCAGCCCGCGCCCGGCGCCCAGCGTGATGCCGACCGAACTCCGGGCCGCCCGACGGCCGAGGGTGCCCAACTCGACCTCGTAGGGCGGGGCCGCGCCACAGCGGTTGGCGATGTCCAAGGCGCCCGCCGGGCAGGCGATGTCGAGGATCTGCGCGTCGTCGTAAGCCACGACGAGGACACGCCGCCGATCGTCCATGGCCTGCATCATCGGGCAACGCGAGCGGTGCCGGGAACCAACAGCACGGCCGCCGACACCGACGACGCCACACCCGACGCCTCCCGGATCACCGACACCGGCCGAGATCGAGCGCGTCCGGTCCGGTCGGGGTCTCCCGGGTCACGGCGCCGCGTCGTCCAGTCCGTCGAGTTCGGCCCACAGCGCCTCCGGGATCACGGCGGTGGCGTGCGCGGTGTTCTCGGCGACTTCGCGCGGGCTTCGGGCGCCGACGACCACGGTGGTCACCGCCGGGTGCCGCAGGGGGAACCGCAGCGCGGCGGCGGCGAGCGCCACGCCGTGCTCGGCGCACCGGGCGGCCAGGGCACGGGCGCGTCGCAACACCTCCTCCGAGGCCGGGAAGTAGTTGTACATCGCCCCCGGGACCGGGTTCGCGAGGATGCCGCTGTTGAAGACGCCGCCGACGATGACACCCACCTGCCGCTTCCCGCACAACGGCAGCAGGTCGTCGGCCGCGCTGCGGTCCAGCAGGGAGTACCGGCCTGCCACGAGCACGCAGTCGACGTCGGTCTCGGCGACGAACCGGCTGAGCATCGCCGTCTGGTTCATCCCCGCCCCGATCGCCCGCACCGCGCCCTCGGCACGCAGCCGCTCCAGCGCCGGGTACGCCCCGGTGACCGCCTCCTCCCAGTGGTCGTCCGGGTCGTGGATCAGCACGATCTCGAAGGAGTCGAGGCCGGACCGCTCCAGGCTCTCGGAGAGCGACCGGTAGACGCCCTCGGCGCTGTAGTCCCGCACCCGGACCACGCCGGGGTCGTCGTAGAAGAAGCCCTCGCCGCCGGGCGGGGTCTCGCCGGGCACCAGCAGCCGACCGACCTTTGTGGACACCGCGACCTCCGCACGGGGGCGACCGGCGAGGAACGTGCCGAGGCGCCGTTCGGCCAGTCCGGCGCCGTAGTGCGGCGCGGTGTCGAAGTACCGGATGCCGGCTGCCCACGCGGCTTCGTGGGTGGCGGCGGCCTGGTCGTCCACGACTTCCGCGTACAGCCCGGCCAGCGGCGCGGTGCCCAGGCCGAGACGGGTCACCGTGACGTCCGTGCGGCCCAGCGGCACCCGTTCGGCGAACCACTGCGGCTGCGCGGCGGCCATCACGCCTGCCCGGGAACGTGCCGCGACCGGCCGAGCCCGACCGCCGGCGGCGTCAGGTCGTGGGCGTGCTGTTCCCGGCTCACCGGGCCCGCACACGGCGGTCTCATCGGGTTCCTCCTCGGCGGGGGCGGGCGGGCAGCGGCCGGTCGTCGGTGGGCAGGGCGTCGCCGTCCCGGTCCACGTGCTCGCGCAGCCAGCGCTCGGTGGTGCTGATGTGCACCAGCGCGGCGGCCTGCGCGAGGGTGGCGTCCCGGTCGACCAGGGCGTGGTAGATCGCCTCGTGCTCGGCCAGGGTGCGGCTCGCCGCGTTGTCGTCGACCAGTCCGCGCCAGACCCTGGCGCGCACCGTCGGGCCGGAGATGCCTTCCAGCAGGGTCGTCAGCGTGACGTTGCCGGTGGCCGCCACGACCGCCCGGTGGAACGCGGCGTCGTGCTTGTTGAGCAGTTCCACGTCGTCGCGGGCGAGACGCATCGCGAGGAGGTGGCGTTCGACCTCGGCCAGTTCGGCGGCGGAGATGCGGGTGGCGGCGAGCCCGGTGGCGACCGGTTCGAACAGCAGGCGCACCTCGGTGAGCTCCAGCAGGGTGTCGCCCCTGAGCAGCTCCACCGCGGAGGCGATGCTGCCGAGCAGCACCTCCGGTTCCAGGCTGGTCACGTAGGTGCCGTCGCCCCGCCGGATCTCCAGCACCCGGGCGACGACGAGCGCCTTGACCGCCTCCCGCATCAGGTTCCGGGACAGGCCCAGCTCGGCGGCCAACTGCTGCTCCGGGGGCAGCTTGGACCCGGGTGGCAGCTCACCGGACTGGATCATGTCCCTGATGCGGTCGATGGCCTTGTCGGTCAGTGACATTCGGTGGCTCTCCCGGGAACGTGGCATCGGCGCCGGGGCAGGCTAGCAATACATCCCATCTCTGGGAAAGACATGGGATGTCGCATGAACACCGCCGACCAGCCCCAGATCCAGTCCAGCAGCCAGATTCGTGGGTTTTCCGGACCGAATCGGCCGATCGATCTGGACATCACCCCACCGAGAGCCTATACATTCATCCCATGTCCAGGGGCGGTTCGTCGCACCGCTGACTTGCCGGCGACACACGACGAGGGGTGGTTGCCATGCCGTCGAACCGACGTGGGGGCGCTCGGACCGAAGGTGCCCCGCACGATGACTGAACTGATCTCCGCGGTCGACGCGGTCGACGTGCGGTTCCCGACCTCGCTCGAACTCGACGGCTCCGACGCCATGAACCCCGAACCCGACTACTCGGCCGCCTACGTGACGATCCGCACCAGCGCCGGGGCCGAGGGGCACGGACTCGCGTTCACCGTGGGACGGGGCAACGAGGTCGAGGTCGCCGCGGTGCGCGCGTTGGCGCCGCTGGTCACCGGCCTGTCCGTGGACGAGGTGCTCGGCGACCTCGGCGCGTTCTCGCGGCGGCTGACCGGCGACAGCCAGCTGCGCTGGCTCGGACCGGAGAAGGGCGCCATCCACATGGCCGCCGCCGCGATCGTCAACGCCGTCTGGGACCTGTACGGGCGGCGCGAGGGCAAGCCCGTGTGGCAGCTGCTCTCCGAGCTGTCCCCGGAGCGGCTGGTCGACCTGGTCGACTTCCGCTACCTCGAAGACGCCCTCACCCGCGACGAGGCGCTCGCCATCCTCCGCCGGGCCGAACCCGGGCGTGCCGAGCGCACCGCCCACCTCCTGCGGCACGGCTACCCGGCGTACACGACCACGCCCGGCTGGCTCGGCTACGACGACGAGAAGCTCGTGCGCCTGTCGAAGGAGGCGGTCGCCGAGGGCTTCACCCAGATCAAGCTCAAGGTGGGTGCCGACCGGGCCGACGACCGCCGCCGCCTGCGGCTGGCCCGCGAGGCGGTCGGACCGGACATCCGGATCGCCGTCGACGCCAACCAGGCGTGGGGCGTGCGGCAGGCGATCGACTGGATGTCCGCCCTGGTGCAGTACGACCCGTACTGGATCGAGGAGCCCACCTCGCCCGACGACATCCTCGGCCACGCCGCCATCCGGCGGGCGCTGGCGCCGGTGAAGGTGGCCACCGGTGAGCACACCCACAACCAGGTGATGTTCAAGCAACTGCTCCAGGCGGGCGCCCTGGACATCCTGCAACTCGACGCCAGCCGCACCGCGGGCGTCACCGAGAACGTCGCCATCGTGCTGCTGGCCGCCAAGTTCGGCATCCCCGTCTGCCCGCACGCGGGCGGCGTCGGACTGTGCGAGATGGTGCAACACCTCGCGATGTTCGACTACGTGGCCGTCAGCGGCACGACCGAGGACCGCGTCATCGAGTACGTCGACCACCTGCACGAGCACTTCACCGACCCGGTGCGGATCCGCGCCGGCCGCTACCTCGCCCCGACCGCGCCCGGCATCAGCGCCGAACTGCACCCCGCGTCCATCGCGGCCCACCGCTTCCCGGACGGGCCGGTCTGGCAACGGCAGGCCACCGCGTGAGCGCACCGGCACCGACCTCGCGGTCGACGGCGACCTGAACGGCTCGTACCCGGCACAGCACCCCTCGCCCGCCCCTCCGAACCACACCGCACGCTAGGAGAACCGCCGTGCAGACCAGAACCCGCGCGCGCCTCGCCGCCGTCGCCACCCTCACCGCCGCGCTCAGCGCCTGTGGCACACCGGACTCCGGGCCGGGAGCCGCGGGCGGCGCGCCGGTGGTCGGCGTCGACTACCCCCGGTCCGACACCGACTTCTGGAACTCCTACATCCAGTACAGCCCGGGGTTCGCCGACGAGCTCGGCCTCGAACTCAAGACCACCAACTCGCAGAACGACGTCGCCAAGCTCACCGCCAACGCCCAGACGTTCATCAGCCAGGGCGTCAAGGGCGTCGCGATGGCGCCGCAGGACACCGCGGCCATCGCGCCCACGCTGGACCAGCTGGAGGCGAAGAAGATCCCGGTGGTCACCGTGGACACCCGACCCGACACCGGCAACGTGTACATGGTGGTCCGGGCCGACAACCGCGCGTACGGCGAGAAGGCCTGCCGGTTCCTCGGCGCCAAGCTCGGCGGCAAGGGCAAGGTCGTGATGCTGCAGGGCGACCTCGCCTCGATCAACGGCCGCGACCGCACCGAGGCGTTCAACGACTGCATGAAGTCCGAGTACCCCGGCATCACGGTGTTCGGCGAGGCCACGAACTGGGACGGCGCGATCGCGGCGCAGAAGCTCCAGACCGACCTCACCGCCCACCCTGACATCAAGGGCGTCTACATGCAGTCCAGCTTCGCGCTCGCCGGCACCCTCCAGGTGCTCAAGCAGAAGGACCTGCTGGTCGGCCCGGAGGACCCCAAGCACGTGTTCGTGGTCTCCAACGACGGGATCCCTGAGGAGCTCAAGAACATCGCCGAGGGGCGGATCGACGCCACCGTGTCCCAGCCGGCCGACCTCTACGCCAAGTACGCCCTGCACTACCTCAAGGCCGCGATCGAGGGCAAGACCTTCGCCCCCGGCAAGACCGACCACGACAGCACGATCATCCAGGTCCGCGACGGTCTGCTGGAGGACCAGCTCTCTGCTCCCCTGGTGACCGCGGACGGCGGCACCTACGACGGCGTTGCGAGCCTCAAGAGCGACGACCAGTCGTTGTGGGGCAACAAGCTCGGTTGACCGGGAAGGCGACACGCGAGATGGCTACGACTGCGCCCGTTGCCGAGGCGACGGGGATAACGAAGCGGTTCGGGTCCACGGTGGCGCTGCACGAGGCCGCCATCAGGATCGAACCCGGGCAGACCCACGCCCTGGTCGGGCGCAACGGAGCGGGCAAGTCGACCCTGGTGGCCATCCTCACCGGGCTCCAACCGCCGGACGAGGGCACGATCAGGTTCGGCGGCGAACCCGCACCGCGGCTGGCCGACCGCGACGCCTGGCGGCAGCGGGTGGCGTGCGTCTACCAGAAGTCCACGATCATCCCCGAGCTGACCGTCGCCGAGAACCTGTTCCTCAACCGGCACGACCGCGGCCGCGGCGGGTTGATCAGCTGGAAGACGGTGCGCGACCGGGCACGGGAACTGCTCGACACCTGGTCGGTCGACGTGGACGTGCGCACGCCCGCGCGGGAGCTGGACGTGGAGCAGCGGCAGTTCGTGGAGATCGCCAGGGCGCTGTCGTTCGGTGCGCGCTTCATCATCCTGGACGAGCCGACGGCCCAGCTGGACGCGGCCGCCATCAACCGGCTGTTCGCCCGGATCGACGACCTCCAGCAGCAGGGCGTCACGTTCCTGTTCATCAGCCACCACCTGCAGGAGATCTACGAGATCTGCGACACGGTGACGGTGTTCCGCGACGCCAGGCACATCCTGACCGCCCCGGTCGACGAGCTGCCGCGCGCCGAGCTGGTCGCGGCCATGACCGGCGAGGCCGCGGCGGAGGTCGGTGGTGCGCGGCGCGGCCCGTCGGAGGACGCCGCCGACGTGCTCAAGGTGGACGGCGCGTCCCTGCCCGGTGCGTACGACGACGTGTCGTTCCGCGTCCGCGCCGGGGAGATCGTCGGTCTCGCCGGCGCGGCGAGCAGCGGCCGCGTCGAGATCGCGGAGACCGTCGTCGGGTTGCGGGCGGCCGCCCGCGGCACCGTGGAGGTCGCGGGCTCACGGCCCCGGCCGGGCAGCGTGCCCGCCGCGCTGAAGGCGGGCGTCGGGTTCGTCCCGCAGGACCGGCACCACCAGGGTCTCGTGCCGGAGATGTCCATCGCGGACAACGCGACCCTGACCATCCCGGAACGGCTCGGCCGGGCCGGGTTCATCGACGGCCGCCGCCGTGACGACGTCGCCAGGTCCATGATCGGGAAGCTCGCGATCAAGACACCGGGGCCCGAGCTGCCGGTCTCCGGTCTCTCCGGCGGCAACCAGCAGAAGGTCGTCATGGCGCGCGCCCTGGCAGGCGACGCCGAGGTGCTCGTGCTGATCAACCCGACCGCCGGCGTCGACGTGCGGTCGAAGGAGTTCCTCCTCGGCAAGGTCGAGGAGATCGCCGAGTCCGGCACCGGCGTGCTCATCGCCTCCGACGAACTCGACGACCTGCGCCTGTGCGACCGGGTCCTGGTGGTGTTCCAGGGCCGCGTGGTCGCCGAGACCGCCCGCGGCTGGCACGACCACCAGCTCGTGGCCGCGATGGAAGGAGTGGACCTCGATGCCTGAGACCACGACCGCGGCCGCGGTCACCGGGAACGGCTCGACCGCCGATCCCGGCGGGAAGGGCCCGTCCGCCCGGCGTGCCGGTGGGCGGCGGCTCGCCTTCGCCCGCCTGCGCGACCTGGCGCTCATCCCCGCGATCATCGCGATAGCCATCGTCGGGCAGCTCGTCAGCCCGGTGTTCCTGCAGGCCGACAACCTCGTCAACATCCTGCAGACCATGTCCGAGATCGCGGTCCTGGTGCTGGCCCAGGCACTGGTGCTGATCGTGAAGAAGATGGACCTCTCCCTGGAGTCCACCGTCGGCCTCGCGCCCGGCGTCGCCGCGTGGCTCACCGTGCCCGTGGGCGCGGGCCACGGGCTGGGCCTGCTGCCGGGGGGCTGGTCGGTGCCCGTCACGTTGGCGGTCGGCGTCCTGATCGGCGTCGTCAACGCGCTGTTCATCATCCGGTTCGGGCTCAACGGCTTCATCGTGACGCTCGGCATGCTGATCGTGCTGCGCGGCATCCTCACCGGCATCTCCGGTGGCCAGACGTTCTTCCGGCTCCCGGAGTCGATGCTCTACCTGGGTAGCACCCAGTGGCTCGGCGTGCCCGCGTCGGTGTGGCTGTGCCTGGTCCTGTTCGCCGCCGGGATCGTGGTGCTCGGCTTCACCAGCTTCGGCCGGTCCCTCTACGCCATCGGCGGCAACGTCGACGCGTCGAAGGCGGCCGGCATCCGCACCGACCGCGTGCTGTGGATCGTGCTGGTGACCGCGAGCCTGCTGGCGGCCCTCAGCGGCCTGCTGCTGTCCGGACGGCTGGCCTCGGTCGCCTCGGGCCAGGGCAACGGTTACATCTTCACCGTGTTCGCCGCGGCCGTCATCGGCGGCATCAGCCTCAACGGCGGCAAGGGCACGATGTTCGGCGCCTTCACCGGCATCCTGCTGCTGTTCATGATCCAGAACGTGCTCACCCTCGGCGGCGTCCCCGCGCAGTGGATCGGCGCCCTCAACGGCACGATCATCCTCATCGCCCTGGCACTGTCCCGCGTCACCGGGGGCAAAGCACAGGAATGAGGCTGCGGCTCCCCCGCCGGGCGCGCGGAAATGTTGTCGTCAGGCGGCGTGGTGGTCCGTAGGGTGCCGCACGGTGTGGGGAGGGCGACGATGAAGGCAGCAGACGCCGCACGTGCGGTGACCGCGACCGTTTCCACGGCCGCCGAGCTCGGTCTGGTGGTCGACGAGGCGGTCGTCCTCCAGGACTCGAACCGGCTCACCCTGCGGCTGCTGCCGTGCGACGTCCTGGCCCAGGTGGGGCCCGTGGCGCGGCAGGTCGCGCGGTTCGAGGTCGAGCTCGCCCAACGGCTCGCCGGGGTCGGGTGTCCGGTGGCCGCCCTGGAGCCGCGGGTGGAGCCACGCGTGTACGAGCGTGACGGCTTCGTCATCACGCTGTGGACCTACCACGAACCCGTGACGCGGCAGGAGGTCCCGCCGGCCGACTACGCCGACGCGCTCCGACGGCTGCACGCCGGGATGCGCGAGCTCGACGTCCGCACGCCGCACTTCACGGATCGGATCGAGGAGGCGCAACGGCTCGTGGCCGACCGCGACCTCACTCCGGCGCTCGTCGACGCCGACCGCGAGCTCCTCGCCGACGCGTTGCGCAGCACGAGACGCGCGATCGGCGAACGCGGCCTCGCCGAGCAGCTGCTGCACGGCGAGCCGCACCCGGGCAACGTGCTCCCCACGGCGGACGGGCTGCTGTTCGTGGACCTCGAGACGTGCTGCCGCGGTCCCGTCGAGTTCGACCTCGCCCACGCGCCCGAGGAAGTCGCCGCGCACTACCCCGGTGTCGATCAGGACGTGCTGCGGGAGTGCCGGATCCTCATCCTGGCGATGGTCACGACGTGGCGCTGGGACCGGGGCGACCAGCTCCCGGACGGGCACCGGCTGGGCGTCGAGGGGCTGGACCGGCTCCGCGCGGCACTCGAACGGCACCGCTCGGACGCCCGTCGTTGACCACCACGTCCCGTGCGGCCACCCGCTGCGCCGGATGACGTCGGCCACCTGCGGTTACGGTGGGCACCCGGAGTCGGACAGGGGTGCTCATGATCAGTCTGGACCGCCTGGTGAACGTGCTGGGCGGCTACGGGGTGCGCCTGGTGTGCTGTCCGGTGTCGCGGTCGACGGAGTTGCGCAGTGTGGTGCTGCGCGAGTCCACCGCCGCCCGCGCGGTGGCCGGGGACGTGTTCCTGGCCGTGGGCGCCGGGTCCGTGCACCGGGCCGTGGAGTGGGCGGTGTCGGCACGGGCGAGCGTGGTGTTGGTCCACGGCGACGACGAGGTCGGCGGCGAGGCCGTCGCGTTCGGGCAGGCCGAGGGCGTCGCCGTGCTGGTCGTCGACCCCGAGGTGTCCTGGAGCCAGCTGGCGGGGGTGGTCTACGGCCTGGTGCTGGAGGGGCGCGAGACCGAGTCCGGGCGGGGGCCGACCGACCTGTTCGCCCTGGCCGACAGCCTGGCCGACGCGGTCGGCGGCGCGGTGACCATCGAGGACCGGTCCTCGCGGGTGCTGGCCTACTCCGGCGCACAGCAGGACGCCGACCAGGCCCGCCTGGAGACGATCCTGGGCCGTCAGGCCCCTGAGCGGCTGCGGGCGCTGCTCGACGACCGGGGCGTGTCCGCCCACCTCGCCGCCCACGACGGGCCGCTGTTCGTCGCCCCGGACCCGGCGCACGGCCTGACCGGCCGCATGGTGGTGGCGGTGCGCGCGGGCCGGGAGCTGCTGGGCGCGGTGTGGGTGAGCTGCGGCAGTGCGCTGACCGGCGCGCGCCGGGCCGCGCTGGTCGAGGGCGCCCGCACGGTGGCGCTGCACCTGCTGCGCTGGCGGGCCAGCGCCGACCTGGAGCGGCAGGTCGAATCCGACCTGGCGATCCGCCTGCTGGAGGGCACCGCGGACGCCGCGACGGTGGTCAGCCGGCTGGGCCTGCCCCAGGAGCCGCTGCGGGTCATCGCGGTCCGGGCGCACATCGCCGACGAGCGCCACGCCGCGCTGCTGCTCGCGTTCGAACGGGCCACCACCGGGTTCGGCTGGTCGAGGCCGGGGCGCAGCACGCTCGCCGGCACCACGCTCTACACGATCCTGCCCGGCGAGCGGGCCGACACCGCGCGGGAGTGGGTGGCCGCGTTGTGCGCCGCGCTGCCCCCGCAGGTGACGGTGACCGCGGGCATCGGCGGAACCGCGTCCGCGACCGAGCTGCCCGCGAGCAGGCAGGAGGCCGACGAGTGCCTGGCGCTGCACGAAGCACGCCCACCGGACGCGGCGCTCCCGGCGTACGACGAGTCGTGGGACGACATCCTGCTGCAACGCCTGCGCGACGCCGCGCGGGCGGGTCGGACCCCGTCGCGGGGACCGGTGGCCGAGCTGCGCCGCCACGACGACGCCCACGCCACGCACTACGTGGCGACGCTGCGCGCGTGGCTGGGATCCCAGGGCGACCTGGCCCGTGCGGGCGACCGGCTCGGCGTGCACCCGAACACCATCCGCTACCGGCTGCGCAAGATGGCCGAGGTGACCCCGCTGGACCTGGACGACGACCGCAAGCGGCTCGCCATGATCATCGACCTCGCCGTCGCCGGGGACGACTGACCACCCGTTGTCGGGATCGGACAAAACCACCGGGCCGGATTGACGGGAACGGACAGCGGTGTCCGGGGTCCTCGGGGCGAAGCTGGCTTCGACAGCAGCACTCGTCCCGGTGGAGGTGGTCATGGTCGACGTCGAGCGCATCGACGGCGGACCCCGGTCGGCGGTCGTGGTCGGCGCGGGCATCGTGGGTCTGTCGACGGCGTGGTTCCTCCAGGAACGCGGCGTCGAGGTGACCGTGGTCGACCGGACCGGCGTGGCCGCCGGCGCGTCGTGGGGCAACGCCGGGTGGATCGCCCCCGGTCTCGCCATCCCGCTCAACGAACCGACCGTGCTGCGCTACGGCCTGCGCTCGCTGCTGAACCCGACCGCGCCGCTGCACGTCCCGCTGACCGCCGACCCCGGCCTGTGGTCGTTCCTGACCAGGTTCGCGGCGAACTGCCGCTGGTCGTCGTGGGGGCGCGCGGTGGCCGCCAACCTGCCGCTGAACGCGGAGTGCGTCGAGGCGTTCGACGTGCTCACCGCCAACGGCGTGCACGCACCCACCGTCGACGCGCCGATCACGGCCGCGTTCGAGACGCCACGCCAGGCCCGGGGGCTGCTGCGGGAACTGGACAGGATGGCCGACGCCGGACAGCCGGTCGAGCACGTCGAGCTGGACGGCGACGGGTTGCGCGAGCACGTACCCCTGGCCTCGCCCGCCCTCACCGCAGGCGTGCGGGTCGACGGCCAGCGCTACGTCGACCCGGGCGCCTTCGTGCGGGCGCTGGCCCGGTCGGTGGTGGCGCGCGGCGCCACGATCCGCCTGTTCGAGGTCACCGACATCCGCGGCCACGGCAGGGGCGTCACGGTCCACCCGCGCCACGGCGCCGCCGTGCACGCCGAGGTCGCCGTGGTCGCCACCGGCGCCTGGCTGTCCCGCCTCGCCCGCCGCTGGGGCGTGCGCACGCCGGTGCGCGCGGGCCGCGGCTACTCGTTCACCGTGCCCGTGGAGCGCCCGGTACCCGGTCCGGTCTACCTGCCGGAAGCACGCGTGGCGTGCACGCCCTACCAGGACGGGTTGCGGGTGGCGGGCACGATGGAGTTCCGCGACCCCGACGCCCCCGGCGTCCACGCCCGGCTGGAGGCGATCACCGCCTCTGCCCGCCCGCTGCTCGACGGCGTGCGCTGGGACGAACGCCGCGACGTGTGGGTCGGCCCCCGGCCGGTCACGCCCGACGGACGCGCGCTGGTCGGGGCGGTGCGCGTGCCGCGCGTCTACGTCGCCGGCGGGCACGGCATGTGGGGCCTGGCCCAGGGCCCGGTCACCGGGCGACTGTTGGCCGAGCAGATCACCACCGGCAAACAACCCGAGGCGCTGAGGGCGTTGGACCCGCTGCGCTGAGGAGGACCGCATGGACACCGCGGAACCCGTCGACCGCAGCGTCCCGCTGACCGACGAGGAACGTGACGAGCTGGTCTGGCTGCGCACCGAGAACGCGTTCCTGCGCGTCCAGCGCGACGTCCTCACCCGCATCGCCACCGGCTACGCGCACGACGTCGAGGTCTTCCTCGGCCGGCGCCCGGACAACGCCGCCCGCCGCTGACCCCGCCGGCCCTCGACCACCGGCCACCGACCGCCGTCCACCACCGACCCTGTCCACCACCGACCCGCCGACCACCGACCCTGTCCACCACCGACCCGCCGACCGCCGGCCCCTGTCCACCACCGATCCCGCCGGCCACTCGACCACTGTCACGTCCGCGGCGCCGGCGTCCTGGAGACCCGGCAAGGCGGACACCTCCGCCGTCAGGGCGGCCCCGTCCTCCCAGGCCGCCCTGACGGCACCCACCGCACGTCCGCGAACGGGCGGGGAGGTGGCGTCACGCGACGGCGGTTCCCTCCAACTCGACCATCAGGTCGGGGATCGCCAGCCGCGCCACCCCGAGCATCGTCATGCTCGGCGCCACCCCGGCGGCGCCCAACCGCGACGCCAGCACGCCGTAGTGCCGGAACAGCAGGTCGACGTCGGTGGTGTAGACGTTGAGCCGGACGAGGTCCGCGAGGGACATGCCCGCCTCGCCGAGCACGGCCTCCAGGCTGTCGACGCTCAGCGCCAGCTGCGCCGCCATGTCACCGGCGTGCTGGGGCTCGCCGTCGCCGTTCATCGCGGTCTGCCCGGAGCAGTACAGGGTCCGGGTGTGCCCGGAGACCAGCTCACCCTGGTTGAATCCCATCTTGACCGACCACGTCACCGGGTTGACGGCCGTTCGCTGCACTGCCACATCAGCTCCATTCGGTCCACTGAGGACACCTACGTCCGCCGGCTCGGTAGCCGGCACCTTCGACGTCTTGAGGACAAGCCTCCCAACCAATCACGACATCCTGTGTCGTGTATTCCGGGCGAGTTTTCCGTTGGGCGTGAAGGCGCCTTGCTATCGTGCGGTCGTGCATCCGGCCTCGCGGCGACCCGTGCGATGAGCGGCCCGCGTCCGCCGAGGCGCCGGCTCTCCGCGTCGCGGACCGGTAAGGCGGTCGCCGGCAGGGGCGGCTACGCCAACAGCGGTATCCACATCGGCGATGTCACGGTGGCGCAGCCCGCGCGTTCGCGGTACTTGGAAGAAGTGCGCGCTCTCGCCCCCGAGCGACTGGTCGGACGGGCGCGCGAGTTGGACGAGCTCGCCGACTTCTGCACCGCCGACCCGGAGCCGGAGGCGGGCTACCTCTGGTGGCAGGCCGATGCCTGGACGGGCAAATCGGCCCTGATGTCGTGGTTCGTGCTCCACCCGCCGCCCGGGGTGCGGATCGTGTCCTTCTTCGTGACCTCCCGCTATTCGGCGCAGAACAACGCCGACGCGTTCGTCAGGACCGTCGTGGAGCAACTCGCGGACCTGCTCGGGGAGCCGCTGCCCGCCGCCGGCCACATCCACCTGCGCGGGCTGCTCCGCGAAGCCGCCGAGGCGCGCGAGCGCGCCGGTGAACGGCTCGTGCTCGTCGTGGACGGGCTGGACGAGGACCACAACGTCGACGGGACCGGCGAGGTCCACAGCATCGCGGCCCTGCTGCCCGCGTCGCCGCCGGCCGGGATGCGGGTGGTGGTGGCGAGCAGGCTGAACCCGACCCTGCCCGCGGACGTGCCCGACGACCACCCGCTGCGCGACGCGTCCGTGACCCGCCGGTTGGGGCCCTCCCTCCAGGCCAAGGTCGTCCGCGTCGACATGGAACGCGAGCTCAGGCGCCTGATGCAGGGGTCGCCGGAGGAACGGGACCTCCTCGGCCTGGTCGTCGCGGCGGGCGGTGGTCTGTCGGCGGCCGACCTGGCGGAACTGACCGGACGACCGCGCCGGCAGGTGGACGACCACCTCGCCTCGGTGGCGGGCCGCAGTTACCTGCCACGACCCGCGCAGTGGGCGCCGGACGCGGTCGTGTACCTCCTCGGCCACGAGGAACTCCAGGTCGAGGCGCTGGAGTTCGTGGCGGACGAACTCGACGGGCTGCACGGTCGACTCCATGACTGGGCGGATCGCTACCGGGAGCGGTTCTGGCCCCAGAACACCCCGGAATACCTGCTGAACGGCTACTTCCGCCTGCTGGTCCGCCTCGGTGACGTGGACCGGATGGTGGACTGCGCCGCAGATCCCGCACGGCACGGAACCCTGCTCGACCTGTCCGGTGGCGATGCGATCGGCCTCTCCGAGATCGACAGGACGTGGCGGGCGCTGATCCACCGGGGCGAGCCGGACCTGGAGGCGTTGACCCGGCTCGCGGTGCACCGCAGCCACCTCGCGTGGCGCAACGCCGCGGTTCCGGAACGGTTGCCGGCGTTGTTGGCCCGGCTGGGACACGAGTCGATCGCGGAGTCCCTCGCGTTGTCGATACCCGATGCGGAGAGGCGCGGGAACGCGATCCGCGCCTTGCGCGACGGGGTGCTGCCCGCCGCGGAAGCGCCGTCCCCCGAGCCGGTGCCGTGGCCGGAGGCGAGCACCGACACCTGGTCCCGCGTGCTCGCGCTGCTGGAGTACGTGCACCAGGCCGCATACCGCGGTGCTCGGGACGACATGCTCAGCGGAGCGTACGAGATCCTCAGGGAGGCGCACTCGCTGCGGTTCAACCGGGGATCGCGGGCCTTGGAGGACCTGGCTTCCCACCTCGCCCAGGGCGATGAATGGCACTTCGCCATGCAGATCGTCGAGCAGATCACCGACGACGCCCACCGGGTGGCCGCCCTCACCAGGATCGCGGAGCACTGTGCCGCACGTGATGAGCAGGAGGACGCCGAGTACATAGCGCTGCACGCCGCGGACGTCGCGCGGGTCCGGTTCCCGGCCACGGCGGTGTTCCCGTTGCTCACCGACGCCATGCAGGCCGCCGCCGACATCGGCGACACCGAAGCGATGAACGACTTGGCGCACTGCGGGACCTTCATGTCGTCGCGGATCGCCGACGACGTCGAGCGGGTGATCGTGCTGACGGCGTTGGCAACCGCGGTCCGCGGGTGCACGGAGGTCGTGACGTCGTTGACCACCGGTGTCGAGCAGTGGTTCGCCGACGACTACCTCGGCCCGAGGCTCCACGCGCAGGTCGTCCGGGCGCTGATCGCCGGTGGCGACCTCGGGGCCGCCGAAGCCGCCGCGGCGGGGATCACCGACCCCTTGCACGCGGCCGACGTGGGAGCCGACCTGGCGCACGCGGCGGCGCTGGCCGGTGACCTCGGCCAGGTGGAACGGCTCGTCAACCGGGTGGAGCACGTCTTCGACGCGATCCCGGCGCACTGGGATCCGGAGGCGCAGCTGGTCAAGCTGGTGGCGGCCTGTGCCGCCGCCGGGGACACGACACGCGGCGCGGCGGTCGCCACCAGGATCGTCGCGCCTCATCACCAGGTCAGGGCTTGGGCCGAGATGGCGACGGGCAGCAAGGACCCGGAGCTGGCAAGGGACTTCGCGGAGCGTTCGTACGCCGTCATGCGGACCATCCGGACTCGGGGGCAACAGGGCAACGGTCTGGGCTGGGTGGTGGGCGCGTTCGGCGCCATCGGCGACATCGAGCGCGCGTTGTCCCTGGCCGAGGAGGGGCACGAGCTGGAACGCGCGTGGATCGCCTTCGATTTGGCACGGCTCTCGGAGTCCGCCGCGCACGCCGACCGGATCTGGCAACTGGCGGCGGCTCCGCGTGACCGCGCGCTGGTGTTCGCCCACCTGGCCGCCATGCACGATTCGCTGGACTTCGCGCGGCGGGCGGAAGCACTGGCGGAGGGCATCGACGACCCCGATCGGTGGGCGGAGGTGTTGGCGTTGACGGCGACGCACGTTCCGGCCGTGCGCCGTCGACTGGTGGTGAAGCTGCTGGCCTCGGACCGGTGGACGGTCGGGCTTCCCGCGCTGGCACGGACTTCGCACCGGGCCTTCCGGCTCGTGATCGAGGAAGTCGAGGGACTGTTGTAGTGAACGCGCGGGGGTGGGTGGTGGCGCGTGCCCTCCGGGACACGGGCCGGCGTGCTGCGGGGATCAGGCGCGTCCGATGAGGGGCGACCGCCGCGTAGAGGTGACCGGCAGCGGTGATGCGATCGCCGGGCCGGGCGGGTACGCCAACACCGGTGTGCACATCGGGGACGTGCACGTGTGGCCGGGCCGACCGGTCCGCAGCGGCTACCTGCACCAGGTGCGGCGGATAGCGCCGGCCGAACTGGTGGAGCGCGACCGCGAGCTGGCCGAGTTGGCGGCGTTCTGCACCGGTGAGGGTGGCGCCTACCGGTGGTGGCAGGCGCCCGCGTGGTCCGGCAAGACCGCGTTGCTGGCGTGGTTCGCCCTCAACCCGCCTGCCGGGGTGCGCGTGGTGTCGTTCTTCGTCACGGCGCGGTTGGCCGGCCAGAACACCAGGGCCGCGTTCGTGGACCACGTCCTGGAGCAGCTCACCGGTCTGCTCACGGTGCCGGAGCCCGCCGCCGACACCGCGCGGGAGACTCGCCTGCTCGGCCTGCTGGACACCGCCGCGCACGCCTGCGCCGGCCGCGGGGAGACGCTGGTGCTGGTGGTCGACGGCCTGGACGAGGACTCGGCGGCGGTGGCGGGAGCAGGCGAGGACCGGAGCATCGCGGCCCTGCTGCCCGTCGCTCCCCCGGCGGGTATGCGGATCGTGGTGTCGGGACGGCCGAACCCGCCCCTGCCGGGTGACGTGCCGGAGCACCACCCGTTGCGTGATCCCGCCGTGGTGCGCCGCCTGGCGCCGTCGGCAGCGGCGCGGGTCGTGCGGGACAGCATGGAACGCGAGGTCACGCGGCTGCTGCACGGCTCGGCCGTCGGGTCGGACCTGCTGGGTCTGCTCGCCGCTTCGGGTGGTGGTCTGACCGGTGACGACCTGGCCGGGTTGACCGGGTTGAGCCGGGCCGAGGTCGAGGAGCAGCTGCGGACCGTCGCCGGGCGGAGCTTCACCCGGCGCGGGAGCCACTTCCGGCCGGGGACGTTGCCGGACGTGTACCTGCTCGGTCACGAGGAACTACAGGTGGCCGTGGTCGACCACCTGGGCGAGCGGATCGTCGAGTACCGCCGCCGCCTGCACGCGTGGGCGGATGAATACCGCGATCGCGGCTGGCCGGCCGACACGCCCGAGTACCTGCTGCGCGGCTACCACGCGGTGCTCGTGGCCATCGGCGAGTTCGATCGCGCGCTGGCGCTGTGCACCGACCCCGACCGCCAGGAGCGGATGCTGGACATGTCCGGCGGTGACGCGCACGCGCTGGACGAGATCCGCTCCTTGAGCGAAGCCCTCGCCGCCCGGGAACAGCCCGACCTGGGTGCTCTGGCCAGGCTAGCCGTGCGGCACGAGGTGCTCTCCGCTCACAGCGCGGGTGTGCCCGACGAGCTACCCGCGTTGTGGGTGTCGCTGGGCAGCGCCGCCCGCGCCCTGGCCCTGGCCAGGTCGGTGTGGCAGCCGTTCAAAGCGTTGGTGCGGGTCGCCGAGGAGCTGTTCGCGGCCGGCCACCGCGACCTGGCCGCCGAGGCGGTGCGGCACGCGCTGGCGGCCGTGCAGTCGGAGTCCCTGCACCTGGAACGCCGTAGCATGCTGGCGACCGTCGTCGAGGTGCTGGTCATGGCAGGCGAGCCGACCTGGGCCGAGGCGGTCGGCCAAGAGTTGGACGATCCTCCGTGGTGGGCGCACGCGCTGCTGAACGCGGCCGACCAGATGATCACCCGCGGCGAGTCCGAGCGCGCGCTCGCGTTGGCCAACCAGGCCGCGACGGACTCGTTGGTGCCGCCCGTGGAGAAGTCGGAGGCGTACGCCCGGTACTCCTCGGTCGCACGACGGGCGGGGGACCACAGGCTCGGAGGCGCGTTGGCGGCCAAGGCAATCGCCGAAGCACGCCCGTTGAGCGTCGTGACCAAGCTGTCCGTCGCGCAGGCGTTGGTCCGCTTCCCCGGTGGCGCGGGGTGGCGTGCCCGCTGGTTCGCCCGGCGTACCGCCCTCACGTACGCACGAGAGGCCGACGACAACGTCTGGACCGCGACGCAGGCGGCAGAAGTCCTCGCGGTGCTCGGGCACCTGCGCGCGGCCCGGCGTGTCGCCGACCGCGTCACCGGGACGTTCATGATCGGCGGAGTCGTGCGGCACCTCGTGCTCGGCTACGCCCGGCGCGGCCGACCACGAGAGGCGGTGGAGGTCGCCCGGCTCGGCCGACCATCGCTGGAGGTGGGGGTCGACTCAGATTCGACCCCGACGTCGGCGGCCGCCGCCGTGGTCCTGGCGGAGCACGGTCACCACGACGCGGCGGTGGCCGTCGTCGAGGAGTTGCACCGCGACACCCGGGCGGGCGCCGTGGCGCCGCAGATGGCGGAAGCCCTGTGCGCCGCGGGCCGGTGGGACGAGGCCGAGGAGCTCGCCTACGGGGTCGACCGAGCCGACTACCGGGCACAGGCCCTGACGGCGGTCGGCGCGGCCCTGATCCGGGTCGGCGAGGTCGGCCGGGCCCGCCGCCTGGTGGAGGACGCCGAGGTGGCGCTGCGGAGCCGGGACCGTCGGAACTCCTGACCTCGGGGCTGGTGGACACGGCGGTCAAGTCGGTCGAACTCGGCGACCTCGAACGCGCGGGTCACCTCGCCGCTCACGTCGCCGATCCGGTGGACCGGGCGCGGTTGCTGCACGTGCAGCGGCCGACCGGTCCGGACGTCGCCGGCCGGTTCACCGCGCTCGCCGACGAGGTCGACTACCCGGGCACCCGGGCGCTGGTCCTGGCGTGGGCCGCGGAGGCCGCGACCCGCTGGGGGGATGTCGAGCAGGCGTGGCGTCTCCTCGACCAAGCCGAGCACCTGGTGGACCACGACCTCGGTGGTGCCCACGGCGAGCTTGAGGCGATCGGTGTGGCCCTGGTGCGCGCGGGCGACCCGGAGCAGGCGGTGCAAGTGGTGCTGGCCCGTCCCCGATCCCGCGCCTGGCGGGAGGTCTGCACGGCGCTGGTGGAGGCTGAGCAGACCGCCTTGGCGCGGACCATGCTCCAGGTCCTGGAGATGCGCCACTGGACCGAGCCGAACCTCCGGGCGGAGCTGATCGGACCGTTGATCGCGGTCGGTGACGTCGTGCGGGCGGAGCAGATCGTCGGGGAACTGCGGGAACTGCTGCGCACCGAGGCCGACGAGGTGCCGACCGCGTCCCTGGCCGACATCGCCCGCAACCTCTTCGCCAACCGCGATCCGCACGACCTGCCTGAGGTCGTCGACCAGGTGCTCGCCCGCGTGCGGTCCGACCTGGGCGACGTCACCGGCCCGATCCCGGGCGACTTCGGGTACCCCCTCGCGGCGGCCATGACGAGGACCGACGACCTCGACGGCGCGCTACGACTGGTCGAGGACACCGACGATCGGGAAGAACGGGCGGAGATGGAGCTGGCCATCGCGGTCACCCTGCTGCACCGGAACCGGGTCGACCTGGCCACTCCCCTCGTCGCGCGGCTCCTGCACCCGGACAACCACTTCAACTGGTACCACCTGGTGCGCGCATTCGGCGCCCACTTCCCCGAGCTGACCGCCGGCGGCGCCGACGAACTGACCGCCCACCTGCGCCGCACCTGACCGCACGTCGACACGGCCGTACGTTTTTAGCCTTCAGCCCGCCACGTTTTCAGAACCTTAGTCGCGGCCAGTGTGCTCGGGTGTCGGTCGCCCAACAGGCGTACCGAGTCGGCGACCAAGCGCTCCGTCAGGGCGATGGCCTCGCTCATGCGACCGACCTGCCAGTACGAGACGGCCAGGTTGCCCCGCGCGGTGAGCGTGTTTGGATGGTCCTCACCCAACAGACGTACCGAATCGGCAACCACCTGCTCCTCGATGGCAATGGCCTCGCTGGTGCGACCGGCCTGCCAGTAGGAGCTGGCCAGGTTGACTCGCGTGATGAGTACGTCCGGGTGATCCTCACCCAACAGACGTGTCCGGTGGGCAACGACGTGCTCCAGCAGTTCGATGGCCTCGCTCGTGCGACCGGTGTACCAGTAGGAGACGGCCAGATTGGTCTGTGCGATGAGCGTCTCCTGGTGGTCCTCACCCAACAGACGTACCGAATCGGCAACCACCTGCGCTGTCAGATTGATGGCCTCGCTCGTGCGACCGACCTGCCGATAGGCGCTGGCCAGGTTTGCTCGCGTGGAAAGCGTTTCAGGATGTTCCTCGCCGAGAATGCGTTGGGCTTGTGCGATGGTGTGGTGCCAGTAGGTGACGGCGGGGTCGTGAAGTTGGGCACGGAGCAGGCTGATACCCGCCTTGTTCAGTAGTGGGTGGGCACCGGGGCGCCAGAGGCGGTCGCCGGCGATGGTGGTGAGCGTCGTGGTGTTGGCAAGGAGGGCGACGAGGAGATCGGTGGCGTTGTAGTCGTTGTCGGGCCACAGTTGCAGGAGTGCGTCGGCGGCGGTCCGGGCGGTGGTAGCGGAGTCGGTGGTGATGGTTTCGCGGGCGGCGCGGGCGGTAAGGGCGTGGATGCGGACGGCGCGGGGGCCGTCCCCAGGGGTGTGCGTAACCAGGCCGTAGCGGTGGAGGGTGCGCAGGGCTTTGCGGGCCTGTTCGGGAGTGATCGGGTTGCCCATGTGGGCGGTCAGGTAGTCGGTGACCGCCTCGGTGGCCCAGAAGGCGTCCGGGTGGCCGTCCGGATCGCAGAAGGCGGCCAGTGCCAGCGCTGGACGGGCCAGTCCGGCGGGTGGTCTGGTGTCTGCGGCCTCCAGGGCGAGCAGGAGGGCGACGGCCACCGGCCGGCCGTAGGCGTCGGGGTCGACGCCGGCGGGCATCAGGTCGTCCAGCCGTTGGTCCCCGGCGGTGTAGCGGGCGAGGTACTCACCGCACGCCTCGTCCTCGTCGAGCATGTAGGCGGCGGCGTGGGACAGCGCCAAGGGTAGGTGGCCCAGGGCGGCGGCCAGGTCCGCAGCGTGGTCGTCGAGCAGGTGGCCGCCACCGGCGTCGGTGAGCCGGTCGTGCAGGTAGCGGACGGACTCCGCGGGAGTGAAGGTGTCGACGTCGACGCGTTGCCGGCCCGAACCGGTGAGCGCGGCCTCGCGCAGTCGGGTGGTGGCCAGCGTCCAGCCGCCTGGGCGGTGCGGTGGCCACCGGCCCGCCAGGTGGGCCGGATCGGTCACGTCGTCCAGCACCACCAACCAGGTGCGGTCGGTGGTGTGCAGCCAGTCCACCAACGCGGCGGCGTCCGCATCAGGATTGGCACCGTCGGCTCCGGGCACACCCACCCGTGCCGCCGCCCTGGCGTAGGAGGTGATCACCTGCTCCGGGCCGGCGGCGTTGACCCACACCACCAGGTCCGTGCCGGCCGTCACCGCCTCCTGCGCGAACCACGCCGCCAACTGGGACTTGCCGACCCCTCCCCCGCCCGCGAGCACCCGCGTCCCCATCGCGCCCCGCCGGTCCGCCTCGTCCTGCGCGAGGACCACGTCCTCACCCCGGAGACGCGCGGCCAGCACCTGCTCGCGCACGTCCTCCCGGGGTTGGAAAGCCGAGGCCAGCGGCGGGGGTTGCCCCACCACCACCGGCCACACCGGCACCGCGGCGGGGTGATGGTGGTGCTCGACGCGCACGTCGCCCATCACGCCGGAGTTCGCCACACCCCCGCGGTCGGCCGTCGCGCCACCCGTCTCGTGGACCTCCACCGCGTCCTGCGGCGCGCCGGACGGGGGTGATCCGGCGGTCACGTCCGGGGGCGTCGCCGGACACCGGTGTTGGCCACCGAACCGGGTCCGTCGGCGACCGCGTTCCCCGATCGGGTGACCCGCACGGTGCCCGTGTCGCCGTCGACGGTCTCGGCACCGGTGTTCGCCTCACCGCCGCCCGTCGCGTCGGCGTCGCCGGAGTCCTCCACCACGACCTCGTCCGGCACCGCGGCCTCCTCCCGCCGGGGCAGCAGGTACGGCGCGAGCAACGCCGCCACGGCCGCCACACCACCGATGCTGCTGCCCAGCTTGTCGGCGTCCTCCAGACCGACCTTGAACAGGTACACCGCCAATCCGGCCACGATCAGACCGAAGACGACACGTCCTGCCCACACCCACCGCTGACTGCGCCGAACGACCACGTTCCACCCCTATCGGCAGGACCCCCGACGCCCCGTATTCAACCCTTCGCCGACAGCACGACCGCCGTTACCCCACCGTTCGGCGGCTCACCAGTAGCTGCGCCACTCCGGCCGCACGTGACGCGACAGGGCTTCCAGGTAGAAGTAGTCGCCCCACAGGTTGCCCTCGTCCACGCCGACGTCCTTGGGCTTGTCGTAGACGCCGTGCAGCAACAGCGGGCTCGGAGCGGCACCGGGGTCGGGGACGGTCGCGTAGGTGGTGGCCAGGCTGGTCAGGATGGCGTCGCCCTCGGCGCGGTAGTGCCGGGCGGCGTCCTGGTCGTCCAGGTGGTCGGCCAGTTCGTACAGACCGCACACGGCGATCGCGGCGGCCGAGGAGTCGCGGTCCTGGTCGCTGCCGTCGGTGAACACCAGGTCCCAGTAGGCGACGCGGTCCTGCGGCAGGCGGGTGAGGAAGTAGTCGGCGCAGCGCCTGGCGGCGTCGAGGAACGACGGTTCCCGCACGTGGCGGTAGCCCAGGGCGAAGCCGTAGATGCCCCACGCCTGCCCGCGTGCCCAGCAGGACCCGTCCTGGTGCCCCTGCTCGGTCGCGCCCCGGAGCGGCTCGCCGGTCTCCGGGTCCCAGTAGAACGTGTGGAACGTGGTGCCGTCCGGCCGGATGATGTGCTGTCGCAGCTGTTCGGTGTGCCGGATCGCGGCTTCGGTGGACGTCCGGGAACCGGTCACCTCGGCCGCCCAGTACAGCAGCGGCAGGTTCATCAGGCTGTCGATGATCGTGCGGCCTCGTTGCACGGGGTCGCTCAGGTCGCCCCAGGCCTGGATGATGCCCGCCGGTTCGAGGAAGCGGTCCATCAGGTGGTCGGCGGCCTTCAGCGCGGCGCTGCGGGCTCGCGGGTCGCCGAGCAGCCGCCACGGCGTCACGCACGACAGGGTGTAGAGGAAGCCCAGGTCGTGGGTGTCCAGGTCGATCCCCTGCACGACCCGGGCCTCGAAGCTGTCGACCTCGCGTCGCGCGGCACCCAGCACGGCGTCGTCGCGGGTGGCCTCCCAGACCAGCCACAGCATCCCCGGCCAGAAACCGGTGGTCCACCCGGCGTTGGCGCCCTCGGGCTGGCCGCCGCGAGGCGTGCGCGGCCGGTAGACGCCCGCGGTGGTCGTGTCGTCCGGGTACCAGGACGTGAACTCCGCGATGTTGTGCCGGACGGTCGCGACCGCGGCGTCCCAGGCCGCTGCCAGGTGGTCGGTGGTGATCGGTGCGGCGCGGTCTGCTTCCGCGGACATGGTTCTCCCTCAGAACGGGTGACAGGGACGACGGACGCAGGTCAGCGCGTGGCGGCGGAGCGCGGGTCGGTCTCCGGGGCGGTGCGGACGGGTCGCAGGGTCGCGCGGTTGCCCACCCAGACGACGTACAGCGCCGGTCCGGTGAGCAGCGCGAGCGCCGGGACGGGCAGGGCCACGACCGCCGCCGCCAGCACCCACAGCACCGCCACGGACACCGCGGTGAAGTGGGCTCGGCGGATCGCCAGGAACAGGCACGCCTTCGCGAGGCGCCGGACGGGCACGTCCGGGTGCTCGACCACACCGGTGAGCGCCACCAGCGCGGTCACGGCGGTGAGCACGACGAGCACGGCCAGGACCGGGATGACGACCGCGCCGACGGGTGTCCCCCAGGCGGCGTGGACGTCCACCACCAGCACGACCAGGACGGCGGTCGCGGCACCCGTGACGGTGAAGGCGCGGCGCGCGTGCCGGCGCCAGGCCCGCAGGTACCCCCGCAGCACCGGTGCGCTGTCGTCCTGTGCGGTGGCGGCGAACACTGCGTGGGCCGCGGCGACGGCCGGGCCGAGCAGCGGCGCGGTCAGCACCAGCAGCGGCCAGGTCGCCGCGACCGGCGTGAACAGCAGGACCGCCAGGAACGGCGTGCTCGCGCCCACCACGAGGGCGCTGGTCGCCAGCAGTGCGTAGGCGGTGGTGAACACCCGCGTGTAGGTCTCGTACCTCACGGCCGTCACCCCTTCAACCCGCTCGTGGCGACGCCCTCGACGAAGTACTTCTGCCCGAGCAGGAACACCACCGCGACGGGCAGCACGGACAGCACCGAGCCGGTCATGATCAGCGCGTGCTCGGCGTTGTACTCGCTGACGAACGACTTGAGCCCCAGCTGGATCGTCCACAGGTCGGGGTCGCGCAGGTAGATCAGCGGCCCGAGGTAGTCGTTCCAGGTGGTGACGAAGGTGAGCAGCGCCAGGCTGGCGAGGGCGGGCACCGACAGCGGCAGCATGATCCGGAAGTAGATGCCGTACTCGCTCAGGCCGTCCACCCTGGCGGCCTCGCACAGCTCGTCGGGGATGGTCAGGTAGTACTGGCGCATCAGGAACACGCCGAAGGCGCCGAACGCCTGGAGCGCGACGACCGCCCACAGCGTGTTGGTCAGGCCGACCTCGGACATCATGATGAACTGCGGGATCATGTAGGCCTGCCACGGCACCGCGATCGTGCCGATGTAGACCACGAAGAGCAGGTTGCGCCCCGGGAAGCGGGCCTTGGCGAACCCGTACGCGGCGAAGCTGCCGGTGAACAGCTGGAGCACGGTGACGACCACCGACAGGAAGACCGTGTTCTTCAGCCACCCGAGCATGTCGGAGATCCGCCAGATCTCGGCGTAGTTGCCCCACTGCGGCGACTCCGGCAGCCAGGTCACCGGGACGGAGAACACGGTGTTCGCGGTCTTCAGCGAGGACGAGATCATCCAGAAGAACGGCAGCAGCAGCGCGGCCGCGGCCACCACGAGGACGAGGTAGCCCAGGACCTTGCCGGGCGCGGGCAGCCGCCGGTCCGACGGCGCGACGGGTCCCCTCCCCCGGTCGACCGTCCCGGGTGCGGCGAGGTCGGGCAGGGCGTGCGGGGCGGCCATCAGGCGTTCCTCCTGCGGTTGATGGCGAACTGCACGACCGTGACCGCCATGCAGAGCGCGAACAGCACGACGGAGATGGCGGAGGCGTAGCCGAACCGGTTCTCCACCAGGCCCTTCTGGTAGATGTACTGGGACAGCACCAGCGTCGACTGACCCGGACCGCCGTTGGTCATCACCAGGATCAGGTCGAAGACCTTGAAGCTGCCGATGGTGAGCATCACCGTCACGAAGAACGTCGTGGGCCGCAGGCACGGCAGGGTCACGTTGCGGAAGCGCTGCCACGCCCCCGCGCCGTCGATGCGGGCCGCCTCGTGCAGCTCCGGTGGCACGGTCTGCAGCCCGGCGAGGAAGAGCAGCATGTAGTAGCCCATCTCGCGCCAGACGCCGACGACGATCACGGCGGGCATGGCCCAGTCCGACGACGCGGTCCAGCCGGGTGGGTCGTCCACCCCGAACAGGCCCAGGATCTGGTTGATCGGTCCGGCGTCGCGGCTGAACAGCAGGTTCCACGCGATCGCGATGGCCACGATCGAGGTCACGTACGGGAAGAAGGCCGCGGTGCGGAAGAACGCCACGCCGCGCAGCTTCCGGTTGAGCAGCAGGGCCAGGCCCAGCGACAGCGCGAGCGTGAGCGGGATGTGGAACGCGGAGTAGTACAGGGTGTTGAGCAGCGCGGTGTGGAAGCTCGCGTCCTTGAGCAGGCGGGTGAAGTTGTCCAGCCCGACCCACTTGGCGGTGCCGAAGACGTTCCAGTTGGTGAACGAGATGTAGAACAGCGCGACGACCGGGCCCAGGGTGAGCAGGCCGAAGCCGAGGAAGTTCGGCAGGACGAACGACACGCCCTGCAATGACCGGCGGGCCTTGTACCACCGCTTCGTGCGGTTCGCCCCGGTGCCGCGCGAACCCGGGTCGCGCGAACCGGAGCCGCGCGGGTCGGTGCTTCGCGGGCCCGGGCCGCGCGGACCGCCGACAGTCGTCGTGCTCATCGGCTCTCTGTGCTCCTGCGTAGGTGGTGTGCTCGGCGCGGCGCGGGCCCGGGTGTCGAGCCCGCGCCGGGTGTCACCGGGATTCGAGGACTTCGGTGCGAGCGCGGTTGCCCGCCTGGCTGAGGGCCTCGTCGACGGGCGTGCTCTTGGACATGATCGCGGAGTGGGTCTCCTGCAGGATGTTCTGCAGGGCGGCCGTGTGCGGCGAGACGGGGTTCTCCGCGCGGGTGTCGTGCGTGGTGAAGGAGAACCGGGACAGCTCGTCGGTCGGCACGCCCTGGACGCCGAAGTACGCCTTGGTCACCGGGTCGGTCAGCGTGGCCGGCGTGATGCCGATGGACGCCAGCGCGGTGGCGCCGCCCTCGCCCGCGACGAAGGTCAGGAACTTCTTGGCGGCGGCGACCTTGCCCTCGTCGATGGCGGCGTTGACGCCGAGACCGGTGGGGTCGCCGAAGGTGACCGGGTTGTCCTTGGTGGCGGCGTCGGCCTGCGGCGCCGGGGCGAAGCCCCACTGGAACGACTGCGCGTCGCCCTTCTTCTGCTGGGCGATGAGGGTCGCGACGTACCAGCTGCCCATCAGCATGGTCGCCGCCTGCTGCGTGCCGAACTGCGCCTGGTACTGCAGGGTGTTCGTGGTGGCCGTGCCGTAGTCCACCTGCGCGCCGGCTTCCTGCTGTTGCAGCGCACGCCGGTAGTAGGGCGCCAGGTAGCCGTAGTCGCCGCTGACCAGGTCGGCGCCGGACGTCTGCGCCAGCGCCAGGCCCTGCACCGTGGACTGCCAGACGTGCTGGTAGGCGGCCTTGGCCGGCGAACCCGCGGTCTTCAGGCCGGTCGTCAGGGCCGCCACCGCCTGCTCGTACTCCGCCCACGTCCAGGTCTTGTCGGGGGGCGTGACGCCCGCCGCCGCGAACAGGTCCTTGTTGTAGTAGAGGTACCAGGAGTCCTGGCGGTAGGGCACGGCGTACGTGGTGCCGTCCACCTTGTAGTTGCCCAGGCCGTTGACCTTGTCGCCGAGCCCGCCCGCGACGTCGGACACGTCCAGGAGCTGGTCACCGGCCTGGTAGGTGATGAAGTTCTTGAGGTTCTTCAGCACGTAGAGGTCGGGCGCGCTGCCGGCGGCCAGGTCCGCGGTCAGCTGGGTGTCGTAGTTGGTGGCGTCGTACTCCTTGAACTCGACCTTCACGTCCGGGTGCTGCGCCTGGAACGCCTCGGCGAGCTTCGCGAACTCGGGCGTGGTCTTCATGCTCCACGCGCTCATCGTCAGCGTGACCGGTCCGCCGCTGTCGGCGGGTTCGTCGGCGCCGCAGGCGGTGGCGGTGAGCGTGAGGGCGGTGACGGCGGCCGCGATGGCGGTCCACCTGGATCGGCGGTGTCGCATGGTCCTTCACTTCCTGGTCGAGCCACGGGGAGAGCGGGAGGGTGTGGGGCGGCGCCGGGTGGGCGGCCCGGTGGTCAGGACAGCGCGACGCGGGTGTGCGCGCCGTCGGGCCACCGCGTGGTGACCCAGGTCGTCGATCCGCCGCCCACGAGCCGGACCTCGGGCTCGGCGGCCGGGGGTCCGGTGTCGCGGGTCAGTTCCAGCAGCACGGCGAACCACTCGCCGGGGACGACGGGGCAGTGCGCCCAGGGGACCGCGGCGACCGGTCCCAGCGGGCCGGCGTCCGGGTGCACGGACACGCCCGAGTCGGTGGTTCGTCCCAACAGGACGCGCAGGGTGGAGTGCGTGCCGTCGGCGCCGCGGACGCACGGGGACCCGGTGGAGACGATGTCGACGTCCGCGCCCGCGACGGCCCACCCGGACAGCCGCAGCGTCGTGGGTGGGCGGTCCCGCGCGACGTCGTCCACGCGGACCAGGCGCACCTCCCACGGGCCGCGCACGAGCGAGTGGACCGCGACGGTCCCGGCGTCGTGGTGGCGGCCGGTCCAGCCGGACCCGTGGTGCTGCTGGGTCTCGTCGGGCTCCAACCAGCGCACGACGCCGGACGACGACCCGACTCCCACCGCCGTGCCGCCGGCGTCGACCACCTCGGTGGCGCCGACGTCCATGCCGGACCGGTGGGACGCCCGGCCGCGGGCGTCCACCAGGACGACGGCCTGGTCGTGCGGGTCGGTCCAGCTGTCCCGGTCCAGCAGGGGGCTGGTCGCGGTGGAGTAGCCGAGGCGCGCGTAGAGCGGGGAGTCGCCCTTGGTGTCGCCGGGGACCGCGTGGTCCGTGCCGTGGTTGACGACGCGCACGACGCCGTCGGCGGCGGTGCCGCTCACCAGCCAGCCCGGTGCCCTGATCGCCCGGACGAAGTCGCCCTGTTCGACCGGCAGCGGCAGTTCCTCGGCCGCCCACACCGGGTGGTCGGCGGGCAGGGCGAGCCCGAGCATGCCCTTCACCGCCCAGTAGGGCGAGCCGGGACCCGAGTAGGCCTGCGCGATGCGCGGCCACGGCCCGTGCCAGCCCAGGTTCAGCAGGCCGCGGTCGTCGGGGGCGCCGCGTTCCGCGAAGTGGCGCACGACGCTCGACGCGGCGCGGCGCAGGACCCCCGCGGGCGTGGACGGGACCTCGGCGAGGGCTCCGGCCCAGAACGGCGCCGCGGCGGCGAACCGGTAGGTCAGGCTGCGGCCCTGCACCAGCGGTGACCCGTCCGCGCCGACCAGGTGGACGGCGTCGAGCAGGAAGCGGTCGAGCGCCGCCGTGTCGCGCGCCCTGCGTTCCTCGGCGAAACCCGCCGCGCCCGGCATCCGCGCCCACAGCTGCGGGTAGACGTGCAGGGCCCAGCCGACGTAGTGGTCGAACGCGCGCTCGTGGCCGTCGGCCATCCAGCCGTCCGCGCGCCGGAAGCCGTCGTGGGTGGCCAGGTCCTCGGCGACGTCGGTGGCCGACCAGGGACCGCCGACCGACCGCAGGAACGCCTGCACCACGAGCCGGAACCACACCCAGTTGATGCGCGGGTACGTCGGGTCGCCCACGGCGGGGGCGAGGTAGGCGACCACCCGATCCCGCACGGCCGGGTCGAGGCGGTCCCACAGCCACGGGCGGGTCAGGTCCAGGGCGAGCGCCAGCGAGGCTGCTTCGACCTTGGCCTGCGGGTGTTCGTCCAGGCGCACCCAGCGCTCCGGGGACCTCGGGTCGGTGCCCGCGGCGATGCCCTCGGCGTAGAACTCGGCGAGGTTGTCCGGGTCGGCTCCGCGCTCACCCGCGATCCGGAACCCGGCGAGCAGGAACGTGCGGGCGAAGCCCTCCAGACCGTCCACCTCGGCCCCGTACCCCCCGACCGGTCCGGGCAGCGCGATCCTCGCCCGTCCCGGGGAGGCGAAGGGCCGCACGGCGCGCAGCATCGCGTCGGCCGTCCGGGCCCACTGGTCGCGGGTCCACCCGGCACGCGCGGGCGGCGCGTCGGCCCTCGGGAGGGGTTGCGGCGGCATGTATCTCGTCCTTCGTCGTCGGAAGACGTTCGATCACAACGGTGCACAGTTGCTTTCGTTTTTGATCGCTTTGCCTGTTAAGCAGTAAATACGTGCAGGAGTGATCGTGTCAAGGCTCACATGAACGTTTGTTACCCGCCACCGCGGCCGCCGGCGCCCGGCTCGGCGCCGCACGCCCCGGCCTGTCACCGCAGGGCACGGCGGACGGCCGACACATAATTGGTCGAGGTCCACGACGGGAGGATGTGCGGTGACGAGAGCGTGCACGGGGAACGGTGCCGTCAGCACGGAACGGGTGCCGACCGGGTCGCCGAACCGGCCCGACGTCCCACCGCTCGGCGCCCCACCGCTCGGCGCCCCACCGCTCGGCGCCCCACCGCTCGGCGCCCCACCGCTCGGCGCCCCACCGCTCGGCGCCCCACCGCTCGGCGCCACCGCGGCGGGAGCGGCGTGAACGCCGAGTCCCGCACCCTCGCCGCCAAGAGGCGCGCGTCGATCCTCGAAACGCTGCACCGCGACGGCGTGGTCCGCATCTCCGACCTCAGCGAGCGGATGGGCGTCACCGCCGTGACGCTGCGCCGCGACATCGCCCACCTGGACGGTGAGGGCCTGCTGCTCAGGGTCCACGGTGGAGCGACCCTCCGCGCCGCCTCACCGCCGCCGCCCGGGGAGCGGTCCACCGACACCCCGGCGGAGCCCGCGGTCCTGGGCGCCGCGGGCATGCTGGTCCCCTCGCTGGACTACTACTGGCCGGAGGTGGTCCGCGGCGCGGAGGAGGAGGCGGGCGCGCGGGGATTGCGGATCATGCTGCGGGGTTCGTCCTACGAGAGCGCCGACGACCGGCCCCAGCTGGAGCGGCTGCTGGAGCACGAGGACGTGTGCGGCCTGATCGCCGCGCCGAGCCTGACCGCGCCGTCCGCCGCCGCGACGATCGAGTGGCTGAGCACCATCGACACCCCGGTCGTGCTGGTCGAGCGGGTCGCGACCGTCGGCGCGCGCCAGACCGTGGTGGAGTCGGTCGTGTCCGACCACGCCCTGGGCGCGGCCATGGCCGTGCACCACCTGGTGTCGTTGGGGCACCGCAGGGTCGGCGTGGTGACCAGCGAGAACAGCCCCACCTCACCGCACGTGCACCGGGGTTGGCTGGACGCGTGCGCCGAGACCGGCCTGGACGCGGGGTCCACCGTGGACACCGCCGTCCCGGCACCCGGCACGGCCGGGTGGGACACCGCGCTGGACGAGGTGCTCGACCAGTTGGCGGCCACCGGCACCACGGCCGTGCTCGTGCACGCCGACACCGAGGCGATGGCGCTCGTGCAGCGGGCCGAGCAACGCGGCATCCGGGTGCCGTCCGGGTTGTCGGTGGTGGCCTACGACGACGAGGTGGCGGCGTTGTTCACCCCGGCGCTGACCGCCGTGCGCCCGCCGCGCCGCTCCATCGGGCGGGCGGCGGTGTCGCTGCTGGCGGCCCGGCTGCGGGACCCGGACCGCCCGACGCACCGGGTGGTGATCACCCCGTCCCTGCGCGTGCGCGGCTCGACGGCCCCACCGCCGGGCTGACCGCGCTCACCGCGCCAGCCAGCCGCCGTCCACCGGCAGCACGACGCCGTGGACGTAGTCGGCCGCGCGCGAGCACAGGAACAGCACGGCGCCCGCGATGTCGTCCGGTTCGGCCCAGCGCCCGGCGGGGATCCGTTCGAGGATCGACCGGTTGCGGTCCGGGTCCGCGCGCAGGGCGTCGGTGTTGTCGGTGGTGACGTAGCCGGGCGCGACGGCGTTGACGTTGACCCCGCGGTGCGCCCACTCGTTGGCCAGCGCCTTGGTCAGGCCCGCCACGGCCGACTTCGACGCGGTGTAGCCGGGCACGGTGATGCCGCCCTGGAAGCTCAGCATCGACGCGATGTTGACGATCCGGCCCGAGCCACGCTCCAGCATCCCGCGGCCGACGTCCCGCGACAGCGTCCACGTGGCACGCAGGTTGACCGCGAGCACGTGGTCGAAGTCCGCGTCGGTGTGCTCGGCGGCGGGCGCGCGGCGGATCGTCCCGCCGTTGTTGACCAGGATGTCCACCTGCGCGCGGGCCAGCAACGCGCCCAGTTCGGCCACCTGACCGGGATCGGCGAGGTCGGTCCGCACGGGGGTGAACCCGCGGCCCTCCGCCTCGACCGCCGCCCGGGCGGCGCTGTCTCCCTCGGGCATGGATCCGCTGATGCCCACCACGTCCGCGCCCGCGGCGGCCAGCAGTCGCGCCACGGCCAGGCCGATGCCCCGACTCGCCCCGGTGACGGCCGCGGTCTTGCCGGTCAGGTCGAGCAGGCCGGCCACCTCCGGCCTCATCGCAGCGTCGCCGCGGGGTGCGCGTCCATGTCGTCGAAGGCCTGGTTCTCGCCCGCCATGGCCCAGACGAAGCTGTACGCGGCGGTGCCCACGCCGCTGTGCACGGACCACGGTGGCGAGATCACCGCTTGGCGGTCCGCCACGACCAGGTGGCGGGTCTCGCTCGGCTCGCCGAGCAGGTGCACGACCCGGGCCTCCTCGGGCAGGCCGAAGTAGAGGTACACCTCCATGCGGCGTTCGTGGGTGTGCGGCGGCATGGTGTTCCACATGCTGCCCGGGTGCAGCGTCGTCACCCCCATCACGACCTGGCAGCTGCGGACGCCGTTCTCGTGGATGTACTGGGTCAGCGTCCGGCGGTTCGACGTCAACGGGTCGCCCAGCTCGCGCACCGTGCCGTCGCCCGGCTCGACCAGCACCGTCGGGTAGGTGGTGTGCGCGGGCGCGGAGAACAGGTAGAAGGCGGCGGGCGCGGCGTCGTCGTCGGACGCGAACGACACCTCCTGCGCGCCCCGGCCGACGTAGAGGCACGCGGTCGGCGCGAGCCGGTGCTCCCGGCCGTCCACCGTCACCGTCCCCGCACCGCCCACGTTGACGATCCCGGCTTCACGGCGCTCGAAGAAGTACTCGGACCGGATTTCCGGGAACGTCGGCAGGCGCAGGGGTCCGGTGCGCGGCAGCGCGCCGACCAGCACGACCCGGTCGTGGTGGCTGTACACCGCGCGGACCTCGTCGTCGGCGAACAGGTCTTCGACCAGGTAGTGCCGCCGCAGCTCGTCCGTGCCCATGGACGGGACCTGCTGCGGCGCGGTCGCGTAGCGCTGCTCCACGTACGTCGCCTTCTTCCGTCGATCGTTTCACCATCAGAGGGTCGGAAACAGTCAATCTCAGACACAAAGTAAGTACAAGACTGTACAGTTTGCTTGTTACGATCAGTTTCGATCAAAGTCGACGGGGCGGTCATGGCGGACAAACCGGCTGCGGATGCCCAGGGCGCGATGCTGCCCGCCGCCCGGCGGCAGTGGCTGCTGGAGCACCTGGCGGGCCGGGGCGTCCTGCGGATCACGCACATCGCCCGGATCATGGGCGTCACCCCGGTCACCGTGCGGCGGGACGTGAACGACCTGGCCGTCGAAGGTCTCGTGGAGCGCGTGCACGGCGGTGTCCGGCTCATCGCCGACGCCGTCGCCGCGTCGTCCGGTCCCGACGCCACGCCCGCCATCGGGATGGTCGTGCCCTCGCTGGACTACTACTGGCCCGAGGTCATCCGCGGCGCGCAGGACACCGCGCACGAGCGGTGCGCCCGCCTCGTCCTGCGCGGCGCGTCCTACCAGGTCGAGGACGTGCGGCACCAGGTCGAGTGGATGATCGGCAGCGGCGCGGTCGACGCGCTGCTCGTCGCGCCGCCCACCCGCGGCGCCGGTGCCGAGGAGCTCGTCGCGTGGCTGATCGCCCTGCCCGTCCCGGTGGTCCTGGTCGAGCGCTCCGCGGTGTCCGGCCCGTACCGCGAGCACGTCGAGTCCGTGCGCACCGATCACGCGGCGGGCGCGGAACTGGCCGTCCGCCACCTGCACCGCCGGGGGCACCGCGGCATCGGGCTCGCCGTCAGCGCGACCAGCCCCACCTCCGGCCAGGTCCGCGACGGGTGGCGGCGGGCGACCGCGGAGCTCGGGCTGCGCCCGGTGCCCGAGGTGCTCGTGGCCGCCTACTACGAGCCCGCGTGGGGCGTCGACGTCGACCGGGTGCTGGACCTGTGCGTCGAGCACCGCGCCACCGCGCTGGTCGTGCACTCCGACCGGGAAGCGGTGTCGCTGGTGCAGCGGGCCGAGGAGCGCGGCATCCGGGTGCCCGCCGACCTCTCCGTCGTCGCGTACGACGACGAGGTCGCCAGGTTCGCCCACCCGCCGCTCACCGCGATGCGACCGCCCAAGTACGCCGTGGGCAGCACCGCCGTGCAGCTCGCGCTCGACCGCCTGGCCCAGGGCGCCGAACGCCCGGTCCGCCGGGTCGTGCTGAGCTCCGAACTGCGGGAGCGCGACTCGACCGGGTCGGGGTCAGCCGAGCCGGAGGTCGGCCACCCGGATCGGTGACGGCGTGGTGCCCGACGACGTCTGCTGGTACTGCACCGACACGACACCGTCGACCGCCACCCGCGAGGCGTCCACGTTGACCTCGCCGAACGCCCGCAGCGAGGTCGGCTCGAAGGCGGTGGCCCAGTCGGTCCAGCCGCTGGCCCTGCTCGCCGCCACGACCTTGCCCCGCGGCATCACCAGGTAGGCGTTGTCCGCGCGGTCGAACACCAGCTTGGTGCGCTGCGAGCTGTCCGGCGGCACGGGCACCTCGCGCTTGGTCCACGTGCCGTCCGGGTCGCGCACGAGGTGGAACGTGCGGCCGTGCTCGGCGCGCTGCCGGGCGTAGTCCGAGACGCACCGCGTGAACCGGTCGGGCACGTAGCTGATCACCACGTGCGGCGTGCCGGTCGAGTCCGCGACCATGCTCTCCTGGTTCATGAGCCCGTGGTCGGGGTCCAGCGGATCGACCACGACGCCGGGGGACGACACCGAGACCGGCGTGCCACCGGTGGTGCCCACCACCGCGCCCGACGAGTTGCGCCACGTGCGGCCCCGGTCGTCGCTGTAGACGTACCCGGTGTCGTGGTTGGTCAGGCCGCCCGGCGCGCACGACACACCCGCGTTGCCCTCGCGCCAGGTGAACGCCGCGTGCAACCGGCCGCGGCCGTCGTAGTCCAGCCCGTGCAGGTACATGTTCCGGGTGGTGGACACGACGCCGTTCGGGCCGGTGTAGTCGCCGGTCGCCGACGACCACGCGCCGAGCACGCGCCACACCCCGCCGTCGTACTCGGCCAGTTCGTTCACCCCGTTGCCCGACCGACCGGTGCGGTAGCCGAACTGGAGCCTGCCCTCGGGCGTCACCAGGAAGCACGGGTAGGTCATGCCCCCCAGGTCGACTCCGCCCAGCGTCCGCCACACCCCGCCGAACGCCGACGACGTCCATGGGGTGGTCGACGGCCGGGTCGCCACGCCCGCGTTCGACCGCACGTAGTGGATCCGGTTGTCGTGGGTGTCCATGGCCACGTGCAGGGTGCCGTCCTGCGGTGAGATGCCCAGCGAGATCACGTTGTGCGAGTCGTCCACGCTCAGCCGGTGCGGGAGCGTGACCTTCTCCCAGCCCCCACCGAGCCGCCGGCGCGCCACCACGGCGTTACGGCTGCCCGTGTACCAGGTGGCGTACTGGTAGCCGGCGTGCGTGAGGATCGCGTGCTGCTGGAAGGAGTTGTTGTTCACCACGCCGTCGTAGGACACGAAGAACAACGCGGACGGGTCCAGCACCGTGTCCGACACCAACGTCACCCTCGGCACCACCGCCCGCGCGGTTCCCGGCGCCGTCATCGAACGGCCGGGCCGTGGGGCCGGTGGCCCACCTCGGCGCGGATCCGCTCCCCCGGGACGACCGCCACCGCGTCCACCACGAGCGTGCCGCTGAGCACCTTCACCTGCACCGAGTGCGGGCCGTTGGCCAGACCGCGCAGGGCGAAGGTCTGGTAGAACTCGGCCGCGGCCGACGTGGGCGCCGACGGGTCGACCACCTTCCCGTCCACGGTGACCTCCAGGACCGCCGACCCGTTGTTGGGCCCCAGGACGTCCAGCCCGGTCCCGGTGAAGGCGTAGGTCAAGGTCGCGCCCGCCGCCTGGCTGGTGGACAGGGTCCGCTGGATGTTGAACATGCTCTTGCCGCTCTCGTGCGCCCACGCGCCGCCGTAGCGGAGCTTCGGGGCGGGCACGGCGGCGAGGTCGTGCATCTCCAGGTTGTCCAGCAGCTCGGTGTAGTAGCCGATGGTGCCGTTGACCCGCTCGACCTTCAGGTTGTCGAACCGGGTGTGGTAGTAGCCGGAGGCGAGCTCGACCCGGCCGGACAACCTCGGCTTCGCGTCGGTGTGGGTGGCGAGCGCGACGCCGTCCAGGTACGCGGTCACCTTGTTCCCGGTGGCCTGCAAGGCGATGTTGTGCCAGGCGTGGTGCGCGGTGTCGAACCCCGGGATCGTCACGCCCCCGGTGCCGTCGACGACGTTCCCGCTCGCCACCGCGTTGTTGTCGACCAGCAGCTGCCACCCGCCGTCGAACCAGAACTTCAGCCGGTAGGGAGCGCCGACGTCACCGTGCTGCTGCCGGACGCCGATCGCGGCGTAGTTGGCGCCGGCCTGGGTGTCGTCGTTCTCGAACGAGACGTCCGCGCTCGCCTTGTAGTTCAGCCACCGGCTGTCGCCGATCCTGGTGATCGGGTCTCCCCCGTTCCACGCCCCGCCCAGGCCCATGACGGACCGGTCGAGCTGTTGGCGCAGGACGTAGTCGGTCGACCCGTCCGGGAGGTAGGCCTCGAACGCGCCGTTGTGGTCGCCCGTGTAGAGCGGGATCGCGCCCTTGGCGCCGCCGCGGGACGCGATGAAGTCCTCGGTGCCGGTGATCCGGCCACCCGCGCCGATCACCGGGACCGTCTTCCTGGTGTAGTCGAACTTGTCCGCGTAGAGCACGTGGTCCAGGGTGTTGCGGCCCTCGCCGGTCGCGCCGGTGTCGAGGACGGTGCGCTCACCCTCGACCGGCAGCGGGACGTCGAACCCGGGCTTCGCGCTGTTCGCCAACGTCGTGGCGGTCAGCGCCGAGTAGGGCTCCACGGTCACCACGTACGTGCCGCTCGGGTCGGTCGACACGGTGCCGACGTGCTTGAGGTAGTGGGTGTTGAAGGCCTTGCCCGCGTCGGCGGCACGGCTCTCCCACATCTCCAGCGAAGGGAACCCGGTGTAGCCCATGTCGACCGTCTTGAGCCGGTAGGTCTGGGTGAACTCGCTGTCGTTGACGAAGACCGTGGAGAAGTTCTTCTTGTCCGGCGCGGCGAGCGTCATGTAGCTGGGCGTTCCGTTGCGGCCGTTGACCGGGTTCGTGCCGCTCGCGCCCGAGTGGCTGGCCTTGGGCACGGCCCGCCAGATGCCGGCGGTGTTGTCGGCGTTCTCCCAGCCGGTCTTCGCGAACCAGCTGAAGTGCCGCAGGATGTCGATGGCCAGGTCGTAGTGCATCCAGCCCGACCACGGGTCACGGGCGCTGACCAGCTCCTTGTAGCTGTACTGCCCGCCCTCGTAGAACGCGCCGACCGCGGGCTGGTAGACGAAGTTGGTCCGGCGCGAGTTGGCGAACCCCTTGATGACGGTGTTGCCCATCTCCAGGGCGCTGTTCCGGCCGCCCACGCCGGTGCCCGCGACGGTGGGGTCCTTCATGTTGTTGTTGGGGCGGAACGCCGAGTTGCCGAACGTCGCCTGCGCCTCGCTGTTCCACACCTCCTCGTCGAACGACTCCGCGAGGCGCTTGAAGTCGCCGGCGGTCGTGTCGTCGGTGTTGTAGTGGTACGCGGCCACCGCGACCGCGTCCCGCAGGGAGGCGTCGGCCACCATCTCGTCGCCGAACGACCCGAGCCCGGCCTCGTCGGAGATCGTCACCCCGATCCTGCGGTACAGGGCCTGTTCGGTGGGGTCGGCGAACCCGGCGTCGTCGGTCCGGACGAGCTCGGCGTACCGCTTGGTCCACGTCAGGTCGGCGGTGTGCTCGTTGAGGCCGGGGTTGACGTGGTCGACCATGTAGCCGTAGTCGCGGTAGGCGGCCAGGATCGTCTTCTTGAACCAGGTGTAGACCTTGTCGTCGGTGTTCGCCCACGCCGGGGCGTTCCACCGCAGGATCGACACCTTGATGTCCGGGTTGAGCTTCTTGGCGTCGGCCGCGAGCTGGAAGCCGGGGTGGCGCTTGACGTTGGGTTCCTCGGTCTCCCACCGCATGGTCGCCGGGTCCGGCCCGGTGGAGTTGTTGCGGTCGTTGCCCATCTCGATCTTGATGTTCGTCAGGACCGGGTGCTCGCCGCCGAACAGGACCTCCAGCATCTCCAGGTACTTGTCGGGGTGCTGGGACTTGTAGTCCATGAGCAGCGCGCTCGTGCTGTTGGCGCTCAGCAGCCCGAACCCCTTGAAGGTGAGGCCGTTGACGTTGTCGGCCTTGATGTCGTCGCCGTCCAGCACGATGGTCGTCGGCCCGATCCCGGTCACCGACCACTGCTGGTTGTTGCTGCCGGAACCGCCGTACTGCTTCAGGTCGGCGCCGTTGTCGGTCCGCCCGGCGCCGTCGAGGTAGAGCCCCGTGGCGCGGTTGCGGAACTTGACGTGGTCGCCGACGACCTCCCGGGTCCACTGCCGGCCGGCGGAGGCCGGGTCGGCCCACTGCCCGACCACGGACCCACCGGTGGTGCGGCCCATGCCGTCCAGGTGCAGCCCGGTCGCCCGGTTCCTGATCCGCACGTGACCGTCCACGTCCTCGATCACCCACTGCTGGGTGTGGCTGGTGGAGCCGCCGTGCTGCGCGGCCGCCGCCCCGTCCGCCGTGCGCCCCATGCCGTCGACGAACAGGCCGGTGGCCCGGTTGGCGATCTTGACGTAGGTGACGTCGGGTTCGGCCTGCGCGGTGGCGGTGGGCGGTACCCCGGTCGGCGACACCACGCCCAGCGCCAGCAGCACCGCGAACAGCACCGCGCTCGCCGCGCGCGATCGCGGGTACCTCCGCGTTCGGACGAGTCCGGGTGTTCCCGACAGGGCGGGTGCAGGGCGGCGAGGGGACATGCCCGCTTCTCCGATCGGTTTTTGGCACGGCGGCGCGGCTCGCCGACCCGATTGCGGGGACGACGTGCCGAAATGAGACGAAGGGTGCCCGGCGGCAATCCGACACGGTCGTGGTGTTCGATGATGTCGAATTCTGTCCAGAAGCTTCCCGGCGCCGCTCAGTGATGTCAAGACCTTGTTACGTCCTACCGGATTGAACATAAGCGGCAATCTCCGGATAAATGTGATCCTTCGCGAAAAGAACCGCACACGACCGGGGTTCGACGGATACTTCGAGGATGAGCGAATTGGCGGAGGTACCGGACGAAGTGGTGTCGCGACTGCGCACCGTGTGCACGGCGTTCCCGGAGGTGGTCGAGGAACGGGCGTGGCGCGGGACGCGGTGGCGGATTCGGCAGCACGCCTTCGCGCACGTGCTGGAGGTCGAGGACGGCAAGCCGTTGTCGTACGCGCGGGCGGCGGGAACCCGTGGGCCGGTGAGCGTGCTGACGTTCCGGTCGGCGGGTCCGGAGTTGGACGCGCTGAGCCACGCACCCCACCCGTTCTTCAAACCCGCGTGGGCGGCGAACGTCGTGGGCCTGGTCCTGGACGACGACACGGACTGGGACGAGGTCGCCGAGTTGCTGACCGAGAGCTACCGGGTGTCCGCGCCCAGGAAGCTGGTGGAGCGGATGCCGTCGGCGTGAGCCCGCTTGCCACGACGGCGGATGAGTTCTAGAGTTCTAGAAGTGTCCGTTCAAGAGGTAGCCGGCGTGATGCGCGCACCCGACGCGGCCGGTCGGTTCGGGAGGTTCGGCGGGCGTTACCTGCCCGAGGCGCTCATGCCCGCCGCGCTGGCGGTGGAGGCGGCGTTCCGCGAGGCGTGGGCCGACGCCGCGTTCACCGCGGAGTACCGGCGGCTGCTCGCCACGTACGTGGGCAGGCCCACGCCGGTGACGGACTGCGCGCGGCTGTCCGAGGCGTTGGGCGTGCGTGTGCTGCTCAAGCGGGAGGACCTGGCGCACACCGGGTCACACAAGATCAACAACGTGCTGGGCCAGGCGTTGCTGGCCAAGCGCATGGGCAAGCGCAAGCTGATCGCCGAGACCGGCGCCGGGCAGCACGGCGTGGCCACCGCGACCGCGGCCGCGTTGCTCGGCCTGGCGTGCACCGTCTACATGGGGCACACGGACGTGCGGCGACAGCAGGTGAACGTCTTCCGGATGGAACTGCTCGGCGCCGAGGTCGTGCCCGTCACCTCCGCCAACGGCGTCGGCACGTTGAAGGAGGCGACCAACGGCGCGCTGCGCGCGTGGGTGAACGAGACCGAGGACGCGCACTACTGCGTCGGTTCGACCATGGGCCCGCACCCCTACCCGTGGATGGTGCGCGAGTTCCAGCGGGTCATCGGCGACGAAGCCCGCGCCCAGTGCGCCGAACGCCTGCCCGCCGCCGTGCCGGACGTGGTGGTGGCGTGCGTCGGCGGAGGGTCGAACGCGGCGGGCACGTTCGCCGGGTTCGCGGACACGCCGGCCCGGCTGGTCGGCGTGGAGGCCGCCGGTGGCAGCGCGGTCGACAAGGGCAAGCTCGGCGTGCTGCACGGGTTCATGTCGCACTTCCTGCAGGACGACGACAGCCAGGTCCTCGAAGCGCACTCGATCTCGGCCGGGCTCGACTACCCCGGCGTCGGCCCGGAACACGTGCACCTCGCCGAGACCGGGCGCGTGCACTACACGAGCGTCACCGACGACCAGGCCCTGCGGGCGCTGCGGCTGGTGACCAGGACCGAGGGGATCCTCCCCGCGCTCGAATCCGCGCACGCCCTGGCGTGGGTGGTCGACGCCGCCGCGACCGGTGAGCTCGCGGCCGGGACGACGGTGCTGGTCACCCTGTCCGGCCGCGGCGACAAGGACATCCAGCAGATCAGGGAGCACCTCCGATGAGCGTCGCCGTGGCCACGTTGGAACAGCACTTGCGGGCTCGGCGCGCCGGTGGGCGTCGGCTGCTGATCCCGTACGTGATGGCGGGTGTCGTGCCGGACTGGCTGGACCTGGTGCGCGGGCTGGTGGAGGCGGGCGCCGACGCGGTCGAGATCGGGTTGCCGTTCTCCGACCCGATGCTGGACGGGCCGACGGTGCAGCGGGCCGCCGCCCTGGCCGCGGGTCGCGGTGGGCGGCCGAGGCCGTTGCTGGACGAGCTGGCCGGGCTGGACGTCGACGTGCCGCTGGTCGTCATGACCTACGCGAACGTGGCCATGACCTTGGCACCCGAACGCGGTGTCGGCGGGTTCGTGGACCACCTGGCGTCGGTCGGCGTGCGCGGCGTGATCGTGCCGGACCTGCCGCTGGAGGAGTCGGCGGAGTACCTGGCGCGGGCGGCGGACGCCGAGGTCGCCGCGGTGCTGCTGGCCGCGCCCGCGTGCGATGACGACCGGTGCCGCGACATCGCGCGGGCGTCGTCGGGGTTCGTGTACTGCATGAGCTCGATGCGGATCACCGGTGAACGCGCCGACCTCGCCGCGACCGCACGCGAGACCGCCCGGCGGCTCAAGGCCGTCACCGACCTGCCGGTGGTGACCGGGTTCGGCATCTCCACGATCGAGCACGCGGTACAGGCCTGCGCTGACGCCGACGGCGTGGTGATCGGCTCGGTGCTGCTGCGGATGCTGGTCGACGGCGCGCCGGTCGCCGAGGTCGTGGACGAGGTGGCCGCGTTCCGCCGGGCGCTATCCTCGGTGCGCCCTCCCTCGGCAGGGGGTTGAGAGTCGGGAGTTCCCACCGGTGGACGACGGGCGGCGCACGGGCCGCGAGTACGAGACGCGCGTGCCCAAGTACCTCGCGATCTACCGGGTGCTGGCCGACCGGATCACCGACGGCCGGTACCCGGCGGACGCGCCGCTGCCCGCGCAGCGGGAGCTGGTCGACGAGTTCGGGGTCTCGTTGATGACGGTGCGCCAGGCGATCCAGGCGCTGGAGGCGGACGGGCTGCTGGAGACCCGCCACGGCGTCGGCACGTTCGTGCGGCCGCCCGGCTTCTCCTACGGCCTCACCGGGCTGCGGAGCCTGTCCCAGGACCTGGTCGACCAGGGCATCGAGCTGGAGACCGAGGTGCTGGACGCGCGGCTCGTCGTGCCGCCCTCGGACGTGGCCGCCCGGTTGGGTGTCGCGGACGGTGCCGAGGTGCTGGCGGTCGAGCGGTTGCGCAGCACCCGGACCACCGGCCCGCTGCTGTTGCAGACGTCGTACCTGCCGGAGCGGGTCGGGTCGCGGATCGGCGCCGAATCACTGCGCCACCAGTCCCTCTACCGCCTGCTGGAGGAGTCGGGGCGGCCGGTGCGGCGGGCGAGCGAGACGATCCGGGCGGTGGCGCTGACCGCCGAGCAGGCCGGGGTGCTCCGGCGCGCTCCCGGTTCGCCCGCGCTGCTCAGCTCCCGGCTCAGCCGGGGCGAGGACGGCACGCCGTTGGTGGACGACCGCGCGTTGCTGGTCGGCGACACCGCGGTGATCACCGCGGAACGTGCCGTGACCGGGACGAACCTGGCCTACGAGCACCGGTGACGCCGCATCAGGGGTGATCGGCGGACCGGCGGTGCGCGGCCAGCCAGACCTCGGCGTGGGCGACGGCGTCGGCCAACGAGAACAACCGGGTGACGGCCGCGCCCACCGTGCCGCGTGCGACCGGGCGTTCGGCGGCGAAGGCCGCTCCCAACTCCTCGAAGTCGTCGTCGTGCAGGACGATGTCGCGCACGGTCGTCCAGCGCCGGCCCTCCGGGGTCGTGACCGCGAAGGAGTTGTCGGTCTCCGCCGCCGGGATCCGGTACTCGGCCAGGTGGAACGCGGTGCAGGAGTCGAAGCCCACCCCCAGCAGCAGCACCCGGGCGTCGATCGCCTCCAACCGGGCCAGAGGGCTGCGCTCACCGAGCTGGCTGTCGAGGGCGTGATCCGCCACGACCTCGGCGGCACGCGGCCCGACGGCGGCGAACGACGTCTGCGGATGGGCGCTGCGCAGCGCTCCCGGCCAGGTCCGCACCGCCTCGGCGATCACGCCCATGCCGCTCGACGGGGTCGTGCGCGGGTCGTAGGGCGGCATCGACGCGCGGATCCCGGGCCACCACGACGCCGGCACGGGCGGGTACCGCCAGCCCGACGGGTCGGAGTTGTCGGCGGACTGCGTGGGCACGACCAGCGTCCCGTCCTCACCGAGGACGTCGAGCAACGCCTGCACGACCGCGACCGCTCCCCCGCAGACCCAGCCGAGCGAGCGCAACGAGGAGTGCACGAGGACGGTGTCGCCGGGGCGCAGACCCACCGCGGCGAGTTGGTCGCCGATCGACTCGCGCGTGCACAGCGGCCCGGTGGGCGGCTTCACGTCCCCACCGCTTCCAGCCAGGCGCGCCGGGCGGCGGCGCGGGTGAACTCGCGGACGTGCAGGCCGGCGCGCAGCCACGAGAGCGGGAAGTCGTCGCCGACGTCGCGCACCACCCGGCCGAACGCGTCACGGCCGCGGTCGCGCGAGGCGTCGGCCAGGTCGGCCAGCAGGTCGGCGGTGGCGGTGAGGCCGTTGCGGGTGAGCGCGGCGACCTCCCGTTCGGCTGAGGCGACGGCCGCCACGGCACGTCCGCCCAGCGCGATGCGGTGCAGCACGTTCTCCAGCGGGCGCACCGGGCGGGGGACGCGGTCGGCCGGTGCGGGTCGCGGCGGCAGCTCGCGGGTGCCGTCGCCCGCGACGTGGGAGCGTTGGAGCCGGTCCAGGCCGAGGTCGATGTGGTGGCGGAGTTCGTCCGGGAGGTCGAGGTCACCGGAGACGGCGAGGGCGAGCGCCGTGCCGGGGCGGTCCGGCAGCAGGCGTGCCACGACGCGCAGCCGGAGACCGGCGGCGTTCGCGAGCACCCGCAGGTTCTCCCGGGCCCGCTCCCCCTCGCCGACGAGGTCGACGTGGCTCTCGTCGGTGGCCAGCCGCACCGCGTCGCCCGCCGCACCCAGCACGGTGCCCGCCAGGAACAGCAGATCCGCGCCCGCCGGGCGGTGCGCCTCGGGTCGGGTGCGGGCGTGGAAGGCGCGTGACACCTGGTCGGGCAACGGTCGTGTCCACAGGTCGGCCAACGGCGGCTCGTCCCAGGACGCTGCGGACGCGGCCACCGCGCGGACGCTCTTGCCCGCGCCGAGCCGGTGGTCCGCCGACGCCGTGCCGCCGGACAGCAGCAGACCGGCGCGGCCCAGCGCGCGCTGGGTGAGCCCGGACTCGCCGATCAGCACCGGCCCGCTCGCGGCGGCCAGGACCCGTTCCGCGCCGCCCGGCAGGATCGCCGGGACGGTCCACAGCACACCGCTGTCGTCCACCAGGTGCGTGACGACACCCGCGTAGCCCGACGTGGCGACGACCGCTTCGGTGCACAGGCCGTGCAGGCGCAACGCCCCGATGGGCCGGTACTCACGCCGAGCGGTGCCACGCAGCTCCGCCGCCGAGCCGGGGCCGGCGGTGGTCGGCGTGCCGGCGGTGGCGGCGGTGGTCGAGGTGCCGGCGGTGGCTGCGGTAATCGAGGTGACGGCGGTCGAGGTGCCGGCGGTGCGCAGGTCATGGCAGAGCAGCATCAGCTCGACCAGTTCGGCGGTCAGCAGCTCGCGGTCGAAGGACGCGGCGCCGGACCGGGCGGCGGCCAGCGACGCGGCGATGCGAAGACCGTCGGCGGCAGCCCGGTGCAGGCCCGCGACGCGCGCCGAGTGGACGGCGCGCAGCAGTTCCGCGCGGACCACGGCGCCGCTGCCCGTCGCACCGGCCCGCAGCACCGTCGCGCACGCTTGCCACAGGGCGGTCGCGGCGGCGCGTTCGTCATCCGACACCGGGTCCTCGACCTCGGGTCCGGGGTCCGGTTCGGTGGCCTGGGTGGACGCCGGGGTGGTGTCCGGAGTGCCGTCCGAGGTCCCGCCCGAAGTGCCGTCCGCGATGTCGGCCGCCGCCACGGCGATGCCCCGGTGCAGGCACTTCGGTGCGAGCAGGCAGCTGCACACCAGGTCGTCCGCCGCCGCGAGCACGCCCTCGCGCAACGTCCACGTGAGCGTGGTCTCGGGATCGAGCGTGGCCCGCGCGGTGACGGCGTCGGCGGTCACCTCCCACTCGGCGACCCGCCCCACCGCCGCGTCGACCCGCTTGCGCAGCCGGGGCGGCAGGGCGTCGAGCACGTCCGCCACCACCGCCGGGAACACCGGGGGCACGCTCATCCGCGCACCTTCTCCCCCACCCAGCGGGCCAACTCCTGCGGGCTCAACGCGGCCACCGGCATCCCCGCCGCGACCAACGCGCCCGCTACCGACGTGGAGTAGCGGGCGGCGCCGCGGTCGTCGAGGCTCGCGCACCCGAGCACCGTCACCCCCGAGGTGACCAGCTCCCGCACCTGCGCGAGGAGCGGCCCGACCGGACCGCCCTCCTCGAAATCGCTGACCAGCACCACCATCGTCCTCTCCGGCACGGCCACGAGGGAACGGGCGTGGCGCAACGCTCCCGCGATGTGGGTGCCGCCACCCACCCGCACCTCCAACAACAACGACAACGGGTCGGCCACCCGCTCGGTCAGGTCGACGACCTCCGTGGAGAACGCCAGGAAGTGCGTCGACAACGCGGGCACCCCGGCGAACACCGACGCGGTCAGCGCCGACCACACCGTGGACGCCTCCATCGACCCGGACACGTCCACCACCAGCACCAACCGCCAGTCGCTCGCCTTCCGGCCGCGGGTGCGGAACACCGGGCGCTCCGGCACGACCACCACCCGCCCATCGGCGTCACGGCGCGCGGTGGCGAGGTTGGCCCGCAGGGTGCGCGCCAGGTCCAGCCGACCACCGGGCCGACGGGTCGGCGTCGGCAGCTGGATCCCGGTCAACGCGGGCCGCACCCGGTTGGCCAGCTGCGCGGTCAGCTCGCGCACCAGCCGCGCCACCAACGGCCGCAGCCGCGCCAGCGCCGACTCCGACAACCCGCCCGCCAACGACAGCACGTTGCGCAACAACTCCACCGACGGCCGCACCGAACCGGGGTCGATCTCCAGCGCCGCCTCCAACCGACCGCCCTCCGCGGCGGCGGCCAGGACTTCCTCCCGGACGTGGTCGCCGAACAGCTCGCGCAGCTCCTCCGACCACTCCCGCACATCGGGGAACGGGCTGGAGCGGTCGGCGCCGAGATCACCCCGAGCCGCACCCTCGCCCCGATCACGCCCGTACAGCTCGTCCAACGCGGCGGCATAGCGCGCCCCACCCGCCGGACGCTCGCCATTCGCGCCGAGGATGAGCCTGTATCTGATTTGCCGCTGTGTTATTTGCCGCTGCTCCGCAGACGGCGGCTCGGTCGCCACGAAGTCGACCGTTCGCGCCTGATTTCCCGACGATCGAAAAGCGTGATCGTCGGGAAATGAGTCGCGAACGGTCGACGCGACCTCGCGTGGGGGTTGCGTTTGAGTGGGGAGCAAGTGGTGTGAGCGCAGAGTGTCGGTGGCGGTTTGTTCGGCGTGCAGCCACACGGCCAGCAATTCTGGGTCGAGGGCGTCGGTGGAGTCGATCCGGTCGCCGATGCGTTCCTCCACGACGGCCAGGATGCGGGCGCGGGCAGCCGGGCCGATGGAGGTGAAAGCACCGCGCAGGGAAGGTAGTCGGTCGAGGAAGTCTCGATCACTGAGGTTCTCGACGCGGTCCAGCAGTGGGGTCAGGGCTTCCGGGGTTTCCAGCAATGGGGCGGCGGCTGCGAGGACGCCGGTCAGGGCTTGCCGCAGCACGCCCCGCTGCTCCGGTGTCGTCGCGCTGTCCACCCAGGACGCCACGCGCTCACCGAGTGCCGAAGGTGGCGTCAGGCCGAGCAGTACTCGGGCGGCACCGGCGGCGCCGGCGATCAGCGGGGCGCCGGAGTCGGCCAGGCGGCGCAGGCACGCTTCGAGTCGCAGCCCGTGCACCTCGGGGCGCTGCCCCAGTTCCACCAGTGCCCGCGCGTCGGCGACGTCCTCCGACCCGGCGAGCCCGTCCAACTGGGCCACCGCGGCGGTTTCCAGTTCGCGCGCCAGCAACGGGTGGGCGTCGAGCACGTCGCCGGGGGTGCCGGGCACGTGCCCGGCGCGCAACCGGTCCAGCAGGTCCAACGCCGCCAGCAACTCCCGCAGCGTCGCCGACGACGGCAGCACGGTCGCCACGTCGTGCAGCAGGCTGCCCACGGTGTCGGGCAGGCCGCACAGCGCGGCGTCCAGGAGGTCGGCCAGGACGGCGCCGGCTGTGTGCCCGCCCTGCCGTTCGCGTTCGGCACGACGTGCCCGCAGCCGTCCCGACGCGGCCGACTCCACGGTCGTGCCCCACAACCCGGCCACCGGGAGCGTGGCCGCCGTCGCCGGGGTCCACGCCACCGTCCACCGGGTGGTGAGCGCATCACCACCGCCGACACCGGTGGTCGCGGTCTCCTCCGCATAGGTCACGCCGAGCACGGTCAACCGCCGCAACGCCACCTCGCGCCGCGCGTCCAACGCCGACCGCAACGGGTCCAGCCGCAACGACACCGGCTCGCGCGAGTCGGGGCCGGGCAGCCGCAGCGACGCGACCAGCTCCTCCACCGCCGGCGCCAGACCGGACCGGGGCGTGCCGGGTGCGAGCACCCCGGTGCGCCGCCCGACCAGCACGTCACCGGCGGCGCGCGCCACCACCCGCCCGCGGCCCAGCGGCTCGGCGTGGGTCAGCACGGTCTGCACCGCCTCGACCAGCTCGCCACGACCCGGCGCGGGCAGCCCACGCAACCGGGCCAGGTCGACGGCCAGCCGCAACGCCTCCCGCGCCTCGCCGGGACCGGCCGGGTGGCCGAGTTCCCGCACGCGCGCGCAGATCCGCACGATCAGCGACGCGGCGGCGGCCTCGACCGCGTCCGGGTCGCCCGCCGCCTCCAGCACGGCCTGCTGCCACTCGGGGTCGCGGATGCCCGCCGGGTAGCCGGAACGCTCGTCCAGCAACGCGAACCCGTACGGCACCAACGACGTGACGACGTCGGCGTCACCGGGGTCAGCGGAGTCCACGGGCCCGTCCAGCAACGCCGCCGCGTGGAACGAGCCGATCACCGCCGCGCAGCGCCGTCCGTCCACGGCCTGGACGGCCCGCCGCATCCACGCCTCCCGCCGCAGGTCGAACGGGTCGATCCCGGTGGCCTCGGCGTCCTGGCGCAACGCCCACCCGACCATCAACGCGGCCCGCCGCACGGCCTCCGGGGTCTGGCCCGGCGCGGAGGCCTCCACCAGCCGGTCCCACATGTCGTCGCCGTCACGGCCGGTCGTCGCGCCGCGCAACGCGTCCGTCAGCGGCGACGCGCCCCGCTCCGGCGGCCGACGCCCGTCGTCGCGCGACGCGAGCGGCAGGTCGCAGGGCCGGACCTGCACGCCGTTGCGGTGCGCCCAGCGGATCGCGGCCAGCTCCGGCGAGAAGTCCGCGAACGGGTAGAACGCCAGGTCGCCGGCCGGCGACGCACCCGACAGCGCGACCGGCGCGACGAGGTCCGGATCGGCCAGGAACGGCAGCCACCGCCCCAGCTCCTCCGGCAGCTCGACCAGCACGACCTCCGGCCCGAACGCGTCCAGCAGGGCCGGCACCGCACCCGCCAGCGCGGGCGAGTGGTGCCGCACCCCGATCAGGAACGGGTGCCGGTGGTCGGCCACCTCATGCATCGAGGACGTCACGGAGTTCCCACAGCCTGCGCCAGGTGCGCGCGCCGGACTCGGCCCGCCGCCGCACCGCGCCGTCCCAGTAGCCGAGCAGCCGGGCCGCGTCGCCCGGGTCGTCCTTGCGGACCACGCCGAGCAGGTGGCCGGGCAGCAACGACAGCGGGTCGCGGTCGCCGGGGAAGTAGGCGTCGGCCAACCCGAGCGAGGTGGCGACCGACACCGCTTCCGCCGTGCTCATCACGGTGGACGGCCGCTCGACCGCCCACCCTTCCTCCGACACCCCGTTGCGCAGGTCGCGGAACGCGGTGACCAGGACCTCCAGCACGACGTCGTCCACCGCGAACGGCGCGCTGACCCGTTCCAGCGCGGCACGGGCCTGCCGCCGCACCAACGCCGTCTCGGCGGCCAGGTCGCCGATGGGGCCGACGGCCTCGAAGTTGAACCGCCGCTTCAACGCCGCCGACATCTCCGACACGCCCCGGTCGCGCAGGTTCGCCGTGGCGATCACGGTGAAGCCGGGCGCGGCGTGCACGGTCGCGCCGTCGGGGCCTGACAGTTCGGGCGCGGAGAGCTCGGGCACCGCGATGCGCCGGTCCGACAGGATCGACACCAGCGCGTCCTGCACCTCGGGCAGGCACCGGGTGACCTCCTCGACCCGCACCACGCCGCCGCCGCGCATCGCGGTGAGCACCGGCGACGGGACCAGCGCGCGCGTGCTCGGCCCCTCGGCGAGCAGCAGCGCGTAGTTCCAGCCGTAGCGCAGCTGGTCCTCGGTGGTGCCCGCGGTGCCCTGCACGACCAGCTGGCTGCTGCCGCACACGGCCGCGGCGAGCAGTTCGGACAGCATCGACTTGGCCGTGCCGGGTTCACCGACCAGCAGCAGCCCGCGTTCGCCCGCCAGCGTCACCACGGCCCGCTCGACCAGTGCCCGTTCGCCGACGAACTTGGGGGTGATCACCAGCCGGGACGGCACGCCGTCCACCTTGACGCCCTTGGGCAGCGCCAACGGATCGCCGCTGCCCATCACGAACGTGACCACGGCGCGCGGGGTGAGCCGCCACCCCGGCGGACGGGGGCCGCCGTCGTGCGCCGCGAGGAACGCCAACTCCTCTCGGAAGGCGTCCTCGGCCGGTTCGACCTGCCTGGGTGCGGTCACCTGCGTCCTCCGGTCCTGAGCTCTTCGTATGCGGGGGTGTCGCCGTCGAGCACCCGTTGCCAGGCGCGGGCGAACAGGTCGGCGACGGGTTCCAGCGGCACGATCGCGCCGGGCCGGTCGGCGGTGTAGTCGAACATCGGCGCCTTCCACACCTCCAGCGGCAGGTGCGGCGCGGACAGCGCCAGCCACCCGCCGGGCAGGAACAGCGACCGCCCGGCCCTGGCCCGCTTCGCGGTGAGCACCAGGTCGGTCCCGGCCAGCGCGGCACGGGCGTGGCGCAGCCGGGCGGGCTTCCACCCGGTCCACCGGGCCACGTTCGCGTCCGTGGGGTCGGGCAGGGCCAGCAGCTGCAGGTACAGCGCCGCCGCGTCCTCGGTCAGGTCGAACCGGGTGGCGACCTCCGCCACCAGCGCGGGCACCGACACCGTCGGGTCCTGGTGGTAGGCCTCCGGGTCGACGCCCTCGGGCGCCGGGACCGCGCACAGGGCGGTGAGGCGCTCGTCGGCCAGCCGGTCCAGCATCCGCAGCACGTCCTGCCCGCCGCCCAACTCCGCCACCGCGACCAGCAGGTCGCGGTCGGCGGGCCCGACGAGGCCGGGCCTGGCCACCAGCCGGCAGTACTCGTCGCCCGCGCGGGTCAGCTCCAGCCAGTCGCGGTACCGGTGGACGCCGCCGTCGGCGGGCACGTCCACGCCGAGCAGCGCGCAGACCCGGTCCAGCGCGACCCACCGGCCCAGTTCCACGGCGAAGCCGGGGTGCGCGACCCGCTGCCGCGCCGCCGACAGCGCTTCGAGCAGCCTGGGCCGCAGCGGCGAGCCGGCCGAGAGCCGGTGCGCGAGCCACGGCAGCGCCTGCGGCACCGCCCACAGCGCGGGGCGGCCGAAGCCCTCCGGGTGGCGTGCCTCCAGTCCGGTGCCGGTGAACGTCCAGTCGGCGTCGGTGGTCAGCCACGGCGTGAGGTCGGGGTTCACGACACCGGCCACGCACTCGCCGGGGTTGGGCACCTGCAGCAGCTTCGCCGCGTCCACCAGCACGTCGTCCGGCACCGGGGAACGGCGCCCGTGCCGGGCGGTCCACACCCGCGCGACCGCGGCCACGTCCGGGCCGCTCGTCCACAGGTCGGCCGGGTCGGCGGGCACGGCGGCGGCGAGCAGCTCCAGCCGGGCCCAGCCGGGCAGCCTGCGGAACCGCTCCTTGGCGGCCTTCGCGCCGGCGGCGGACAGGCCGAGCAGGTGCCGTTCGGCGGTGGTCAGGTAGTGGGCGTCCCACCGGGCCACGCCGGGCAGCCCGGCCAGCAGCAACGTCGCCTCGGCCGTGCCCAGGCCGGTCAGCTCGACCAAGGCGGGCACCGCCTCGGGGAACCACGGCGCGGGACCGCGCTCGGCGAGCACGTCGAGGAACCCGGCCACGCGTTCGGGCCCGAACGGCGTGCGCACCTCCTCGGCCGACTCGACGTGCCAGTCCTTCGGCAGGTCGAACACCCCCGGCGTGCGGCTGAACTGCACGCCGTCGAACCGGCTGCCCGGATCGTTGCGCCACTGCGTCTCGAACAGCGCGATGAACCCGTCGCGCACCGGCGTCACCCGGTCCTTCGGGTTCGACTGTCCCTTGTGGATGACCACGCCGACGGTGCGCCAGTGCCCCGACCCGTCGGCCAGGCCGTTGTCGGCCACCGACCGCAGCACGAGCGCCAACGCGGCCCGCTGGTCGTCCGGGGTCAGCGGCGACGCGGCGCGGTGGGCCAACGCGGCCAGGTGCGGCAGCACGTCGAACCAGCGGGGCGCGTTCGCCGGCGGCAGGGCGCGCCCCTCGGGGCTCGCGGCCGCCTCGCCGAGCGCGGTGAGCAACGCGGGCAACGTCGTCGGCACCGGGCCGCGCGAGTTGTAGGACCGGTAGCCGCCGAACCAGTTGAGCGCGGCGTCGACCTCGTCCTCGGTGACCCTCGGACCGGTGGGCGCGACGACCGGGTCGACCTCGCGGGCCGCCGCGGCGATCTCGGCGTAACCCCGGTAGGAGCGCTCCAGCTCGGCGGCACGCCGGACCAGGTCGACCACACCGGAGATCAACGCGGGGTGCGTGAGGCCGGGCAGGGAGGCGGCGACGACATCGGCGAGCCCACCGCGCTCGCCCTTGAACAGCGCCGTCAGCCGCTCGCGGATCGTGCGCTTGTCCGGCCCTTCGTCGCGGGCGGCGGCGAGCATCCGGTCCACGGCCTCCCGCGTCACGCCGCGCAGCGCGGCGGAACCGACCTCGTCGCGTGGCCGCAGGAGGTGCCACCACTCCGCCGGCGGCACGAACGGCGTGCCCGTCGCGTACACCGGGTGCTGCGCGCCCGGAGACACCGTCGCCAGCGTGACGCCCTCCGCGTCGAGCAACACCGTCGTCTGGTTGCCGGACGCCACCGTGACGTCCGCGCCGCCGGGCAGCCGCAGCACGCCGGTCGGACGTTCCGGACCGGCGGCCAGCCGGACCCGACGGCCGTCCACGCCCTCGCCCACCCACGAGCCGTCCGCCTCGCGGCGCACACGCCACCCGTGCAGGCCGTCGGCCGCACCGAGCGGGCTGGCCTCCGTCGCGGGGACGACGGGCCGCAGGTCGCACTCGGCGAGCTGGAGCGACGCGCCGTCGGCGGCGAAGTCCTCGATGAACCGGGGCAGGCTCGCCCGACCGCGCCGGCCGGTGGCCGGGTCGACCTCGAACCAGCGCCACGCGTGGTCGTGGTACTCGGCGGTCCACACGGTGGTGCCGTCGCCGTGCGCCTCCGACAGCGCCGACACGTCCGTGTCTCCGGGGTGCACGACCCGCTCACCGGCGAACCGGCCGCCGCCGGGCAGCGCGATGGACGCCTTGGCCATCTCGTGCCGGTAGTAGCTCCGGCTGCCGTCGCCGGACGCGAAGACGCGGTCCGGCGCGTCGCTCCAGTAGGCCAGCTCGCCGTCCGGGCCACGCCAGCGCACGAGCAGCACGCCGTCGAACCACGACGCGGTCGGCGCGAACCCCCAGCGGTGCCGGGCGTCGGCCGGGATGCGGGAGAGGTGCTCGGCGAGCACGCCGTCCGGGCCGGCCACCACGAACGTCTCGCCGCGGCGCAACACGAGCGCGGGCCACCCCTCGCCGCACACCACCACGCTGTTGTCATTGGGCGTCCCGGCGGCGGCCAGGCGCGCGACGGCTTCCTCCAGGCCAGGCCACCCCAACTCGTCCAGCAGGCCGGCGCGCAACGTCCGGTGCAGGGCGGCGGCGACGTCGGTGCGGGAAATCGTCTCGGCCGCCCCCGGCACGTCCACGTACGCCTCGGGCAGCCGCACGACGGCCAGCTTGTCGAGGTGGTCGGCGAGGTCGGGCAGGCCGGTGGCGGCGACGCGCTCGACGCGCGCGCCGATCCACGAGCCCAGCGCGCTGCGCAGGCCCGGCACGGCCATCGCGGACGACAACACGTCCGGTGCGACGGCCGTCGGACGGGTGTGGGAGCGGGCGTGCGCGACGAACCCCTCGCCGAGCGCGCCGCCGAACCGCTCGGACGCGGCCAGCGCGGCGAGGTCGCGGCGGCCCGGCTCGTCGTCGGCCAACCACCCGGCCACGTCGAGCTGCTGGTCCCGGTCGGCGGGCGCGATCGGCACGTCCCGCGACACCAGCAGGTCCAGCACGTCCAGGTCGCCCTGACGCCAGTAGCGCAGCGCCCGGACCGGCACGCCGTCGGCCGCGAGCCGGCCCGCCATCGCCTCGACCAGCTCCAGCAGCCGCACCGAGCGACCGGTGCCGCGCCACCCCGACGTGCGGACCGCCAGGACCGACGACAGCCACTCGGCCGGGTTCGCCTCCACCTCGTCCGGCCCGATCAACGCGCGGGTCGCGCCGCACGAGGCCAGGAGGTCCAGCCACGTGTCGAGCACGGACGCAGAGTCCGGCACGAACGACAGCAGCCGGCCGCGCACCTGCGCGTCGTCCGACGCCAACGCCACCAGCGAACCGCGGTAGGACTTCCAGAACGCGCCGCCCGCGCGGCTGATCGCGGAGCTGTCCAGGATCGCGCGCAGCAGCCGCTGGTCCTCGACCACGAGGTCGCGCTTGGCGGCCTTCGCCAGCCGCCGCAGGTCTTCCGGCATCCCGGTGTACGGCGGCAGGCCACCCCGCGTGCGCTCCACGCACAGCGTGAGGAACAGCTCGTAGGCCGCGTCCGGGTCGTGCTTGCGGGCCAGGCCCTTGGCGTGCGCGGACAGCGCCTTGGCGGTCAGCGCGCCGGCGAAGGCGAACTCCAGGAACACCTCGCGCGTGCGTTCCGGGTCGACCGCCAGGTCGTGCACCTCCTCCGCCTCGCGCGCCTTGCCGAACATGCTCGCCGCGTAGGTCGTGTTGCCGTGCTGGAGGAAGATCCGCCCGGCCTGCTCGTAGAACGTGGGCAGGAAGTGCGGCGCGGAGCGGCCGAGCATGGTGCCGAGCCGGGTGAAGCCGTCCTTCGCCGAACCCGCCTTGGACTTGGCGGTGCGCGCCAGCCGTTCGACGTCCTTGACCAGGTTGAGCGCGTGGTGGGCGTTGGCCGGGTCGTGCACCAGCGCCCACGCGGGGAAGCCGAGCGCGCTGCGCTTGCCGGTGCCGACCTCGGCGATCCGGGCGGGCGCGGCGAACCCGAGGTACTCGCAGGTCAGGTCTTCGGCCCGGCCGAGCACGGCGGGCACCAGCCGCACCACGACGCGGCCGTCCAGACCCTCGTGGGCGTAGTGGCGGGCGGTGATGGTGTCGCGGTCCTCGCCGACGTCGTCGGTGCCGGGCAGCACCGCGCCGGCGGCGATCAGCGCCTTCTGACCCGGGGCGTTCAGGCTCCCGGCGTTCAGGTTCCGGGCGTTCGGGTTCCGGGCGTTCACGGGGCCACCACCGCTTCCTCGACGACGCGACCGGCGTGGATCGCCGCCGCCATGCGCATCCCCTCGGACCACGCGACCGGTCCGACGTCGGACAGCGGCAGCGCGGTTCCGTCCTCCAACGCCCACGTCAGCTCGCCGGTCCACGTCTCGCTCTCGGGGTAGTCCGAGCCGAGCCAGTAGCGCGCCTCCACCACCCGGCCGTCCTCGAACGCCGCGTAGACCGCGTCGCCGCCGCGCACCGGGTAGCCGAGCGTGCGGCAGCGGCCGAGCGCGTGGTTGAGCTGCTCGAACTTGCCGCCCGAGTAGTCGTCCACCGAGGTCTTGCCCGCCAACCCGGCGGGCCGGGTGTGCGTCTGCCGGAACAGCTGCTGCACCTTCTGCTCGACGCCGAGCTCCGCGCCGAACTCGCGCAACTCCTCCAGGTCGTCCAGCAGCACCGGGTGCGGGATGTCCACCACCTGCGGCCGCAGCCGCCGCGTGTCGCCGTCGAGGGTGACCACGCCCAACCCGCGCTCGGGGTCGGCGTCGCGCAGGAACCCGGTCTCCGCGCCGCTGCCGTCGTCGGCCGTGATGACGAGGTCGCGCAGCGCGTCGGCCCAGGCGGCGTCCGCCCAGACCTCGGCGATCAGGGCCGCGGGCACCGGCAGCGACCGCACCATCCAGCCGTCCACGGTGGCCAGGCACTCGGCCCGGTGCCGCGTCAGCCACTCGGACAGCTGCCGCAACTGGACGACCTGGGGGGATTCCTTGATCGACGCGGGCACCGAGGAGAGGAGCTTGCCCTTGGCGTTGCGGCACTGGACGCGCCCGTTCTCCGCGAGCCGGACCTGGTACCCGGATGGGTCGCCCTGGTCATGTCGGGCATCGAGCCAGCCCACGGTGCCTCCTGCTAGTCGTTCACGACGGTGTGGCGCGGAGGCTAGCGACGGGGTCCGACAGAACGATCACCAACGGGGGGTTCGTCGCCTCGCCGTGACCGTCGGTCACGGGACCCGGTCACGACCGTTATCTCAAGTCTTCCCCAAATCGGTGTCGTTGTGACCCGCATCTCCCTAACCTCTGGTTCATGAGACTGCTGCTGTGGATCGCACTCACGTGCGCGCTGGCGGTCGAGGGGGCCATGGTTCTTCCGCTGTTGGCGGGCTTGGCGATCATCGGCTGCGCCGAGGCGCGACGCCGGTCGCCCCGGCCACGCCCGCGGACACGCCATGATCTTTTCGCCAGTTGACCGAAATAGTTGCGACCAATAGAGACGAACAATTTCGTGCGTAGTGTGGCGCACGTTACTTGACCTGCCCGCCGACGAACGGTTTTACTGCGGTCGCGCATTCGCCTACTGACCGGTAAGCGATCTTCGCGCGTACCGAAACGAGGGCGGGCACGCCCATTGTTCCCTGTTGGGTCCGACTTTGTCGTCGTGATCGACAGTGGGTGCTGCCTGCCGTACCGGGAGTCCGGCATGTCCCTGTTCAAGCGGAATGACCACGTTCGACACCGGCTTGCGCGAAGCGGCCGGACCCGCATACTGCTCTCCGTCGTGGTCGGCGTCACGACTGCTGCGGCGCTGATCGCGCCCACCGGCGCGGTGGGCGCGGGCGAGCAACCGGTCGCGAGCGGAGGGGGGAACGTGCACTCTTTCTGGCTGCACATGAACTCCACCCCGATCTCGGACGAGGTGCTGGCCACCGAGGCGCGCAGACGTTCCTACGTCGTGCTGAACGCCTGGGAAGGCGCGTTGATCCCGAAGCTCAAGGAGGCGAACCCGGCCGTCCAGGTATTCGTCTACAAGGACCTGTCGTCCACGCGCTCGTACGCGTGCCGCAACGGGGTGGACGACGCTCAGTTGCCGGCGGGTGTCGGGTATTGCCAGGCGGAAAAGGACCACCCCGAGTGGTTCCTGCTCGACCCGAACGGCCGCCGGTTCGAGTACAGCGGCTATTCCGGCCACTGGCAGATGGACGTCGGCAACACCGCCTACCAGGACGCGTGGGCGGCCAACGTGATCGAAAGCAGCACCGCCGCCGGATTCGACGGCGTGTTCATGGACAACGCGCTGTTCCCCTGCGACGCCTACCACCAGGACGTCTGCCCGGCGAAGTACCCGACCGACGCCGCGTTGCAGGACGCGTACAAGTCGATGTTGGCCAACACCCGGGACGACTTCGTCGGCGCGGGGTTGAAGACCGTCGCGAACCTGTCCAACGCCCGCCTGCACGCCGGCGCGTGGGACGCCTACACCGAGCACCTCGACGGCGGCTTCGACGAGTGGTGGCTGACGTTCGACGACACGAACCTGCTGTCGGAGTACCCCGAGGGCTGGAGCAGGCAGGTCGCCGAGATCACCTCCAACGAGGCGCGCGGCAAGATCACCTGGGTGCAGCCGCACCACACCGACGGCGCCGACCGACCGTTCCGGTTCGCCCTGGCCAGCTACCTCCTGGCCGCCGGCGACCAGGCCGCGATCGCGAGCATCGACCAGACCGACGGCTACGGCGACGCCTCCCCGTGGCACCCCGAGTACGACTGGGACCTCGGCAAGCCGTCCGGCCCCTACCGGTCCGTGGGCACCAACCTCTTCGTCCGCGACTTCACCTGCGGCACCGTCGTGGTCAACGCCAACCGCACCGACAGCAAGTCCATCACCGTCCCCCTGGACGGCGGCCACGTCAACGAACGCGGCACGTCGGTCAACGAGGTCTCCCTGCCCGGCACCTCCGGCGCCATCCTCCGCAAACCCTGCTGACCACCCCACCGGCCGCAGACAGACCAGAGGTGTCACCGGGCTCGGACACCACCCGGATGTCAGCGTCGTGGCGCTCGACCACGATCCGCCACGAGATGTCCGAGCCGAGCCCGGTGACCAGGCACCACACCCGGCCCTGGCCGTAGTTCACCGACAGCCACGACCCTGTGGCACCCGGTGCGCCGCGGCGTGCCACACCCCGAACAACGGAACGGGCTTCGCCGTGCCCCGCAGGTGCATGATGACGGTCCGGGGGTCCGACGACCGGCCGTCCATCGTCGGGTTGAGCTCCAGCACCGGCTTGTGGCCGACCAGCTCCTCGATGTCCTGCGGCTTCTTGATGGCGTCGGCGCAGAGCTGGGTCGCCGCTTTCGCGGCGTCGCCCGCGTTGATGTTGTCGATGAAGGCCCGCATGGCGGTCAGCGCCTCGGGGTCGACCGGTTTCCCGCCGGCGGTGAGCGTGCCGGGATCGGTCGGGGCCTTCGTCGGTCTGGTGGACTCGGGCGCCCGCTCGGCGGTGGCCCCGCCCTCGACGGGAGCGATGTCCTGCCAGCACCACTCGCGGCCGTTCGGGATGAGCGTCACCTCGAACTCCTGCGTTCGCTCGGCGCCGGTGATCTCGACGGTCCCCACGGCCTTGTCGGCGGAGGTCTTCGGCTCGCCCACCACCTCGGCCCTGCTCACCGAGGAGACGTCGCTGATGGCCCGGTGCACGGCGGGTCGCGTGTCCGGGCAGGTGTAGCCCCTCAGGGTGGAGACCTCCTGGGAGGTCAAGCCGCGGACCAGCGCCGGCAGGAATTCCTCCGGCTTCGAAACCGGGGCGGAGGACGTCGTGGGCGGCGGCGTGCCGGTCGTGCTGGTCTCGACGGTGCCGTTCCCGGCCAGGAAGAAGCCGGGCGTGACGAATCCGGTGACTCCGACGAAGACCAGGATCAGCACGGCGGTCACGACCGCCGCCACGTTCGCCACGGTGTTCTTCTTCCGCGGCGGTGGCGGTGGCGGTGCGCCGGAGCCGCCGCCGTACTGGGCGGTCGGGTCGTGGTACCCGTGGTGCGGTCCGGGCTGCGAGGACGTGCCTGATGGGCCCTGTCCGCCGAACGGCTGTTGCGGGTACGTCATGCGGCCTCCGTGGTCGTGGTCGTCACCGCCTCTGATGGGCGATCGGCGGCCTTCGTTCCCCCGGTTCGCCGAGAAGTGGTTCCCCAAGGGGCCATTCGGCTGATCCACGCGGTCGTCCGGTCCCGGCGGGGAACCGCTCACCGTCCTGCCGCATCGGATCGGACCAGTTGTCCGGAAGTTGTCGCAGGGGGAGCTCTCAGCATGGCTTCAGCCCATCGCCTGGTCGCCGCGGTGATCGGAGTCGTCGCGCTCGCGACGACCACCCCACCCGCACACGCCGGGCCCGGCACGCCGGGCGTGGTGACCGGCCAGGTGCTGACGGTCGCGGGCATCGGCGAGGAGGGGTACTCCGGCGACGGCCACCCCGGCCGTGACGCACGGCTGGGGACCAGCCTGAGCGTCGCGGTCGGACCCGACGGCTCCGTCTACATCGCCGACATGATGAACGGGCGGTTGCGCCGGGTCGCCCCCGACGGCGTGATCGACACGGTGCCCGGCACCCGCGCGCTGCGCTCACCGAAGGACGACAGCCCCGAGATCGCCGGGTGGATCCACAGCCCGAGCAACTCGCCGTACGCCTCGGCGGTCGCCGAGGACGGAACCGTCCACCTGGCGGCGAAGCTGGACATCCGCCGCATCGACCCGGACGGGACGATCACCGTCGTCGGCGGCAACGGCGAGTCCGTCGACGGCCACGCCGACGGCGGCCCGGCGACCGCGGCCTCGATCCACGAGCCGCAGGACATCGCGGTCGACCCGGACGGCGCTGTGTTCGTGGCCGACGGCAACAACGCCCGGATCCGCCGGATCGACGTCGGAGGCACGATCACCACGGTCGCGGGCGGCGGAACCCTCGACCGAGCCGCGGCCGAGGGCAAGGCCGCGACCAGCGCCCGGATCGGGCGGCCCAACCGGGTCGCCGTGGACGCCTCCGGCACGGTCTACTTCTCCTCGGAGGGCGATCGCGCCGTCCACCGGGTCGGGAGCGACGGCGTGCTCACCCGCGTCACCGAGCTGCCGGGCGAGGACACCCGGATCGGCGGCATCGCCCTCGACCGCGACGGCGTCCTGCACGTCACCGACGCAGGCCGCGGCGTGCTGTTCCGGGTCGGCGCGGGCGGCACCGCCACGCAGGTCGGCCCCCAGTTCGCCGACGGGGCCCGGGACCTCGCCATCGGCCCGAACGGCGACTTCTACGTCGCCGGCAGGGCCCGCGTGGTGCGCTTGGTCCGCGCCGGCGGGGACAGTCCCGCGGTGAAGGTGGAACCGGCCCGGTCCCGCTGGGCGGGCGACCAGCCGGGCACCGTGCACACGGTCGCCGCGGGCGGCCCGCGGGACCAGGTCCCGGCGACGCGGCCGCTCCCGGCGCGGACCCCCGGCGCGTCGGGCATCGCGGTCGGCCCGGACGGCGCCGTCTACGTCGCCGAGCCGAGCCGGAAACGGGTGCGGCGGATCGACCGCGACGGCCGGGTCCACGAGTTCGCCGGAACCGGCGGAAGTGGTGTCCACGGCGACGGCGGGCCGGCCGGGCAGGCCGAGCTGCGGCACCCGCAGGCGGTCGCGGCCGACGCCGCGGGCAACGTCTACATCGCCGACACCGCCAAGGGCCAGATCCGCCGGGTCGACCCGGGCGGCGTCATCAGCACCTTCGCGACGATCGCCGAACCGCGGGGGGTGGGCGTCGGACCGGCGGGCACGGTGTTCGTCACCGCCGGCGAGGTGGTGCACAGGTTCGACGCGCAGGGGAACGCGGTCGTGGTCGCCGGCGGCGGCGAGCTGTGGGCGGACCGCGCGGACGACGCGCCCGCCGGCCAGGCGCAGCTGTGGAAGCCGGAGTCCGTGGCGGTCGGCCCGGACTCGACGGTGTACTTCGTCGAGCAGAGCACACCCGCGGTCCGGGCGATCCGCCCGGACGGGATCCTGGCCACCGTCGCGGGCAGCAGCTACCGCCGCGACGACGAGGGCGGTTTCGCCGGCGACGGCGGTCCCGCACCCCTGGCGGAGCTGAACACCCCGAGCGGGCTCGCCGTCGGCCCGGACGGTTCCCGCTACGTCGCCGACACCTTCAACAACCGGATCCGCCGGGTCGCTCCGGACGGCACGATCTCGACGGTGGCCGGCACCGGGGAGCGGGCCGACAACGGTGACGGCGGACCCGCGACCAAGGCCGCGGTGAAGGAGCCGACCGGGGTCGCGGTCGGCGCGGACAACACGCTGTACGTGACCGGGTCGTCGACGAGCCTGGTCCGCCGGATCACCCCGGACGGCACGATCTCCACCCTCGCCGACCTGGCGTCCGCGGACGAGCGGGAACAGCCCGCCGCCGCACTCGGCGCGGTCGGCTCCTTCGCGGTCAGCCCGGACGGCGCCGTCCACCTCTCGGACGCGAACGGGGCCGTGCACAGGATCGCCCCCGACGGGGCCCTCGCCCCGGTGGACATGAACCCGCTGGGCGAGAGCGTGCGGCCCGGCGTCCTCGCCAGCGGTCCGGACGGGTCGCTCTACCTGGCCGCGAACGAGGTCGTCCGGGTGACCCCCGACGGCGCCGAGGTGGTGGTCGCGGGCAGCCGGTCCGCCCAACAACCGCCGTCCCCCGACCAGCCCGCCACCAACGCCGCGCTCCGCGTCGAGGACCTCGCGGTCGGCCCGACCGGCGAGCTGCACCTGACCAGCAGGGGTTCCGTCTACACCCTGCGCGACGACCGGTTGGTGGAGGTGCTCGGCGCCGGCGGCGAGGACGAGCGGCCCGGCCGGATCACGGTCGGCCCGGACGGCGTGCTCTACGTGGTGGCCGGGCACCGGGTGCTCGCCGTGCGCGACGGCAGGGCCGAACCGGTGGCGGGCAACGGCCAGTCGACCTCGCCGAGTTCCGCGGAGGAGGACGAGGACGGCGGGCCGGCGCTGGAGGCGTCACTGAGCCACCCGACCGACGTGGCGGTCACCGCGGACGGCACGCTGTTCGTCAGCACCTCCGACGGCATCCGCCGGGTGACCACCGACGGCGACATCGACACCGTCCTGCCGCCACGCTCCGACGGCCAACCACCCGCGTCCACCCTGGCCGTCGGCCCCGGCGAGGACCTGTACTTCCTCGACCGGAACCGCAACGAACTCGGCGTCCTGGTCCGCCCCGCGGAACTCGACACCCCGTTCCGCTTCCCGTGGGTCGTGCTGTGGATCGCCGTCGCGGCGGTCGTGCTCGCGGCGGCCGCGGTGCTGGTGATCCGGCGACGCTCGCGGAAGCAGGCGCAGGAGCAGGCGCAGGAGCAGGCGCAGTCTGGAGAGCGGTCCGAGGAGCAGCCGCAGGACCATGGAGAAGCCCCTGCCCCGCAGGCGTGACTGCGGGGTATCGACACTCTGCACCAGGCCACCGGAATGCGGAGATCCTGCACCGTGGACCATGTACCCGGAAGGGTTGTTCAGCTGGCCCGAAGCCGCGAGCAGTGCCGTGATCCGGCTTCGTGTGCCTCGCTCATAGCCGAAGTCGACCCATTGCCTGGCACCGGTCGGCGCTCGGCGGCCCCAGGGAGCGCGGGACGGAGTGGCCGGGGTGGCGGGAACGCGGTCGCCGGGGCGGCGGTAGCGTCCGGTGGATGACCGTGCGGGTGGATCCGACCAACTCCGACCAGCTCACCGCGTGGGACGGCGACCAGGGCGCGTTCTGGGCCGACCACGCCGACCGCTTCGACGAAGGTGCCGCCCGGTACCACGAACGGCTGCTCGACGCCGCCCGGGTGGACCCCGCCGACCGCGTCCTGGACATCGGGTGCGGCACCGGCAAGTCCACGCGCGACGCCGCCCGGCGCGCCGCCCACGCCCTCGGTGTGGACCTGTCGTCCAGGATGATCGAAGAGGCACGGCGGCGGGCCGGGCTCGACGGGATCACCAACATCGCGTTCGAGCAGGCCGACGCCCAGGTGCACCCGTTCCCCGAGGCCGCGTTCGACCTCGTGATCAGCCGCCACGGGGTGATGTTCTTCGGCGACCCGGACAAGGCCTTCGCCAACATCGCGACCGCCCTGCGACCCGGCGGCCGGATGGCGCTGCTGACGTGGCAACCGTTGGCGCGCAACGAGTTCGCGTCCACGTTCCGCACGCTGTTCGCCGCCGGCAAGCCCCTGCCCACAGGGGCGCACCCGTTCTCGCTCAGCGACCCCGACCGGGTGCGCGCGCTGCTGACCGGCGCGGGCATGACCGACGTCGAGCTGCACCCCGTCAGCGAACCGGTGTGGCTCGGCCACGACGTGGAGGACGCGTTGACGTTCATCACCGCCCGGCAGGCCTCTCAACTGGCCGAACTCGACGAGGACGGGCGCGCACGGGTCGTCCAGGCCGCACGGCAGGACATCGCCCGGCACCTGGACAAACACGGCGTGCGCTACGCCTCCGCCGCGTGGATCGTGCAGGCCGTCAAGCAGCCGTAGCCAGATCAGATGGCTCCGCACGAGCGAGAACGCCGGTGAACGGATCGGAACAGGACGACCACGGACGGCCCACCCGCTCCCCCCGCAGCGCGTCGACCGCCTCCCGCCGAAACGTTCGGCGAACTCCCTCCTCTTGTGGTCGTGCCCCAGGAGCAACCCCGACGGGCAGCAAGTCCGTCACCGCTCCGCAGGCGGCAGCAACGGTAGGTGGACCAGGAAGCGGGTGTCGCCGGGTTCGGACACCACGCGGATGTCGCCGTGGTGGCGTTCGACCACGATCCGCCACGAGATGTCCAGGCCGAGGCCGGTGCCCTCGCCGACCGCCTTGGTGGTGAAGAACGGTTCGAAGATCCGCCCCTTCACCTCGGCCGGGATGCCCGTGCCGGTGTCGGCGACCTCCACCACGAGGTCGTCGCCGGCGCGGGACGTGCGCACGGTCAGCGTGCCGGTGCCGTCCATCGCGGCCACCGCGTTGTCGACCAGGTTGGTCCACACCTGGTTGAGCTCGGCCGGGTACGCGGGCAGTGGCGGCAGTGAGCGGTCGTAGTCCTTGACCACGCGCACGCCGTCGCGCAGCTTGCCGCCGAGCATCACGAGGGTGGAGTCGAGCAGTTCGTGCACGTCGACCACCTGGAACGGCGCGCGGTCGACCTGCGAGTACTGCTTGGCCGCGCCCACCAGCGTGGACACCCGCGTGGTGGCGTCCTCGATCTCGTTCATCAACGTCTCGGTCTCGACCGTGTAGGCCAGCCAGCGCACGGCCGCCTCGGTGGCCGTCTCCGGGCACACCGCGGCCGCCCGGTCCAGCCAGTCGACGTCCAGCCCTCCGGCGACCAGCACCGGCGCCAGGTCCCAGCCGCCGCCGACGCCGTGCGCGTCCAGCCAGTCGGTGACCTCGTCCTCCAGGTCGGCGGTCTCCATCGGACCGAGCTTCGGCGCTTTCGCGACCCGTTCGACGGCGCTCTCCTGGAGCTTCACCAGCACGGGCAGGGTGGCCGGGTCGAGCGAACCGCTCGCCAACAGCGCCAGCTTGTGCCGCATCCCGGCGACCCGCTCGCGCAGCGCCCCGGTGGCCCGCACCGCCGCCGCGGCGGGGTTGTTCAGCTCGTGGGTCAGCCCGGCCGACAGCGAGCCGAGCGCGAGCAGCCGTTCCCGCTGGCTCACGATCCGCTCGGTGTTGCGCATGCCGAAGAACAGGCCCTCCAGCAGGTGGATGGCCATCGGGAACCACGAGCGGAACATCGCGCCGAAGTCGTGCGCGGGCAGCTGGTACAGCCGCACGTCGGTCACCGCGTCGGCGGTCATCTGGTAGACCGTCCTGGCTTCCACGTCGGCGCCCAGGTACGCCTGCGTGGCACCGAAGTACGCGCCGCGGTGGTCGGTGCGGTGGGTCTCCACGCGTTGGCCGCCGATGACGCGGCTGAGCGTCACCGTGCCGGCCAGCAGCACGTAGAAGCAGGTCGCGGGCTGTCCCTCGCGCAACACCTGCGCGCCCGCGTGGTGCGTCTCCACCTGGCCGTGCGCGACGAGCCACGCCAGCTGGTCCTCGGACAGGTGCTCGAACAGGAACAGCCCGCGCAGGTCCTCGACCGTCAGGTTCTCCACGTCCGTCACGACCTCTCCAGGTACCGGTGCACGAGTGACACGGCCATCGCGCCGTCGCCGACCGCCGAGGCGACCCGCTTGACCGAGTCCGCGCGCACGTCACCGGCCACGAACACCCCCGGCAGGCTGGTCTCCAGGTGGTACGGCGGCCGGTCGAGCCGCCAGCCGTCGGGCAGCCGGCCGTCGGCGACCAGGTCCGGCCCGGCCAGCACGAACCCGCGCTCGTCACGGGCGAGCGTGCCCGCGAGCCAGTCCGTGTGCGGCGCGGCGCCGATGAACGCGAACAGCCACGACGTCGGCACGGTCGTCGTCCCACCGGTCTGGTTGTGCCGCAACGTCACCGTCTCCAGGTGCTGCTCCCCCGTGCCGCCGACGACCTCGGTGCAGGTGAGGACCTCGATGTTGGGCACCCTGGCGAGCTGCTCGACCAGGTAGTGCGACATCGACCGCTCCAGCGAGTCGCCGCGCACCACCAGCACGACGCGGCGGGCGTGCGCGGCGAAGTAGAGCGCCGCCTGGCCCGCCGAGTTGGCGCCACCGACCAGGTAGACGTCCTCGCCCGCGCAACCGGGGCCTTCCGTGGTGGCCGCGCCGTAGAACACGCCCCGGCCGGTCAACGCGCCGAGACCGGGCGCGTCGAGCATCCGGTAGGACACGCCGGTGGAGAGGATGACGGTGTGCGCGGCCAGCTCCGTGCCGTCGCCGAGCCGCACCACCCGTGCCGCGCCGCGCGCTTCCAGCCCGACCACGTCGCAGGCGGTCAGCACCTCGACGTCGAACTTCAGCGCCTGTCTGCGGGCGCGGTCGGTCAACTGCTCGCCGGACACGCCGTCGGGGAAGCCGAGGTAGTTCTCGATCCGACTGCTGGTGCCCGCCTGACCGCCGGTGGCGCGCCGCTCCACCAGCACCGTGCGCAGGCCTTCCGAGCCGCCGTAGACGGCCGCGCCGAGCCCGGCGGGACCGCCGCCGACCACGATCAGGTCGTAGAAGTCGGTGGACGGCCGCGTGGTCAGGCCGACCCGGGCGGCGAGCTCCGCGTCGGACGGCTCGACCAGCGGCTCGCCGTCGGCCGTGATGACCACGGGCAGCCGTGCGCCGTCCTGGCCGCACGCGGTGAGCAGCCGACCGGCCTCGGTGTCGCCGTCGTCCAGCGCGTGCCAGCGGAACGGGACGGAGTTGCGGGCCAGGAAGTCGCGCACCTCGTAGGACCGCGACGACCAGCGGTGCCCGACCACCCTGACCTGGCGCGCCGGGCCGCGATCGGCCGCCGACCAGGCGCGCAGCAGCTCGTCCAGCACCGGGTACAGCTTCTCCTCCGGCGGGTCCCACGGTTTGAGCAGGTAGTGGTCCAGGTCCACGACGTTGATGGCGCGGATCGCGGCGTCGGTGTCGGCGTAGGCGGTCAGCAGCACCCGACGGGCCGCGGGGAACAGGTCCATCGCGGCCTCCAGGAACTCGATCCCGCTCATCCCGGGCATCCGGTAGTCGGCCAGCAGCACCGCGACCTCCTCGCCGCGCAGCTTGATCTCGCGCACCGCGTCGAGGGCCTGCGGGCCGGACTCGGCCCGCACGATCCGGTAGGTCTCGCCGTACTTGCGGCGCAGGTCGCGCGCCACGGACCGGGACACGCCCGGGTCGTCGTCCACGGTCAGGATCGAGGGCCGCGCGACCTGAGGAGTCGTCATGTCCACAGTGAACCAGCATCACCCGGACTGGTTAGGCTCCTGCGGGTGCGTTGGGAGATCCTCGGGCCGATGCGGGTGGTGCGCGCCGGCGAGCCGGTGGCGTTGGGCGGGCCCAGGCAGCGCGACCTGCTGGCGCTGCTGGTGCTGCGGCACAACCGGGTCGTCACGGCGGACTGGCTGGTCGAGGCGCTGTGGGACAGGCGGCCGCCCGCCGGTGCGCACACCACGTTGCGGTCCTACGTGGTCGGTCTGCGCCGTGCCCTCGAACCGGGGCGCGGACGCCGGGCGCCCGCCGAGGTGCTGCGCGGCCACACCGGCGGGTACGAGCTGAGCGTGTTACCGGGCACCGTCGACGCCGTCCGCTTCACCACGCTCGCCGAGACCGGTGCGCGGGCGCTGGCCGACGGTGACCCGGGCGCCGCCGAGCGGCACTTCGCCGAGGCGCTGGCCCTGTGGCGGGGCGAGGTCGCCGCCGCCGACCTGACCGCTGTCCGCCCCGACGCGGCGAGGTTGACGGAGGCCCGGTCCGCCGCGACCGAGGGGCGCTTCACCGCCGCGGTCGCCGCCGGCCGCCACGCGGCCGTGCTGCCGGAGCTGCGCCAGTTCGTCGACGCCCACCCCGAGCGCGAGAACGCCCGCGCGCAGCTGATGCTCGCGCTCTACCGGGCGGGCAGGCAGACCGACGCGCTGGCCGTCTACGACGAGGGTCGCCGGGTGCTGGCCGACGAGTTCGGCGTGCGACCGGGCAGACACCTGCACGAGCTGCGCCGGCGGATCCTGGCCCACGACGTCCCACCGGCCACCGGGACGGCCCGACCGGACCGCGTCACCGCCCACCCGGACCACCGGTACCACCTCGTCGGCCGCGAAGCGGAACTCGCCGTCCTCACCGAACTGCTCGCCGCGTCGGGACGGACCGGCGGCCGGTTCGCCGCGATCGTCGGCGAGGCGGGCATCGGCAAGACGAGCCTGGCCGACGCCGTCGCCCGCCGGGCCGCCGCCGCGGGTGTTCCCGTCGTGTGGGGTCGCTGTCCCGACATCGGCCAAGCCCCGCCGTTCTGGCTCTGGGCGCAGGTGGTGCGCGCTCTCGTGCCCCTGGCGGGCGACGCGGGTACCGCCCGCGCGCTGGCGGTCTTCGGCGCCGGACCTCCCGCCGAGGCCGACACCGACGTCGACCCCGCCGCCCGGTTCCGCGCCTACGACGCGGTCTCGACGCTCGTGCACGCGGTCTCCCGCCCGGCCGGGCTGGTGCTGGTGCTGGACGACCTGCACGCCGCCGACGCCGACTCGCTGCTCCTGCTGCGCTACCTGGCCACCACCGTCCACACGTCCCGTGCGCTGGTGATCGCCACCCTGCGCCCCTACGAGCACGACCCCGACCTGGTCGCGACCCTGGTCGACCTGGCCCGCGCGCCCGGCCACCGCCGGTTGCGCCCCGCCGGGCTGGACGACGACGCGGTGGCCGACCTGGTGCACGGGCACACCGGCACGCGCCCGCCCGCCGACGTCGTACGCGACCTCGTCACCCGCACCGGCGGCAACCCGTTCTTCCTCACCGAACTGCTCGCCTCCCCCGACGGCGCGCCGCCGCCGAGCGTGCGCGACACCGTCCGCCTCCGGCTGCACGCCCTGGACCGCGCCACCCGCGACTGGCTCGACGTGCTGAGCGTCGCCGGTCGGGAGCTGGACGTGGACCTGCTGGCGGGCGTCACCTCGACCGAGGTGCGGCTCGACCACCCGGTGACGCACCTGGTCACGGAGGTGGACCCGGGCGTGGTCCGGTTCCGGCACCCGCTGTTCGCCGAGGCCGCCTACGCCGACCTCACCCCGACCCGCCGCGCCGACCTGCACGCCCGCCTCGCGGACGCGGGCCGGCACACCCTCACCCCGGCGGAACTGGCCCACCACTACGGCCGGGCCCGCGGCCGATCGGACGACCACCTGCGCTGGACCCTCGAAGCCGCCGACGACGCCACCCGCCGCCTCGCCTACGAGGACGCCCTGGCGCACCTCGACCGGGCCGCCGCCCTGCTCACCACGCCCGACCGGGAGCTGGCCGTGCACCTGCACCGCACGTCGCTGCTCCAGATCACCGTCGGCATCGGCAGTGACGCCGTCGAGTCGGCCGCCTCCCGCGCCCGCGAGCTGCTCACCCGGGTCGACGACGACGCGGACGTGCGCCCCGCGTTGTGGACGCTCGGCGAGCTGGCCTGCAACCGCGCCGAGTTCGGCATCGCCGAAGACCTCGCCGGCCGGCTCGCGGCGGACGACGGCGTGATCGGTGCCGCGGGCCACTACCTGCTGGGCGCGGTCGGCTACTTCACCGGCCGCCTGGCCGAGGCCGACGACCACCTGACCGCCGCCATCGACCGGCTCAACGAGCTGGACCCGCCCGAGCTCGTCGGGCGGGTCGGTCGCACGCCCACGCTCGCGACCTACGACTTCCGCGCCCTGGTGCGTTCCCTGCGCGGTGACGCGGCGGCGGCCCGAGCCGACATCGACGCCGCGCACGCCCTCGCCGAACGCGCCGACGACCCGTACGGGCGGGCCAACGCCGCGCTGTTCGCCGCGTGGACCGCCATGCAGGAGCACGACGTGGCCACCGCCCTCGCCGCCGCCCGCCGCTGCCGCGAGATCGGCCTGAGCCGACAGATGCCGCACTTCGTCACGACCGGCGACTTCTTCGCCGAATGGGCCGCTGTGCGCGGTGGGGACGGCGACCGCCTCACCGCCATGCGTGCCGCCCGGGAGGGCATCCACCGGCTCGGCCTGCGCTCGACCCGCACGATCACCCTCGCCGCGATGGCCGACGCCCACCTGGTCGCCGGGCACCGCGCCGCGGCGGGGGCGTTGGCCGACGAGGGCCTCGCCGTCGCCGAGGAGGTCGGCGAACGGGTCCTCGCCGCCGAACTGCTGCGGGTGCGCGGCCTGGCCAACGACGACCCGGCCGACCTGGACGCCGGCGCACGACTGGCCGAACGGCAGGGCGCCCACCTGCTGCGGTCCCGGTTCCCACGCTAGTTCCACAGAACTCCAACAGCCGTGCGCTGGCATGTGTCCCTCACCCGGAGGAGGACGCATGGAGTTCGACGTCGTAGTGGTCGGTTGCGGGCCGGTCGGCGCGCTGACCGCCAACCTGCTCGGCGCCAGGGGCGTGCGCACCCTGGTCGTGGAACGCGACACCGCGCCGCACCGGCAACCACGCGCGTTCTCCTGCGACGACGAGGCGTTGCGGATCTACCAGCAGGCAGGTCTGCTGGACGAGGTCGCGAAGGACATGTACCCGCCCGACCGCGCCGAGTACGTCAACGCCAAGGGCCGGGTGTTCGCCACCATCGCCCTGGACGAGGTCGACTTCGGCCTGGGCAGCGGTCCCCTGCACTTCTTCGACCAACCACGCCTCGAAGCGGCCCTACGCGCCGGGCTCGACCGGTTCCCGCACGTCACCCTGCGCACCGGTGTCGAGCTGGTGCGGCTCACCCAGGACGAGGAGGCCGCCACCGTCGTCCTGCGCGACCTCGGCAGCGGCGAGGAGTCGCACGTGCGCGCGAGGTACGTGCTGGGGTGCGACGGCGCCCGCAGCACCACCCGGGTCGCGGCCGGCATCGCGCTCACCGGCACGTCCTACGCCGAACCGTGGCTGGCGGTCTCCGGCGACGTCGCCCCCGGCGCGGTGCGGGTGCCGCGGACCACGTTCGTGTGCGACTGGCGGCGGCCCGCGTTCGTCTCCCCCGGCGCGTTCGACACCTACCGGCTGGAGTTCATGCTGCGCCCGGACGAGGTGCCCGCGGACATGACCGACCCCGGTACGGTCGCCCGGCTGGTCGCGCCCTACGTCGACCCGGACCGGTTCACCGTCACGCGTGCGATCGTCTACACGTTCCACCACCTGGTCGCCGAGCGCTGGCGCGACCGGAGGGTGTTCCTGCTCGGCGACGCCGCCCACCAGATGCCGCCGTTCCTGGGCCAGGGCCTGTGCAGCGGGCTGCGCGACGCGGCCAACCTGACCTGGAAGCTCGCCCTGGCACTGGGATCGGACGCCCCCGACGCTCTGCTGGACACCTACGAGGCCGAACGCCGCCCGCACACCGAGGCGATGGCCCTGACCAGCGTGCGGCTCGGCCGGGTGTTCCTGGTGCGCAACAGGTTCGGCGCGTTCCTGCGGGACGTGGTGCTGCGCGCCGTGCAGACCGTGCCGCGGGTGCGGCGCCTGGTGCGCCACTTCGAGTTCAAGCCGCTGCCCGCGCTGCCGGACGGGCGCGTCATGTTCCCCCAGCCCGAGGTGGTGGTCGGCGGGGTGCGGCGGTTGCTCGACGACGTGCTCGGGCCCGACTTCGCGGTCATCGGACCGGGTGTGGGCGCGAGCACGGCGCGGGGCTGGTCGGGTCCACGCGCGCGGTTCCTCCGGGTGATGGCCGACGGCGAACCCCACGCCGAGGACGACCTGGTGGACGTCACCGGCGTGCTCACCACCTGGTTCGCCCGCCACCGCACCGACGTCGTCGTGCTGCGCCCCGACCGGTTCGTGCACGCCGATCGGACTCCCGCGGCAGCCCCGTGACCCGACGACCGACCCTCCGGCACCGCCGTGCGGACGCGGCGGCCGACGCGGTGCCGACGCGGTGCCGAACGCTGCGGCCGAAGCGGTGCGAACGTGCGGCAACGTCGGTGTTCGCGGCCTCGACCTCCTGGTATATCGGGGGGTTCTGCCGCGAAGGGGTGTCGGATGGCGGTCTTGGTGCTGGGACGGCCCGTGGTGCGGACCGGCGGGGTGTCGCGGCACCCGGCGCGACGGATGGCGCGGATCCTGCTCGGCGTGCTGGCGTTGCGGGCCAACCGGGCCCTGCCGCTGGAGTGGATCGTCGAGGCATTGTGGCCGGGCCGGCCGCCCACGTCGGCGGCGGCGAACGTCCGCAACCACGTGGCCGACCTGCGCCGGCTGTTGCGCGAGGCCGGGCCCGGTCAGCCGGGCATCGTCACCTCACGCGACGGGTACGTGCTGGTCACGCCGCCGGACGGGGTGGACGTGACGTTGTTCCAACGGCTCCTGGTCGAGGGGCACGAGTTGCGCGGCCGTGGCGGCGACTTCGCCGCGGCCGGGTGCCTGGCGCGGGCCGTGGGCCTGTGGCGGGGGCCGGTGATGGCCGGCGTGCCGGTGCCCGAGGCGGTCCGGCCCGACGTCACGGTGCTGGACGAGCAGCGGCTCGGCGCGATCGAGGACCTGGTCGGCGTGCGGCTCGCGCTCGGGCTGCACGACGGGCTGGTGCCCGCGTTGGCCGGTCTGGTGGTCGAGCACCCGTTGCGGGAACGGCTCTGGCGGCACCTGGTCGCCGCGTTGGCCGCGGCGGGCCGCCGCACGGAGGCCGTCGCCGTCTACCGGCGGCTGGTCGAGGTGCTGGACTCCGAACTCGGCGTCACCCCCAGCGCGGCCACGACCGCGCTGTACGAGTCCGTTCGGCGCAACGAACCGGCCGCGCCGGAACTGGGTGGGCAGAACTGAACGGCGGAACGCCGCCTTTCGTGTGCGCGCCCGTGTGCACGGCATTTTTACACTCCACGCCCCCGCCAAGGAAGGGAGCGTTCATGACCACCGCAATGCTGCTCGACGCCGAGGAGACGGTGGCGCGCTGGCGCGCCGGGCTCGACGAGTGGGACAACCCGGCCGGTCCGCTGTTCGCCAACGGCGAGTTCGCCGAGGGCGACATCGTGGCGTGCAACCCGCCGGGCAGCCGCTGCTCGTCGTGCACGGCGTCCCGACCGGTGTACTGCTGCTGACGATGGCACCCGACGAGGTCGGCGAGCTCGACCGAACCCTGGACTGGCTGCTCGGTCCCGCACTGGACCGGCTGGCCCGCTGTTTGGCCGAGGTCGCCGACCTCGGCGCCGCCGAGGCGGACGCCGTGCTCGACGCCGCCCGCGACGCGCTGCTGGACACCGTGCGTCGCAAGGTGATCCGCGTGATCGTGCTGGAGCTGAACGCGGCCCGCGTGACGGGCAGGCTGGTCGCCGACGACCCGGCGGGCCGCTGGGCGGAGTTCCTCGCGCAGGCCGCCGCACCGGCGTTCTGGCACGACCTGACCCGCCACTACCCGCACCTCGTGACCCGGCTGCACGCCGTGGTGGACAACCGGGTGAGCGCCGTGCACGCGATGGCGTCGCGGTTCGCCGCCGACCGGCACCGGCTGCGCGAGCTGCTCGGCGCGGACGCGGGCGAGCTGCGCGAGGTGGAGTTCGGCGCGGGCGACAGCCACCGCGGCGGCCACACCGTCACGCTGCTGCACTGCACCGGCGGCACGGTGGTCTACAAGCCGCGTCCCATGCGGGTGGACCAGCGGTTGGCCGACCTCCTCACCGTGCTGACCGACGGTGAGCACGCCATCCGGGTGCCGCGCGCGATCGTGGCCGACGGCTACGGCTGGGCCGAGCACGTGGTTCACCGGTACTGCGAGACCGACGCCGAGCTGGACGCCTTCTACCGCAACCTGGGCCACTGGCTGGCGGTGATGCGGCTGGTGTCCGGCACGGACCTGCACGCGGAGAACATCATCGCCTGCGGCCCGGTGCCGGTGGTCGTGGACTGCGAGAGCGTCTTCACGCCGCGGCCGCCGCACCCGCCGACCGGCGCGGGCGAGGCCACCGACCTTATCGCCGAGCAGCTCAACGGGACCGTGCTGCGGACCGGTCTGCTGCCCGGCCGGGGCGCGGGCCTGGGTTGGCGCGGCGTGGACGGTTCGGCCATGGGCGGGTTGCCCGGCGAGCAGCCCGACATCGGGTTGCCGGACCTGGTGGGCGCTGGCACCGACACCGCGCGCGTCGCGATCGTGCCGCAGCAGTTGCCGCCCACGCGGAACCTGCCCAGCCCGCAGCCCCGACTGGCCCGCCACTGGCCGCGGGTCGTCGCCGGGTTCGACGAGATGGCCGACCGGATCACGCGCCTGGACCGCGAAGGGCGGCTCGCGCCGCTGCTCGCGACCTTCGCCGACTGCGTGGTGCGGGTGATCGTGCGCGACACCGAGTCCTACACCGAGCTGGCGCGGATGCTGTGGCACCCGGCGGGTCTGCACGACCAGGACGCGGCGGAGCGCAAGGCGCGCGCGTTGCTGGCGCGGCACTCGATGAACACGCGCGGGCCGGGCGACCCGGACGTGCACGCCGCCGAGGTGGCCGAGCTGCTCGACGGCGACATCCCGGTGTTCACCACGACACCCGCCGAGGGGTGGCTGCACACACCCGGTGGTCTGGTCTGCGGGCCCCGGGTCGACCAGGTCGAGCTGGCGCTGCGCAACTGGCGCACGGCCGACCTCGCGCTGGAACGCCGCGTCACGCACGCCGCGCTCGTCAGCGCCTACCTGAACCAGGGCGCGGAACCCGATCTCCGCCGGATGACCGCACCACCGCCCGATCCGTCCTCTGTGGATGGTCGACGCCGGGCGCTGGCCGCGCGGCTGGTGCGTGAGCTGGCGCAGGAGGCGGTGCGCGGCGGTGACGGCACGGCCACCTGGTTCGCGCCGATCCTGGACCGCTCCGGGTGGCAGACCACTCCCCTGACCCCCGACCTGTACGGCGGCACGTTGGGGGTCGCCGTGCTGCTCGCGGCCTACCGCCGGGAGGTGGCGGCGGGACGTGCCGACTCGGTCGACGGCGTGTCGGACCTGCTGGACGCGACCGTGCGGACGGCCGGGCTGACCCAGCGGTGGTGGGCCGCGCAGGCAGAGCACACCCGCCGTCGCCCCGATCCGGTCGGCGGGTACATCGGCCTCGGCTCGCAGGTCTGGTGCTGGCTCACCCTGCACCGACTGGGCCTGGACTGCCTGGCGGACGCGGAGTTCCTGGCCGCGCAGATGCCCGCCGCGATCGCCGCGAGCGAAGGCCCGGACCTCGTGGTGGGCACGGCGGGCGCGATCGTGCCGCTGCTGGTGCTCGCGTCCCGCGCCGGCGAGGCGCGGTGGGTGGACCTCGCGCTCGAAGCGGGCAACCGGCTGGCCGCCGAGGCCCGCACCGACGGCGGCCGGACCCGGTGGGCCGCGCCGAACTGGCCCGACGGCATCGGCGGGTTCGCCCACGGCGCCACCGGCATCGGCTGGGCGTTGGGCAGGCTGGCCGAGGTCACCGGCGAACGCCGGTTCGCCGCGCTGGCCGAGGGCGCGGCGGCGTACGAGGAGACCTGGTACGACCCGGCGCGCGAAGCCTGGGTGGACCCGCGCGAGCCGGACACGATCGCCGCCGCCTGGTGTCACGGCGCGATCGGCGTCGGCCTGGCCACCGACGACCCGGACGTGCTGCGGCGGGCGGCGGCGTCGGGGCTGCGCGACGGCACCGGTTGGACCCACACCCTGTGCCACGGCGACCTGGGCACGTGGGAGCTGCTGGCGAAGGCGCTCGACGCGGGCGTCGCGCCGGCGGGGCTCGACCGGGCGACGGTGGACGCGATGGCGATCGGCAGCCTGGAGGCCAACGGCCCCACCACGGGGCTGGCGCGCGAGGTGTACTCGCCGAGCATCATGTCCGGCTCGGGCGGCATCGCCTACCAGCTGCTGCGGCTGCACCCGGACTGCGACCTGCCGTCCGTGCTGCTCCTGGCCGACGGCCCGTCATGACCTCGACCGGGGCGGCCGGGGCAACGGGGGTGGCGGGGGCAACGGGGGTGGCGGGGGCAACGGGGGTGGCGGGGGAACCGGACCCGCGCGACGGCGCGCTCGTCACCCCGCACTGGCAGCTCGACGACACCGCCGCCACCGCGCCCCGCCGCGTCCTGCGCGGCCTGCCGTCGGCGACCTGGCCCGTCCTGCGCATGATCCGCCAAGCCGCGCCCGTGCCCGCCGTGGCCGTCGTGGTGATGCAGGTCGTGTCCGGGCTCGCGGCGGCGTTCGGGTTGTTCGCCACGACCGGTGTGCTCACCGAGCTGCTGGCCAGTGGCGCGGCGACCGAACGCGTGCTGGCCGCGTTGCCGGACCTGCTGCTGGTCGGCGCGGCGTTCGGGCTGCGCGGCGCGATGGACGTCGGCGTCTCGCTGGCCCACGCGCGGATCACGCCCGCCGTGCGGCGGTTGGCCGAGGAACGGCTGTACGCGGCCAGCCTCGCCGCCGACCTGGCCGCGTTCGACGACGCCCGGTTCCACGACCGGATGCACCGCGCCCGCGACCGCGGTCTGTTCTTCCTCGAACGCGCGGCGGACAACCTGGTCGAGCTGATCGGCGCGGTGCTCGGCATCGTCGCCGCGACCGGCAGCCTGGCCGTGCTCCACCCGGTCCTGGTGCCCGTGCTGCTGCTGGCCGTGCTGCCGGACGGGTGGGCGGTGCAGCGGGCGGCGAAGCTCGCCTACGCCAGCGTCGGCCGGACCGTGGCGCTGGACCGGCGCGTGCAGATGGTGTCCGACCTGGCCACCGAGCGCGAACCCGCCGCCGAGATCCGCGCCTACCAGGCGGAGCCGTTCGTGCTGCACGAGTACCGGGTGGCCGCGGACCCGTTGCGGGACGAGGACGTGCGGCTCGCCGTCGCGCAGGCGCGCGTGCGGGGCATCGGCCGTGCGTTCGCCGGGCTCGGCCTCGCCCTCACCTACGTGGTGCTGGGCGGCCTGGTGCGCTACGGCTGGGTGCCGCTGGCCGTCGCGGGCACGGCGGTGATCGCCATCCGGGTCGCCACGACCGCGTTGAACCGGCTGGTGCTGGCCGCCAACCAGCTCGTGGAGCAGGGCATGTACGTCGCCGACTACCAGGGGTTCCTGGCCTCCGCCGAACGCTCCACCCACCGTGACGGCCTCGACTCCCCGATCGACCCCGGCCGGGTGGCGCTGGACCGCGTCACGTTCCACTACCCCGGCAGCGCGCGACCGGCCGTGCGGGACGTCTCGCTGGCCGTCCGGCCCGGCGAGACGATCGCCCTGGTCGGTGAGAACGGCTCGGGCAAGACGACGTTGGCCAAGCTCATCGCCGGTCTCTACGCGCCGACGTCGGGCGCGGTCCGGTGGGGCGACCACGACATCGCGCTGGTCGACCGAAGCCGCCTCGCCGACCGGGTCATGATGGTGCTCCAGGACCCGGTCCGCTGGCCGCACACCGCCCGGGTGAACGTCCGGGTCGGCCGGCACGACCGGCTCGACCCGGACGGGCTGGCGCTGCGGGACGCGGCGGCGCAGGCGGGCGCGCACGAGGTGGTCGACCAGTTGCCGGACGGCTGGCACACGTTGTTGTCGAAGCAGTTCCGGGGCGGGGTGGAGCTGTCCGGCGGCCAGTGGCAGCGGCTCGCCGTCGCCCGCGGCCTGTACCGGGACGCGCCGCTGCTGATCTGGGACGAGCCGACCGCGCCGTTGGACGCCAAGGCCGAGTTCGCCGTCTACGAGTCGTTGCGCGCGCTCGCCGAGGACCGGACGGTCGTGCTCATCACGCACCGGCTGGCCAGCGTGCGGCACGCGGATCGGATCCTCCTGCTGCACGACGGAGAGCTGACCGAGCAGGGCACGCACGCCGAGCTGCTCGCCCTGGGCGGTCGGTACGCGGACCTGTACGAGTTGCAGAGCCGGATGTACGCCGATGCTTGAGCTGGTCGGGCCGGCCGACCCCCGGTACGGGTGGTCGCGGAGCCAGTTCATCGGACGCTCGCACGAGGTGTTGCCGCGCGAGGTGGCCCGCTGCTCCTCGGCCGCCGACGTGGTCGCCGCGCTCGCGCTGGCCCGTGACCGCGGGTGGCCGTTCGCCGTCCGGGCCGGCGGGCACAGCAACGCCGGTCACTCCAGCACCACCGGCCTGCTGCTCGACCTCACGCCGTGCGATCGGATCCAAGTGGCGGATGACCTGGTCACGGTCGGTGGTGGTGTCCGGATCGGTCGGTTGTCCGCGGCGTTGGCGGCGGTGGGCAGGCTGGTCCCGGTCGGGTCGTGCCCGTCGGTCGGCGTGGTCGGCGCGGCGCTGGGCGGCGGGTTCGGCAGTCACGGCCGCCTGCACGGGCTCACGTGCGACGCCCTGGTGTCCGCCGAGGTCGTGTTGGCGTCGGGGCGGGTCGTGACGGCGTCCGAGCCCGAGGAGCCCGACCTGTTCTGGGCGTTGCGCGGCGCGGGCGGCGGCAACTTCGGCGTGGTGACCCGCGCGACGTTCCGCACCGTGCCCGCCCGGCCTCGCACGCACCTGCGCCTGGCCTGGGACTTCGGCCACGCCGCCGCGCTCGTCCGGTGGTGGCAGCGGTGGGCTCCGGACGCGCCGGACGCGGTGTCGGTCGAGCTGGTCGCGCTCGGCCCCGAGTTCCCGGACGAGGAACCGGTCGCGATGCTGGTCGGTGCCGCACCCGACCGTGCCGCGGTGGATGCGCTGGTCGCTTCCTTCGGCGTGGCACCGGCGTTCGCCGAGGTGGTCGACGTGTCCGCCGCCGACGCCGTGCTGCGGCACGCCACCCCGCACTCGGCCGTCGCCCTCGACCCGGACGGCATCCCGCTCGTGCACGACCGGCCCGGCATGTCCACCGCCAAGACCGAGTTCTTCGACCGACCGCTGCCCGACGACGTGGTGGCGGACCTGCTGGCGCACTTCGTCGCCGACCGCGAGCACGGCGAACTGCGGGAGATCGCGTTCACGCCGTGGCGCGGCGCCTACGGTCGGATCGCGCCCGACGCGACCGCGTTCGCGCACCGCGACCCGGCGTTCCTGATCAAGCACACCGTGCTGGTCGGTCCGAACGGCGCGGCCCGGCGCGGGCCGGAGGTGCTGGACCGGCTCGCCGCCGCGTGGGCCATCACGCACCCTTGGGGCACGGGTCGGGTGTACCCGAACTTCCCCGACCCCGCTCAAGTCGACTGGCTGACCGCCTACTACGGCGCCAACGCGGACCGCCTGCGTGCCGTGAAAGCCCACTACGACCCGGACGACGTGTTCCGGTTCGCCCAATCCGTCCCGGGCGCCCCGGCGACCCGCCGCTGACACTCCGGCGTGGCGGTCAGGTCACCGGACCGCCGTCGCCCGGGTCACCGGACCGCCGACGTACCGCCGCCGGCCCGGTCGTCGGCTCAGTTGTCGGCTCAGTCGTCGGCTCAGTCGTCGGAGAGGTCGATGTCGGCGAGGTCGTCCACGCCGACCACGTCCTTGTCGTTGAACACGACCACCACGCCCAGCTCCGTCAGACCGGGCACGCGGCACTCGGCGAACCGGACCAGCCAGTCGCGGCCGGGGTGGAAGGTGAACTCGGGGTCGGCGACGGCGTCGGGACCGTAGCCGGGGCGTTCGCGGAGGTGGTCGTCCACGGCCTCGCGGGCGGTGGCGAGCAGGCGTTCGCGGTCGTCCAGGACCGACCCGATGAACGCCAGGTCGAGGTCGGCGGTGGTCGCCGGTTCCTCCACCAGCACGCTGACCGCCGTCCCGGCGGCGGTCGTGTTCCAGCACAACACGCCGTAGGGGGTGTCGTCCACCGGGGACAGCTCGCCGAAACCGGGAATCGTGATCGTCACCCCGCGATCCTATGCGCCGCTCCCGGGCCGGACCGGAACCGGGCCGCCGACCGCGCGAGAACCGGTCGCCCGCTCCCTTGACGGCGGCACGACAGGTGAAGTTCGCTGTGGGAGAGCGCTCTCCCACAGTTTGTCGACGACCCGCGGCCGGGGCACACCGGCCGCGGGCCACCCCTGCCTGGAGTCGCCATGCCCGAAGCGCTCGCCCGGCACCGCCGCCGGGTCCTGCCCCTGCTCGCCGTCCTCGTCGCCCTGACCGCCGGGCAGCTCGCCGCGACCTCGCCACAGGCGCGGGCGGCCGGGGTCCTGCTGTCGCAGGGCAAACCCACCACCGCCTCCTCCACCGAGAACGCGGGCACCGCCGCGTCCGCCGCCACCGACGGCAACACCGGCACCCGCTGGTCCAGCGCGTTCACCGACCCCCAGTGGTTGAGCGTCGACCTGGGCGCCACCGCGGCGCTGGACCGCGTGGTGCTCACCTGGGAGGCCGCCCACGCGACCGCGTTCCAGTTGCAGACCTCGGCCGACGGCGTCACGTGGACCACGATCCACACCACGGCCAACGGCGCCGGCGGCACGCAGGACATCCCCGTCACCGGCACCGGTCGGCACGTGCGCCTGTTCGGCACGGCCCGGGCCACCGGCTACGGCTACTCGTTGTGGGAGTTCCAGGTCTACGGCACGACCGGCACCGCCGCGGGCACGCCGATCTCCCAGTACAAGCAGGTCACGGCCTCCACCTGGGAGGGCGGCAACGCGCCCGCCGCGGCGCTCGACGGTCGCACGAACACCCGGTGGTCCAGCCAGTTCGCCGACAACCAGTGGCTGCGCGTCGACTTCGGCGGCGTCGCCACCGTCAACCAGGTCGTGCTGAACTGGGAGGGCGCGTACGCCAAGGGCTACCGGATCGAGCTGTCGAACGACGCCGTGACCTGGACCCAGGTCTACGCCACCACCACCGGCGCGGGCGGCACCGAACGGCTCGCGGTCGGCGGCACCGGCCGTTACCTGCGGTTGTTCGCCACCGCACGCGCCACCGGCTACGGCGTGTCGCTCTGGGAGTTCCAGGTCTTCGGCACCGTGGACACCTCCGCCGCCACGCCGCCGTTGCTGTCGCCGCCGACCAAGGCGCCCGCGGTGACGGGCCGGTTCGCCCTGTCCGCGCCCGCCGACCAGGCGATGATCACCGGCACCCGGCGTCCCGCGTTCTCGTGGGCGGCCGTGCCGGGTGCGGTGCGGTACCAGGTGTGGCTGAACGTCAGCCGCACCGACTACGACTTCACCGCGTCCGGCAACCTGATCGACCTCTACACCAAGGTCGCCGAGCCGACGGGCACCGGTTACACGCCGTCGTGGGACATCGCCGACCGGTGGACGTACAAGTGGTTCGTGGTCGCGGTGGACGGGTCCGGGGCGACCAGCGCGTCGAACATCCGCACGTTCAGCGTGTACCTGCCCGCGGTGACGGCCGTGGCCGACGGTGTGCGGGTGGTGAACGGCAGCCGTGACCTGAACAAGAACGGCTCGGTCGAGCCGTACGAGGACTGGCGGCAGCCCGTGGAGACGCGGGTGAACGACCTGCTCGGTCGGATGACGATCGAGGAGAAGGCGTACCAGATGTTCTACAACGCGCAGGTGTTCCCACGATCGGGGTGGCACTTCGGGCCAGCGGAGGCGCAGGACCTGCACACCGCGCTGCTCGGGTCGAGCGGGACGCGGCTCGGCATCCCGTTCGTGTCGGCCGGTGACACGATCGCCGGGTACAAGACGACGTACCCGTTGCAGAGCGCGTTGGCCGCGGCGCGGAACTACCCGTTGGACTACAAGCTCGGCGACATGCAGCGGCGTGAGCAGCTGGAGGTCGGCACGCGCGGTGTGCTGGGGCCGTTGGCCGAGGTGGGCACGAAGGTGCTGTACCCGCGCATCCAGGAGGGCAACGGCGAGAGTTCCGAGGTCGCCTCGGCTCAGGTGCGGGCGCTGGTGGCGGGTCTGCAGGGCGGGCCGGAGCTGAACCCGGCGTCGGTGCTGGCGACCGTGAAGCACTGGCCGGGTGAGGGTGCGGGCGGTGAGGCGTTGATCGTGTACGACGCCGTGACGATCAAGTACCACCTGGCGCCGTTCCGGGCCGCGATGGAGGCGGGCGCGGTCAACATCATGCCGGGGTACGCGGGCAGTTCGCTGCTCGATCCCGGCGGTCCGGGCGCGGGTGACAGCGCGAAGATCCTCGCGTACCTGCGGCAGAACCTCGGGTACACCGGTCTGATCACCACCGACTGGTTGCCGTCCGGCTCGTGGGTCGGTGCGGCGAACGCCGGTTCGGACGTGATGGGCGGCGCCGACCCGGGTGCGCCGGGTTTCACCATCGGCGGGTTCACCTCGGCGGTGCCGGCGGCGCGGATCGACGACGCGGTGCGGCGCGTGCTGCGGCTGAAGTTCAAGCTCGGCATCTTCGAGAACCCGTACGGCGACCCGGTCAACGGGCCGTACCGGTTCCACAAGCCCGAGTACGCGGCGTTGGCCAACCAGGCGTCGCGTGAGGCGATGACGTTGCTGAAGAACACCAACGGCGTGCTGCCGGTGCGGCTCAACCGGGGTGACAACATCGTGGTGGCCGGACCGCGTGCCGACGACACGGCCGCGTGCTGCATCTGGACCAGCTACTTCCACCAGGAGTACGGCTCGCAGACGATGTTGGAGGCGATCCACACCCGTGCCGCGCAGGCCGGGGTGAACGTGCACAAGGACACCGGCCCGTCGCCGAAGCTGGCGATCGTCGCGGTGGGCGAGACGTCGTACACCCACGCGACGAGCTGGCCCAAGGAACAGCCCTACCTGCCGCCGGACCAGTTGGCCCTGATCCGGGACTTCCACCGGCAGGGCATCCCGGTCGTGGTCGCACTGGTCCTGCCCCGCCCGTACGAGATCACGGAGTGGCACGACCTGGCGAGCGCGATCGTCGTGACCTACCGGGGCGGCGAGGAGATGGGTCCGGCCCTGGCGTCCCTGCTGTTCGGCGACTACACCCCCACGGGCAAGCTGCCGTGGCAACTGCCCCGCGCCCTGACCGACGTCCTGCGCCCCGGCGGCACCGACGTCCCGGCCGATGCCGTCGAGCACTGGGACGTCCCGTACGACCTGGGCGCGACAGCCGCCGAACGTGCCGACATCCGCGCCCGCATCGACTCGGGCGCACCCGTCCCGTCCACCTACGGCACCCCGCTCTACCCCTTCGCCTCGGGCCGGACCACCTTCTAACCCGCGAGTCGAACACTCAGGTCCCGCGAGTCCTACGTTCGCGTCGCGCGTGTCCTACGTTCAGAACACCCGAGTTCAACGCTCAGAACACGACCGGCTGTTCTGAGCGTTGAACTCGGGGTACGCGAACGTAGGACACGCGCGTTCTGAACGTAGGACACGCGCGTTCTGAACGTAGGACACGCGCGGGGTGGAGGTAGGACTCTCGGGGTTAGGTGGAGAGGGTGGCGATGCGGGTGCGGAGGGTGGATTCGGCGTCGCGGAGTTCGCGGGCCGGGGTGCCCAGGCCCGTCATGGCCAGGCGGCGGCGTTCCAGGCGGTCGGAGCGGTAGCGGGGGAAGGCGAGTTTCAACGCGCAGTCGAGCATGCCCAGGTGGTAGCGGAGGAGTTCCACGATCCGCTGCGGCGGTGGTGGTCGGTCGGTCTGCCACACGAGGTCCGCCGCCCAGCCGCACAGCCTGCCGTACTGGGCCGCGACGGCACGGCCGCTGCGCGCGACCTCCCACGGCGTGTCACCCGGCTGGGCGCAGTCGACGATGATCGCCTCCGCCCGCTCCTGCAACGCCACGGCCTGGACCACGACCTCCAGCAACGCACCCAGCCGCACGAGTTCCGCCGTTGCCGGGTCGAGCACCACGCTCGTCGGTTCGGCACGGCCGTGTGCCCTGCGCAGGCGTATGCGCACGCCTCACGGTACCGCGCACACCGGCCGGCCGACCCACCGTAACGATCAAGACGCCCGCCCGGCCGGCGGTGGCGGGTGGCTGCCCGGCGTGACCAGGCCGCTGTGGAACGCGGCGGCGATCGCCTGGGCGCGGTCGCGCAGCCCGAGCTTCATCAGGATCCGCCCCAGGTGCGTCTTCACCGTCGCCTCGCCCACCACGAGGTGCACGGCGATCTCCGGGTTCGACAACCCGTGCGCCACGAGCACCAGCACCTCCCGCTCCCGCGCCGTCAGCTCGCCCATCTCCGCCGACGTCGGCAGCTGGTGGCGCGGCCGGGCGGCGAACTCGCGGATCAGTCCTTTCGCGACGGTCGGGTCCAGCCACGCCTCGCCGGACGCCACCGCGCGCACCGCGTCGACCAGTTCCCGCGGCACCGCGTCCTTGAGCAGGAACCCGGACGCGCCCGCGCGCAACGCCGCGTACACGGCCTCGTCCACGTTGTAGGTCGTCAGAATGATGATCCTGGTGGCGTGGTCCTCGCCCGCCGGGTCGGCGTCGATGATCCGGCGGGTCGCCTCCACCCCGTCCACGCCCGGCATGCGCACGTCCATCAGCACCACATCGGGGTGCAGCTCACCGGCCCGGGCCACGGCGCCCGCGCCCTCGTCGGCCTCGGCCACCACCTCGATGTCCGGCTCGGCGGCGAGCAGCATCGCCAGACCGGCGCGCACCAACGGCTGGTCGTCCACCAGCATCACCCGGATCACCGGTGTTCCCGCACGACCTCGCCGGTGGCCGGACCGGCAACCGGGCCGGCCACCGGCAGCACGGCTGTCACCCGGAACCCGCCCGCCGACGACCGCTCCGCCGCCAACCGCCCGCCCACGATCGCCAGCCGCTCCCGCAGCCCCGCCAGACCGTGGTTGGTGGACAGCGCCCGCTCGGGCCTGCGCCCCCGGCCGTCGTCGCTGACCTCCACGGTCAACTCCTCCGCCGCCCACCTCAGCCGCACGTCCGCCTCCGCGCCCGTGCCGACGTGCTTGGTCACGTTGGTCAACGCCTCCTGCACGACCCGGTACGCGGCGAGGTCCACACTGGCCGCCAGCCGACGCGGCTCCCCCTCCACCCGCGTGTGGACGCGCACCCCGGCCGCCGCGATCGTGCCGATCAGGTGCTCCACGTCGGCCAGGCCGGGCTGCGGCCGTCCGGTCACGCCGCCGGCCGCCTCCTCGTCCTCGTCGCTCAGCTGCAACGCGGTCAGCATCCGGCGCAGCTCGCCCATCGCCTGTTCGCCGGCGTCCTCGATGTGGCCCAGCGCGTGCCCGACGCGCACCGGGTCGCTGTCGAGCACCCGCCGCGCGCCCGCCGCCTGGAGCACCATCACGGTCACCGCGTGCGCCACGATGTCGTGCAGTTCGCGCGCGATGCGGGTGCGCTCGCCCATGACCGCCTCGTGCGCCTCGACGCGGCGGCGGAACTCCAGGTCATCCGCGTGCTGCCGGCTCAGCCGGGCCCACCGCCCGCCGGCCCACACGCAGCCGTACACCAGCAGGTAGAACACGAGCGTGGCGTAGGTGGCGACCATCCACGCGTCGGGCGGCCGGGACGCGGCCTCGCGCAGGCCGGCCAGCACGGCGAGCACGGCGCACGCGAGCAGCGCGCCGGCCGACACCCGCGCCTGGCCGTAGAGGGCGACGGTGAACAGGGCGACGCACGGGATCGCGGTCGGCTGGAACTCCAGCTCGCTCGTCGGCGTGACGAGCACCGCCCACACCCACACGGCCCCGAACACCACCACCGGGTGACGGCGGCGCACGAGGAGCGCCGCGAACCCGATCACGACCAGGGCGACGAAGAACCACATCCCCGCGCCCACCGGTTTGCGGCTGCTCACCGCGGAGAACAAGAAGACGTCCACCGCGGCGGCCGACGCCGCCAGGGCGACGTCGACCACCGCGGCGCGGGACAACCACCGAGGCCGCCCCTCCCGGAGCACGCGCCCGGCTACTTCCGGCACGTCGGCAGGAGGTCGCACGGGTCGCCCGGCACGAGACCGTCCTCCGGCTCGTCGAACACCGGCCTGCGCTGGTCGGCCTCCACCTCGGGCACCAGCCGCAGCAGTTCCGGGGTGACGGCGTCACGCGAGCCGGCCGGGACGGCGCCCAGCGACTCCAGGGCGGCCCACAGGTCGCCCTCGTGCTCCTTGAGCGCCTCCTCCAGCCGGCACTCGGTGAACTCGCCGACGGTCGGCTCGTGCCGCGAGTCGTTCGCCGTCCGGATCAGGGCGAACCGATGGCCCCTCCCGCCGGGCAGCGTGCCGATCACCACGTGTTCGGCGACGAGCCGTTCGACCCGGCCGCCCTTGCCCAGCGGCAGCGGCAGGACCAGGAGGTCGATGCCCTCGATCGCCTCGGCGATGCCGTCGGTCGAGAGCGGGACGAGCACGCAGGCCGGTTCGGTGAGCAGCCCGGTGGCCAGGTGGCCCTCCCCGGGCTTCTCCTCGAAACCGCGTGCCTGGACCGACACCACGAGACGCACGTTGGAACTGGTCACTATTCCTCCCCTTGGTCACGCGTTCCCGCGTTCGACGCGCACCCATTTCCCCACGCGCCGCGAACAAGGGAACCACCCCCTCCCACGGATATCGTCCACCCTGCGTCGGAGCTTGACGATCCCCCTCCCGGCTTACCTCGATCGGGCGACGCAGCACGGGAAAGCGGACCCGGTGAATCCACCCGGGGACCGACGAAATACCCCTGCCGGAATCGGAACCATTGCCGTCGAAAGCCACTGGGGGAAAGCGGATCACCAACGGAGGTCCATGTGTCCACGGAACCTGTTCCGCGCGGTCGTGCGAGGGCGTTGTCCGAATGGGAGACGGCGCACTGGAAATCACTGCCCGCCGCGCAGCAGCCGCCGTGGCCCGATCGCCGGGCGCGGGCATTCCGCGCTCGGCTGGCACGGCTGGACGGTCTGGTCACGGTGGCCGAGGTGGCGGCGCTGCGCGCGGACCTGGCCGAGGTGGCGGCGGGTCGGCGGCTCGTCGTGCAGGCGGGCGACTGCGCCGAGCCGTTCGCCGAGTGCGGGCCGGCGCACGTGACGCGCAAGGCGGCGCTGGTCGACCGGTTGGCCGAGGCCCTGGGCGGGGACCGGCCGGTGGTGCGGGTCGGCCGGTTTGCGGGGCAGTTCGCCAAGCCGCGGTCCCGGCCGACCGAGGTGGTCGACGGGGTGGAGCTGCCGGTCTACCGGGGCGACCTGGTCAACGCGCCGCAGCCGGACGCGCGGGCCCGGCGGGCGGACCCGGCGCGGCTGGTCGCGGGCTACCACGCGGCGCGGACGGTGACGGAGTTCCTGCGCCGCGCGCACCGGGGAGTGTGGACCAGCCACGAGGCGCTGGTCCTGGACTACGAGCTGCCGATGGTGCGGCGGGACGAGAGGGGCGTCCCGCTGCTCACCACGACGCACTGGCCGTGGGTCGGCGACCGCACCCGTGCCGTCGACGGCGCGCACGTGCGGTTGCTGGCGTCGGTGGCGAACCCGGTGGCCTGCAAGGTCGGCCCCGGCACGGGCCCGGACGAGCTGCGCGCGCTGTGCGAGCGGCTCGACCCGGAGCGCGAGCCGGGTCGGCTGACGCTGATCGCCCGCCTCGGCGCGGACCGGGTGTCCGCGCTGCTGCCGCCGCTGGTGGCCGCGGTCCGGGCGGCGGGCCACCCGGTGATCTGGCTGTGCGACCCGTTGCACGGCAACACGGTCACCGGTGCCGGTGGTCGCAAGACCCGGTTGGTCGACACGGTCGTCCGCGAGGTGGCGGACTTCCTGGCGGCCGTGCACGTCGCCGGCGGTGTGGCGGGCGGACTGCACCTGGAGACCACGCCGGACGAGGTCGCGGAGTGCGGTTGGGACGACTTCCCGACCGGCTCGTACACGAGTCTCTGCGACCCCCGGCTCAACCCCGGACAGGCGCTCGCCGTGATCGCGGCGTGGCGGTCGGTCCGGCTCTGAGGGGGGAGAACAACCATGCGCAACAACGTGATCGTGACGCCGCCGTGCACGTTCCGCACGGCGGAGGACTTCGCCGACCTGGCCGGCGACACCGTGCTGGGCGCGGTCCGCTACGCGAACCGGGCCGGTCCACCGCGCTGGGAGCACGGCCGCCCGGTCCTGCGACTGCACATGGCGCGGCCGGGTGAGCCCGAGGTGGTGGAGGTGTGGTCCACCGAGGGGCGGCAGGTGCGGGCCGGCGAGCACAAGGGCCTGCTCTACGCGCACGACGACGAGGTGCTGTTCTGCGCCGGGTGGATCGGCCCGTCGGAGAACTGCGGCGAGGCGGCGCACGCGGCGTACCTGGCGGCGTTCGAGCTGGTCGAGCGCCTGGGCTACCGGAACGTGTTCCGGATGTGGAACGTGCTCGAAGGCATCACCGACCTCGGCGCCGACGGCACCGAGGTGTACCGGGAGTTCTGCGCCGGCCGGGGGCGGGCGTTCGACGAGCGCGGCCACGCCATGCCGGCGTCCACCGGCATCGGCGCGCTCGGCGGCGGTGTCGCCTTCTACTTCCTGGCGCACCGGTCGCACGAGGCCGTGCACCTGGAGAACCCGCTCCAGGTGCCCGCGCACGAGTACCCGGCGGAGTACGGGCCGAGGTCGCCGAGCTTCGCCCGGGCCACGTACCTGAGGCCCGCGCACGGCCGGGGCCCGCTGTACGTGTCGGGCACCGCGAGCATCCTCGACCACGCCACCGTCAGCCCCGGTGACGTGGCCCGCCAGGTCCAGGTGACGCTGGCCAACATCGCCGCCCTCATCGGCGCGGACAACCTCGCCGCGCACGGGATCGAGGGCGGTCACCGCCTCGACGACCTGCGCGCGATCAAGGTCTACGTCAAGCGCCCCGAGGACGTGCCGACCGTGCTGCGGCTGTGCCGCGACGAGTTCTCCCGGCGCGCGGACCTCGCCGTCTTCACCGTCGACGTCTGCCGCCCGGACCTGCTGGTCGAGATCGAAGGGATGACGCCGTGAACCGAGAGGAACACCCCATGCCGACCGACCCGCCCGCCGTCCGGATCCTGGTGGTCACCGACGGCACGGCGAGCTTCGACCGGGCCGACTTCGGCCTGGCCGCGCTCGTGGACGTGCTGCTGACACCGCCCGGGCCCTGGGCCCGGTTCGAGGTGACCAGGGCGCACCGCGAGGACAACCTGCCCGCGCTGTCCGCCGACATCGCGGAGTTCCGGTTCGACGCGCACGACCTGGCCGAGTACGACCAGATCTGGCTGTTCGGCGTGGCCAGGGCACCGCGGCCGCCGTTGGACGAGACCGAGCTGCGGGCGATCGCGGAGTTCATGGACGGCGGTGGCGGCGTGTTCGCCACCGGCGACCACGAGGACCTGGGCGTGTCGATGTGCGGCGACGTGCCGCGGGTGCGGAGCATGCGCAAGTGGCACTGGCCGGACCCCGGGCCGAACGGCGAACCGGTCGCGCCGTCGATCGACGGTCCGGACCGCAACGACACGCTGTCGGCGGGCCACGACCCGCTGTTCCGGCTCAACGACCAGTCCGACGACATCCCGCAGGTCATCACGCCCCGGATGTACGCCACGTCGGACTCGCCGAGGTGGGCTCACCGGGCCTTCCCGCACCCGCTGCTGTGCGGGCCGCGAGGCACGATCCGCGTGCTGCCGGACCACCCGCACGAGGGCGAGTGCTACGTCCCGGACGACCTGACCCGGTCGTTCACCTTCGCCGGGTACGAGACGACCGAGTACCCGGCGGGTCTGGCGCCGGAGGTCGTGGCGTGGTCCACGCTCAACGCCCGGGCCGCGGAGCTGGACCCGCGCAAGGGCCGGTTGAACGCGGGCACGTTCGGCGCGATCGGCGCCTACGACGGGCACCAGGTCGGCGTGGGCCGGGTGGCGGTGGACGCCACGTGGCACCACTTCTTCAACGTCAACCTGGTCGGCGACCCCACGGTGCCGCAGGACCCGGTCAAGAGCGTCGGGTTCGCCGCGTCGGAGGCGGGCCGGGCCGCGTACGAGGAGATCAAGGCCTACTTCCGCAACATCGCGGTGTGGTTGGCCCGGCCCGCCACCCAGGAGGCCATGTGGTGGCGCGCGGCGCTGGCCACCCGGTGGCACCACCAGGTGGCGATGGACATCCGGCCCGCCCTGGTGGGCGCTCCGGAGAACCTGGACCTGGCGGAGCTGCTGAGGATCGGCGCGGACGCCCGCGAGGTGCTGGCGGCCACCGTCACCAGGGCGGACACGTTGCAGTGGGCCGGCCGGTACGGCGTGGGCGCGGTCGACGCGGGTCTGTGGGAGACGGTCCGGCCGCATCTGGACCCGTGGCGGCCGCGGGCCGGTGAGGAGCAGGCGGGCCACCTGCCGAACCTGGTGACGTCGATGTTGCCGGAGCTCGTGCTGGACGCGGTGCTCGGCGCGGTCGTGTACGCGGTGGCCGCGGCGTTCCCGGAGCCGACCCGGGAGGCCCGCGACCGGGCGGCCGACGTCGACTGGGCCGCGACGGTGCGCCCGCACCTGGACCGGGCGCTCGACGTGGTCGCCGAGCAGGTGGCCCGCACCGACGAGCGGTTGCGGTCGCTGGGCGACGCGCTCACGACCGCGCGGCGTTCCGGCGCCTGATTGCGGCGCCTGATTGCGGCGCCCGACCTGAAGGTCTTGTTCCAGGGGTTCGACTAGGGGGATGACCGATGAGCAGGGAACTGACCAGCCCACCGGAGGCCGACCACGCACCGCCCACCGGGTCGCGTGCGACGTGGCGGGGCACGGCGTCGCGTGCGGTGGACGTCGTGCTGGACCTGGGCGTCCCGCTGCTGCGGGTCGCGTTGGGGGTGGTGTTCGTGTGGTTCGGCGTGCTCAAGGTCGCGGGCACGTCGCCGGTGGCCGAGCTCGTCGCCGACACCGTGCCGTTCCTGCCCGCGTCCTGGTTCGTGCCCGCGGTGGGCGTGTTCGAGGTGCTGGCGGGCATGGCGCTGATCGTGGCGGTCGCGTTGCGGCCGGTCGGGGCGCTCGTGGCGCTGCACCTGCTCGGCACGTTCCTCGTGCTGGTGGTGCAGCCGGAGGTGGCGTTCCGGCACGGCAACCCGTTGCTGCTCAGCACCACCGGCGAGTTCGTGCTGAAGAACCTGGTGCTGCTGGCCGCCGCGCTCGTGGTGGCACGGCACCACCGCCGACGGCGCTGAGACGCCGTGCCCGGGCCGCCGGCCGGTCAGCTCTGAGGGGTGCTGACCGGCCGGCTGCGGTCACTGCCCGGGCCGGACGTGCTCAGGAGACCGTGGGGGTCGCGGCGTTCCGCTCCGGCGTGTAGGTGAGGCAGTTGGCGGCGTGGTCGCCCTGCCCGGGTCCGACCCGCACGCCGGAGGCGGTGCACTCCAGTTCGCGGTTGTAGGTGCAGTCGGTGCGCGAGCACGCGCCGACCTGCGCGACGACCTTGGGCAGGCCGCCCTTGCGGGCGAGAGGGATGAACGTTCCGCAGTCGGCGGCGCCGTTGACACCGCTCACGGTGATCGCGAAAGCGTGACAACCGTCGTGGTTGTACGAACAACCCGTCACCGTGCACTCGTTGACGGCCGGCATTTCCGTGGTGGTCATGACCGCTCCTCTGGGCAGCAGTTTTCTACCCGGGACGGTGCCACCGACCACCGGACCCCGCAACACGAAATCATTGAGGCGAGCCTAACCTAAAAGCAGGAAAACGATTCGGATCAACGACCGGAAATGCGTTTTCCCGGTTTACCCCGGGATGGCGGTCGGGGTGTCCGGGGAGATGCCCCCACCGTCCGGGCGTCACCGCTCGGCGGCGGACTTCACCCGGGCCAGGGTGCGCTCGATGTTGCGCTGGTTCCAGGAGTCCCGGTCGCGCACACCGGTCGCCAGCACGGTCAGCGGCCGGAACCACGCCGGGCGCCGGTCCCACGTGCTCTCGGTGACGCGGCAGCCGGTCGCGGTCGGCTCGATGTCGTACTGCCAGCGCGACACCGGCAGCCCGAGCGAGCGGACCTCGAAGGCGAACCGGGTCGGCCCCGCGTCGGTCACCGTGGAGACCGTGCGCCAGACCCTGGGGCCACGCCGGTTCGCCCCGACGAAGCGCGCGCCCACCGCGGGCCCGGACGCCGGGGGCAGCCACCGACCACCCGAGTACTCCTCGGCCAGGTCCGCCAGCCCCCGCAGATCGCTCACCAGGGCGTACACCCGGTCGACGGAGGCGTCGACGTCGACGTGCGCCCGCACGTTCGGTTCGGTCACCGGAACCTAGCCGATCAAGCTACCCACCGGTAGCCCGCGTCACGGCGGAGCGGCCCGTCACCTTTCCGGCGCCCGGTTCGTCCTCCCGGCAGGAGGGGATGGATGCACGAACGACTGGCGGAACGATTCGAGGCGCACCGCCCGCACCTGCGCGCGGTGGCCCACCGGATGCTGGGCTCGCTGCCCGAAGCCGAGGACGCGGTCCAGGAGACCTGGTTGCGGCTGTGCCGGGTCGACGCCGACGAGGTCGACAACCTCGCCGCCTGGCTGCGCACCGTCGTCTCCCGCGTCTGCCTGGACGTGCTGCGCCACCGCCGTGCCCGCCGCGAGGACGCCCTCGACCAGGTGCCCGACACCGCCGCCGACGACGACCCCGAGGCGGAGGCCGTGCTGGTCGACTCGGTCGGGCGCGCCCTGCTCGTCGTCCTCGACACCCTCGGACCCGCCGAACGCGTCGCGTTCGTCCTGCACGACGCGTTCGCCCTGCCGTTCGACCGCATCGCGCCGATCGTCGGCCGCAGCACCGCCACCACCAAGAAACTCGCCAGCCGCGCCCGGCACAAGGTCCGCGGCGCCACCGCGCTCCCCGACACCGGACTCACGCGCGACCGGCACGTCGTGGACGCGTTCCTGGCCGCCGCACGCGCGGGCGACTTCGACGCCCTGCTCGCCGTGCTCGACCCCGACGTCGTCCGCCGCGCCGACCCCGCCACCGTCCCGCCCGGCACGGCCGCCGAGGTGCGCGGCGCCCACGCGGTCGCCACCGAGGCCGTCCTCCTCACCGCGAACGCACGCCACGCCGAACCGGCGCTGGTCAACGGGAGCGTGGGCATCGTCGTCGCACCGCGCGGACGGCTCCGGCTGGCCCTCACCGTCACCGTCCGGGACGACCGCATCGCCGCCTACGAGGTCATCGCCGACCCCGCCAGGCTGCGACAACTCACCATCACGGCACCCGCCAGCTTTTATCGTGACTTGAATCAAGTTCGCCAGTAAGGTCGGCCCCGGCTGCCGAACCTTCCCGACGCGTCCACGACCGCCCGGACCCCGCCGCCATCCGCGCGTGAGCGACACCTCGGGCAATCCCTGCGAAAGGACCACGTCCATGCAGTCCCCCGCACGACCAAGGCGCGCATCGACGAGGTGGGGCGCCGCGGGCCTCGCCCTCGCCACCACCGCGGCCGGCCTCGCGGTCGCCGTCGCCACCGCACCGGCGGCACAGGCCACCGTCCTGCCCAACGGCTTCAAGAGCGTCGGCTACCTGCCGTCCTGGGCCGGCAGCGTCAACTCCGTCCAGTACACCAAGCTCACCCACATCAACTACGCGTTCGCCCTGCCCAACCCGAACGGCACGCTCCAGGCCATCCCCGACCCGGGCAAGCTCTCCTCCCTGGTCACCCTGGCCCACAACAACGGCGTGCGCGTCTCCCTCGCCATCGGCGGCTGGAACGACGGCAACGACTCCGCGTTCGAGGCGCTGGCGGGCAACGCCACCAGCCGCACCACGTTCGTCAACGCCGTCGTCAACGCGGTCAACCAGTACAACCTCGACGGCGTCGACATCGACTGGGAGTACCCCGACCCCGGCACGTCGGCGAACAACTTCACCGCCCTCATGGGACAGCTCAGCACCGCCATGCACAGCCGCGGCAAGCTCCTCACCGCGGCCGTCGTCTCCGGCGGCGGCACCGCCGAAGGCGTCCAGGCCGCCGTGTTCGGCCAGGTCGACTGGCTGAACATCATGGCCTACGACGGTGGCAGCCCCCACGCCAACCACGACTGGTCCACCGGCACGGTCAACTACTGGAAGTCGCGCGGCCTGCCCGCCGCCAAGGCCGTGCTCGGCGTGCCGTTCTACAGCCGGCCCGACTACTACACCTACGCACAACTGGTCGCCATGGACCCGGCCAACGCCAACCGCGACTGCGTCACCGTCAACGGCGTGCAGCAGTGCTACAACGGCGTGCCCACGATCAAGCGCAAGACCCAGTGGGCCGTGGCCAACGCGGGCGGCGTGATGAACTGGGAGCTCTCCCAGGACACCACCGGCAGCACCTCCCTGCTCAGCGCCATCTACGACACCGTCACGGGCGGCACCACCCCGCCCGGTCGCACCGGCCCCGTCACCGGCATCGCGGGCAAGTGCGTCGACGTGGCGAGCGCGTCCTCGGCCAACGGCACCGCGATCCAGCTGTGGACCTGCAACGGCACCACCGCGCAGAGCTGGACCGTCGGCGGTGACGCCACGCTGCGCGCACTCGGCAAGTGCATGGACGTGGCCGGCGCCGGCACCGCCAACGGCACCGTCGTGCAGCTGTGGGACTGCAACGGCACCGGCGCGCAGAAGTGGCAGGCCGGCTCCGACGGCACGCTGCGCAACCCCGCCTCGGGCCGCTGCCTCGACGCCACCGGCCCCAGCTCGGCCGACGGCACCCGGCTCCAGATCTGGGACTGCTCCGCCACCACCAACCAGGTGTGGCGACTCCCCGCCTGAGCGCCCGACCGGGACACGGTCCCGTTCCCTCGTGGAGCGGGGCCGTGTCCCGCTTGCCTGCGGCACCACCACGAGGAAGGGTGGTGCGATGGGTGAAGAGCGCGACGGCGTGGCGTTGACCAACCTCGACCAGCCGCTGTTCGACGGCGCCGACGCGACCAAGGGCGACCTGGTCGACTACCTCGACGCGGTGCGGGACCGGATCCTCCCCGGCCTGGCCGGTCGACCGCTGTCGGTGGTGCGGGTGCGACCCGGCCAGGAACCCTTCACCCAGAAGAACCTGCCCAAGTACACGCCGTCGTGGGTGCCGTCGGTGTCCCTGTGGGCCGAGACCTCCAAGCGCGAGATCCGGTACGCGGTGTGCGAGGACCGGCGCACGCTGCTGTGGTTCGCCAACCAGCGGGCGGTCGAGTACCACGTCACGTTGGCGCACGCCGGCGCGTTCGACCGGCCCACCCACCTCGTGCTCGACCTCGACCCGCCGGAGGGCGCGGGGTTCGACGTGGTCGTGGCGGCGGCGAAGCTGGTGCGGCGGGCGTTGGCCGACGACGGGCTGACGGGCGTGCTGAAGACCAGTGGTTCCAAGGGCGTGCACGTGTTCGTGCCGGTCGAGGGCGCCGATCACGACGTGGCCGCCGCGACCCGGGCGTTGGCGGCGCGGGCCGAACGGCTGGACCCGGACCTGGCCACGACGGCGTTCATCAAGGACGACCGCGGCGGGCGGGTGTTCCTGGACTCCACCCGCGCGTACGGCGCGACCGTCGCCGCCGCGTACAGCCCGCGGATCCGGCCCGGCGCCACCGTGTCGTTCCCGGTCGACTGGGACGACCTCGACGCCGTGACGCCCGCCGACTTCACCGTCCGGACCGCCGCGGCGCTGCTCGGCGACGACGACCCGTGGAACTCCCGGATGCCCGCGCCGCAGCGGCTGCCGGACGACCTGGTCGCCGAGGGTCACACCATCCCGGTGGCCCGCGTCCAGGCCATGCACGAGGGCAAGCGGCGGGCACGCGCCCAGCGCGCCGGACAATGATTTTCGGACAACACTGAAGTTGTCGAGCGGACAAAACTGTCCGCTCTGCGTCCGAACGTGTTACGACGAAAGTCGCTACCGCGGTGGTGTCGCAGCCCGCACGCTCGTGCGTGGCTTTCCCTACACCCTGCGGAGGCAGCCATGTCCTTGCGAAGGACGACACCCGTGGCGAGCGCCCTGTTGCTCGCCGCGACCCTGCTCAGCCCACCCGTCGCCACCGCGACGCCGGTGGCCCTGGCCGTGCCCGACATCTCGCTGGCCAACGTGCAGGCGCACCTGAACGACTTCCAGACGATCGCCAACAACAACGGCGGCAACCGGGCGCACGGCCGGCCGGGCTACCTGGCGTCGGTCAACCACGTCAAGGCGAAGCTGGACGCGGCCGGCTACCAGACGTCCGTGCAGCAGTTCACCAGCAGCGGCGCGACCGGCTACAACCTCATCGCGGACTGGCCGGGCGGCGACCCGAACGACGTGCTGATGCTCGGCGGCCACCTCGACAGCGTCAGCGCGGGCCCGGGCATCAACGACAACGGCACCGGCTCGGCGGGCCTGCTGGAGGTCGCGCTGACCGTGGCGCGGCAGGGCCTGGCGCCGCGCAAGCACATCCGGTTCGGCTGGTGGGGCGCGGAGGAGCTGGGCCTGATCGGCTCCACCCACTACGTGAACAACCTGCCCACGACCGAGCGCTCGAAGGTCAAGGCGTACCTGAACTTCGACATGATCGGCTCGCCGAACGCGGGCTACTTCGTCTACAGCGCCTCGGGTCAGCCGACGGGGTCGTTGCAGTTGCAGCAGGCGTTGCAGGCGGGGTTCAGCGTGCCGACCGAGCTGACGGCGGTGGGCGGGCGGTCCGACCACGCCGCGTTCGCGCGGGCGGGCATCCCCATCGGCGGCACGTTCACCGGCGCCGAGGTCACCAAGACCGCGGCGCAGGCGCAGAAGTGGGGCGGCACGGCGGGCGTCGCCTTCGACCGCTGCTACCACCGCTCGTGCGACACGACGGCGAACGTGGACGCCACCGCGTTGGACCGCAACAGCGACGCCATCGCCCACGCCCTGTGGACGCTGGCCGGCACGGGCACCTCACCGGGGCCGCGCTTCGAGAACCCGACCGACGTGGCCATCCCCGACCTGAGCACGGTGGAGAGCCCGATCACGGTGTCCGGGGTGACGGGCAACGCGCCGTCGGCGTTGGCGGTGGGCGTGGACATCACCCACACCTACCGGGGTGACCTGGTGATCGACCTGATCGCGCCGGACGGCACGGCGTACCGGGTGAAGACCTCCGGCAACGACAGCGCGGACAACGTCGTGACGACGTACTCGGTGAACGCCTCCGCCGAGGTGGCCAACGGCACGTGGAAGCTGCGCGTGCAGGACGTCGCGTCGGCGGACACCGGCCGGATCAACGGCTGGTCCTTGCAGTTCTGATCCTCGCCGATCCCCGGTGCGCGGTGGCGGAGCTTCCTGCGGCTCCGCCACCGCGCGGTCGGCTCAGCCCTGGGCCGCGGCCTCGTCCATCCAGAACACGTTCCACACGTGGCCGTCGAGGTCCTCGAAGCTGCGGCCGTACATGAAGCCGTGGTCCTCCGGCTCCCGGACGAACCCGCCGCCCGCGGCCAGCGCCTTGTCGGCCAGCTCGTCGACCTGCCCGCGGCTGTCGAGGGACAGCGCCACGATCGCCTCCGTGGTGGTGCGCGCGTCGGCGATCTCCTTGGTGGTGAACGTCTTGAAGAACGGCTCGGTCACCAGCATCGCGTAGACGGTGTCGCTGAACACGACGCAGGACGCGTTCTCGTCGGTGAACGCCGGGTTGTGCGCGAAGCCGAGCGAGGCGAAGAACTCGATCGACTTGGTCAGGTCGGTCACCGGCAGGTTCACGAAGATCTTCACGGACATGGTTCGAGGCCCCCATTTGCCACGATCGGACACCGGTGTGTCCTTCGGATACTTGAGTGTCCGGTGGACACTGGGTGTACGGTAGACACAGATCGACAAGGTGAGCAACCCCCGATTTTTCGAGAGCGGTGAGCGGATGGCGAGCGAGGACCGAGGCGTGGACTTGCTGTGGGGTTCGCGGGACAAGCCCGCACGGCCGGCCAGGCTCGCGCTCACCGTCGACCGCATCGCCGCCGCGGCCATCGAGGTGGCCGACGCGGAAGGCATGGCCGCGGTGTCCATGCAGCAGGTCGCGGCCCGGTTGGACGTCACGAAGATGGCGCTCTACCGGCACGTGGCGAGCAAGGCCGAGCTGGTCGCGGTGATGATCGAGTCGGCCGTCGGCGAGCCGCCGGACCTGCGGTCGACGCCGGGCGGCTGGCGGCCGAGGCTGGTCCGCTGGTGCGACCTGATGCGCGAGACCTGGCAACGCCACCCGTGGCTGCCCGCCGCCACCACGGGCGAACGCATGACCGGCCCGCGCGAAGTGGGGTGGACGGAATCCGCGGTGGCCGCGCTGGCCGACACCGGACTCGACGGCGGTGAGCGGATGGACGCCGTGTTCCTGCTCAGCGGCCACATCCGCAACACCCAGTCGGCCGTGACGGCGGGCACCCAACCGTGGACGGCGGAGAAGCAGCTGCGCACGGTCCTGCACGACCACCACCACCGCTTCCCCGCGCTGCACGAGGCGGCGCAGTCGACCAACGGCGGCCCCCGGGACAACGGCTGGCAGTTCGGCCTGGACCGCATCCTGGACGGCCTGACAGTGCTGATCGAGGAGCGCCGCTCCGGCTCGCCCCGCTGACCCGCCCGGTCAGCGGCGGGGCAGGTAGGCGGCGACCTCGGCGATCGCGTCCAGGGTGTCGTGGTCGAACTGCCCGCCGGGCGCGTTCTCGGCCTCCGCGACGGTGACGGCCGCGCCGTCGCGATCGCTGCCGTAGCGCAGCCCGGTGAACGTGATCTCGCCCAGTTCGAGCAGCTGTCCGCCCAGCGGCGTGATGTCACCACTGCCGTGCACGTCCATCAGGTCCTGGAACCGACGTGCGTCGCCGGCGTTGGTCAAGCCGACCCGGACGATCGACACCACCGCCGTGTTGCCGGCCTCGTCGGCGACCGGGAACAGCTCCCGTTCCAGGTAGGTGCAGCGGTGAGCGGTGAAGAACTCCTGGACCTGGCCGAAGGAGACCGCGAGGCACTCGGCCTGCTGCTTGACGGTGCGCTTCACCTGCCGCAGCCCCATGCGCTGCCACGCCGCCTCGGGCTCCCCGCGCCGCGCGGCCTTCTGCCCGTCGCTCTTGCGGGCCCGCAACTGCCCTGACGATCCGCCCAGCCGCACCGATCCCACGCCGACCTCGGCCGCCCCAACCTGCCCCGCCGCGCTCACCGCAGTGCCCGCCGCACCCGCACCCCCTCCCGCGGCGAAGATCCCCAGCGCGGCCATCCCGGCCACGACCGCACCGGTCCCGCCCTTGCCCGGGATCCGCCTGACCCGCCCTTGCTTGTCGGTGTAGAAACGGTCAGCCATATTCCACCCCTTGTGTACTACTCCGATCGGCCTAATCGACAGCCGCGGACGCAGGGTAGCGACGGGGACCGACAGCTCGGCGGCCCCCGACAGGGTGACACGACTGCATATGCAACTAGTTGCACTGCACCGCGTTGCACAGCTACGGTCACGGCCATGGCGTTGGAGCACGCGATCCTCGTGTCGCTGGACGAGCGCTCGGGCTCCGGCTACGAGCTGGCCCAGCGGTTCGAGAAGTCCATCGGCTTCTTCTGGGCCGCCACCCACCAGCAGATCTACCGCACGCTCAAGCGCATGGTGGAGCTCGGCTGGGTGTCGTGCCACGAGGTCGCCCAGGACGGCCGGCCGGACAAGAAGGTCTACGAGGTCGCCGAGGCCGGCCGCGGGGAGCTGGCCCGCTGGCTGGCCTCCCCCGGCGAGCCGGAGACGATCCGGCACGACCTGTCGGTCAAGATCCGCGGCGCGTCGTTGGGCGACGCGGCCGCGTTGACCGGCGAGATCGCCCGGCACCGCGACCTGCACGCCGAACGCCTCGACGTCTACCTCGCCATCGAGAAGAAGGACTTCCCGGACCCGTCGGCCCTGTCCGGCCGGCGGCTGCACCAGTACCTGGTCCTGCGCGGCGGGATCCGGGCCGAGCGGGCGCTGGTCGAGTGGTGCGACGAGGTGCTGGCCGCGATGCGAGAGGACGACCGGCGATGACCGCCTACCCCACCCTGCTCCAGCCCCTGGACCTGGGCTTCACGACCCTGCGCAACCGGGTGCTGATGGGCTCGATGCACACCGGCATGGAGGACCGCGCCAAGGACTTCGACGCGCTGGCCGCCTACTTCGCCGAACGGGCGCGCGGCGGCGTCGGCCTCATCGTCACCGGCGGTTTCGCGCCCAACCGGACGGGTTCGCTCTACCCGTTCGCCTCCAAGCTCACCACGCACCGCGAAGCGCGCGACCACCGCGTCATCACGCAGGCCGTGCACGAGCACGACGGCAAGATCGCCCTCCAACTGCTGCACGCCGGCCGCTACGCCTACCACCCGTTCAGCGTGTCCGCGTCCGCGCTCAAGGCGCCGATCGGCAAGTTCCGCCCACGCGCGCTGTCGGACCGGGGCGTGCGGGCGCAGGTCGACGCGTTCGCCCGCGCCACCGCACTGGCCCGCGAGGCCGGCTACGACGGCGTCGAGATCATGGGTTCCGAGGGCTACTTCATCAACCAGTTCCTCGCGCCGCGCACCAACAAGCGCACCGACCGCTGGGGCGGCAGCCCGGAGAACCGGCGGCGCATCGCGGTCGAGATCGTGCGCCGCTGCCGCGAGGCCGCCGGCCCGGACTTCGTCATCGTCTACCGGCTGTCGATGCTCGACCTGGTCGAGGACGGCCAGACGTGGGACGAGGTGGTCGCGCTCGGCCAGGAGGTCGAGGCGGCCGGCGCGACGATCATCAACACCGGCATCGGCTGGCACGAGGCACGCGTGCCGACGATCGTCACGTCGGTGCCGCGCGCGGCGTTCGCGAACGTCACCGCCAAGCTGCGCCCGCACGTCGGCATCCCGGTGGTGACCTCGAACCGGATCAACATGCCGGAGGTCGCCGAGGAGGTGCTGGCGCGCGGTGACGCGGACATGGTGTCGATGGCCCGGCCGTTCCTCGCCGACCCGGACTGGGTGCGCAAGGCCGAGACCGGCCGCGCCGACGAGATCAACACGTGCATCGCGTGCAACCAGGCGTGCCTGGACCACACGTTCGCGCTGAAGAAGGCGTCCTGCATGGTCAACCCGCGTGCGGGCAACGAGACCACGCTCCGGCTGCTGCCGACCCGGCGCGCCAAGAGGGTGGCGGTGGTCGGCGCGGGTCCGGCGGGGCTGGCGGCGGCGACCGCCCTGGCCGAACGCGGGCACGAGGTGGAGCTGTTCGAGGCCGACGACGACATCGGCGGCCAGTTCGCCATCGCCCGCCGCATCCCGGGCAAGGAGGAGTTCGCCGAGACGATCCGCTACTACCGGCGGCGGGTCGAGCTGACCGGGGTGGAGCTGCACCTGGGCGCCCGGGTCACGGCGGACGACGTGGCCGACTTCGACGAGGTCGTGATCGCCACCGGCGTCGCGCCGCGCGTGCCCGCCATCCCCGGCGTGGAGCGCGCGCTGTCCTACGTGGACGTGGTCCGCCACGGCGCGCCCGTGGGCGACCGGGTCGCGGTGATCGGCGCGGGCGGGATCGGGGTGGACGTCACCGAGTTCCTCACCCACGCCTCCTCCCCCGCCCTCGACGTGGACGAGTGGCGGGCCGAGTGGGGCGTCACCGACCCCGAACAGGTGCGCGGCGGTATCACCGAGCCGAAGCCCGCCAAGCCCGCGCGGCAGGTGTACCTGTTGCAGCGCAAGACGTCGCGGATCGGCAAGGGCCTGGGCAAGACCACCGGCTGGGTGCACCGGGCGGCGCTGGCCGCCAAGGGCGTCGAGCAGCTGACCGGCGTGAACTACGAGCGGATCGACGACGAGGGCCTGCACATCACGTTCGGGCCGAAGCGGGAACGGCCGCAGGTGCTCGACGTGGACACCGTGGTGGTGTGCGCGGGTCAGGAGTCCGTGCGCGACCTGGTCGACGAGCTGACCGGACGCGGCGTCGTCACGCACGTGATCGGCGGCGCGGACGTGGCCGCGGAGCTCGACGCCAAGCGCGCCATCGACCAGGGCACGCGACTCGCGGCCACGATCTGACCAGGAGGCACGGATGAACGCGGCACTGCGGTTCAAGGCGGCCGTCGAGGCGGGCGACATCGTCGGCGCGACGGAGTTCTTCAGCGACGACATCAGGTTCCACAGCCCGGTGAAGTTTCAGCCGTTCGAGGGAATCGACGCCGTGCGCGCCCTGTTCAAGGTGCTCCAGCGGACGTTCGAGGACTTCCGGTACGTGGGCCGGTACGACGGGCCGAACGGCCACGTCCTGCACTTCCGCACCGCGGTGGGCGGAAAGCAGGTCGAGGGCATCGACCTGATCGAGCTGGACGACGACGGCCGGATCGGCACGTTCACCGTGATGATCCGGCCGCAGTCGGCGCTGACCGCGGTCGGCGAGGCGATCTGGGCGGGCCTCGTCGCCGACGGCGTCGTGTCGTGACGACCTACTCGTAGAACGTCGGGCTCACCCAGTAGTTGCTGTCGTGCCACGTCTCGGTCGGGAAGCCGCCGCCGACGCCGTAGCGGTACACACCGGCACCGGACACACCGTTGTGCGGCGCGATGAACGGCGCGGAGACCACGGTCCCGGTGTAGTAGTGCTCCGTCGACCGGTAGCCGCCCTCCGGCGTGTAGTAGGACACGACGTAGTCGACGCCGGGCTGCACGGGAACGGCCTGGTCGAACCCGACGATCTGCCACGTGACCGGGTCGCCCCGGCCGGTCTGCTCCGCGAGCAGCGTCCCGTCGCCGCGCCACAGGTGGACGACGACCGGCCCCTGGTACGCGCCGCGCTTGAGGTAGATCCCGGTCACCCGGCCCGGGCGGTCGAAGCGGATCCGCGTGCCGACCTCCACCGGGTCGGGGTCCGGGTCGAAGCCGCCGCGCCAGGCGAAGGAGTCGAGGATGCACAGGCACGCCACCGGGGACAGGGGCGCGGGCACGTCGACGTGGATGAGCAGGTCCGGGGAGGACACCTTGCCGACGTCGGTCGCGGTGTGCGCCCGCGCCCCGGTGACGTGGATGCCGGGCTCGGTCGGGGTGAACAGGTAGCGCCACTCGGTCGTGCCCTCGGCGTCGTGCCACGTCTCACCGTTGTCGGTGGTGACCTCGACACGCGTGATGGGGGTCGTCCACGTGCCCTGGACGTCGCCGGTGATCAGCAGCGGAATGCCGATCTCGGCCTGCGGGGTCCAGCTCGGGAGCAGGACGCGGGCCCGGAAGTCGTCTTCGGCCGCCTGCGCGGGCGCCGTGCCGGCGAGGACCACCGCGACCGCGGTGAGCACCCCCGCGAGCCCGGTTGATCGGGACATGGGTTCTCCTGGTCGATCACGAGCGCGGTGCGGGACATCCACGATCTCCCCTGCCACAAGGGCAATCGCCGGGTGCGGGCCGGGCGCTACACGCCCGCTTCGGGGTTCCCGCACCCGCGGTGCCCGCCGGCCTACGCTCGCCGACGTGGACTTCATCTTCGCCCGGCCCGACTCGAAGGCCGCCGCGGCGGCGCTCGACGTGTGCCACGAGTACGCCGAACCCTGGTTGCTGAACCACTCGCTGCGCGCCTACTCGTGGGCCGTCGCGTACGCCGCCGACGTGGACATCGCCCACGACGGCGAGCTGCTGTACGTCGCCGCGCTCCTGCACGACCTCGCGCTCACCGCGCCGTTCGACAGCCACACGCTGCCGTTCGAGGAGGCGGGCGGGCACGTGGCGTGGGTGTTCGCGGCGGGAGCCGGGTGGGGCCGGGTGCGACGCGACCGGCTGGCCGAGGTCATCGTGCTGCACATGCGCGACGACGTCTCCGCCGAGGACGACCCGGAGGGCCACCTGTTGCAGGTCGCGGTCAGCGCCGACGTGTCGGGACGCGGGCTCGACCGGTTCACCGACCAGGTCCAGGACGACGTGGTGACCCGGTACCCGCGCCTCGGGTTCGCCGACGCGTTCCTGGCCCTGGCCGAGGACCAGGCCGAGCGCAAACCCCGCTGCGCGGTCGCCGAGCTGGTGCGCGACGGCTGGGCGCAGCGGGTGTCGGGCAACCCGTTGGACGCGCCAGGCCGGTGACCGGGCGCGTCCAAAGGGTCATCCCCTCAGCGGCTCACCTCAGCCCGTAGGCCCGGATGATGGTCTGGTCGACCGCGTTGCCCGCGGCGTCGCGCGCCTGGGCCTTGAGCGAGACGAACTTCGCGCCGGCCGGGTGGACCACCGCCGCGAGCCAGCGCTGCCCGACCTTGACCAGGGGCGCGGGCCGCCACGTCCTGCCGTCGTCGAACGAGACCTGCACCGCGGGCTTGGCGACACCCTCGGCGCCGGTCTCGCCGTTGCGCTGCACGTACACCGGGAACGCGAACGGCCGCCCGGCCGCCGCGCGGTTCTCGGCGTCCAACGACGGCGCGAACCGCACCGCGAGCAGCGGCAGGGCCGCCGGCTGCGCGCCGGCCACGTGCTCCGAGGTGAACGACCAGTCCGCCACCACCCGCGTGGACAGCTCGGCCACGCCGGACCGCTCGGCCTCGGTGTGCAGCTGGTAGGTGCCCTTGCCCGCGGGCACGACGCCCGACACGGACCCGTCGTAGGGCGACTCGGCGAGCAGCACGCCGTCGCGGTGCAACGTGGTCCTGCCCGCCGTGACCTCCGAGAACCCGTAGTGGTTCGAGTCCTGGTCGGTGAACACCGGCACCGAGACCGAGACCTCGTCACCGAGTCGCCCGGCCCACTCGTAGGCCCGCCTCATGGTCGGGAACGCCGGTCCGAACACGGCGGCGTTCCACTTCTCGGTCACCGGGCGACCCGCGGTGAACCGGCGCGGCTGCGCGGTCGCCTGCGAGCTCTGCGGCGGGAACGCCTGGGGTTCCGGCAGCTGGAGGAAGTCGCCGTACCAGTCGTGGCCCGGGGAGTAGTGCTCGGCGACCTCCAGCGGCAGCGGACCGCCCGCCATCTGGTCGCGGAACCCCGTCGTCCCCGGTCCGGCTGAGGCGACCAGCGACGTGACCTTGGCCAGGTCGCGGCGGTGGAACGCCCGGTCGAGCCGCTCGGGCACCGCGCCGTCGTGCTGCCAGGCGACCGAGTACTGGTAGGGGCTGCCGACGTAGGTGCCGTTGCCGTCGGGCTTGGCCAGCCGTCCGGCCACGCTGAAGCTCGCCGCGCCGGGCGCGGAGGTCTTCGACGGCGCGAACAGCACGTCGCCCGGTCTGAACCCGATGAAGCCGGTGCCGGTTTCGCCCCAGGACGCCGTGCGGCGGAAGTACACCTCGGTGTAGCCGACCTCGGCTCCCCGCTCGTCCACCGACAGCGCGACCGGCTTGCCCGCGCGGGCGTCGAACACGACCTCGGTGGGACCGGTGACGGTGAAGCTGGGCTCCAGCACCTGGGTCAGCTGCCTGGTCTGAACGGTCTGGATGAACGCGTCGGCGTAGAACGTGCCCTTGGGCACCCGTGCGACGACCGTGCCGGACGGGTCGTGGTGCAGGTACGCCTTGCGGTGGTCCATGTCGACCAGCCGGTAGAAGTAGTCCGGCGTGGGCGCGCCGGTGTGGTCGAGGAACGTGAACCTCACCTCGTAGCTCTCGACCTCCTTGGTCACCGCGATCGGCGTGCGCAACGGCGTGGCACCGCCGGTGGCCACGACGGCACCGCTGTACCGGCCGTCCGGCGAGTCCAGCGAGGTGTCGACGGTGACGGCGACGGACGCCTCGCCGCCCGGCGGCACGGTGACCGACGACGGTGACAGCGTGACCATGCCCGCGGGCACGGGGTTGCCGTCCGGGTCGCGCAGGTCGGCGGTCGGCACCAGGGTGACCGGGGTGGCGCCGCTGTTGCGGTAGGCGACCTTCGCCTCGATCGGCTGGTCGTCGTCGTGCGGCCACTCGGCCAGGCCCAGGCTCAGCGAGGCGGGTTCGGCCGCCAGCGACTGCGTGACGGCCGCGGCCACGTCGACCCGGCCCGCGCCCTGCTCGTCCGCGGTGAGGTCGGCGTGGGGCTTCGCGCTCGCCATGAGCGCGCGCTTGATCTGCCCGGCGGTCCAGTCCGGGTGCTGACCGGCCAGGATCGCGGCGGCGCCGGCCACGTGCGGCGCGGCCATCGACGTGCCGGACAGCGCGACGTGCGCGTCGCCGACCGGGGTGCCGATGCGGCCGTTCGCCGCCTTGGCCGCGACGATGTCCACGCCCGGCGCGGTGATGTCCGGCTTGATCGCGTCGTCGAACCAGCGCGGTCCGCGCGAGGAGAACTCGGCCAGCCGGTCCTCCCGGTCCACCGCGCCCACGGTGAGCGCCGAGTCCGCCGCCGCCGGGCTGCCGATGGTCTGCTCGCTGGGCCCACTGTTGCCCGCCGAGACGACGAACAGCGCGCCGCTGCTCGCGGTGAGCCGGTCGACGGCCTGCGACATCGGGTCGGTGCCGTCGGTGCGCATGGCCGCGCCGAGGCTCATGTTGACCACGTCGGCGCCCGCCGCCACGGCCCACTCCATGCCCGCGATGATGTCGGACTCGTAACCGCCGCCGAAGTCGCCGAGCACCTTGCCGTTGAGCACCGCGCTGTCCGGCGCCACGCCCTGGTACCGGCCGGAGCCGGTGATGGTGGCGGCGACGTGCGTGCCGTGGCCGATGCGGTCGTCGGTGTCGGGGCTGTCGCTGAAGTTGCGGGACTCCACGACCGCGCCCGCGAGGTCCGGGTGCGTCGCGTCGATGCCGGTGTCGAGCACCGCGACCTTCGCGCCGGCGCCGGTGTGCCCGGCCTGCCACGCCCGCGGCGCGCCGACCTGCGGGACGCTGCGGTCGAGGGTGGCCCGGACCGGCCCGTCCAGCCACACCTCGTCCACGCCCGAGGCCCGCGCGCCCGCCCAGAACGCCGTGTCCTTCGGCGCCCGCACCGCGTACCCGCCGATGCTGGGCAACGGCTGCCCGGCCACCGCGGGGCCGGACGACGTCACGATCAGCGGCGTGACGCGGGTCGACCGGTCGTCGTAGCCCGCCCGGATCAGGCCGGTGACGTCGAACAGCCGCTCGTCCAACCGGCCGGACCGCAGGTCCGCCAGCACGTCGGTCGGCCGCACGTGCAGGTCGCCATGCTCGTCGAGCTGCTGCACGAACCTCACGTCGGCGCGTCCGCGACCGGGGCGCACGTCGGCACGACCCGCGCGGACGGTGACGACGTCGCCGGTCACCAGGGTGATCGTGCCCTCCGGTAACGCGCCGGCCTGCCGCCCACCGCCCGGTCGTGGCGGCTCGGCGGCGGACGGGACGCTCACGGCGGTCATCACCACCGCCGTGACCAGCCCCAACGCCAGTGGTGCCCGTGTTCTGCGGGACATTCTGCGGGACATGTGGAACTCCCCTCGCCGTGGCGGTACCTCACCGACCGCCACTGCCCTCCGTAAGTAAGACACCTCGGAGAGCTACCGCGTTGCTTCGGGGACTCGTATTCGCCGACGCGGTGCCGGACGATCACGTGCGCCGGAACGGCCCCAGCACCTCGCGGAGGTAGGCGAGCGCACCCCACCGGTCGCCCTCGTGCGCCAAGGTGCTGAGCACCTCCCGGAGGAACACCACGGGCATCCGGTCGCGCCAGTCGCGGTCCAGCGGTCGGACCTCGTGGTAGGCGTCGAAGAACCGGGCGGGCGAGTCGGCGCCGCAGAACATCATGCTCAGGTCCACGTCGGGCCACGTCCACGACACCGCCGGGTCGATGAACACCGGCTCGCCCGCCGCCGTGGCCACCACGTTGTTGTGCCACAGGTCCCCGTGGGTCAACGCGGGCGGTGCGGCGGGCACGATCTCCGGGAGCCGCGCGCACAGCCGCTCCAGCGCGGCGCGGTCGTCCGCCGTCAGCACGGCGTCGGCCTTCGGCTCCTCGACGTAGCGCAGCAGCCGGTGCTCGATGAAGAACGCGTGCCCGTCGTCGTGCCACGCGTTGTGCTGCGGCAGCACGCCCAGCCACCCGTCGTGCTCCCAGCCGAACCGCGGGCCGCGCACGTCGTGCAGCGCGGCGATCGCCCGTCCGGCGCTCTCCCAGAACGCGTCGGTCTCGCGCGGCCGCGGTGTCAACGCCTCCAGCAGCAGCCAGTCCTCGCCGACGTCGAGCACGTCGGGCGTGCGCAGGCTGTGTTCGCGCAGCACCGCCAGCCCCTCGGCCTCGACCTCGAACAACGACCGCGGCGCGTTCTCGGCCGTCTTGAGCACGACCTCGCGGCCGGCGCCGCGGATCAGCCACACCGTGTTGACCACGCCACCGGTCAACCGGACGACCTCGGCGTCCGCACCCAGCCGGGCCAGCACCTGCTCGGCCGAAACTCCTTGTGCGGTCAACGGTTCCCCCTGATTCCGCTGTCCGGCCGACGCCGGCGGGATGCGGTCGAGACTACCGTTCGGATCGATTCAGCGGACATCTCGCAGGACATCTCGCAATGGAGCGATCATGCCCAAGTCACGCACGCCCGCGGCCGTCCTCGCCCTCGCCGTCGCCCTGCCGCTGGTGGCCGCGCCCGCCGCGCAGGCCGCGCAGCTCACCGCCTTCGTCACCGAGTTGCCCGGTCTGCCGGGCTACCCCACCCACCGCACCGTCGCGGTCAACGACCTCGGCCAGATCATCGGTGTCACGTCCGGCAACGGCGCGCCGCGCACGGTCCAGTGGGCCCGCGGCAGCACGGGCACCGACCTCGGCCCGGGCATACCGTCCGGCCTCAACCAGATCGGCCAGGTGGTCATCCAGGAGGCGGTCAACGGCGCGGGCCCCTACGTGCAGCGGCCGCGGATCTGGCACGCGGGCAAGGTCACCGACCTCACGCCGAGCGGCTCCGGCTGGGTCATCGCGGCGGCGATCAACAACAGCGGCGTGGTGCCGATGACCTACTCCACGTCCCCGTCCGGGTACCACCAGGAACGCGCGGCGGTGTGGCGGGACGGCAAGCACTCGTCGTTGCCGGTGTCCGGGTCGCACCTGTCGCTCAGCGCGATCAACGACGCCGGTGTGATCGCCGGGTCGAAGCTGCCGATGTTCGGCCCGGAGGCGTTCGCGTTCCGGTGCGTCGACACCACGAAGTGCGAGCCCCTGGCCACCGTGCCCGGATCCGGCTCCTACTCGGTCGAGGCGATCAACGAGGCCGGGGTCGTCGTCGGCAACAAGGACACGCAGGCGCTGCGCTGGGACGGCGCCGGCGTCACCGTGCTGTCGACGGCCGGCCGCGTGGCGAACGGCCCGCAGGCGATCAACGAACGCGGCGACGTCGTGGGCTGGACGACGGAGTTCAGCGGCACCAGCAAGGCGACGCTGTGGCCGGCCGGCGGCAAACCGGTGGACCTGGGCGTGCCCGGCCCGTCCGAGGCGGTCGCGATCAACGAGCGCGGCGACGTGATCGGCTGGACCTCGGCCGACAACCCCGACGCACCCCGCGCTTTCCTTTGGCGCGCCGGGAAGGTGGTCTACCTGGGCTCCCTCGGCGGCGCCCACAGCCTCCCGACCGCGTTGAACGACCGGGGCACGATCGTCGGCGAGAGCACCACGCCGGACGGCACGCTGAAAGCGGTGAAGTGGAACCTGATTGGTGTCTGATTGCCGCTGCTCCGCAGACGGCAGGCTCGGTCGCCCGGAAGTCGGTCGTTCGCGCCTGTGTTGGATTGCCGCTGCTCCGCAGACGGCGGGCGAGGTCGCCCGGAAGTCGGTCGTTCGCGCCCTGATTCCCCGACGATCGAAGAGCGTGATCGCCGGGGAATGAGGACGCGAACGACCGACGCGACCTCGCGGGATGGGTTACCCGGTGAGGTGGGGGTGAGGTGGGCTGGTCAGCCTGCTTGGTGGGGTGGACAGGCGGTGTTCTGAGGTGCCGAAGTGTTCACCGGGTGTTCGACTCCGCGCACCACGCGACGCAGGGCCGGAAAACGATACTTCGGCCTGCCGCCGTCCGGGTGATGATCGGAGTTCCCATGTCGCACGACCACAGCCACGACCACAGCCACGAGGAAGTGGAGGGCAGCTGGCGCGACGCGCAGGACGACCGGCCGCTCTCGGTGGCACGGCGCCGTTTCCTGGCCGGTCTGGGCACGGCCGGTGTGGCCGGCACGCTGGGCACGGCGCTGGGCGCGACACCGGCCCACGCGCACGGCGACCGGCCGGCCACGCCGGTGAACCCGTGGCGCGGGCGTGGGCGCTGGTTCGCGGGCGACCACCACATCCACACCAAGTACTCCTCCGACGCCCAGTACGAGGTCGCCCAGCAGGTGGCCAAGGCCCGCGAGCACGGGCTGGACTGGGTCGTGATCACCGACCACGGCGGCGTGGCGCACGAGAAGTTCTCCATCGACCAGGTCGCGCCGGACATCGAGCGGGCCCGCAGGTCGCACCGGGACGTGCTGGTCTACCAAGGCCTGGAGTGGAACATCCCGGGCGCCGAGCACGCCACCGTGTTCCTGCCGCCCGGCCGGTCCACGGTGGACATCCTGCGGGCGTTCGAGGCCGGCTACGACGGTGGGGTCCTGTCGACCCCGGTCGCGAACGGCGGCAAGGGGCTGATCACCCGCTCGACCTCGGCCGACGGCGAGCCGTACGCGTTGGCGGCCCTGCGGTACCTGGAGGCGCAGGTGCTGTCCGGCCGCACCGAGATCGCGCTGATGTTCGCCAACCACCCGGCACGGCGCGGCGTGGACAGCCCGCACGAGTTCCGCGGCTGGCGCGACGCCGCTCCCGGCGTGGCGGTGGGCATGGAGGGCGCACCCGGTCACCAGGCCGCGGGCATCAAGGCGGCGGACGGCGGCCGCGGCGGGGGTCGTGGCGGCTACGACGCCTCACCGAACCAGGACAGCTTCCCCGGCTACGCGCCCACCGCCGCGGAGAACCCCTACCGCACCTACGGCGGGTTCGACTGGATGACCGCCAAGGTCGGCGGCCTGTGGGACTCGCTGCTCGCCGAGGGCAGGCCGTGGTGGGTCACCGCCACCTCCGACGCGCACGGGGTGCACAAGGACACGCACAAGCAGGGCACCGGCGACCACGCCACGACCGGCAGCCGCGGCGCGCCCATCGACACCGGCGTCCCGCAGGTCAACAGCGACTACTGGCCCGGTTTCTACAGCTCGACCCTGGTCGGCGCCGACTCGAAGTCCTACGTGGACGTGATGCGCGGCATGCAGGGCGGCAAGGTCGTCGCGGTGCACGGCCGGATCATCGACGGGCTCGACCTGCGGGTGCGGTCGCTCGGCGAGGGCGACAACCGGGGCGTCACCATCGGCGGCCGCACGTTCGTGCGGCGCGGTGACGACGTCGAGGTGGTGGTCGAGGTCGACCTGACCCGTGGCGCGAACTTCGCGGGCGTGGTGCCGCGGCTGGCCAAGGTCGACCTGATCGCCGGTCCGGTCACCGGTCCGGTGGCGGACCGCGACGCGTTGTCCGCGCCCGCGACGAGGGTGGTCGAGCAGTTCGAGGTGGCCCGCTCCGCGCGCGGCACGGTGCGGTTCACGCACACGTTCCGCGGCGTGGACCGCGCGTTCTACCTGCGGCTGCGCGGGTCGGACGGCAACCGGCTGACGTCGGACGGCAACCCGGTGATGGACGTGGTCGGTGACGCCGACCCGTGGTCGGACCTGTGGTTCTACGCGAACCCGGTGTTCGTGGACGTCATCTGATGTGGCTGGGCGCGGTGCCCGCCGTGCCGGGCGAGCACCGCGCGGCGCACGTGGACGCGTTGCTGCTGGACGCGTTCGACGGTGTGGCGGCGGACTTCGTGTGCACGCACGTCGACCGGCTCGGCCCGGTCGCCGTCACCACGCTGTCCGCGCACGTGCCGGGCGAGGTGGACGTCGACCGGCTGGCGGAGGCGTTGGGCGGCCCGGTGGTGGTGCTCGACGACTCCGACGGCGCCGACGACTCCGACGGCCCCGCCGTTCGCGCGGCCAGGGCGGGCCGCGACCGCGCCGACGGCCGTTGTGTCCGGTTCCCCGGCCAGGACGCGCTCACCGGCACGCACCCGGCGGCCGAGGTGGTGGCGAGGTCGGCGATCGACCGGGTGGTCGGCATCGGTGTCGAGGTCGCGCCGACCGACCCGGTGGAAACGCTGGGCTTCCTGCGCCCGGTGTGCCGGGAGGGTGAGCTGGTGCTACTCGTGGAGCCCGCCGTCGGCGGCGTGCTGCGCCCGGCGGAGGCGGAGACCCCGCACGAGTGCTGCGGGGGTCATTGACCGGATGCCGGGACCGCCCGCGAACGCCCACAGGGCGATCACCGGGTCGCAGATCGCGCAGCCGAGCGACGAGTGCTCGGCGAACGGCACGATCGGGTTGCCGTGCACGTGGTGCGCCACGTCCGCGGCCGTGTGCACGAGCCACCCGATGCCGATGAACGTCCACGACGTCAGGCCACGGTAGGCGCAGCAGGTGATCACGGTGGTGATGGCGAACTCCCACGCCCCCAGTCCCCCGCCGCTGAGGTACGCCGCCCCGGCACCACCGACCATGATCGCGTTGAACGGTCGGCGGTGCCGGTCGGGGACGAGTGAGTTCAGGAGCACGTACAGCACGCCGATGAGCAGTGCCGAGACCACGACCATGCCGGCGGTCCTTGTCGTCGCAGGAGAACGGTTCGCCCCGGACGTTAGGAGCGCCGCGCCCGGCGCGGCAGTGGCCGCAGCGCCAGACTCCAACGGGTTCTCGCCAACTCCCGGCTCTCAGGCCACCGGGGGCGTCTCGGGCAGGTCGAGGCTCGTGCGCAGGGTGATCGGCTTGAGCAGCAGCGCCGCGACCACTCCCACCACGGCGATGGCCGCCGAGATCAGGAAGATGTGGCCGGTGGCGTCGCCGTACGCGGCGCGGACGATGTGCTGCACGGTGTCCGGGAGCACGGCCAGGTTCAGGCTGCCGCCGCCCGCGCCAGACACCGGGATGCCGGCCGCGGTCAGGTCGCGGGTGATGGCGTCCTCGACCCGGCGCGCGAGCACGGCGCCGAGCACCGACACGCCGACCGTGCCGCCGAGGGACCGGAAGAACGCGATGGTCGAGCTGGCCGCGCCGATGTCCTTCAACGGCACCGTGTTCTGCACCGCGAGCACGAGGTTCTGCATGCTCAGGCCGACACCGGCGCCGACGAGCAGCATCGCGCCGCCGACCAGGACCAGCGACGTGTCGTGGTCGATCTGCCCCAGCGCGAGGAACCCGACGACGAGCGTCGCGGCGCCCGCCACGATGTAGGGCTTGACCTTGCCGGTCTTGGTGATCAGCCGCCCGGACACGATGGACGTGCCCAGCACGCCCACCATCATCGGGATGGTCAGCAACCCCGCCTCGGTCGGGCTGTAGCCGCGGCCGATCTGGAAGTACTGGCCGAGGAACACCGCGCCGCCGAACATGGCCATGCCGACCGCCACGCTGGCCAGGATCGCCAACGCGGTGGTGCGCTGCCGGACGATGCCCAGCGGCACCACCGGTTCCGCGGCACGTGCCTCGACCGCGACCGCCGCGCCGAGCAGCACCACCGACGCGCCCACCATCGCGAAGCTCTGCCACGACAGCCACGCGAACGAGCCGTCCACGAACGAGATCCAGACCAGCAGCACGCTCACGCCCACCGCGATCAGGCTCGCGCCAAGGTAGTCGATCCGCACGTCGTCCCGCCGGGTGGTCCGCACCTTCAACGTGGCCTGGAGCACGAACAACGCGACCACCGCGACCGGCACGCCGATGAAGAAGCACCAGCGCCACCCGAGCCACGGGGTGTCCACGATCAGGCCGCCGAGCAGCGGCCCGCCGACCGTGGCCAACGCCATCACGCCGCCGAGGTAGCCGTTGTACCGACCGCGTTCGCGCGGCGGGATCATCGCCGCGATCACCACCTGCACCAACGCCTGCAGGCCGCCGACGCCGATGCCCTGGAACGCGCGCGCGGCGATGAGCTGGCCCGCGCTCTGCGCGAAGCCGCTGACCGCCGAACCGACCACGAAGATCACGATGGCGACCTGGACCAGGGTCTTCTTGTCGAACAGGTCCGCGAGCTTGCCCCACACGGGGGTGGTGGCGGTCGCGGTCAGCAGGGTGGCGGTGACCACCCAGGTGTACTGGGTCTGCGAGCCGTTGAGCGCGCCGATGATCTGCGGCAGGGCCGTGGACACGACGGTGCCGCTGAGCATCGCGACGAACAGCACCAGCAGCAGCCCGCTCAGAGCCTCCAGGACTTGCCGGTGGCTCATCGTGCCGGTGGTGGTGGGTGCGCTCATCGCGCGGCCTCCAAGGTGGAGCCGAGGGCTCCTTCGACGTCGGTGGTCAAGCGCCCCAGGGATTCGGTCAGCGCCTCGACCTCTTCAGGGCTCCAGCGGGCGAGCGAGCGGCACAGCAGTTCGTCGTACCAGTCGCGGGCGGCCGCCAGCTCGGCGTGACCGCGCTCGGTCACCACGAGGATGCTGGCGCGGCCGTCGCAGGGGTCGACGCGCCGTTCCACCAGGCCGTTGGCGACCAGCGCGGCCACCGTGCGGCTGACCGTGGACGGGTCGAGCCCGGCGCGGGCGGCCAGTTCCTTGGCGTGGCAGCCGGAGGGGGTCGCACCGGTGCGGTCGATCAGCGAGAGCGCGCCGATCAGGCCGGGAGGCAGTCGCTGGCGGCGCTGCTTGACCATCCGCACGACCCTGAGCAGGTCACGGACCCGGTCTTCGAGCTGCCGCGCGACGGCGTCCATGCCGCACCCCTGTCTCCCCGGATTGCTTGTCGCATACAACTATCACCCAAACTTGCACGACGTGCAAGTTTGCTCGGTGTGCAATGAGTTACACCGACCCCGAACGGCGGCGTTTGACCGCCGCCGGCTACGGGCATTTGAGAAGAGCGACCATTCGAATTCGAGCTCATGCACGATGAGGTCGACAATCGAGCGGTGGCGACCACAAAGGACATTCCCGATCGCTCACCGCGGCCATTCGGCCGGTTCGGTCGGGAATACAAACACATCGTCGTCCGAATAGAGGATTTCTATGACGACCGACATTCACATGACAACCCTCGGCCACTGGTCGAATTCCAGTGCGGGCCCGACCACGTCGTTCCACCTGGCCGTGGACGACGCCGTGGTGATGCTCGACGTCGGCATCGACCCGATCGGCAGGCTCCAGGCCAACGGGCTGTCGCCGACCGACGTGACCCACGTGTACGTGTCGCACCTGCACTCCGACCACGTGGGCGGATTCGCCAACTTCGCGTTCACCCGCTCCCTGCTCAACCGGGAGGGTGACGTCCCGCTGCTCAAGCTGACCGTGGTGGGACACCCGACGATCCTGGCCGGGCTCAAGGAACTGCTGCACCTGCAGTACCCGGAGCGGACGTTCGACCTGGCGTGGGTCGAGTGCACCGACCAGCCCGTGGCACTGGGCGGGCAGCTGCGGATGCGGCTCGTGGAGACCGACCACCCGGTGCCGTGCTACGGCGTCGTGGTCGAGACCGGCCGGGCGAGGATCGGGTTCACCGCCGACACCGGACCGGTGCCCTCGCACGAGCGCGATTTCGCCGACTGCGACATCCTCATCGGTGAGGCGTTCGGCCTGACGACCGACGTCGGCGAGAGCATCCACCGCCGCGGCCACATGACCGCCGAGGACCTCGGCGCCCTGGTCGCGGCCACGCGGCCGAAGTTCGTGGTGCCATTCCACTTCGGCCAGGAATACGCCGACGCGGGTCGGCGCGCCGAATTGTTGAACGCCTGCGGCGCGGCGGAGGTCACGACGATCGACCCGGTCGACGCCAAGCCGATCACGCTCGGCGACTGACCTGGCTAGTCGCGGCCCGGGCGCACGGCGGCGAAGCCGACGTCCAGCCGGTCGATCATCACGTCGATCAGGTCGGACAGCTCGGGCCGCTCGGCGGCGTCCAGCCACCAGCCGACGACCACCCGCAGGGTCGCCATGACGGTGGCCGCGAACATCGCCGGGTAGAGGTCGGTGGCCGGGTCGACGCCGACCCGCGCGGCCACGGCGGCGGCGAGTTCCCGCTCCTGGGCGGAGAAGGCGGCGATCTGGTGCGGCAGCAGGGCCGGGGTCCGGCGCAGGGCGCGCAGCTGCGCCACCCGCTGCGGGTCGATCCGGTCGGGCACGACCTCGACCAGGGCCGCGCGCAGGGCCGACAACACCGGCTCGGCGACCGGTCGGTCGGCGAACGCCCGGACGAACGCGGCCGCGGTGGCCACGTCACCCGCGACCACGGCCTCCTCTTTGGACGAGAAGTAGTTGAAGAACGTGCGCAGTGAGACGCCGGCCTCGTTGGCCACCTGTTCGACGGTCACCCCGTCGAGGCCGTGCGCCTCGCACAGCCGCAGGGCGGCATCGGCCAACGCCGTCCGCGTGGCGAGCTTCTTGCGTTCGCGCAGTCCTGACACGCGCGAAAGTGTCGCACCTGTCCGACCGGGAGCCGGACAAGTGCGACACCGTGTCTCCGATGCCAGACGCCTCACGACCGACGCCCGACGCCCGACGCCCGACGCCTGGTGATCGACGCCTGACGCCCGACGACCGGACATCCGACGTCGAGGGCCGGGCGCCGGGCGGCCGGCCTAGTGGCCCGACGCCATCTCCGCCGCCAACCGCTCGTCACCGCTGAGCGTCTTGAGCGGCTTCTCCTTGATGAACAGCACCGCGACCAGGGCCAGCACCGCGATCGGCGCGCCGATCAGGAACAGCTCCGCGGTGGCCGTCGCGTAGATCTCGCGCACGACCACCCGCACCGGCTCGGGCAGCAGCGACAGGTCCGGCACCGCGTTCTCCGCGCCGTCGGGCGCCGGGCCGAACTTCTCCTCGCTCAACGCGGTCACCCGGTTCGCGAGCACCGCACCCAACGCGCTCACGCCGATCGCCCCGCCGAGGCTGCGGAAGAACGTGAGGGTCGAGGTGGTCGCGCCGAGGTCGCGCGCGGGCACGTCGTTCTGCGCGGCCAGCACCAGGTTCTGCATGAGCAGACCGACGCCGACGCCCAGCACCGCCATGTGCACGCTGACCACGAACACGCTCGTGTTCGCGTCGATCGTGGCCAGCAACAGCATCCCGCCGACCATGATCACGCCACCGGCGACCAGGAACGCCTTCCACCGGCCCCACTTGGTGATCAGCTGACCGGCGACGGTCGAGGACACCAGCAGGCCGAAGATCAGCGGCAGGCTCATCAGGCCCGCCTGCGTGGGCGTCTTGCCCAGGCCGATCTGGAAGTACTGGGACAGGAACACCGTGCCGCCGAACATCGCCACGCCCACCAGCGCGCTGGCCAGCGTCGTCATCGCCACCGTGCGGTTGGCGAAGATCGTCAGCGGCACGATCGGGTCGGCCGCCCGGGACTCCACCCACACCGCGAGGCCCAGCAGCGCCACGCCGACGGCCACCAGCAGCACCGTCCACGCCGAGGCCCACTCGAACTGGTGGCCCGCCAGCGTCGACCACACCAGCAGCGTGGACACGCCGCCGACGATCAGCGCCGCACCAAGGTAGTCGATCTTGACTTCCTTGCGCACCACGGGCAGGTTCAGCGTGCGCTGGAGCAGCAGGATCGCGGCGAGCGTGAACGGCACGCCGATGAAGAAGCACCAGCGCCAGCCCAGCCACGAGGTGTCCACCATGACACCGCCGATGAGCGGACCGGCGACCGTGCCGACGCCGAACACCGCGCCGAAGATGCCCGCGTAGCGGCCCATCTCGCGCGGCGGGATCATCGCCGCCATCACGATCGTGGCCAGCGCCGTCATGCCACCGGCGCCGAGGCCCTGCACGATGCGGCTGGCGATGAGCACCTCGACGTTCGGGGAGAACCCGGCGATGAGCGAGCCCACCACGAACAGGCCCAGCGAGAGCTGGATGAGCAGCTTGCGGCTGTACAGGTCGGCGAGCTTGCCCCACAGCGGCACGGTCGCCGTCATGGCCAGCAGCTCGGTCGTGACGACCCAGGTGTAGACCGACTGCGAGCCGTGCAGGTCGGCGATGATGCGCGGTAGCGCGTTCGACACGATGGTCGAGGCCAGGATGGCCATGAACATGCCCAGCATGAGGCCGGACATCGCTTGCATGACGTCCCGGCGCGAGGTCGTGCCGGTTTCGGTGGACATCTGATCCCCCAGGTTGTCGCGATGTGTCAAGACGGTGGACTCGTGGCCCCGACGCCGGTCCCGGTCCGGGTTCACGGCGGGTCGGCGAGTCCGGCGCCGAGCAGGTCGAACGCCTCGGCGAGCAGGTCGTGCAGCGGTGCGGCGGTGGTCGACCAGCGGGCCACCGCCACCCGGAACGCCGCGCCCGCCGCTGCGGCGAGCAGCAACGGGTAGGTGTCGTCGGCGGGCAGGCCGACGCGTTCGGCGACGGCCGCGACCAGGTCGCGCTCGACGGCCTCGCCGCCGGAGAACACCTTCGCCAGCAGCACGGGGTGCTGCTGCACCACGCGCATCCGCCGCAACCAGAGGTCGCGGTCGTCGGCCAGTTCCGCGGCGACCTCCGCCAGCAACGCCTCGCGCACCGCCGCGACGGCGGACAGGTCCGCCGGTTCGGCGAGCACGCGGGCGCGCATGCGGGGACCCGCTCCCGGGTCGGGCCCGAGGACGGCGTCTTCCTTGCTCGCGAAGTAGTTGAAGAACGTCCGAGGTGAGACGTCGGCGGCGGCGCTGATGTCCTCGACGGTCACGTGGTCGAGGCCGTGCTCGGCGACCAGCCGGACGGCGGCGTGGCCCAGGGCCTTCCGGGTCTGCCGCTTCTTGCGGTCGCGCAGCCCCTCGGCCCCCTCCGTCGTCACCCGATCAGCGTAAGAAAAACATGCACGCACTGCAACTTTGCACTGACTGCACTATTGTGATCCCCCTCTCCCCCTCGGGTCGTCGACACCGCGCGGCTCACGCGAAGGCGGACGCCCCTCCCCGGTCGACCACGTCGAGCAGCAGCTTCGCGGCCACCTCCGCCCCGTCGGTGCGGACCTCACCGGCCACGGCGGTCGCCCGGGCACGGGTCCCGGGTTCCAGCGCGACCTTGAGCGCGGCGGACAGCGACTCGGTGGTCGGCACCGGACCGTCGTGCGCCACGCCGACGCCCAGGTCGGCCACCCGACCCGCCCAGTACGGCTGGTCGGCCAACTGCGGCACCACCACCTGGGGCGCGCCGGCACGCGCGGCGGTCGTCGTGGTGCCCGCGCCGCCGTGGTGCACGACCGCGGCCACCCGGCCGAACAGCACCTGGTGGTTGGCCTCGCCGACGACGAAGCAGTCGTCGGCGTCGTCGATCAGCCCCAGGTCGGCCCACCCGCGCGAGACGAGCGCACGGCGACCCTGCGCGCGGACCGCCTCGACGACCACGCCCGCGAGGTCCTCGGAACCGCGCATGGGCATGCTGCCGAAGCCCACGTACACCGGTGGCTCGCCGGCCTCCAGGAACGCCTCCAACTCGGCCGGGAGCGGGCGGGGGTCGGGCAGGACCCACGCGCCGGTCTGCACGACGTCGAAGTACGCGGGCTCCCGCCACGGGTCCAGGGTCGGGTCCGTGGCCAGCCACGGCCGGTCGCCGATGACGTAGTCGCGGACGTTGTCCACCGGCGGCAGGCCGACCGACGTCCGCCGGGTGTTGAGCGCCGCGCCGAACAGCTCGTCGATGCTCCGCGCGTCCAGGTCCCACAGGACCCGGTTGTCGGTCACCTCCGGCGGGAACGGCCGGCCCGGGTAGGCCAGCGGCGAGTGGTGCGGTGAGGGCAGGGTGAGCTGCTGGAAGGTCACCGACACCGAGCGGATGCCCAGCGCCTCGGCCACCGACCGCGCCCCGGCCGCGGCGGGCATCGCCCCGGTCGCCACCACCACGTCGCAGCCCTGCGCCGCCGCGGTGAGGCCCTCGAACTGGGCGGCGATCACCGCGGCCGCGCGCTCGGGCAGGTTCGACGCCGACGGCGGCGGCGCCTCGGACGTGAGCGCCCGGGCCGACGGGCCGACCGGCGTCATCGGCACGCCGACACCGGCCAACCGCTGCGCGAAGTCCTCGTCGGGCGGCGCGCAGACCCGCACCTCCGCACCGAGTCCCCGCAACCGCACCGCGAGCGCGACCAGCGGTTCGACGTCCCCCCGTGATCCGTACGTCGACAACAACACGCGCATTCGCGACTCCCGATTTTCTGCGGCTTCCGGCTTCGAGCGGCGATTCTGCGGCATCACCGGGGTCTTGCCGCAAGACCCCCTGTGCGCTATAAGTTGAGAGTGGCGGGAAGCCGGTCCTCCCCGCGCTCCCCCTTTCGTCCGCTGTAGACGGACATCTCAGGCGCGGCGCTCCAGCATGATCGTGTCCCGCCAGACCCCCCGGTGGACCGCGATCCGCTCCCGGAACCCGACGGTCCGGAACCCGCCCGACCGGTGCAACGCGATGCTCGCCCGGTTCTCCGGGAACACGACGGCCTGCAACGTCCACAACCCGCCCGCGTCCGCCGCCGTGACCTGCCGGTGCAACAGCGCCTTGCCCACCCCGCGCCCCCGGAACCGCGCGTCGACGTACAGCGAGGTCTCGGCGACCCCGGCGTAGCACTCGCGCGGCGACACGGGCGTGGCCGCCGCCCACCCCGCGACCCGCCCGTCGGCCACCGCGACCCACCGGTGGCCGGGCAGCCACTTGACCTCCAGCGTGCGCCGGCTCGGTGCCTCGGTGTCGAACGTGGCGTTGCCCGTCGCGATGCCCTCGCCGTAGATGCGCCGCACGTCGGCCCAGTCGGCGTCCACCATCGCGCGCACCGCGACGTCCGCGGGCGGGTCGAGCGGTGCGGCGGGGATCGCGCCCAGCACCGCGTCGACGGCGTGCGGCAGCACGACGCGACCGGAGGGGTCGACCGAGGCGAAGGTCGCGGTGCCGTCGCGGCGGAGCTGGACGAAGCCGGCGGCGGCCAGCTTGCGCAGGTGGTGCGAGCAGGTGGGCTGGCTCACGCCGAGCACGGCGGCCAGCGCGCCGACGGTGGTCTCGCGGGCGGCCACCGCGTGCAGCAGCCGGACCCTGGTCGGGTCGGCGAGGCAGGCGAACCGCTCGGCGTAGGCGGCGGCCTGGTCGACCGGCAGGACCGCTGAAGGTGTCACGGCGGAGCTCATGCCACGGATTGTCAGCCGCCCGAGAGCGCCCGGTCAATCGAAACTGGTCGATGCAGTACGCCTCACTTCATAGACGGTCGTCTATGGTTGACGTCGCACGCCGCTCCCTCGTGAAGATCGTCCCCGGATCCGGGACGGCACCCGACCGCCGGGTCGCCGGTCGGGTCGGGTGGCGCGCTTCACCCGGACAGGTGACCGTCCACTTCGAACACCGGCGCGCCGCTTGAAACACCGGCACGGCACCGGAACGCTGGTGCCCCCGAAGGCATCGCAAGATCGACTCGCGAGGGAGAACGATGCTCCGCAGCACTCGCCTGTTCGGCCCGAAGCGCCGCGTGACCTTCTCGCTGCCCCTCGACCAGCCGAGCGGGCCGGTGAGCGTGGTCGGCACGTTCAACGACTGGACCCCCGGCGTGCACGAGCTGGTGCCCCGCCGCGACGGGACGCGCACGGTGACCGTGGTCCTCCCGCCGGGCACGCACCGCTTCCGCTACCTCGCCGACGGCGGCCTCTGGTTCGACGAGCCCGACGTCCCCACCGTCGGCCCGGACGGGTGCGTGCTCACGATCGACGCGACGTGAACTGACCGTGGAAGCCGAACGGAATGGCGTGCGGCACGTCGGCCCGGGCGATCTCCCGGAACGTCGCCGCGTCGAGGACCAGCAGGCCGGACCGCCCGGCGTCGGCGTCGAGCACCACGGACAGGAGCACGCCGTCGTCCTCCGCCCGGGCCCCCGGCGCGGGCACGAACACCGGCTCGCCCGGGTAGCGGCCCGGTTCGTGCCACCGGCTGGTCCGTCCACTCCGGACGTCCAGCTTGACCAGCTGGTTGATGAAGTCGTGCGTGCCGTTGTCGTGGGCGCCGACGCCGTAGGCGTAGCGGTAGTCACGGCCGTTGTGCGACCCGTAGGCGATGCGCGGCAGCTCCAGCGAGTCCTCGGAAAGCCGCCGTGACGTGACACCGCCGCCCGCGAGGTCCACCTCGTAGCGGGTGGGGAACGCCAGCGGCAGCTCGGCGTCGCCGCGCAGGTTGTCCAGGTACAGCGCGTCGACCACGGTGGCGTCCGGGTAGGCGGAGATGTCCACGACCACGCGCCCGTCCGCGTCGAAGGCGTTGATGTGGTGGAAGCCGAAGAACGCGTCGGTGCGCTCGTCGGCGACCACGGAGCCGTCCTCCAGGTCGAACACCACGAACCGGGTGCCCAGCTCCGGCCGCCACCGGTAGTTCTCGATGAACGGCTTGGCGCGCAGCAGCAGCGACAGCGGATTGACCACGAACGGGAACACGGCCAGGACCACGTGCCGCTCGGTGACGGCGAAGCTGTGCATGTAGCCGGGGCGGTCCGCGGGCAGGGTGGCGAGCAGCTCGCGGGTGCCGCCGCGCTGCCGGTAGATCTGGTAGACGCTGCGCCTGCCGAACCGCAGCACGTAGTTGACCAGGTCGCCGGTGCGCGGCGCGCGGTGCGGGTGCGCCGTGGTGACGTGGCCGGTGATCGCGTCGTCGTAGTCGGTGAGGCCGACGGTCGCGAGGGTCTCGCGGTCGAACTCCACCGCCATGGGCGTCTCGGTGAGCGCCCAGTCCCGGTCGCCGTCGGACAGCACGTTGACGTTGGTGTTCGACGTGCGGCGCAGGCTCGGGTGGGTGAAGAAGCGGTTGAAGAGCGATCGGCACGGGTCCGTGGCGAACTCGCCGAACGCGATGTGCCCCTCCTCGCGCGTCGCGCGGAAGCTGGGCGTCTCCAGGTACCGGTTGCGGTAGTCGACGGCGCCGTCGGCGAAGCCGAAGCGGTGCAGCATCGCCTGGCCGTCGAACCAGTGGCGGAACGAGCCCTTCCCGGTCTCGAACTTGGCGGGCCCGTTGCGCACCAAGGTGCCGGACAGCCACCGCGGCAGCTCACCGCGCACCTCCAAGTCCACGACGACCTCGCGGTCGAGGGTCTGGAACCCGGCCTCAACGCCCATCACGCCACCTCCACACAACGGTGTTATGCAACATCGTTATAAAACATCGTTTTGATTCATTCGTCAAGTCTGACCCCGTCACCGTGCTCGTGCGCCCACCGGCCGAGCGCGTCCAGGGGCCCGAGCAGGCCGCGGCCGAGATCGGTGAGCCGGTACTCCACCCGGTCGGGCCGGGCGTCGCGTGCCACCAGCCCGGCGGCCTCCAGCCGGCGCACCGTCTCGGTGAGCACCTTCGGGCGGATGCCGCCGATGGAACGCCGCAGGTCGGAGGGCCTGCGCGGGCCGTGCCGCAACGCGTGCAGGACCACCGGGTTCCAGGTGTTGGCCAGCAGGTCGAACGCCTGCCGGGCGCGGCAGTCGGCGAGGAAGGTCATCGGCGGCGCTCCCCTCTGTCGTGGACACCGTTCGGTACCCGTCGGGCTTCCTACTCTCGGTTCCGGCCAAGCATTTCGAGCAAGGGAGAAGAACGTGCGGGCGGGGTTGCGGATCGGCGTGCTGGGGTCGGGCGGGATGGCCGAGGCGTTGGGCGACCGGTGGGCCGCGGCGGGGCACGAGGTGATGATCGGCGGTCGGTCGCCGCGACGGTCGGCGGAAGTGGCCGCGCGCGTCGGGGCCGTCGCCGGGTCACCGGCCGACGCGGTGGCGTTCGGGGACGCGGTGCTGCTCGCCGTGCCGGCGGCGGTGGCGGCCGAGGTGCTGGGGCACGCGCCGGGACGGGTGGTGGTCGACTGCACCAACTCGGTGGTGGCGGGCCGGTTCGTGCTGGACGAGCCGCGTGCCGCCGCACGGTTGGCGTCGACGTCGGGGGCGCACGTGGTGAAGGGGTTCAACCTCTGCCACGTGGACGTCTGGCGTCGACCGTCGCTGGTGTTCGAGGGGCGACCGCTCGGGGTGCCGCTGTGCGGCGACTCGGCCGAGGCGCTGGAGGTCGTCCGGGCGCTGGTGCGGTCGATCGGTTGCGTGCCGGTGGACGGCGGGCCGCTGGAGCGGGCCGAGCTGCTGGAGGCCACGACCGCGTTCGCCATCGGGCTCTGGGTCGGTGGCGCGGACGTCAGGTCGATGTTCCCGTCAATTCCGTAAGCGCTAATATAACAGCACTGTTACTTCTGTTCGAGGGGGTAGATCGTGCTGTACCCGGAGATCGAGCCGTACGACCACGGGATGCTGGACGTCGGCGACGGGCACCACCTGTACTGGGAGGTGTGCGGCAACCCGGACGGGAAACCGGCGGTGGTGCTGCACGGCGGGCCGGGTTCGGGGTCCTCGCCCCGGGCCCGCCGCTACTTCGACCCGCGGGCGTACCGGGTCGTGCTGTTCGACCAGCGCGGGTGCGGGCGGAGCACGCCGCACGCGGGCCGACCGGTGGTGGACCTGTCCACCAACACCACCGACCACCTGATCGGCGACCTGGAGCGGTTGCGCGGGTTCCTGGGCATCGACCGGTGGCTGGTGTTCGCCGCGTCGTGGGGCTCGGTGCTCGGCCTGGTGTACGCGCAGCGGTTCCCGCACCGGGTCTCGGAGATGGTGCACGCGGGCGTGGCGACCGGGCGGCGGGCGGAGACCGACCTGCTGACCACGGGCTTGGCGCCGATGTTCCCGCAGGCCCACGCCCGGTTCCGCGCACTGGCGCCGTCCGGCGACCCGGCCGCCGGGTACCTGGAGCTGCTCCTGTCACCGGACCCGGCCGTGCACAATCGGGCGGCGCGGGAGTGGTGCGCGTGGGAGGACGCGTTGCAGCCCCTGTCATCCGGCGGACTGCGGTTCGACCACCCGGAGCACGGGCTGGCGTTCGCCCGGCTGGTCACGCACTACTGGGCGCACGGGTCGTGGCTGCGGGAGGGCGTCGTGCTGGAGGAGGCGTGGAAGCTCGCGGGCATCCCGGGCGTGATCGTGCAAGGGGTGCTGGACCTGGGCAACCTCATCGGCACCCCGTTCGACCTCGCCCACGCCTGGCCGGACGCCGAGCTGCTGCTCGTCCCCGAGACCGCCCACGGCGGCAGTGACGCGATGACCGAAGCGAGGCGTGCGGCTACTGACAAATTCCGGTAACACCCGGAAACTCGGTGCGATGCACTGATCGCAGCCCGATGCCGGGCTGGTCCACGTCGGCGAAGGACTTGATGTTGGAAAGGTTCACCGAGAGCGCGCGCCGGGTGTCCGTCGTGGCCCTCCAGGAGGCGCGGGGGTTCAACCACACCGCCATCGGCACCGAGCACCTGCTCCTGGGGCTGATCGGCGAGGGCGGCGCGGCGGCGTCGGTGCTGGCGTCGGCCGGGCTGTCCCTGCACGCGTGCCGGGCGCACGTGCTGGCGGTGGACGGGCGGGGCAGCCTGCCGGTGCGCGGGTACCTGCCGTTCACACCGGGCGCGAAGCGGGCGTTGGCGGCGGCGGTGCGGGAGTCCCTGGCGTTGGGGCACCGGCACGTCGACACCGGGCACCTGCTGCTCGGTGTGCTGGCCGAGGACGAGGGCGTGGCGGTCGACGTGCTGGCCCGGTGCGGCGTGGAGCGGGCCGACGTGCGCGACCGGGCGTTCGCCGCGTTGGCCGGGATCGACCTCTCCCCCGGGCAGCGGGCCGCGCGGCTGTTCCTCAGCTACCGGCGCCCGCAGGACCTGCACCTCGCGGGGCGCATCGCGGACCGGCTGGACGACATCGGCCGGTCGGTGGTCGGCGACGTCGGCGACTGCGACGTGCTGCTCGCCGTGGTCGGACCCGACTGGGCGCCGACAGAGCTGATGCGCGTGGAGGTGGAACGCGCGTCGCTGCGTTCGGTGCCGGTGATCCCGGTGCTGGTCGACGGGGCGGTGCTGCCCGTCGACCAGCTGCCGGGAACCGATCACGTCACCGTCCGGCACGAGACGTTCCGGGCGGACGTGGCGCGGTTGGCCGACGTGGTCCGCTACGCCCAGCCGGGCATCGGGTAGCCCGCCATCACGTCGGCGACCTCGGCGGCGATGCGGTCCAGCGCCTGCTCGTCGTCCGCCGCGCCGACGGCCCGGTCGATCCACTCGGCGATCTGCGGCATGTGCTCCTCGGTGAGGCCGCGGGTGGTGATCGCGGCCGTGCCCAGGCGCACCCCGGACGGGTCGAACGGCTTGCGCGGGTCGAACGGGACGGTGTTGTAGTTCGCCTCGACGCCCGCCCGGTCCAGCGCCTTGGCCGCGGGCTTGCCGCCGATGCCCTTGTTGGTCAGGTCGAGCAGGATGAGGTGGTTGTCGGTGCCGCCGGAGACCAGGTCGAAGCCCCGGTCGAGCAGGGCGGCGGCCAGGGCGCGGGCGTTCTGCACGACGGCGTGGGCGTAGAGGCCGAACGACGGCTCCGCCGCCTCGCCGAGCGCGACCGCGATGGCGGCGGTGGTGTGGTTGTGCGGGCCGCCCTGCAGGCCGGGGAACACCGCCTTGTCGATCGCCTTCGCGTGGTCGGCGTCGGTGAGGATCATCGCGCCGCGCGGCCCGCGCAGCGTCTTGTGGGTGGTCGTGGTGATCACCTGGGCGTACCCGACCGGTGACGGGTGCGCGCCACCCGCCACCAGGCCCGCGATGTGCGCGATGTCGGCCGCCAGCACCGCGCCGACCTCGGCCGCGATCTCGGCGAACGCGGGGAAGTCGATGGTGCGCGGGATGGCCGTGCCGCCGCAGAAGATCACCTTCGGGCGTTCGGCCCTGGCCAGGTCGCGGACCTGGTCGAGGTCGACCACGCCGGTCTCCTTGGTCACGCCGTACTGGACGCTGCGGAACCACTTGCCGGTGGCCGAGACGCTCCAGCCGTGGGTGAGGTGCCCGCCGGCGGGCAGGGCCATGCCCATGACGGTGTCACCGGGGTTCAGGAACGCCAGGTAGACGGCGAGGTTGGCCGGGGAGCCGGAGTAGGGCTGGACGTTGGCGTGGTCGACGCCGAACAGGGCCTCGGCCCGGGCGACCGCGAGCCGCTCGACCGGGTCGACCACCTGCTGGCCCTCGTAGTACCGGCGGCCCGCGTAGCCCTCGGAGTACTTGTTGGTCAGCACGGAGCCGGTGGCTTCGAGGACGGCGGTGGAGACGTAGTTCTCCGAGGCGATCAGGCGGACCTTCTCGAACTGCCGGCGGGCCTCGGCCTGGACCAGGCGGGCGACCTCGGGGTCGGCTCCGGTCAACGACGGGATTGCGGGTTCGTGCACGACGACCTCCACGCGCGCGGGAGCGCTGCCGTGGCACCCAGGCGCGCGGTGCGGATCGGCTCAACGCTCCCCGGTGGTCGTTCCCACCCTCGGCACGCCAGTCGCGAACACCCGCGAGCCTACCTCAGTCGTGCTTGTCCGCCAGCGTTTTCAAGCGGTGCAGGACCGCGACGACGGCCAGCACCGCGGAGGTCGCGAGATCCGCTTCGAGCTCGGGCCGCTGGTTCTCCGCCGGGTGGACCTCGTCGCCGACGGGCTGACCGGTGGTGGTCCTGGGCGCTTCGTCGTCGACCGCGTCCGCCGCGTCGATCATCGCGCCCGCCGCGCCGCCCACCGCCTCGTGGAAGTCCTCGTGCCACAACGCGCCGGTGGCCGCGTCGGGCCTGGACGGCAGCCGTTCGTCGGGCTGCCTCACCCGGTCCGGCGCGTCACCCGGTGGCGGGGCGTCCGAGCCCTGGTCGGGCGGCGATTCCCACGGGCGCTTCCACGCGTCGTCCCCGGCGGGTTCGACCGTGAACTCGACGGCGGACGACGGCGATTCTTCCGGCGGCTCCGCGGCGTCCGGAGACCGGGAGGCGTCCGGGGGCTCTGTGGCGTCCGGCGGCTGGGAAGCGTCCGAGGGTTGCGAGGCCTCCGGGGGTTGCGAGGCGCTGGGTTCGCCGTCGTCGCCGGACGGGTCGTCGGCCGCTTCCAGTGCCATCGGTCCTCATCGCCTCCTCGTGCGGTCAAGTCAACACCACCACGGGTCACGGTGGCGGTGAACGGTGGTAGTGGCAGTGAACGGTTTGGGCGGAACGGGCCATTGCCGCAACGGGCGGCCACCCATACTTTGTGGGTTGGAAAACTTCCAACCGGCCCTGTGCCACGTCAGCACTTCCCCCTGCCCCCGAAAGGACTGACGTGCTCGATCGGCGAACGTTCGTGCTGGGTGCCGCCGCGACAGCGGCACTCACCAGCGCACTACCGGCCCACGCGGCTGCCGCGGCACCCGCGTCGGGCGCCACCGACAACCCCCGCAAGACCGCGGGCGTGTTCCTCGCGGCCGACGGCGCACCCTCCATGTTGACCCACCAGGACGGTCATTGGGTCCTCGTCGACGAAGGCGGTTCGGTGCGCATCACCGACGGCCTCGTCGGCGCGGACCTGGTCGACGTCACCGGCGACGGCACCACCTTCCACGCGGTCGGCGCGCTCAGCGGCGACCCGATCGCCACGATCTGGGAGTCCACCGACGGTCTCGCGTGGCGCGAGGCACGCCGCCTGCACGGCGTGCGCTCGGAGTTCACCGCGGTCGGCGGCGGTCTGGCCTTCGGCTCCGTGCTCAAGCACGAGCGCGCTTCGGTGGTCCGCATCGCCGCCCGCCGCACCCCGTCGGGCTGGAACACCGTGCCGGTCCGCGGCCTGGAGTGGACCGACGGCCTGTCCGCCACCGCCGTCGCGGCGACCGGCGACGGGTGGGTCGTGGCGGCCGTCGACATCTCCGGCACCGTCCTGCACACCTCGCGCGACGGCGTCACGTGGACCTCCCGCCCCCGCCTGGACGGTGTCGCCGTGCGCGGCCTGGCCTCGGTGGACGGCCGCGTGCACTGGGTCGGCAACGAAATGGTCGACGCCACGCCGCTCACCGGCGTGCTGGACGCCGACCGGACCCGCCCGGCCGTGCCGCAGGACGCGAAGGCACTGGGCGTGGCCGGTACCCGTTCCGGCTGGCTCACCGGCGGCCGGCTGATCACCGCGGAGGCGACCCGATGATCACGTTCCAGCGGATCGACGGCACGCCCGTCTACTACTGGCGGTCCAGCCGCGGCAACACGACGCTGCGCAACTGGCAGGCCACCCAGGGCTTCTACGACTCCCTGGTGCTGTGGATCCGCGACCTGCGGTCGTTGTCCTCGGCGTACGGCAGCATCACCTACCTGGTGTCGGCGGGCTTCTACGTGAACAAGCCCGGCCAGCACGGCGCGGGCACCGCGATGGACCTCGACCACGTGCGGTGGAGCGGCGGCCAGGTGTCCTCGCCGCTGGACCGCGACCACGCGTCCGGCACGCTCGCCGTCCGCCGCCGCTACCTGGCGGTGGACGCGGTGTGCCGCAGGCGGTTCCGGTACGCGTTGGACGGGTGGTACAACGCCGACCACGCCGACCACATCCACTCCGACTTCGGCGGCCTGCCGGTCCGCTGCGTGACGGGGTCCGAGAGCGACGCGAAGTTCGTCCAGTCGCTGTGCAACAACTTCATGAGCTCGGGCCTGGTGGTGGACGGCATCTGGGGTCCGAAGACGCAGAGCGCGTTCACCACGGCCAAGTCCCGGCTCGGCACCACCGGCGACCCGCACACCAGCAGCGCGGCGTGGCAGTCGTTCCTGTCCGCGGCCGCGCGGAAGGGGTTCGCGAACCAGGCGTTCTGACCGGCTGACGCGTCACCGGTCGACGGGCCCGCGAGTCGTCTTCGGCTCGCGGGCCCGTTCGTGCGCGCGGGACCTCGGTCCGACCCCGTGCCCGCGGTGACGTCGACATTGCTCGATCATGGCTGCCGTATAGACGCCCCTGACTACATTCGGCGGCATCCCGACCGACGCCAGGGGGTGTCCGGATGAGCACTTCGGAACTCGACTTCGTGCCGGTCCGGCAGGCCGAGGACGAGGAGACCGGGGACGCCGGGCAGGCGCCGCGGTCGATGGCGGCGCTGCGGGAGGAGCACGGCAGGCAGCGGTCGCGGATCGCGGCGGGCCGGCCGGAGGCGGTGGCCAGGCAGCACGGGCTGGGCAAGCTCACCGCCCGGGAGCGGTTGGACCTGCTGCTGGACGTCGGGTCGTTCGTCGAGGTCGACCTGTACCGGCGGGGCGCCGGCGCGGGACCGCACACCGACGGCGTGGTCGCCGGGTCCGGCACCGTGGACGGCAGGCGCGTGTTCGTCTACGCGCAGGACTTCACCATCTCCGGCGGTTCGCTCGGCGCGGCGCACGCGGCCAAGATCCAGAAGGTGCTCGACCTGGCGGTGTCCACCGGTTCGCCGGTCGTCGGGCTGAACGACAGCGGCGGGGCCCGCATCCAGGAAGGCGTGCTCGCCCTGCACGGCTACGGCGGCATCTTCCGCCGCCAGGTCGCCGCGTCCGGCGTGGTACCGCAGATCGCCGTCGTGCTCGGGCCGTCCGCGGGCGGTGCGGCCTACTCCCCCGCGCTGGCCGACTTCACGTTCATGGTCCGCGAGACCGCGCGGATGTACCTGACCGGACCGGACGTCGTCGCGCAGGTGACCGGTGAGCGGGTCGGCCACGACGAGCTGGGCGGCGCGGACGTGCACGGCTCGCGTTCCGGTGTGGCGTCGTTCGTGTACGACGACGAGAAGAGCTGCCTGGAGGGCGTGCGGGAACTGCTGGCGCTGCTGCCGTCGAACAACATGGAACCGCCGCCGGCGCTGCCCGCCCGCAACGCGTCCACCGACTACCGGCCCCGGCTGGCGGAGATCGTGCCGGTGGAGCCGAACAAGCCCTACGACATCCGCTCGGTGCTGGCGGAGGTCGTGGACGACGGCGACTACTTCGAGGTGCACGAGCACTGGGCGCCCAACGTGGTGTGCGCGTTGGCGCGGGTCGACGGGCGCGTGGTCGGCGTGGTGGGCAACCAGCCGATCGTGCTGGCCGGCGTGCTCGACGTCGCCGCGGCGCAGAAGGCCGCGCGGTTCGTGCGCTTCTGCGACGCGTTCGGCATCCCGCTGGTGTCCTTGGTGGACGTGCCGGGGTTCCTGCCGGGGACCGAGCAGGAGTCGGGCGGCGTGATCCGGCACGGGGCGAAGCTGCTGTACGCCTACTGCGAGGCGACCGTGCCGCGGGTGCAGGTGATCCTGCGCAAGGCGTACGGCGGCGCGTACATCGTGATGGACTCGCGCTCGGTGGGCACGGACCTGTCGCTGGCGTGGCCGACCAACGAGATCGCGGTGATGGGCGCCGAGGGTGCGGTGAACCTGCTGTACCGGCGCGAGCTGGCCGCCGCGGAGGATCCGGCACGGCTGCGCGCGGCGTTGGTCGCCGAGTACGCGTCGGAGCTGATGCACCCCTACCACGCGGCCGAGCACGGGCTGGTGGACGACGTGATCGACCCGGTGGAGACCAGGGCGGCGATCGCGCGCGGCCTGACCATGCTGCGGGACAAGCGGACCGAGCCGCCCCGCCGCAAGCACGGCAACGCGCCGCTCTGAGCGCCCGCGCCGCCGGGCGGGCGTCCGGCCTCGACCGGCCCACCCGACCCGCGTGGTCGAGGCCGGGCGGGCCGGGGCCGACTACTTCATGGCGGCGAGCTGGATCAGGTTGCCGCAGGTGTCGTCGAACACGGCGGTGACCACCGGACCCAGGTCGGTCGCCTCCTGGGTGAACTCGACGCCGAGCCCCTTGAGCCGCTCGACCTCGGCGTGCACGTCCTCCACCGCGAACTGGGTGAACGGGATGCCGTCGGCGACCAAGGCCTCCTTGAACGGCCGCGCCGCCGGGTGGCCGTCCGGCTCCAGCAGCAGCTCGACGCCGTCCGGGTCGGCGGGCGAGACCACGGTGAGCCAGCGGTACTCGCCGGCGGGCACGTCGGTCTTCTTGGTGAACCCCAGCTTCCCGGTGTAGAAGGCCAGCGCCTTCGCCTGGTCGTCGACGAACACGCTGGTGATGTTGATGCGGATCACTGGTTCGGTGCCTCTCGGTCGATGGGCCACCGCTCGACGATCGAGCGCAACGGGCTCGTGTCGATGTGGTGGAACTTGTACCGGCCCTGACGCCGGGTGTGCACCAGACCGGCCTGTTCGAGCACCGCGAGGTGCTGCGAGATGGCCTGGCGCGAGGAGGCCAGGCCGTGCTTCGTGGTCAGCCTGCCGCAGATCTCGAACAGCGTCTGACCGTCCCTTTCGGTCAGCTCGTCCAGGATGGTGCGTCGCGTCGCGTCACCGAGTGCCTTGAACAGGTCGGGGTCTGCGTCCACGGCACAGTTATAGGCAAGTGGCGACTTGCCTGTCAAGTCGGTGACCGCACGGTCGGCGTGAGCGAGTCGCGGGTGGTGGTCGTGGTGCCGGAGACGAGGCCGAGCGGACTCCGCCGGTCACCGCGCGACCTGGCCGCCAAGCCGAGCACGACGACGGCGAGCAGCACCAGACCGCCGTGTCCGGCCGAGATCAGCAGCAACACCGGCAGCCACCACAGGGTGAACCTGAGCAGCACCGCCCGCGGTGGCGCCGCCCCGCCGGTGCCCGCGTCGACCAGGGCCAGGCTGAACGCCACCTGTCCCGGCGTGGCCCGGTCGGCGCGCAGCAGCGGCACGACGACCGCGGCGACCACCGGCACCAGCACGCCCAGCGTCGCCCCGAACCGGTCGGAGGTGGCGAGTTCGGTCAACCGGGGCGTCCCCGTCCCCTCACCCACCAGCACCAGCACCGCGCGGCAGGCGAACTGCGTCAGCGACAGGGTGAGCAGGTCGCCCGCGAACGCCAACCCGCGGCGCGCCAGACCGGGCGGTCCGGTGTCCGCCACGGGCTCCGGCACGGCTGCGGGCAGCCGTCGCCCGACCGACCGCGCGAGCAGCCACCCCAGGACCGCGCCCGCCGTGTTGGTCATCAGGTCGTCCACGTCGGCGATCCGGTACGGGCACGGGTAGAGGCCGAACACCGCGGTGCCCTGCGTCGTCTCCACGGCCAGCGACACCAGCAACCCGATCGCGGTCGCCGCCAGCGGACCGCGCCGGAACCGGTAGCACAGCAGGAAACCCAGCGGCACGAACAGCACCACGTTCAACGCCACCTGGACGAACGCCGGGCTCGTCGGCGAGTACCCGGCGGCGGCGATGTCGTCCAGCGACGCGAACGGCCGGGTCTGCCAGTAGGCGCGCGCCGACCGACCCGTGCAGAACCCGTCGGTCACGTCCGGCAACGGGAACAGCGTGAACGCCACCAACGCGCACCCGTACAGCGCGCTCGCCGCCGCCACGACCGCCGACCAGCCGCGCAGCCGGCCGTGGCGCCGGTACTGCCGGTGCACCCACGGCAGCACCGCCACCGGCACCAGCAGCGCGAACAGCACCAGCGTGATGATCGACTCGCTCACCCGAACCGACACGGCGGCCACGCTAGGCCGCAGCACCAAGATCCGCTCGCCGGTCACCTGATCGGGCGGCCGAACCGACCGGGGCCCAGCCGACGAACTCCTGTCGCGGGGCTTCCGCCAAGGGATGGGGGATCCATGGACGACTCAGCGGCCTGCGCCGCCACTCGTTACGCCAACCAGGTCCACGCGACCGTGGAACGCCTGGCCATCGGCCGCCGCTGGCCGCTGGTGTTGGCCGACGGCAACGTGCACCTGCCGACCGGGCACGGCATCGGCGGTCTGCTCGTGAGCGCCCGGATCGGCGCGCACGTCGACGCGGCGCTGCCCGCGCTCGCGCTGTCGGCGGACCTGTGGGCGTTCCTGGTCGACACCGCGGACGCCCTCGACGCCGGGCCGCCCGTGCTGCCGCCGCAGGTGCGGCTGGTGGACGACGGCCGGTACCTGCCGCTGCCGCCGAGCGTCACCGCCGACGGCCCGGTGCGGTGGGTCCGCGAACCCGGCGACCACCTGCCCCGGTTGGCCACCGTGCTGCGGCTGCTGGGACCGGTCACGCCCGCGGTGGCACCGCGGTGGGCGACGCGCTAGTTAGCGCGGGCCGAGCCCCGTGGTGCCGTCGAGCAGTTCCCGCGCGGCGTCGAGGTGGCCGGCGTGGCGGGCGGTTTCCTCGATCACGTGCAGGACGATCCGGCGCAGGTCGGTGGTCTCGGCGCCGAGCGGGTCGGGGTGACGGCCGATCGGGCGCGTCGACAGCGGTGTGGCGGCGAGGATGGCGTCGGACCGCTCGCACTGGCGCCGGTAGAACGCGAAGACCTCCTCCGCCGACCGCGGCGTGGTGAACGGCGGTGGGTCCTCCCACGGCAGCGGTTCGGCGTGGCCGAGCAGGATCACCTCGAACCAGTGCCGCTCGGCGTAACCGAGGTGCTCGACCATGGCCAGCGGCGTCCACCCCGACGGCAGGACCGGGGTCGCCAGGGCCGCCGGGTCGAGCCCTTCGAGGATCGCCAGCACGACACCGCGCTGCGCCTCCAAGAACGTCGACAGAGCCTGCTTCTCGTCGTCCACCGGTGCGCTCCCCCTGTCCGTCGGATCGTTGCCGGACGCTAACAGTCGGCACCGACAATCCCGATCAGGACAGGGGCGGCACGGGCGCCCGGACGTCGTCGGGGTCCTTGTCCGGCCGCAGCCCGCGCCACGACGAGTGCCGCAGCCTGCCGTCGGTGGTCCAGGTGCGGTACTCGACCTCGCCGACCAGTTCGGGTCGGACCCAGTGCGCGCGGCGGGCGTGCTCGGCGGGCACCGGGCCGACGAACGGCGACGCCGTGCGGGCCAGCGGCCGCAGTCGTTCCTGCAGGTCGAGCAGCGTCGAGTGGGTGAACCCGGTGCCGACCTTGCCCACGTAGCGCAACCCGGCGTCGGACGGCACGCCGAGCAGCAGCGACCCGATCGTGCCCGCCCGCCGGCCGTCACCCGGCCGCCAGCCGCCGATCAGCACCTCCTGCGTGCGCACCAGCGGTGCCTTCACCCACCCCGCCGAGCGGCGTCCCGGCTCGTAGCGGGAGGTGACCCGTTTGGCGACCACGCCTTCGAGCCCGTAGTCCGCGGCCACCGCGAGCACGTCCCGGCCGTCGACGTCGGTGAAGGACGGCGGCACGCGCACCTCCGCCAGGTCGCCGAGCCCGAGGGCCGCCAGCTCCGCGCGTCGTTCGGAGTAGGGCACGCCGAGCAGCGACCGGCCGTCGAGGTGCACGAGGTCGAAGGCGTAGTACACGACCGGGACGCGGGCCAGCAGGTCGTCACCGGGTCGGGCGACGTGCATCCGGGACTGCAACAGGCCGAAGTCCGGTTGCCTACGGGTGCCCAGAGCGACGATCTCACCGTCGAGCACGGCCTCGCGGTCACCCAGGAGCGCGGACAGCGCCCGGACCTCAGGGTAGGTCGCGGACACCTCCAGGTCGTTGCGCGTCATCGCCCGCACCCGTCCACCGCGGACGTAGGTGACCGCCCGGACACCGTCCCACTTGAACTCGAACGCCCAGCCGGACCCGGTGGGGAGCTGCCCCGACGAGGCCAGCATGGGCCGGATCAGCTCGGGGAACCCGGACTCGGCGCGCAACGGCATGCGACCGTCCCTTGTAGACGGATCACGGCCGGCCCAGTGTCGCCCGCGTCGCCCGGAGCCGCACGTCGACACCTCGATCGTGGACGGCGGCGCGGTCGCGGCGTGCTCGCGGCCGGAGCACCTCCGCCGCGGTCGCCCTCACCGCCGCCGTCACGCCGAGGGGTGAGACCTACACTGGGGATCCAGGACTTCCCGTGGGGGCTGCGGTGGCGGTGAGCAGTGACGAGTTCAACCGGATGGTGAACGCGCTCGTCGACGTCGAGCGCGCGGAGAGCGGGCAGTACAGCTCGTTCAGCGTGCGCGGCAAGCGGTTCGGCTACTACTGGCCGCGCACGAACACGGCGGGGTTGAAGCAGCTGCTGTCCGAGCAGCAGGCGTTGGTGGCCGAACGGCCGGACGTCTTCGAGGAGCAGTTCACCTCCGGCGGCTTCGGCTGGGTCGTCGTCTACCTGGCGGGCATCGAGGCCGACGAGCTGGCCGAACTGGTGTTCGAGGCCTGGCGCCTGACCGCCCCGGAGGAGCTGGTCGAGCAGGCGCCCGATCCGGCGCGGGGTGCCTCGCCGCGTTGACAGCCGGGTCATGACTCAATCATCATTGAGTCAATGACTACTGACTGGCCTTCCGGCACGGTGGCGCGTGCCCGCGTGCACGCGGCCCTCGGCGAGCCCGCCCGGCTCGCCCTGGTCGACCTGCTCGTGCTCGGCGACGCCTCGCCCGGCGAGGTCGGCCGCGCGCTCGGGCTGCCCAGCAACCTGCTCGCCCACCACGTCAAGCTGCTCGAACAGGCCGGGATCGTGGAGCGCTCCCGCTCGGAGGGCGACCACCGGCGCACCTACCTGCGCCTGCGCACCGCCGCGCTCACCGACCTCGTGCCCAGCGGCCTGCGGCAGGCGCCACGGGTGGTGTTCGTGTGCAGCCACAACTCCGCCCGCTCCCAGCTGGCCGCCGCGTTGTGGCAGCGCAGCAGTCCCGTGCCGGCGGCGAGCGCGGGCACCCGGCCGGCCGAGCGCGTGCACCCGCTGGCCGTCGCCACCGCCCGCGAGCACGGGCTGTCCCTGACCCGCGCCCGTCCCCACCACCTGGACGACGTGCTGCGGCCCGACGACCTCGTGGTGGCGGTGTGCGACAACGCGCACGAAGAGCTGACCGACCACGACGACCGGCTGCACTGGTCCGTGCCCGACCCGGCCGCCATCGGCACCCCGGACGCCTTCGACGCCGCCTACCGCGACCTCGCCGACCGCGTCGACCGCCTCGTGCCCGCCGTCCGCCCCGCCACCGAGGGATCCTGAATGCCCCGCCCGCTCCCCCACCGGCTGCTCGCCGAGTACCTGGGCAGCCTGCTGCTCGCCGCCCTGGTCATCGGCTCCGGCATCACCGCCCAACGCCTGTCCCCCGACGATGTCGGCCTGCAACTGCTGGAGAACGCCGCCGCCACCGCCGTCGGCCTCTACGCCATCATCCTGATCTTCGGCCCCGTCAGCGGCGGCCACTTCAACCCCGCCGTGTCCATCACCGACGCCGTCCTCGGCGGACTCGCCTGGCGCGACGTCCCCGCCTACGCACTCGCCCAAATCCTCGGGTGCACCACCGGCGCCGTGCTGGCCAACGTCATGTTCGAGGCGTCGCCGGTCAGCATCAGCACCACCGACCGCGCCACGGTCGCGCACGGCGTCGCCGAGGTCGTGGCCACCGTCGGCCTGCTGCTGGTGATCTTCTCGCTCGTCCGCTCCGGCCGGGCCGCCCTCGCACCGGCCGCCGTGGGCGCCTACATCGGCGCCGCCTACTTCTTCACCAGCTCCACCAGCTTCGCCAACCCCGCCATCACCGTCGGCCGCGTGTTCAGCGACACCTTCGCCGGCATCGCCCCCTCCTCCGTGCCGGTCTACGTGCTGGCGCAGCTCGTCGGCGTCGCGGTGGCCATCCCGCTGCTGCGCCTGCTCTACCCCACCCAGGCACCCGCCGACAGCACCGCACCCGTCACCGAAGGGCAAGTCCGTTGACCAGCAAGCCCGAAGTCCTGTTCGTCTGCGTCCACAACGCCGGCCGCTCCCAGATGGCCGCCGCCCTCCTCCAGCACTACGCGATGGGCCGCGTCACCGTCCGCTCGGCCGGCTCCGCCCCTGCCGACACCGTCAACCCCGCCGCCGCCCAGGCGCTGGCCGAACTCGGCCTCGACATCACCGCCGAAGTGCCCTCCAAGCTCACCACCGAGGACGTCGAAGCCTCCGACGTCGTCATCACCATGGGCTGCGGCGACACCTGCCCCGTCTTCCCCGGCAAGCGCTACCTCGACTGGGAACTCGAAGACCCCGCCGGACAGGGCGTGGACGCCGTCCGACCCATCCGCGACGACATCGACCGCCGCGTCCGCGGCCTCCTCGCCGAGCTGCTCGACGGGGCACCCGCGTAGGTTGTCCGGATGAGCGCACGTTTCCAGGAACTCGACTGGCGTCAGACACCGCTGGGTGAACTCGTCCTGCGACGCCGGTGGGACCCGGTGTTCGACCGCGAGGTCCACGAGATCAAGCTCAACGACGAGTTCCTGATGTCGAGCCTGTTCACGGTGTCCGAAGTGGAACTGGCACGCCTGGCGCTCGCCGACCTGCCCGGGCCGCTGGACGTCGTCGTGGGCGGCCTCGGCTTGGGCTACACCGCCCGGACCGTGCTGGAGAACTCCGACGTGCGGTCGGTGCTCGTGATCGACGCGCTCGGCGAGGTGATCGAGTGGCACCGGCGCGGACTGCTGCCGGGCGGTCTGGCGTTGGCGTCCGACCCGCGCTGCCGACTGGTGCACGGCGACTTCTTCGCCCTGTCGCGTGCCGATCGGGGCCTCGACCCGGCCGACCCCGACCGGCTGTTCCACGCGATCATCGTGGACATCGACCACTCGCCCCGCCACCTGCTGCACCCCGACAACGCCGACTTCTACGAACCGGAGGGCCTGCGCCGCCTGGCCGCCCGCCTCCACCCCGGCGGCGTGTTCGCCCTGTGGTCCAACGAGCCGCCGGACGACGACTACACCGCCGCGCTCGCCGACCGGTTCGCCCACGTCACCGCCGAGGTCGTCCGCTTCCACAACCCGCTGCAACAACGTGACGCGACCAGCACGGTCTACGTGGCGACCGTGCCGGGAGGGCGGGATCGCCGGTGATGGACGAGGGGCGCTTGGTGGCCGGTCGGTACCGGCTGCGCGGGCGGCTGGGTGCCGGTGCGATGGGCGTGGTGTGGCAGGCGCTGGACGAGCGGCTGGACCGCGTGGTGGCCCTCAAGCAGCTCGTGGTGCCCGAGGGCGCGGACCCGGTCGAGGCGGTGAACCGCGCGGCGCGGGAAGGGCGCATCGCCGCCCGGTTGCAGCACCCCAACGCGGTGACCGTGCACGACGTCGTCGAGGACGACGGCAGGCCGGTGCTGGTCATGGAGTACCTGCCCGCGCGGACCCTGGACGACCTGATCGCGCGCGGTCCGCTGCCCGCCGAGCAGGTGATGCGCGTCGGGGCGCAGGTCGCCGGCGCGCTGGCGGCGGCGCACGCGGCGGGTGTCGTGCACAGGGACGTCAAGCCGGGCAACATCCTGCTGACCGATGACGGGACCGCGAAGATCACCGACTTCGGCATCGCCCGCGCGGTCGGTGACGTCACCGTCACGAAGACCGGCCTGCTCGCCGGCACGCCCGCGTTCCTCTCGCCCGAGGTGGCGCGGGGCGGCGAGCCGGGGCCCGCGTCGGACGTGTTCGCGCTGGGCGCCACGCTCTACGCGGCGGTGGAGGGACGGCCGCCGTTCGGTGACGGGGACAACGCCATCGCGCTGCTGCACGCCGTCGCCGCGGGCCGCTACGCCCCGCCGACCAAGGCGGGTCCGCTGACCGACGTGCTGCTGGACGTGCTGCGCACGGACCCGGCGACCCGGCCGACCATGGCGCAGGCCGCCGAACGGCTGCGCACGCCGGACGCGGACCGGCCGACACCGATCCGACCCGCACCGACCCGACTGGACCTGCACCCGGCCACCCCGCCGCCGACCACGACAGGCCCGCACCCGGCCGCCACCGCACCCCACTCGACCGGGCCGAACGCCACCGGACCGCACGCCACCGGGCCGAACCCGACCGGGCCGCGCTCTACCGGGCCGAACGCCACCGCCCTGGCACCACACCCGACGGCACCCGAGCCCCGGCGGGCACGGGGTGCGCGGGCCGGGCTCGTCGCGGTGGCCGCCGCCGCGCTCGTCGGCGTCGTCGTGCTGGTTCTCGTGGTGACGAACGGGAGCAGGTCCACCGACCGCGCGGGCGGCCCGGTCCCGTCCACGTCCACACCCACGTCCGGCGCGCCCGCCCCGGCAGAGCTGGAACGGGCGGTGGCGGAGTACTACGCGTTGCTGCCCCAGGACACCGCCCGTGCGTGGGAACGGCTCGGGCCAGGTCTGCGGGCGCAGGGTCGCGAGCAGTACGAGAAGTCCTGGCGTGACGTCAAGAACCTCACCGTCAGCACGCCACCCGCGGCTTCCGGAGCCGACACCGTGACGGTCGGCATCGACTTCACCGGTGCGGAGGGCAGGAAGTTCCGCGAGTCGCACCGCCTGCGCCTGGTCGTCCGGGACGGAACACCGCTGATCGACTCCGTCGAAGTCCTGTCTTCCCAACGCATCGACGAGAAGAAGCACGGCGACGAGGACGACGGCGACAAGAAGGACGACCGGAAACGCGGTGGTGGCAAGAGCGGCGAAGGCTGACCCGGGTCCGGGTTCAGGCGGTGACCTCGCCCCACACCGACTTGTAGCCGGCCCGCGGGTCGACGCCCCACCGCGAGGCCACCCGGTTGACCAGCAGCAGACCTCGGTGCCCCAGCCCGAGCTCACCCGGTTTGCCGAGCACCGGCAGCAGTTCCGGGCTGGCGTCGTGGACCTCCACCCGGACCACGTGCCCGCCGCTCTGGCGGCTCAGCCACAACCGGCGGGGCGACCTGGCGTGCTCAAGCGCGTTGGTCAACAGCGCGTCGGCGATCAGCAGCAGGTCGAGCAGGGTCGGCGCGTCCAGTTCCGGCACGTTCTCGGTTATCCACCTCCGTGCCCGGCGCACGGGTGGGAAGTTCTCCTCCAGATCGAAGTCGACGTGGTCGAGGGACCGTTCGACGACGTTCACAACACGAGCCTTCCAGCGATCGACGCTCCCCTTGGCGCTCGGGGCGTAGGAGCCGGGTTCCCCACGGACATGCCCGCAAACAGTGACGCCGACCTCAGCACGGGCGACTTGCCGCACGTGACCGATTCAGCCACCGGCCGTGTCGTAGCTCTACTTCGGCGTGACCACGACGGTCACCACCACCGGCACCGGCCGCCCGGCACCGGCGGTGACCGTGCCGCTGATCGTGCCGCCGACCGCCTTGGGGCCGGCGAGCAGCCGGAAGACGAACGTCACCGAGCCACCGGCGGGCAGCTCCGCCTCGGCCGTGCACGTCACCGTGCCCTTGCCCGCCGGACACCCGACCGACTGCCGCGCCGCGCCGTCGAACCCCACCCGCGGCCCGCGCCGCAGGTTGTCGCCCGGACCCACCACGTGGACGCCCTCGGGCAGGGACAGCACCAGCGTGGCGGGTTCGACGGGTGTCGAACCGGTGTTGCGGATGGTGACGGGCAGCTCGACGGGCGGGCCACCGGTGGTCATGGCGAACCGGTCCGGCACCACCGGCACCAACGGCTCCGCCGCCGGATCCGCGACCGTGGTGGTCGTGGTCGGACCCGGCAGGCCCGGGACGGACGAAGTGTCGACGGGTGCGGTGGCGGTCACCGACGGCGCACCGGACCCCGTGACGGCGGCGGACGACGTCCCCGAGACCACCATCGACGTGTGCTGGTCCACCTTCACCGTGGGCGGCCGGTCCTCGGCCGGCGGCGCGACCGCCTGCCGCTCGGCGTTCAGGCCCAGCACCACGGCCCCGACCACCACCACCGTCGAGGCGGCCACGCCGAGCCACTGCGTCGTCGTCGTGACCGAGTTGGCGGCCGCACCCGCGGCCGCCACGCCGGCTTCCGCCGTACCCCCGGTCGAGGCGAGGTAACCGGAAACGCCCGCGCCGAGCACCAGGGGCGCGACGACCGCGCGCAGGGTGCCGTTGACGTCGGCCAGCTCGGCGGCCATCGCGCGGCACGACTCGCACTCGTCCAGGTGCACCTCGACCTGGGCGGTCTCCCGCTTGGTCAGGCCGCCTCGCGTCCACGCGGCCAACTTCGCCACGGTGGCGCGGCAGCGGGTGGTCGGGTTGTGGGCCAGGTGCGCCTGGAGGTAGGCGGTCTTGAGGCCTTCGCGGGCCCGGTAGGCCAACGCCGACGCGCCGTTGGCGGTCAACCCCAGCAGCTTCGCCAACTCGCGGGCCGACTGGCCCTCGATCTCGGTCTGCCACAACACCGTCTGCCACCGCTCGGGCAGGCTGGCGAACGCCTTGGTGGCCAGCGTCCGCTCCAGCGTCGCCACCGCCGGGTCGTGGAACGGCACGGTGGTGACCTTCTCGACGCCCGACACGGCCTCCACGTCGTCGGCCAGCCGCAGCTTGCGGTCCCGCCGGGTCTTGTCGTAGGCGGTGTGGCGCAGCGCGGTGAGCAGGTAGGCCCGGAACGCCGAGTCCGGGCCGCCGCCCGCGCGCACCGTGTCGAGCACCTTCGCGAACGCGTCCGACACCAGGTCGTCGGCCTCGGCGCTCGACCAGGCCAGGTGCCGCGCCAGGTTGCGGGCCGCGCGCACGTGGCGCTCGAACAACTGCCCGTACGCCTGGATCTGGCCACCGCGCACGGCTTCGATCAGCTCGGCGTCCGACGGCGGCCGGGACCGCGGCGTCACACCCGACGAACCGGCGTCGGAGTTGAGCGCGTGGTCGAGGTCGTCGCGCAGGGCGGCCAGGTCCGCGGTCGCCCACCGCTCCAGGTCGCGCTCATCGGGCTGTCCGATCACCGGACGTCTACCTCCCCAGCACGTAATGTGAGCGGTTCCGATCGGACCATATAGAAGACCCCCACCCACGGTCGCACCGATACACCCCTATGGCGCAACCTCCAGCCTCACGGTTCGCGTGTTTCGCCCACACGGACGACCCGGTTCGGCGCCGACGACACTTCGGCAACCCGAACGGCGGAGGTGGACACGGGTCCGTCGATCATGATCCATCCGGTGGTACCCCATCCGTACACTGCGGACCGTGACGGGGAGCATCGCGGACGGTCAGCGGCGTGGGCGTCGACGGGGCGAGCTGACGGTCGCGACGATCGCGCGACTGGCCGGGGTGTCCAAGCCCACCGTGTCCAAGGTGCTCAACGGCCGGGCGGGCGTGGCGTCGGAGACGCGGCAGCGGGTCGAGGCCCTGTTGCGGGAGCACGGCTACCGGCGCCCCGACGCCATCGCGCCCGCCGCCATCGTCGAAGTGGTCTTCTACGGGCTCGAACGGCACATGGCGATCGAGATCATGCGCGGTGTGGAACCGGTGGCGCGCGAGCACGAGCTGGCCGTGGCGTTCACCGAGGTGGTCGAGCCGACGTCGTCGGGCCGCTCGTGGGCCGAGCAGCTGCTGGCCCGCCACCCGCTGGGCGTGATCGCGGTGTACTCGGCGTTCACCCCGGAGCAGCACGCCCTGCTGGACGCCAGCGCGATCCCGCTGGTGGCGCTGGACCCGTCCGGGGAACCGCTGCACACCACGCCTTCCGTCGGGGCTACGAACTGGAGCGGCGGCATCGCCGCGGCCCGGCACCTGCTCGACCTGGGACACCGTCGGATCGGGGTGATCACCGGACCACTGCACTCGCTCGGCGCCCGTGCCCGGTTGGAGGGGTGCCGGGCCGCGATGGACGCCGTCGGCGCCCGACTCGACCACGCGCTGGTGCGCACCGGCGAGTTCACCTTCGAGCAAGGCCGCGACCTGGGCCGTGAGTTGTTGGAGCGGTCCGACCGGCCGACCGCGGTGTTGTGCGGCAACGACTTGCAGGCGCTGGGCGTCTACGCGGCCGCGTGGCGGCTCGGCCTGCGCATCCCGCACGACCTCAGCGTGGTCGGCTTCGACGACATCGACAACACCCGCTGGTGCAGCCCGCCGATGACCACCGTGCGGCAGCCGCTTGCCGAGATGGGCGCGACGGCGGCCAGGATGCTGCTGACCCTCGCCGGTGGCGGCCGGCCCGCCCAGCCCCGCGTGGAACTGGCCACCACGCTGGTCGTGCGCGAGAGCACCGCGCCACCGGCCTGAACCACGGCGCGTCGCACACCGAACCCCGTGCGCCCCTGCGGGTCTTGCCTTCCGGACCGTTCACTCCCCGTGGCCCGGCTGTCCACTGTGGACGCTCCGGATACCTCAGAGCGCACGACGTTGTCCGTGCCGGGTCAGCGGTCCAGTGCGCGGGAGAGGTCGTGCCACAGGTCGTCGACGTCCTCGATGCCCACCGACAGCCGGATCGTGCCGCCGGTGATGCCGCTCGCGTTCAGCTGCACCTCGTCCAGCTGCCGGTGCGAGGTGCTGGCGGGGTGCAGCACCAACGTCTCCGTGCCGCCCAACGACGGCGCGAGCCGCACCAGCTCCAGCGCGGTGACGAACCGGCGGCCCGTCGCCACGTCCGCCAGGTCGAACGAGAACGTGCTGCCGTAACCGTCGAGGACGCGGCGCGCCACGGCGTGGCTGGGGTGGGTGTCCAGACCGGGCCAGTGCACCACGCGCACCGCCGGGTGCGCGGCCAGTCGCCGGGCGAGCACCTCGGCGTTCTCCTCGTGCTTGCGGACGCGCAACGCCAGCGTGCGCAGGCCGCGGATGGCGAGCCAGGCGGCGAACGGGTCCGCGGTGACGCCCAGCTCGATCGAGTGGTGCCACGTCGTGCGGTAGCGGGCATCGTCGGCGAAGACCGCCACGCCGCCGGTGACGTCGCTGTGCCCGCCGAGGTACTTGGTGGTCGAGTGCACGACGACGTCCGCGCCCTGCTCGATCGGGCGGCACAGCAGGGGTGAGGCGAAGGTGTTGTCCACGACCACGAGCACGTCGTCGCCCACCGCGGCGCCCAGCGCGGGCAGGTCGCTCACGTGGCCGGTGGGGTTGGCGATGGTCTCCAGGTACAGCACCCTGGTCTCCGGCCGCAGCGCCGCGCGGACCTCGTCCGGGTCGTGGCCGCCGACGTAGGTGACCGCGACGCCCCAGCGCTGCTCCAGGTCGTGCAGCAGGGCCAGCGTGCCGCCGTAGAGCGCGTGCTGGGCGATCAGGTGGTCGCCGGACTTGAGGTTCGCGAGCAGCACCGCGTTGATCGCGCCCATCCCCGAAGCGGTGGCCAGCGCCGCCGTGCCGCCTTCGAGCGCGGCGACGGCGTCCTCCAACGCCCGGACGGTCGGGTTGCCCAGCCGGGTGTACACGAACGCGCCGTCCGGCCTGGTCATCCCGTCGGCGAAGGCGTCGAGGTCGGCGAAGGAGAACCCGGTGGTCTGGTAGAGCGGGACGGACAGGGGCGTGCTGGTCAGCGCGGGCGCCTCGGTGTGCACGACGCGGGTGTCAGGCTTCATGGACCGAGCGTCGTTCATGAAGTGGTATCGCTGTAGGTCCAATTCGATTAGATTGGTCCCATCATGAAGCCAATTGCCGTGGACGACCTGGCCGGACGGCTCGGGCGCTGGTCGGCGGGCCGCGGCTCGCTGTACCTGCTGCTGGCCGCGCGCCTGCGGGAGCTGATCGACGGAGGGCTGTTGCCGTCGGGGACGGTGCTGCCGCCCGACCGCTCCCTGGCCTCGGGTCTCGCGGTCGGGCGGACGACCGTGATCGCGGCCTACGACCTGCTGCGGCAGGAGGGGCGGCTGACGCGGCGGCGCGGCAGCGGCACGTGGGTGTCGCCGGGCGGACGTGCGGCGGCGGCCCGCGCGGAGACCGCCAACCCGATGTTCGTGAACCTGCTGGAGCCGCCCGACGGCGTGCTCCAGTTCGCCTGCGCCGGGCCGCTGTCCCCGCCCGCGGCGCTGGTCGAGGCGCACCGGCGGGCGGCGGACCGCCTCGGCGGAGTCGACCTGGGCTACCACCCGTCGGGGCACCCGGCGCTGCGGGCGGCGCTGGCCGCGCGCTACCGCGAACTCGGCGTGCCGACCACCGAGGGGCAGATCCTGGTGACGACCGGGGCTCAGCAGGCGTTGGCGCTGCTGACGCGCGCGCTCGTGCGGCCGGGTGACGAGGTGCTGGTGCAGGCGCCGACCTACTCGGGCGCCCTGGACCTGTTCCGGGAGGTCGGTGCGGTGGTCCGGGCGGACGACGACCTCGCGGGCGCGCTGGGCGGGCGCAAGCCGGCGTTGGTGTACGCGATGCCCGCGTTCCGCAACCCCACCGGCACGTCGATGAGCCCGTTGGAGCGCTCGCGCCTGATCCGGTCGGCCGAGGACGTGCCGCTCGTGCTGGACGAGGTGCTGGCGGAGCTGGACCTCACCGGTGCGCCGGCGGCACCGCCCGCCGCGCGGGCGATCACCGTGGGGTCGTTGAGCAAGGTCGTGTGGGGCGGGCTGCGGGTCGGCTGGGTGCGGGCCGACGCGGCGCTGGTCGCCCGGCTGGCCCGGTTCAAGGCGGTGCAGGACCTGGGCAGCGGTGTGCTGGACCAGCTGGCCGCGGTGGAGCTGCTGGCCGACTTCACCGCCGTCCGGGCCGCCCGCGTCACGGCGTTGCGCCGGCAGCACGACCACCTCTGCGCACGGCTGCGCGAAGAGCTGCCGGAGTGGGAGTTCACGCCCGCCGCGGGTGGCCAGACGCTGTGGGTGCGGTTGCCCGACGCGGACTCCGCGTCCTACGCCCAGGTCGCGCTGCGGCACGGGGTGGCCGTGCTGCCCGGCGGCTCGCTCGACCCGACGGGCGGCAGCGCCGACCGGCTGCGGCTGCCGTTCACCGCCGAGCCACCGGTGATCAGCGCCGCCGTCGCCGCACTCGCGAACGCGTGGCGCGCATTCGCCGCCGAGTCGACCCGCCGGCCACTCGTGCCGTCGATGTCGGTCTAACGCCCCAGCGGCGCCCTCCCGTTGTCCCCCAAGTCGACCTCCTCACCGGTGTTCTTCGACCAGACCGACCCCCGGTGACGGGAACGCCGACTCGCCCGCGGGCACGCCCGGCTGGAACGCGCAGCTGTTCGGCGCGGATCGCAGCTCGACGACGACATCCGGGGCTTCTCCGGGGCTTCTTCCGCGCCCCGCGCTGACGGTGGCCCGCGGCTCCGGCGGCGTGCGGCTCGGGGGCGGCGTGCGGGTGGCTTCGGCGCGGGTCGGGCTCTCGTACCATCGCCGGGTGCAGGATCTTCTCCGCTCGACGTGGGACGAGCCGCGGCCCGGCCACGCCCCACCGCGCGTGTGGCGGGACTGGGCGCTCGTGGCGGTGCTCGTGCCGGCCGCGGTGCTCGAAGGGGCACTGCGGCCGGAACTGCCGTGGCGGGTCCTCTCGGTGGTGGTCGTGGTCGGGCTGGTGCCCACGGTGCTGTGGCGCCGGGTCCGGCCGCTGGCGGTGGTCGCGGTCGCGTTCGGCACGACCGGTCTGCTCCCGCTGGTGACGGGCGGGGAGCAGGTCGAGCCCTACTCCGCGGCGTTCCTGCTGATCCTGGTGTACTCCCTGGTCAGGTGGGGTTCCGGGCGCGAGGTCGTGATCGGTCTGGCGATCGTGCTCGGCGGCGCGGTCCTCTCGATGATCTCGCGCCACGTCGGACTCGCCGACGCGATCGGCGGGCTCACCGTGGTGTTCTCGGCCGTCGCGCTCGGTGCGGCGGCGCGGTACCGGGTCCGGGCCAGGACGCGCGAACTCGACCAGGCCAAGCTGCTGGAACGGGAACGGCTGGCCCGGGACCTGCACGACACGGTCGCACACCACGTGTCCGCGATCGCGATCCGCGCCCAGGCGGGCCTGGCGACGGCGGCGTCCCGGCCGGCAGCCGCGGCCGACGCGCTGCGCGTGATCGAGGCCGAGGCCTCACGCGCCCTCGCCGAGATGCGGGCGATGGTGCGCGTCCTGCGCCGGGACCACCCGGCCGACCTGACGCCGACACCCAGCCCGCGCATCACCGACCTCGGTGACCTGGCGACCCGGGCCCGCACCGGACCGTCGGTCGAGGTAGGCCTCGTCGGCGACCTCGACGACGTGCACCCGTCGGTCGGCGCCGCGATCTACCGGCTGGCCCAGGAATCGATCACCAACGCGCGGCGGCACGCCCGGCACGCCACCCGCATCGAGGTCCACGTCGCCGCCGACGACACGTCCGTGCACCTGCGCGTGAGCGACGACGGTGACGGGGCGCGGTCGACCTCGCCGCCGGGGTACGGGCTCATCGGCATGTTCGAACGCGTCGACCTGCTCGGGGGCACCTGCGCGGCGGGCCCCGACCCGGAACGGGGCTGGACCGTGACCGCCACGCTGCCCCGGACGGGGACGGCGTCGTGAGCATCCGCGTGGTCGTCGCGGACGACCAGGAGATCGTGCGCACCGGGCTCACGATGATCCTCGACGCCCAGCCGGGCATCGAGGTCGTGGGGTCGGCCGGAGACGGGCGACGCGCCGTGGAGCTCGCCGGACGGCTGCGCCCCGACGTGTGCCTGTTCGACATCCGGATGCCCGGCGTGGACGGCATCGAGGCCACCCGGCTGCTGGCCGGACCGGGGGTGGACGACCCGCTGGCCGTCGTCGTCATCACGACCTTCGACCTCGACGAGTACGTCTACGCCGCACTCAGGGCGGGCGCCCTGGGGTTCCTGCTCAAGGACGCGGGGCCGGCCCTGCTGACCCAGGCCGTCCACGCGGCGGCCGCGGGCGACGCGCTCATCGCCCCGAACATCACCGCGCGCCTGCTCAGGACGTTCGCCGCCGCCGGACCCGCCGCGCCGCCGCGACAACCCGTCGAACCGCTCACCGACCGGGAGGAGCAGGTCCTCGTCACCGTCGCACGGGGACGGACCAACAGCGAGATCGCCGACGAGCTGCACATCACCTTGAGCACCGTCAAGACGCACATCGCGAGCCTGATGGCCAAGCTGGGCGCCCGCAACCGCGTCGAGATCGCCATGTGGGCCTACGAGACCGACCGCGTGCGCCACGGTCTCGGCCGCTGACGCGTGGTCTCGGCCGGGGTGTGTCGGGCCTGGCAGATGTCCCGGCCGGCAGCCGAAAGTACGAGGCCGTCCCCGCCCGATAGGACGGCTCGGTTCGAGCCCTTCTTCCGATGATCGGCACCACGCCGGTCGTCAGACTCGGATCACCCGACCGAGACGAAGAAGGGCCTGCCTCGTGACCTCCTCCACCAGGGCCGAGTGGCTGATACCCACCGGGCTGATCGCGCTCACCCTCGTTCCCATGGGCGGCGGCGTCGTCCGCCTCGCCGACCTGGCCGGCGGGGAGGTCACCGAGGACAACGCGCGGTTCTTCGCCGCGCCGCTCCCGGTGGTGGCGCACATCATCGCCGCCGTCCTGTTCTGCGTTGTGGGTGCGTTCCAGTTCGCACCCCGGTTCCGCAGGCGACGGCCCGGCAGGCACCGCGCGCTCGGCAAACTCCTGGTGCCCAGCGGGCTCGTCATGGGCCTGTCGGGTGTGTGGATGGCGCTGTTCTACCCCTATCCGGAAGGCGACGGCCACCTCCTCGCCGCCTTCCGGCTGGTGTTCGGTTCGGCCATGATCGCGGCCATCGCCCTCGGCTTCGCCGCGATCCGGCGGCGCGACATCGTCCGCCACCGGGCGTGGATGATCCGCGGCTACGCGATCGCCCAGGGCGCGGGCACGCAGGCGGTCGTCACGGTCGTGTGGATGGTGTTCGCCGGCGATCCCGGCCCGCTGACCAGGACACTGCTGCTCGGCGCGGGCTGGGTGATCAACGTCGCGGTCGCGGAGTGGCTGATCCGCAGGCGACCGACCAAACGCGCCCGCCCCACCACCAAAGCCGCCGCCGTCGCTCCAGCGGCCTAACGGAACGGAGGCCGGGGCACGTCTGCGTTGCAGCGCCAGCGCCGGTGCCGGTCCTGGTGCTGGCGCCGGGAGTCAGCCACACGCCCGCGAGGTCGCGTCGGTCGTTCGCGTCCTCATTTCCCGAAGATCACGCTTTTCGATCTTCGGGAAATCAGGACGCGAACGACCGACTTCCCGGCGACCGAGCCGCCGTCTGCGGAGCAGCGGCAATCCAACACAGGCAATTAGAAAGAGCGCACCTTCACGGCTGCGGCCATGGCGGCCATGCCCGCGTCGTTCGGGTGCAGGTGGTCGCCGCTGTCGTAGGCAGGCAGCAGGCGGTCGGGTTGGGCCGGGTCGCGGATCGCGCGGTCGAAGTCGATCACGGCGTCGTACTCGCCGCCGGTGCGGATCCAGTGGTTGACGGCTTGGCGCGCGGCCTCGTTCTCGGGGCTGTAGAAGCCGAACGTGTCGCCGCGGAACGGCGTGATGGTGCCGCCGTGGATGCGCAGGCCCTGAGCGTGGGCACGGGCGATCAGCTGCCGGTGGGCGCCGATGATGTCCTGCGCGGTCACCTTCTCCGTCAACGGCGCGCTCGTGCCGGGGTGGCCGAGGTCGTTGACGCCGAGGAGCACGATCACGTGCCCGACCCCCGGCTGCGCCAGCACGTCCCGGTCGAAGCGGCGCAGCGCCGACTGCCCGAAGTAGGCCGCGTAGGCCTCCGCCGGGTGACCCGCGGGCGGGTTGGGGTCGTGCAGCAGCCGGTTGCCGCTGATCCCCGCGTTGACCACGCCCAGGTGCCGCAGGCGCGGCTCGGCGGCGAAGCGGCGGGCCAGGACGTCGGGCCAGCGCCGGTTCGCGCCGCGCGTGGTCTCCGCGCCGTCGGTGATGGAGTCGCCGAACGCCACCACGGTCGACCCGGGCCTGCCCCTGCCCGACACGCTGACGCCGGTGAGGAAGTGCCACTTGCCCAGCACGGCGGTCGGCGTGATGTCGGCCCGACCGGTGACGTTGCCCGCCGCGACGTACCCGTCCTGGTACGGGAAGGCGTGCACCGTGGTCGCGGGCGTGCGCTGCGGCAGGTGGATGCTGATGACGAGGTCGGAGTCGGCCGCCACGCGCAGCGCGACCGGGTCGCTGAGCAACGGGGTGCCGGGCGGCAGCGTGGCCGACGTGCGACCGCCGAACGTCAGCCGCCGGTCGCTGCCGGGTTGGATCGCCGCACCCGTGCCCGCCCGCCGGGCGACGCGGGCCTCGCCCACCACCAGCGGCCGCGTGCCGAACTCGTTGGACAGCCGCACCCGGACCGCGTCACCGCCGACGCTCAGGTGCACGACCTGGCGCAGCGTCTGGTCCTCGAACGACGTGGTGTCCGAGGCGGGCACGGTCGTGGGGGACGTCGCCCACGTGCCCACCCAGGTGGACCGCGCCGACGCGGAGGCCGCGGTCGGCAGCAGGAGCAGCAGGGCGGCCAACGCCGCCGTCGTCGAGCGCTTCACCTCGGAACCCTTCACCTCGCCGGTCCTTCCCGTTCAGCCGCGTGCGGGCCGGTCGAAGCGCCAGCCCTCGGCGCGCAGTTCGGGGATCAGCCGGGCCACCGCGTCGACCGTCTGGCCGCGGTCGTCCGGGCCGTCGTGCATCAGGACCACGGCGCCCTCGGTGAGGCCGTCCTTGACCCGGCGCACCAGCTCGTCCACGCCCGGCGGCTCCCAGTCGCCGATCGCGAGCTTCCAGCCCAGCGGCGTCATGCCCATCTTGGCCGCGACCTGCGGCGACTGCCCCCAGCTGCCGTAGGGCGCGCGGAAGTAGCGGATCGGCACGCCGGGTGCGGCGCGGTGGATGGCGGCGCTGGTCCGGCGCAGGTCCGCCTCGATCTGCTCGGGCGTCCACCCGCCCATGTCGTCGTGGTGCATGCTGTGGTTGCACAGGAGGTGCCCGCCCGCGACGATCTTGCGGACCAGCCGCGGGTTGGCCTCGACGTAGTCGCCCCACAGGCAGAACACCGCCTTGACGTGGTGTCGGCGCAGCACTTCGAGCAGCCGCGGCGTGTCCTCCGGGTTGGGGCCGTCGTCGAAGGTGAACGCGACCGTCCGCCCGCCGTGCCGGGTGGAGTCGACGATCACCGGTTCGGCCGCGCCGGCCGGCGCCGAACTCAGACCGAGCACCAGGCCGGTCGTCAGCAGGACCGTTCTCCACCGCATCGTGAAACCCCTTCCGTCGGACGAGCGCTGACCACTATCAGGTCGCGATCAAGCGCCCTACCAGACATTTCGCGGAAGTTTCGGGTCTCAACTGGCCGACACCCGCGTGGTGTCACCCACCACCGGGCCCCGGCACGGCGAGCGTGCGGGCGGGCCGTCCGCCTCACGGACGGCCCGCCCGGGCCGGGAACCGTCGATCAGCCGATCCGGTACGCCCGGATCACGGTCTGCTCCACCGCGTTGCCCTCGGTGTCCGACGCCTTGGCGCGCAGCGACGCGAACGCGCCCGTCGGGTTGGTGACCTTCGCGGTCCACCGGGCGCCGTCGCGGCCGACCGGAACGGCCGCCCAGGTGCCGCCGTCGTCGAAGGAGACCTCCAGCTCCAACGACCTCACCTCGGGTGCCTTGTCCTGCCTGTTCACCGTGACCGGGAAGGAGAAGTCGCCGGCCGGTGCGACGTTGTGCAGGTCGACGGCCGGCGCGAAGCCCACCGACAGCAGCGGCAGCGCGCCGCCCGGGCCTTGGCGGAACCCGGACCGGAACGTCCAGCTCCCGCTGACCTTCGTGGACAGCGGCCACCACGGCTGGTCCTCGCGGCTGACGTCGGCGGTCAGCCGGTACTCCCCCTCCTCCTGCGACACCACGAACACGCCGCGCCCCGGCTGGTCCTGGCTGCCCACCAGCCGACCGTCGAGGTGCAGCGCGGTCGACCCCTTGTCGTAGCCGAAGAACGGCTCGGCCGCCCTGGGGTGCCCGGCGGCGTCGGTGAAGAACGGCACCGTGATGTCGAGCAGGTCGCCCGTGCGCCACGCCCACGGGTGGTCTTCGCCCAGCTCGTTCGCGGTCGTGCCGGCGAACCCCGGCGCGGCCACCGCCGCGTGCCACTGCATCCGGTAGGACTTGCCGCCCTCCAGCACCGCCCGTTCGTGCGCGGTGCCCGCGGCGCCCCACCAGCCGCCGACCCCGATGCGCCACCGGCCTGGGGTGAAGTGCTCCACGCGTTCGGCGTGCGGCACGCCGGGCAGGCCCCACTGGGTGCCGATCTCGGCGCCCAGCGCCTCGACCCACGCCGACGTGATCGGTGGCTCCTCCTCGGTGCCCCCGTGGTAGACCATGCGCACGGCGGCGAGGTCGGCGGTCTTCGCCACCGTGGTCAGCCGCTGGGGCAGGAGTCCGGCCGACGGGTAGGACAACTCGTACCGGTGGGCGCTGCCGGACCGGGCCGTGACGCTGGTCGTCACCCCGCCCGCCTCGACCAGGTCGGCGAACCTCTTGCCCGGCTCGTCGTACAGCCGCAACGTCGGCAGCACGGCCGGGAACTCCTCGTCCGATCGTGCCGTCGCCGCCTCCTCCTCCAGCACGCGCACGGCCACCGCCTTGCCGCCCACGTCCCTCACCGCACGGATGCGCGCGTAGACCTCCTCGTAGGTCAGCTCACCGGGTAGCTCCAGCACCACGAGCTTGCCCTGGGCATCGATGCCCGCCAGGTCCTCTGGCGTGCCGAGTCCACCGTGGACGGTCGCGAGCCGTTGGTTGCCGCTGGGCGAGGGCGATCCGCGCAGCCAGCCCGCGGGCACCTCGAACCGCTGCGGCCCCTCGGCGAACACCTCCAGCTCCGGCTCCTCCAGCCGGACGTTGTCCGCGTAACCGAACCAGGGCACGAACCTGCGTTCCTCCGACTGCGCGTACAACTCCCCGAACCGGGGGTCGACCGCGTACGAGAAGACGGTCGGGTACTGCTCGCGGTCGGTGATCGCGGTGCGGAACTGCGTGTGCGCCACGCCGCCGCGGGCCGCCGGTTGGTCGGTGGTGTGCGCGATCCGCTTGCCCTTGCGCGCGTCGAAGTTCACGGTCGTGCTCCGAGACACCCGCACGTCCGGGTCGACGAACGTGCTCTCCAGGGGCAACGCGCCCGGTCTGGGTGTGCTGACCGCGCCGACGACCGAGTACTTGCCCGCCGGCACGCGGACGCGCTCCCCCGCCGCGCCGAACCACGTGTCACCGGTGTCCACGTTGATCACCATCGCGACCGAGCGGTCCTGCGGGCCCGGTGCGACGCCGTCGCGGTTCTTCACCGTCACGGTCAGGTCGTGCATCTCCGGCTCGTCGTGGACGCTGACCGGTGTGCGGAGCCGGACCTCGCCGTCCGCCGAGGTCGCGCTGAGCACGCCGCCGTACACGCCCGGCTTGCCCGAGCGGGGCGTCAGGGTCAGCGCGACGTCCGCCTTGCCCCCGGCCGGGACCGTCACCGCGGACGCGGACAGCGTCGACAACCCGGCCGGAGGAGCCTGCCCCGGGCCGTCGGCGAGCCTGAGGTCCAGCGCCAGGGTGATCGGCGTCGAGCCGGGGTTGGTGTAGGTGACCGTGCGCTTGTCCGGCTGGGTGCCGGGCCACTTCAGGTACGAGCCGATCGTGCCGGGCGAGGCCTGGACCGGCTGGGTGGTCGCCCTCGCCAGGTCGACCAGGCCGCCGCCGACGGCGAACACGCCCGCGTCCGCCACCGGTGCGGCCGTGCCCACCAGCGCGGCCTTGAGGCGGTCGCCGGTCCAGTCCGGGTGCTGCTGGGCCAGGATGGCCGCGGCGCCCGCGGTGTGCGGCGTGGCCATCGACGTGCCGGACAGCTTGGTGTAGCTCTCGTCCACCGGCTCGCCGAGCTGCGTGCCCGCGGCCCTGGCCGCGACGATGTCCGAGCCTGGCGCGGCGATCTCCGGCTTGACGGCGGCGTCGACCAGGCGCGGGCCGCGGCTGGAGAACACCGACAGCGCGCCCGACTTGGTGACGCTGCCGACCGCGAGCGCCGCGTCGGCGGCGGCCGGGCTGGACACCGACTCCGATTGGCCGAAGTTGCCCGCCGCCACCACGAACAGCGTGCCGTACTGGGCGCTGAGGGCGTTGACGGCCTGCGACGCCGGGTCGGTGCCGTCGGTCGGGCCCGAGCCCAGGCTCAGGTTGACCACCTTGGCCCCGGCTTCGGCGGCCGCCCAGCGCATCCCGGCGATGACGTCGTCGAGCTGACCGGAGCCGGAGTCGTCCAGCACCTTGCCGATGGCCAGCTTCGCCCCCGGCGCGACGCCCTTGTACTTGCCGCCCGACGCCGCGCCGGAGCCCGCGATGGTGGACGCGACGTGGGTGCCGTGCCCGTTGCCGTCCCGCGCGCTGCCGGTGCCGCTGAAGTCCTGGCTCACCACCACCCGGCCCGCCAGGTCGGGGTGGTCGCCGTCGTACCCGGTGTCCAGCACGGCCACCGTGACGTCCTGGCCGGTCAGGCCCCCGGCCCAGGCGGCGGGGGCGCCCACCTGCGGCACGCTCGTGTCCAGCGACGCCTCCACCCGCGCGTTCAGCCAGATCCGCCGCGGACCGCCCGCCAACGCACCGGGCCCGCCCGCCGTGATCGCCGACCAGAACCGGCGCGCGTCGGCCTTGCGCTCGGCGACGGCGGCCAGGCGCAGGTCGGGTAACCGCCGTTCGACCCGGGCGCCCTCCGGTGCGGTGGCCGCGGCCACGTCCGGGTGCTCGACCAGCAGCGGCACGGTGTCGCTGCGCGCGTCGTCGTAGCGCTGCCGGACGAGCCCGGAGACGTTGAACAGCTCCTCGTCCAGCGTGCCGGCCCGCACCAGCGCCGCGGCCACCTGCGGCACGACGTACAGGTCGGTCCCGGCGCCCCGGCGCTTGCCGTACTGGATGAACCCGCCGGCCCGGCCACCCGGCTCCGGCTCGGTGAGCACCGACCACCGGCCCTGCGCGGTGCGCGAGGCGTGCACGCGGTGGCCGGTGACCAGCGTCACCCACCGCCCGTCGGACGCGGTCGCGGTCGGGGCGCCGGGTGACAGCGGGATCGCCGTGCCGCCCGCCGGCGGAGCCACCGCCATCGCGGCGGACAGCGCCGCCACGCCCGCGAGCAGCCGCACTCGTCGTTTCATTCGCACTCCCGTGGATGGGGGAATTCGTCTCACCACACTGACGCCTGCGACCGGCTCTGCGGTTGTGCGTTCGTGCGTTATTCGATCGCCCTCACGGGGTGCACTACGGCAACATCGACCCGGCCAAGGTGCCTCCGAAGGGAGTCGGATGGTCGCGCCAAGGTCCGAAAAACCCGTCAACAACCGCAAGAGAGCGGTGCTGCTCGCCCTGCGCCTGTACGGCCGGGAACTGCGGCGCCACCGCTTGCTCGGCGTGGGCGCGGTCGTGCTGCCCGCGCTGGGCAACACGTGCCTGCTCTACCTCGCGCCGCTGGCCGTCGGCGCCCTCGCGGGTCGTCTCGCGGCGGACGGTGACACCGATTTCGCCGCGGTGCTGCCGTACCTGCTGACGTTCGCCGGCCTGATGCTGTTCGCGGAACTGCTGTGGCGCATCGGCGTCCACTGCCTCAACCGCACCGACAGCCGCGGTATCGAGCACCTGTCCGTCTACGGCATGGACGCGCTGCTCGGCAAGGACGCGGCGTTCTTCCACGACAACTTCGCCGGTTCGCTCACCAAGCGGGTGCTGAGCTTCGCCTCCCGCTTCGAGGAGTTCGTGGACACGGTCGCGTTCAAGGTCGTGGCCAACATCATCCCGCTCGGCTTCGCCTGCGTCGTGCTGTGGAGCTACGACCCGCTGCTGGTCGTGGTGCTGCTGGGCCTGATCCTCGTCACGGGATTCGTGGTCGCGCCGCTCATCCGCCGCCGCCAGCAGTTGGTCGACGAGCGGGAAGCCGCCTACGCGCGGGTGTCCGGCCACGTCGCCGACACGCTGATGAACATGGAGACGGTGCGGGCGTTCTCCGCCGAGCGGCGCGAGGGCGCGGAGCACCGGGACCGGACGGCCGAGAGCCGGGTGCTGGCGCTGCGGTCGTGGGACTACGGCAACCTGCGCATCGACACCGTGGTCGCGCCGCTGTCCGTGCTCACCAACGTGCTCGGCCTGGCGGTCGCCGTCGGGGTCAGCGGCGGGTTGGGCGTGGAGGCGATCGTGGTGACGTTCGCCTACTTCGGCAACGCGACGCGGATCATGTTCGAGTTCAACCAGATCTACCGGCGGCTGGAGAGCGCCCTGACCGAGGCGGCCCAGTTCACCGAGCTGCTGCTCGACCCGCCGACCGTGCTCGACCCGCCGGACCCGCAGCCGTTGCGGGTGAAGGATTCGCGGGTCACGTTCGACGGTGTGGTGTTCGCGCACGGCGGCGGCAAGCCGCTGTTCACCGGGCTGGACCTGGACGTCGCGCCGGGCACCCGGATCGGGCTCGTCGGCCGCTCCGGTGGCGGCAAGACCACGCTCACCCGGTTGCTGCTGCGGCTGATGGACGTCGACGCCGGTCGCATCCTCATCGGTGGCCAGGACATCGCGCGCCTGCGCCAGGCCGACCTGCGCAGCCTGATCGCGTACGTGCCCCAGGACCCGGCCATGTTCCACCGGACGCTGCGGGAGAACATCGCGTTCGCGCGGCCCGGCGCGACCGACGCCGAGATCCGGCGCGCCGCGAACGCCGCGCACGTGACGGAGTTCGCGGACGCGCTGCCCGACGGGTTCGACACGATGGTCGGCGAACGCGGCATCAAGCTGTCCGGCGGGCAGCGGCAGCGGGTCGCGCTGGCCCGCGCGATCCTGCGCGACGCGCCGGTGCTGCTGCTGGACGAGGCGACCAGCGCGTTGGACTCGGAGAGCGAGGTGCTGGTGCAGCAGGCGCTGTGGCGGCTCATGGAAGGTCGCACGGCGCTGGTCGTGGCGCACCGGCTGAGCACCGTGGTGCGGATGGATCGGCTGGTCGTGCTCGACCGGGGCCGGATCGTCGAGCAGGGCACGCACGCCGAACTGCTCGACACCGACGGCATGTACGCGAAGCTGTGGCGTCACCAGTCCGGTGGTTTCCTGGACGAGACAGCGGCCGACGAGGTCGTCACGGACGCGGTGGGTGCGAAACCCTTGTGAGAGCGCCGCAGTACGGGTGTTCCTTCCAGGGATCCTCAATGGACCGCCCAGAGGTGGCGCACCACATGTGTAGCCGGCGCCCGGGTTGTCCGTCCAGCGTGACCGTCACGCTGGACGGACAACCCGGGACGACCGGCGTGGGGCGGTGTGGTGCCCGTGCAGGGGCGGGCACCACACCGCGGTCAGGCGAACGGGCTCAGCAGCTCAGTGCGACACCTGCCAGTGGCTGTTCGCCGTCGGCAGCGTGAACGACAGGCTGTAGCAGCCGAAGTCCGTGCTGGACACGCTGCCGGGCGGCGTCACCGAGGAGTTGGCCGTGGTCAGCGTGCTCCACGTGCCGCCGACCTTGATCCGGATGTCGGCGGCGTGGAACTGGGTGCCGTAGGTCTCCGTGCAGTAGTAGCCCTCACCGGTGGCGGGGTTGTACTCGGTGTAGACCTCGAACATGCTCCAACCACCGTGGGTGATGCCGAGCTTGGCCGGGTCGGCGCTGGTGAACAGCGCGTCCCAGGCCCCGGTGGTGTGGTTGTACAGGTAGGCGGTCCAGGAGTTGGCGACCGCGTCGGTCTGCACGTCCAGCACCGTGTAGGCGGGCAGCCCCTGGAACGGCGCGGTGTACGTGCTGACGAAGGTGGCGTCGATCCAGGCCACCGCGGCGAAGCCGGGCGAGGCCGCGCACCAGTCCCACGCACCGACGCCGTTGCCGCCCTGCCAGTAGAACGTGGTCACCTCGATGCACGTCTTGCCGCTCGGGTCGAGCGTCGGCGCGTACACCACGTCCGGGTTGCCCGCCGACATCCGGATGCCCGGGTTGATGGTGTGGGTGGCCTGCGCGCCGTCCGAGGCGACGTTCGGGAACGCGCCCCAGACGGTGTGCAGCGAGCCGCTCCACGGCGGGAGGTCGGCGGTACCGGACGCGCCGACCCGATCGGTGCGCTGCTCCGCGCCGGCCCGGTCGGTGTGCCGGGCCGCGCCGAGCGCCTGGAACTTCTCGCTGACCGCACCGCCCGCGGCGGCTCTCGCGGCGTCACCGCGCACCGCCGGCACGAGTCTCCCGCTCACGGGCGAATCCGGTGACGGCGCGGCGACCGGGGCGCCCTTGTCCGCGGCGGCGCCCTCGGCGGACGCCGACACCGGCGCACCCGCCGCGAACACCACGCCGAAGGCGAGCAGGGCGACCGCCACCCGGCGTACCGGGTGGCGGCGCGCTGACGATGATGACATTGCCACCAGTGGTCCTCTCACTAGGCGAATTCGACTCACCGCAGGCGAAGAGGACGCAGGTGACACATTTCGACTCCCCCCGGCACACTGCGACACCTGAAGCCTGCACGGCGCCGGTGAATACGGCTATAGGTCAACCGGCCGTCACGCGTTGCGCCGGGTGCGACCGATCCGGAGACGTGATTCGGAGAACCGAACCGGGCGGCCCGTTGCGAATTCCCGAACGCAGCTCCGCCACTGTTGCAGAACCGTGTTACGTTGGCCTGAGCCTGTCCCGGAGGAAGCCACGACCAGCGCCTTCGGTGCGAATGGCGAGTTCGACAGGGTTGTCGGGCAGGTCAAGGCGGGCGGCACGCCGGTAATGCCACAAGAGCATTCCACCTCATGCGGCCAACCTGTCCGGAAATCGGCCGGATCCCACGACTCTGCTCCCGGAGTGACTTCACCTATCGACCACGATGGAGCAAGCTCATGTCCTTGCGGAAAGTGGCCGCGATAGCGGCAGCGCTACTCACCATCGGCGCGGTGAACCTCGCGGGCGCCCCGGCGCACGCGGGCGATTCCGGTCCGGTCGCCGCGTCGGGGTCCGAGGTGCGCCAGGCCCAGGTCGAGGCGAGACGGGCCGACGTCGCCCGACGGGCCGGCGTGTCCGCCGACATGCTCGACGGGCCCTGGCACATCGTCAACCGCCACAGCGGCAAGTGCCTGGCCGTCAACTGGGCCAGTCACGACGAGCGCGCGTGGGTCGTCCAGCACACCTGCGAGTACTCGGCGCCGTACAACGAGGAGTGGTACTTCGACGGCGCGCACATCGTCAACGGGCACACCGGCAAGTGCATGGCCGTCAACTGGGCGAGCCACGACGAGCGCGCCTGGGTCGTGCAGCACACCTGCGAGAGCTCCGCGCCGTACAACGAGAACTGGAACCGCGAGCACCTGGCGAGCGGGTACTCGCACTTCGTCAACCAGCACACCGGCAAGTGCTTGGCGGTCAACTGGGCCAGCCATGACGAGCGCGCCTGGGCGGTCCAGCACACCTGCGAGTACTCCGCCCCGTACAACGAGGAATGGCTCGTCACCTACTGACGAACCTGACTGCACGAACAGGTGGCGTTGGCCGTCGCGGACCGTGACGGCCGACGTCATACGCCGGGGATCTTCACCGGATCGTGTGCTGGCATGTTCCGCGTCGGAGGAGTGGGGTGGAATTACCCACAAGTGAAGGGGTGGTCCCCGTGACCGACCCGGCCGCCTTCGAGGCACTGAAGTTCCAGGGCGATCCGCTCGCCGACGCCGTGATCGCCCACCTGGTCGCCACCGACCGGGTCGGCGCGGTGAACGAGGTGCTGGAGCACTTCCGCGCCAACGACCAACCGATCCCGGAGCAGTTGCCCGAGGTCGTGCGCGAGTTCCTCGTCGCCACCGACAACCCGCCCGCCTGGGTGGATCCCGACCGGATCGCGCGGGCCTACGAGTTCTTCCTCGACGACGGGGTGCACGTCGCCTCGGTGCTCACCTTCGGCGCGATGGTCAACTGCTACGCCCAGCCGCGCCCCTCGCGGGTGCTGAGCCTCACCCACGGCCTCGCCCAGCCCCACCGGCGGCTGTCGGAGACGTCCCAGTTCGTCCTGAACATGATGGGCCGCGACGCTTTCGGCTCCGGTGGCGCGTTCGTGCCCACCATCCAGAAGACCCGCCTCATCCACGCCGCCGTCCGCCACTTCCTCACCGCGTCGGGCCGCTGGGACGTCGAAGCCGAGGGCGTCCCGGTGTGCCAGCAGGACATGGTCGGCTCCCTGCTCATCTTCTCCGTCCAGGTGATCGAGGGGATGCGGCGCATCGGCATCTCCGTCACCGAGGAGGAGGCCTCCGACTTCTACTACGTGTGGCGGGTCACCGGCGCCATGCTCGGCATCCCCGAAGAGGCACTCCCCCGGACGCTGGCGGAGGCACGGGAGCTGAGCACCGCCGTGGTCGAAGCGTCCTACGGCCCCTCCCCGGAGGGCGTGGTGCTCACCCGCCACCTGCTCGACCTCTACGAGAAGCTGTTCCCCGGCAAGGTGTTCGACGGCATCGTGGCCGCCGTGATCCGGCAGGTGGTCGACCCCGACGTGGCCGACTGGATGCAGGTGCCGAACTCCCGGGGCTGGGGCGGCGTGGTGCGCGTCGGCACCCGCCTGGTGCGGGCGCTGGAACGCTCCGAGGACACCAGCGCGCTGGCCACCACCATCCTCGACCGGGCGGGCGCGCTCCTGCTCGGCGGCAGCGTCCGCAACCTCACCAACGGCCAGTCGACCACCCTCAGCATCCCCGCCGACCTGCGTGAACGGTGGGAGGCCGCGGGCCGGTCACCGCTGCCCGCCGAGGAGGGGACGGCCGCCGAGCCGGTGTGACGGTCCCTAGGCACGCCGCGGCCGAGGTCGGTGGGACGTGGGGCCGAGCTCGTCGTCGAGCCGCAACGACTCCAGGAACGCGACCGCGGCCCGGTGCGCCTGCCCGTCCGGTGGCACGACCTCCAGCAGCGCGACCAGTTCGAGCAGTCGGTCCTTGTCCACGGCCTCGAAGTACCGGGTCAGGTACGGGTTCCACCGGCTGTCCAGCCGGAGCACCAGGCCACCGCCGTCCAGCGCGTCGACCAACACCGACGTCCCGTCGTGCTCCTCGATGCGCCAGGCCGGCAGCGGCGCCACCAGGCGCCGGAACCGGTCGACCATCCGCTCATACCCGCGCCGATCCACGCCAACCACCCCTGATCACCGACGACATCGCCCTCATTCCGCTGGGCACTGGCACGGCGGCCGGGGAAGAACCGCGTCCCGATCATCGCACACGCGTTCGAATCCATGTCAAGTGGAATCACACGTTCGAGACCGCCGCCACCTCGGCTCAGGGCAGCGGCCAGATCGAGGTCCACGCGCCGCAAGTGTCCTCTGGGTAGGTCTTCTCGCGGTTGCGGTCGCCGACGCAGACCCGGAACTCGGCGACGTCTTCGGGGCGGAACGACACCGGGATGCGCTGGGGAGGGTTGACCGTCACCTGGCTGCCGTCGGGGCTGCGGGTCGCGTGGCGGCAGCTGTTGAACCAGGCGGGCCACTCCTCGCCGTTCACCCGGACGACCAGGATCGCGGACTTCCCGTCGGGGTTGTCGTCGAACAGCAGGAACTCGACCCGGTCGGCGCAGAACGTCGCGTGGGCGCGCTTGCCGTTCCGACTGGTCGCCTCGACGGTCGGCGTCGGGCACGGCGGGTCGTCGTCCGCCGAGGCACCGGAACCCGCCGGGTCGGGTGATCTCCCCGGTGTCGACCCGGTGCCGGACGGGTCGCCGGACGACACGGCCAGCCAGATCAGGGCACCGAGGAGCACGACCGCCGCGGCGGCGGCGTGCCAGGGCCGCACGAACCGGCTCAACCTCCGCCGGACGACCGCGGGCTCGCCAGGGCCGTCCGGCGGGGCTGAGACCGGCGAGGGTGGGACCGGCAGAGGTGAGACCGGCGAGGGTGCGTCCGACGGAGGTGAGACCGGCGAGGGTGGGACCGGCGAGGGTCGGACCGGCAGAGGTGCGTCCGGCGAGGGCACGTCCGGCGGAGGTATGTCCGGCGGAGGCGAGTCCGGTGGTGTCCGGTCGCCCCGCTTCCGGTCTGCTCGTCGTGCCGCTCTGAGCAGCGCCACGAGCTCCTCGGTCCGAGTCCTGCCCACGAGGAGCAGGCACATCTCGGCGAAGTCGTCCTCATTGCGCGGCAGGCGCTCGTGCTTCAGCCAGCCGCGGATGGTCGAGGCCGACAGGCCGTAGTTGCGATCCCGTTGCAGCTGGGCGCTGATCTCCTCGGCGAGCCGCGAACCGGTGTCGCGCCATGCCGCGTCGAAGCTCTCCCAGAAGACGCCGACCGCACCCTGGTTGTGATCCTCAGCCGCCACGGACCTCATTCTGGCCGCCGGGCGTCGTCGGCGAGGTCGAACCCGCCCCACGCGCGGCGCGAGTCGCGCGACTCACCCGCGACTCGCTGGATCGCCGCAGGCCGGCGCGGCGAACGTGAGGGAGCGACGAAGGACGCGCACCGCGTCCCGCGCTTCCGGAAGGAGACCCCGACCATGGTTCCCAGGCGACGAGCCGTGATCGACGCAGCCGGGCCACGAGCGGCCGCCCCTGCCCAGCCGGCACCGAGGATCCGCGGCGGCAAACGGGTGGCGGCGGTGGTGACGAGCCTGGTGGCCGGCGCGCTGCTGCCGGCGCCGTCCGCATCGGCGGCCCCGGTCGACACGTTCGGCCAAGTGGTCCGCGTGGTGGACGGCGACACCGTCATCGCGAGGATCGCCGGCAAGCAGCACCGCATCCGGATCACCGGGCTGAACGCGATGGAGCTGACCGACTACCGGCCCGGTCACCGGGACGGTGAGTGCCACGCACGGCAGGCCACCCGTCGGCTCGAATCGCTCGTCCTGGACAAGCGGGTGCGCGTCACCGCCCGCGAGGAGGACAGCCACAGCGGCAAGCGGAAGCGGTTGCGGCGCAGCCTCGCGGTCCAGGACGCGGGCGGGACGTGGGTCGACCCGGCCGGCGTCCTGATCCGGGAGGGCCTCGCGCTGTGGATGCCGAACGAGGTGGAACACCTGCCCAACTCCACCTACCCCGTCCTGGCGGCGCAGGCGGCCGCCGACGGCAAGGGGCTGTGGAACACCGACGCGTGCGGCGTGGGCCCCAGCCGCAACGCCTCGTTGCGGGTCACCGTGCAGTGGCAGGGCGCGGAGACCGCCTCGGTGCACAACACCGGCGCGAAGCCGGTCAGCCTCGCCGGCTGGTGGCTGCGCGACAGCTCGTACCACGGCAAGCGCGGCCGCGGCTACACGTTCCCCGCCGCCACGGTGGTTCCCGCCGGTGGAGCCGTCGTCCTGCACACCGGCAAGGGCTCGGACACCGGCGGCCACTACTACTGGAACCTCAAGAACCCGGTGTTCGACGACGTGACCGGCGCGCCCACGCTCATGGCCGACGGCGCCTACCTGTTCGACGTCGACGGTGACCTGCGGGCGGCGCAGCAGTACGCACCGCACGCGCCGATCCAGTTCCCCTGATCGGACCCGGCGATCCGCCAGGGGCGGCCGGGGAGTTCCGCCGAGTCCGCGCGGAGCTCCCCGGCCGCCCCGCCGTGTCAGTCCCGCCGTGTCAGTCCCGCCGTGTCAGTCCCGCCGTGTCAGTCCCGCCGTGTCAGTCCCGCCGTGTCAGTCCCGCCGTGTCCGTCTCTCGGGGGTCCGTCCTCGGTGACGTCGCCCGCCCTCCGCGACGGCTCCACGATCCGACTGCGGCTCACGAGTCGTCCCGCAGGGCTCCCGGCTTGTGCACCGCGTCCTTGCCGCTCTTGTCGCTGCGCACGCGGTACTGCGGCTCGTCCTCCGACGCGCGGACCTGCCTGCCGGCGGCTTCGGTGTCCTCGGTGATCTCCTCGACCACCTCGCCGGGCACCTCCTGCCCGTGGCTGGACCAGGTGACGTGGTCGCCCTTGTGGAGCTTCTTCTCGCCCATAGGAGGATTCTGTGTCGCCACGTCGTGCCGCGCAGGCAGGTCGCCCGCCGACCAGGCGCACGACCGGCTACTTTCACCCGACGGAGTGCTCGGCGGCCACCACGGTCCCGAGCCCCCAGGAGCATCGGAGGACGGGCGTTCATGAACAGGGTCACCGCGGTGGACGTGTTGCTGGACGGGTTCGGCCGCGTCCGCGAGTCCGTCGAACGAGTGCTGGACGGCTTGCCGCCGCACGGGGCGGCCCACCGGGTCGGCGGCACGGGCAACTCCATCGCCTGGCTGGTCTGGCACCTCACCCGCGTCCAGGACGACCACGTGGCCGAGGTGGCGGGCACCGACCAGGTGTGGACCGCCGACGGCTGGGCCGAGCGCTTCGACCTGCCGGTGCCGGACGACGACACCGGTTACGGCCACGACAGCGCGCGGGTCGCCGCGATCACCGCCCCGGCCGACCTGCTGCTCGGCTACCACCGGGCCGTGCACGACCGCACCACGGCCTACTTGCGCGGGCTGGGCGCCGAAGACCTGACGCGGGTCGTGGACGAGTCCTGGGACCCGCCCGTGACCCTGGCCGTGCGGCTGGTCAGCGTGCTGGACGACGACCTCCAGCACGTCGGCCAGGCCGCCTTCGTGCGCGGTGTGCTGCCCGCGAGCTGACCTCGGCGAACCCGGCGCGGCCGGGTCGTCGGCCGGTCCGCAATCCTGCGGCGAACCCACCCCGCGTGATCATCCCGACCGCTACCATCGCGGCGCGACAGTGGACCTGTTCGGACCGATGGGGTGGCGGGGTGACGGGCGAGGCCGTGCGGCTGCTCGGCGGCTTCGGTCGCCGGTACGCCGTCGCCGTGCGCCTCGCGATCCTGCCCCTCCTCACGGCGATCGCCCTGCTCAGGGCCTCGTCCGAGGGGTTCGCGGGCACGGCGCTGGTGGTCGCCCTCACAGTGGCCTGGACGTGCGGCCAAGCGTGGTGGCTGCGGCGGGGCGGCGGGGTCCTCGCGGTCGCGCTGGACGTGGTGGTCCTGTTGGGCCTGTGCCTGACCGTGTTCTGGACCGACGCGGTGGCGACGACCAACTCCGGGTGGCTCCGGCTCCTGGTGACCTTCGCGTGCGTGACCTGGCAGTGGCACACCACGCCGGTGACCGGCGCGGTCGCCGCGGTGACCGCCGGCGTGGGCATGTTCCTGATCTTCACGGCGGCCGACCTGCCCGTGGACGTGGTGCAGCTGTGGATGTTGGCGATGGCCGGGATGTCCAGGGCAGCCTGGGTGCTCGTCACCCGCGCCGCCGAGCGCGCCGACCGCACGGCGGCCGAGGCCGAACGGGCGCGTCGCGAGGCCGCGGTCGCCGAGGCGGAACGGGCCGCGGAGCGCGAGCTCGCGAACTCGCTGCACGACACCGCGGCCACCACGCTGCTGATGGTCGGCACCGGGCAGGTGCCGACCGGCGCGAGCTGGTTGGCCCCGCAGGCCCGGCGTGACCTGGCGCGGCTGCGTTCCTCCGGCCGGGGCACGCCGGACCGGGCCGACCTCGTCGACCTGCTGCGCGCCGATCTCGACGCCGGTCACCTGACCGTCGAGCTCGACGCGCCGCCGCGGCTGCCGCTGCCGTTCGACGCGGCGGGCGCGATCGCCGGCGCGGTCCGCGAAGCGCTCAACAACGTGCGACGCCACGCCGGCACGGATCGGGCGACGGTGCGGCTGCACGGCGACCCGACCGCGCTGCGCGTCGAGATCGCCGACGAGGGCCGGGGGTTCGCGGTCGACGACGCGTCGGGGGTCGCCCGGCGCGGGCTGCGCGAGTCCGTGCACGGCCGGATGAGCCGGATCGGCGGCACGGCGGCGGTCACCTCCGCAGCGGGAGCCGGCACGGTGGTGCGGTTGACCTGGCCGGCCGATCGTGGGTGACGAGGAGGCACGGGCGCAGCTCGGACGCGGCCTGCGGATCGCCACGCTGATGCTCGCCGTGCTGACGGTCGACGTGCTGGGCCTGGTCAACCTGGTGCGGCACCTGGGTTCGCACGACGTGCCCGCCGCCCAGTTCGGCGCGCTGGCGACGTTGACCGCGGTGCTGGCGACCGAAGCGGTGCTGGTGGTGCGCCGCCGGCCGTGGGGTGCGCTGCGGTGGCCGGCCGTCGCCGTGGTGCTCGTCGCGGCCGCGTCGTCGTACCTGACCCTGCCGGACGCCAGGGTGGCGACCACGGTGGACTGGCTGTTCGGCGCGGCCGGCTGGCCGATCCTGGTCGTGCTGCTCGACCGCCCGTTCCGCACGACGCTGCTGTTCCTGGTGGCGCACGAGCTGCTCGCGCTGGCGAACCTGTTGCTGTTCCACGACGTGAGCCGGGGCGTGCTCGCGCGGTTCGTCACCGGCTCGGTCACGGTGTTCGGCCTGCCGCTGTGCGTGGCCGTGGTGGCGGCCGTGCTGGGGCGGATCGGCACGCGGGCCGCCGAGTCCACCCGGGAGCTCGAACGGCTGCGCACCGCGCGAGCCGTCGCGGAGGCCGCGCACCGCCGCCGCACCCAGCGGTTCGCCGAGCTGAACGGCACGGCCGTGCCGCTGCTGGCCGGGCTGGCCGACGGTTCGCTCGCGCCGTCGGATCCGGCCGTGCGGCGTGACTGCGCGATCGAGGCGGCCCGGATGCGCCGGCTGTTCGCGGAGACCGACCAGGTCGAGAACCCGCTGCTGCACGAACTGCGCCACTGCGCGGACGTCGCCGACCGCAAGGGCGTCGAGGTGGAACTCGACGCGCGCGGCCAGTGGCCCGTGCCGCCGGTCGCCGTGCGGCGCGACCTCACCGACGCCGCGCTCACCGCGCTCGCGACGGCCGACTCGTGGGCGCGGATCACCGTCGTCGGCAGTGCCGAGCTGGTGTCGGTCAGCGTGGTCGCGGACTGCGCGGTGCGGGTCGCGCCGCCGCCGGCCGGCACCGACGTGCGGGTCGAGACCTTCGGCGGCGACGGGACCGTGTGGATGGAGGCCCGATGGCAGCCGAGCTGATCACGGCGGTGATCGTGGACGATCACGCGGCGATCGCGGCGGGAGTGGAGCACTGGTGCCGGCAGGCCGAGCCGCCGATCGAGGTCGTCGACGCCGGTGACCGCCTGGCCGACGTGTGGACCGGCCGGGGCGCCGAGGCCGACGTGGTGATCTTCGACCTGGAACTGGTGCCCGGCAAGCCGGATTTCGCCGGGCTGCGCAGGCTGGTCGACAGCGGACGACGGGTGGTCGTGTACTCGCAGCACACCGACGACGCCACCGCGATCAGGTGCGTCGACCTGGGCGCGCTGGCGTACCTGACCAAGCGGGAAGGCCCGCAACACCTCGTGCCCGCCATCAGGGCAGCGGCCGACGGCCGGGAGTACACCGCGCCGTCCCTGTCGGGCGCGTTCGCCGCCGACCGCACCCCCGGCCGACCGCGCCTGTCGCCCCGGGAGGTCGAGGTGCTGCGGGCGTGGTTCGCCTCCTCCTCCAAGGAACTCGTCGCCGCGAAGCTCCACATCACCGTCAAGACGGTCGACACCCACATCGCCCGGGTGCGGGTGAAGTACGCCAACGTCGGCCGGGCGGCACGCACCAAGAGCGAACTCGTCACCCGCTCGCTCGACGACGGCGTCATCACGCTGGCCGAGCTCAACGAGGACGCGCTGTAGGGCGTTCACCCGACATCACGACCCGCCACGTCCCGCCTAGGTTGATCCTGACGGGACCACTTCCCGCACCGTCCCGCTCGCTGCGAGCGAGTCGCAGCGAGCCCGACAACGATCCTGGAACAGTGATGTCCTACTTCCGCAAGGCGCTGCGCGCGCTCTCCGTACCGCTCGTGGTCGCCGCTCTCACGACGGCCGCGGACACCGACGCGGGCGCGGTGACGATCCTCCGTGCCGACTACGAGGACGGCACCACGTCGTCCGGCACCGACATCGGGCTCAACGAGTGCTGCCCGCACTCGATCGGCGTCACCACCAGCGTGTCGAGGACCGGGAACCACGCGATCCGGAGCCGACTGCGGTACGGCGATCCGGAGGTCGAGGTCGGCGGCACCAGGGCGGAGAGCCACACGCTCGGCATGGAGGACACCTACTTCCGGTCCGGTGGATCCGCCTACTACGGGTTCAGCGTCTACATCCCGAGCACGTGGCGCAACGACCGCGCCGAGGACATCGTCTTCCAGTGGAAGCCCTGGCCCGACGCGTGCGAGACCGACAAGGCGCCCAGCGCGTTCCTCACCACGCGGCCCTCGGGCGTGTGGCGGCTCCGCGTGAACTCCGACGGCGGCCGCTGCTCGACACCGGGCTCCACCACCAGCACGAGCTCCGACTTCGCCGACGTACGACCGGGGCGGTGGCACGACTTCGTGTTCCGGTTCAAGTGGAGCCACGGCGACGACGGGATCACCGAGGTCTGGCACCAGACGCACGAGAACCCCGGCTGGCGGCAGGTCGTGGCCAAGACCGGGCCGAACACCTTCAACGACGACGAGACCACGTACGGCTACCTTAAGTGGGGGATCTACAAGCCGGCGTGGAACACCGGGCCGACCGACGTCACCGACCGCACGGTCGCGCACGACAACGTCGCGATCGGCACGTCGTTCAGCGCGGTGGACCCGTCGGTGGCCCGCTGAGTTCGGCTGCCCGAGGAGGTGACGATCCCGGACGAGGCCGGAGGGTCGCGCCGGGCGACGGTTGAGGGTCGCGTCGGCGAGCAGGACCGGGCCTTGGCGGCGGTCGACGAGCGGGACTGACAGTCGTGATCGTCGTGGGGGCGGGTTCCCGCAGTGCGGCGACTTGATCGGGCCGGGTCGGCGGGCCACCATCACCGCGTGGCCATCCCATCACCCTTGAGCGAGTCGTTGCGGGATCCGATTTTCTGGGCCAGGTACACGTTCGCCCACGACGACGGTCCCGGCGCCGACCGGCTCGGTGACCTCGCGGAAGTGCTCGACGAGCTCGACGACGAAGAGGACGAGGACGACACTTCGCAAGACGTGGGGTTCGACGTCGGCGCGGGCCACCGCGTGGTGCTGACCGTCGACAACGCGATCGGCTACCACAGCCTGGGCATCGCCGACCCGGGCTCGCCCGACACGGTGGAGCTGGGCTGGGACGACATGGCGCACTGGCACCCGTACGCGCTGCGCTGGTCCGAGCTCGACCTCGTCTGCCGGGCCATCGCCGCCTTCGACCCGCGGCTGCCGCACCCCGGCGCACCGCTGGCGCTGCTCTGCCGGTTCGCCGCCGTCTTCGAGGACGACGACGTGGACCACGCCGTCGCCACCGTGGACGCGGCGTACGCCTCGCTGCGGCCGCAGGAGTGGACCGGCTACTGGCCGTGCGGCGCCGACTGGCTGGCACGCGCCGACTTCCGCGGCGAGAACGTGACCTGGCGGCGTGACGACGACGGCAACCTGTGGGCCCATCAGGACGCCGACCACGGCACGGACTTCTACAGCACCAGGATCGGACCGTCGGACGGCGCGGACCACTTCCCTCACGCCCGTCTGCGCGCCCTGCTGACCGCGGCCGCCACCACGCTGGAGACCGACACTCCCTAGTGCCAGGCCTTTCCGGCCGGCACGCGGGGCGGTTCACGCGCTGACCGGGCGGGTGCGGGCCCCGGTGGATCACTCGGCCGCGTCAGCGCGCGGCACGGGACAGGTGCCTCCGGGGCTGGTCAGGAGTTCGAAGTGCCACATCTCGTTGGCGTAGGCCTGGCACAGGCCGTGGTCCGCGCCGTTCCGGATGAGCCAGTCGGCGGCGTCGGTCGGGCCGATGTCGATGGCCTTGCCGATCACGTGCGCCGACTTCTCCGGCGTGCTGACCAGCCGCCGCGCCTCCTCCGCGCTGCCGTAGCGGACCACGGCTTCGTCGAACAGGCGCTGCTGGTACCGCTTGCTCCGCCAGCCCGACGTGACCCTGAGCTCGACACCGGCGTGACGAGCGTCCTCCGCCGCCGCCCGCACGGCCGCCAGCAGCCCGGCGTCCAGCTTGCGGATCGCGACGTGCTCGGTGTCGAACGGCGAGAGGTCGGTGCCCTCGGGGAGGCTGCCGTCCTCGCTCTCCCCCACCGGCGGGCCCTCCGCGCCGGAACCACCCGCCGTGACGTCCGCCGTGCAGGCGGACAGCGCCACCGCGAGCACCGCGACGACAACCGCCGCGGAGGTCCGTCGAGCCCACCGCGGTCGAACCCGCGGCGCCGCACCGTCCCGGCGTGAGCGCACCGAATCGCCGAACATCGTCACCTCGCTGACAGGGCCGGAGCCGAACAGCTCCGACACTGCCCGCGCGATGTCCGCGTCCCATGCGCGTCGTGTGCGCGTTCTGTAACAGCCGACCGGTCACCCGGCGTCGATCGGCTCGCCTCGCGGCACGGTGAGGGTGAACACCGCGCCGCCGTCGTGGTGGACGTCCAACCGGCCACCGTGCAGCCGGGCGTTCTCCTGCGCGATGGCCAGCCCGAGACCACTGCCCTCCGTGCCGCTGCGGGCGCGGTCGCCGCGCACGAAGCGGTCGAAGACGACCGGGGCCAGGTCGGCGGGCAGGCCGGGGCCGGCGTCGGCGACCACGACGCGCACCCGGCCCGGCTCCGTGCCGTCGACGGTCACGGTGACCGGTGGTTCGCCGTGCCGGACCGCGTTGGTCACCAGGTTGCGCACGATGGTGTGCAGGCGGCGGGGATCGCCGAACGCGGTGGCGTCACCGGTGCGCCGGACCGCGATGGCCGTGCCCGGCGCGCTCACCTGGACCGCGTCCGCGACCAGCGCCTCCAGGTCCACCGCCTCCGGTCGCAGTTCGGCGGCGCCCGCGTCGAACCGCGACATCTCCAGCAGGTCCTCCACCAGGGCGCCGAGCCGCCGCGCCTGGCTGCCGAGCAGTTCCGCCGAACGCGTGCGGTCCTCCTCGTCCGCGCTGTGCAGGCCGTCCGCCGCCGCGACCATCGACGCCAACGGGGTGCGCAGGTCGTGCGCCACGTCGGCGACGAACCGCCGTTGCTGCTGATCTTTGAGCCGCAGCTGCTCGATGGACTCCCCCAGCCGCTCGGCCATCGCGTTGAACGAACCGGCCAGGTCGGCCAGTTCGTCCCGGCCCTGCACCGGCAGCCTGGTGTCCAGCGCACCGTCGCCGAACCTGCGGGCGGCGACGGCCGCAGTCCGCACCCGGCGCTGCACGGTCCGCGCGGCCACCACGCCCAGCGCACCGCCGAGCAGGGCGATGACCGCCGCCACGAGGGCCAGCCGGTCGCGCAGCGCCGTCAGCTCCCCCTCGACGGCGCGCGCGTCGTAGAACTCGGCGAGCAGCAGGCCCGGTTCGACCTCGCCGACGATGACGAGCTGCGGACCGGCCGGGGTGTCCGCGGTGTAGCGCACCGAGCCCCAGCGGTTGCGTGCCTGGTCCACCTCGGACACAGGCAGCTGGCCGGGGAACGATCCGCCCGTGCCGGCGACCGGAACGTACTCGTCGTCGCGGGAGGTGGAGACGGGGCCGGAGGTCGGGGTGAAGTTGACCAGCGCCCAGGTCAGGCCCAGCCGGGCGCGCATGTACTCGGCGACGCCGTCCACCGCGGACCCGAAGGCGGTGCCGCGGACCAGGAACTGGTGCGCCTGCTGGGCGTCGGAGTCGAACGCGGCCTGGGCGGAGGCGGTGAACCGCTGCCGGGTGGACCCCGCCTGGAGCTGGTAGGTCGTCAGCGCCATCGCGACGGTCGTGAGGAGGGTGACGGCCGCGACGGTCAGCACGATGGCCGCACGCAGACCCGGCCGCCACGTCAGACCACCACCGGTCGGCGGACCGGGCCGCCGGGTCACGGCACCACGCCGCGGGTCGGGCCGCCGGGTCACGGCACCAGCCCGCAAGTCGGGCTGCCGGGTCACGGCGCGACCAGGCGGTAGCCGAATCCCCGCACGGTGCGCAGCAGCACGGGGTTGGCCGGTTCGGGCTCGATCTTCGCCCGCAGGCGGGCCACGGCGGCGTCGACCAGGCGTGAGTCGCCCGCGAACCCGTAGTCCCACACCCGCTTCAGCAGCACCTGCCTGCTCAGCACCTGCCCCGCGTGCTCGGCGAACTCGATCAGCAGGCGCAGCTCGGTGGACGTGAGGCTCAGCTCGACCCCGCCCCGGCTGACCACCATGGCGGCGGTGTCGAGTTCGAGGTCGCCGATGGTGTGCACGTGCGGCCTGGGCGGTCGCGCGGGCGCGGCCCGGCGCAGGATCGCCTTCACCCTGGCGTCGAGCACCCGCGGCTCGACCGGCTTCACCACGTAGTCGTCGGCGCCGCCCTCCAGGCCGACCACGACGTCCACCGCGTCACCGCGGGCGGTCAGCAGGATCACCGGGACCGTGTCGGTCGCGCGGATGCGGCGGCACACCTCGAACCCGTCGATGCCGGGCAGCATCACGTCGAGCAGCACCAGGTCCACCGCGCTCCGCCGGTCGGCCAGGGCCTCCAGCGCCGCCTCACCGGTGACCGCCACCGCGACCTCGTGGCCGAGACCGCGCAACGCCCGGGACAACGCCTCGGCCACCATCGCGTCGTCCTCGACGAGCAGCAACCGCGACACCGGTCGGACTCCTCGCTGTCGGCAGCACCGTCCGGACCACGGTATACCAGCGTTTACGCCGAACGGCTCAGCCGCCCGAGGGCGGCGGTGCGGTCCACGTGATGCCGCACAGGTAGCGGTCCATGGTGTCGTCCACGCGGACGCCGGGGAACGCCTCGCGGTACCGCGCGTGGCACTCGCGGCGCGTCGGCGGCCGGTTGCGGGTGACGTGGTCCAGCCACACCGGGTGCAGGCGCAGCCGCAGCACGTCGGCGGCGACCGGCAGGGAGCGGTGGCGGACGGCCATCATCGCGGCCACCCGGAACGCCTGCGCGCGGTGCCACCAGCGGGACCGGCCGGGCGGGTTGACCACCTCGACGGCCACCAGCCGGCCGCCCGGCGCGACCAGGTCGCGGACGTGGGGCAGCACGCGGGGGTAGTCGCCCACGGCGAACAGGGTGTTGACCGAGAGCACCAGGTCGAAGCGGCCGTCCCGGTCGGCCGTGACGTCGAACAGGTCGCGCGCCTGGTAGTCGATGTTCGACCGGCCGCGTTCCGCCCGTGCGATGGCGATCTCCCGCTCGGCGGCGTCCACCGCGAGCACCGAGTCGTACCGGTCGGCGAGCAGACCGCTGTACCGGCCCGAGCCGCACCCCAGGTCGAGCGCGCGGCCGCCGCCGCCCGGCACCGCCGCCCGCAGCCACGGCCGGTACAGCACGTCGGTGATCTCGGCGTACCGCTGGTAGTGCCGCGCCAGCACGTCGAAGTGCGCGGTCACCACGTCACCTCGGAGGAGAGGAACTCGTTGCTCACCACGTCCCCGGACCCCAGGCCGTCCGGGACGGTGCCGCGCTTCGCGGCCGTCAACGGCCGCAGGTCGGCCACCAGCCGGTCGACGCGGGCGAGGTCGAAGTCACCGACGACCGGCGTGACGCCGTCGTGGCTCAACCCCAGCGACCGCATCTGCTCCTGGGCGTACCGCGCGCGTTCGACGCTGTACTGCGTGCCCGCGTTCAGCTCGCGCACCATGCGCACCAGCGCCTCGTTGGTGGGGCCGGGATCGCGGACGTAGGCGACGGTGCTGCGTTGCAGGATCGGCACGAGCCGGCGCAGGCACGGCGCCAGCCGCTCCTGCTCGGTCGCCGCGACCGCCAGCGCCTCCGGGTAGATCGGGTAACCGCTGTCGTGCACCAGGGCGAAGGCCACCGGCCGCTTCCACGGCTCGATCTCGTGCTCGTAGCGGTACGGCTCGTTGGTGGCGTAGCCCTGCTGGGCGATGGCGCCGTCGGCGGCCACGAACCGGGCGGGCGAACCGTCGTACGAACCGTCCACTTGCGACTGTCGCAGCTTGCCGCTGTGCACCAGGTAGTCGACGTAGGAGGCGCCGTTGGCGTGGACGACCGGGGTGTCGGTCCGGCCGATGTCCTCGATGGTGCGCCAGTCCGGGTGGTGCTCCGGCGACCACATGATCATCTGCGGGCTCTTGTCCAGCGGCGCGAACACCGCGCGGGTCGGGAAGGACCCCGCCTCCTGCACCGCTTCGTCGGTGGCGATGCTGCCGAGCGTGATCGCGGGATCGGCGGCCATGAGCGCCGACACCCGTTGGAAACCGGTCACCGGGCCGCCTGCCCGCACCTGCAGCCGCACGCCGGTGTCGCGCCCGTCCTCCAGCAACGGGCCCTCGACGGCCTTGCGCTGGGAGTCCACGGTGAACCCGCTGCCCAGCAACCGGTACAGGCCACCGTGCTCGGCCTGCGGGAACCAGTTCATCTGCACCACGACCGTGTCCGGGCAGGTGCCCGCCAGGGACTCGGCGGCGGGCGGCGGCGCACCGACGCCCGGGTCGGCGGGTGTCGTGCACGCCACGACGGCCGAGGCGATGACGATGATCGACAGCAGGCGGCGCCCGGTTACCATGCGCTAGGTCCCCCTCAGAACCACGACGATCCACAGCGACGGCGGTGGCCTGCCCAGGCTGTCACATCGACACCGCGGCGGTCACGGCCACCGGCAGTCGGAGACGGAGGCGCGATGACGGCACCCGGCCCGGCCGAACCGCTGCTGGACCTCACCGGTGTCACCAGGTCGTTCTCCGGCGGTGTGACCGCGATCACCGACGTGGACCTCACGGTCCGGCGCGGCGAGATCGTCGCGCTGATGGGTCCTTCGGGCTGCGGCAAGAGCACCGTGCTGCAACTGGCGGCCGGGCTCGACCGGCCGACCTCGGGTGCGGTGGCACGGCACACCGGGCGGGTCGGCTACGTCTGGCAGGACCCGACGCTGCTGCCCTGGCGCACCGCGCGGCGCAACGTGGAGCTGTTCGACGAGTTGGACGGCACGCCCAAGGCCGGCCGCCGGCAGCGGGCCGAACGGGCGCTGGCCGCCGTCGGGCTCGCCGAGTTCGTCGACCACCGGCCCGCGCAGCTCTCCGGTGGGATGCGGATGCGGGTGGCGCTGGCCCGTGCGCTGGTGGTGGAACCCGAGCTGTTCCTGTTCGACGAGCCGTTCGCCGCGCTGGACGAGCTGACCAGGCACGAGTTGGGCGACGAGCTGTTGCGGCTGTTCGCCCGGCACGGCTTCGGCGCGCTGTTCGTCACGCACTCGGCGGGTGAGGCCGTGCACCTCGCCGACCGGGTGCTGGTCATGTCGCCGCGGCCGGGTCGGGTGGTGGCGGAGGTCGCGGTGCCGTTCGACCGGCCCCGGTCGCCGGGCGCGCGGACCTCGCCGGAGCACGCCGCGCTGGTGGGCGCGGTGTCGCGGGCCATGGTGGCCGCGTCGTGAAGCGGGTGCTGCCGCCGCTGGTGGTGCTGGTCACGATGCTCGGCGCGTGGACCGCGGTGAGCTACGGCGTGCTGTCGCCGCGCCGGCGGTTCCTGCTGCCACCGGTGGACGAGGTGGTTCGGGTCGGTTTCCTGGACCCGCACAACCGGGCGGAGTTGTTGGCGGGCCTGGCGTTGACCACGCGGGTCGCTGGGACGGGTCTGGCGATCTCCGTGGTCCTCGGCGTCGGCCTGGCCGTGGTGATGGCCCAGTCGCGGTTGTTGGAGCGGGCGGTGTACCCGTACGTCGTCGTCGTGCAGACGATCCCGGTGCTGGCGCTCGTGCCGCTGTTCGGGTTCTGGTTCGGCTTCGGTTTCCCGAGCCGGGTGCTGGTGTGCGTGCTGCTGTCGTTGTTCCCGCTGGTGGCCAATACGCTGTTCGGCATCCGGTCGGTGCCCAAGGCGCAGCACCAGCTGTTCGACCTGCACCGCGCGGGACGCTGGACCCGGCTGTGGAAGTTGCAGCTGCCCGCCGCGCTGCCCGCGCTGTTCACCGGGCTGCGCATCGCCGCGGGTGGCAGCGTGATCGGGGCGGTGGTCGGCGACTTCTTCTTCCGCCAGGGCGAGCCGGGACTGGGCGTGCTGATCGACAACTACCGGTCGCAGCTGGCCTCGGCCCGGATGTTCGCCGCCGTGGTGCTGGCCAGCGGGCTGGGCATCGCGGTGTTCCTCGTGTTCGGTGCGCTGGCGCGGTGGGCGGTGGGCCGCTGGCACGAGTCCGCCGACGGCTGACCGACTTCGGCACCGCGCAGTCGCTGGACCACCCGGGGCTGACCGCCACCGGTTCGTTGATCGGCTCGCCCGCGTACATGTCGCCGGAACGGCTCTCGGGCGGGCAGGCCTCGCCGGCCTGGGACCTGTGGGCGCTGGGCGCGACGCTGTTCTTCGCCACCGAGGGCCACGGCGCGTTCGGCCGCGACAGCACGTCGGCGACCATGCTCGCGGTGATGACCGAACGCCCGCGGCCGCGGTCGACATCGGGTCCGCTGACCGAGCTCGTCGTCCGTCTGCTCGAACCCGACCCAGCACGCCGCCTGCGCGCGCCACAGGCGCAACGGCGGGTCGAGCGGGCACTGGCCGCGGCGCCGCGCCGCGTGGAAGCTGCGCGTCGAGAACGGCCACCGCGTCTCCCATCGCGGCTCCTCCTGCTTCGTCGGCCGGGCGGACGGTGCGCAGCTGACCGAGCCGATCATGACCGAGGACTGACACCCGACCGGAACTAGCGCCGCTCCACGGGTCGGGCGCGGTCGAGCTCGTCCAGTTGCCGCCGCACCCGGTCGGCGTCGTCGTCGCGGCCCTGTTGCCGGTACAGCTCCAGCGCTTCCCGCCACGCCGCCCGTGCGCGGTCGTGGTCGCCGAGGGCGACGTGGGGGTGGCCGAGGTGGTCGAGGGCGTCGGCGGCCCGGTAGGCGTAGCCGTGGTCCCGGAACAGGGCGATGGCGCGCTCGTGGCGGCGGACCGCGTCGGCGTGCCGTCCGGTGCGGTGGTCGACCCAGGCGAGCGTGTCCAGGTTGTTCGCCTCGCCCTCGGGGTCGTAGTGGCGGTCGTACAGGGCGAGGGCGGCACGGCAGTGCTCGCGCGCCGCGTCGAAGTCGCCGAGCCGCGAGGCGAACCAGGCCACGCCGCTGAGCGCGTTGGCCTCGCCCACCGGCTCGCCGAGCGCCCGGTAGAGCTCCAACGCCCGGGTCGCGTGCGCCAACGCCTGCCGGTGCTCGCCCCGCCGTTCCCACGCCCGCGCGAGCACCTGGTTGGTGTGCGTCTGGTTGGGCACGTCGTGGTGGCGTTCGGCCAGGGCGAGGGCACGGCGCAGGTGCCCGATCGCTTCCTCGTGGTCCTTCAGGTACGCGTGGGCGCGGCCGAGGAGCCGGTGGGCCAGGACCAGTTCGCCGTGCTCGGGCAGGTGCTCGGCGGCGGCCAGCGCGACCCGCCACACGGTGAGCTGGTCGTGCAGATGCCCGCGCCGGTCGAGGAAGTCGGCCATGGCCCACGCGAGCCGCCACGCGGTGCGGTGCAGCCCTCGACCGGCGGCGGTGTGCTGGGCGGCGAGCAGGTTGGCGTGCTCGCCCTCGAACCAGGCCAGCACCTCCCGGCTGTCGGACAGGTCGTGGGTGTGCACGCCGGGTGCGGGCGGGTCGAGCCGGATCGCGGGGCGGTGCGGGTGGATCACGCGGTCGGCCGCGTGGGCGGTGTGGGTGTAGAAGTCGAGCAGCCGCCGCAGTGCCGCCGCCCGCGTGCCCTCGTCCAGCTCCTCGTGGGCGCTGGTGGCGGCGTGGCGGCGGATCAGGTCGTGCGCCCGGTAGCGGCCCGCGCCGTCCTGGGTGAGCAGCGACGCCTGTTCCAACCCGCGCAGCACCGCCCTGGTCTCGTGCGGCGGCAGGCCGACCAGGCTCGCCGCGGCCGGCAGCCCGATGTCCGGGCCGGGCGCGGCGCCCAGCAGGGCGAACGCCCGCGCCTGGTCCGGCGTGAGAGCGCGCCGGGACCAGGACAGGACGGTGGGCAGGCTGGCGGCCGGGTCGTCGTCGTGCAGCGCGTCGAGGCCGAGGTCGCGCAACTCCCCGGCGAGCACGGCCAGGGGCAGGTGCGGGTCGACGTGGGCGCGGCCCGCGATGATGCTCAGCGCCAACGGGTAGCCGCCGCACAGTTCGATGAGCGCGTCCACCGCCGCGGGCTCGGCGTCGATCCGCGCCGGGCCGAGCCGGTCGGTCAGCAGGGCACGCGCCTCGGCCTCGGGCAGCACGTCCAGCGGCACGTGCCGCGCGCCGTGCCCGGTGATCAGCCCGGGCAGGCGGTTGCGGCTGGTGACCACCACGGTGCACGACCCGCCGCCCGGCAGCAGCGGCGTGACCTGGGCGGTGTCGGCGGCGTTGTCGAGCACGAGCAGCATCCGGCGGTCCGCCACCAGGCTCCGGAACAGCGCGAAGTTGGCGTGCGGGTCGACCGGCAGCCGACGCGGCTCGACGCCCAGCGCGTCGAGGAAACCGCGCACCGCGACCGCGGGCGGCATCGGGTCGCCCTCGGGACCGAAGCCGCGCAGGTCGACGAAGAGCTGCCCGTCGGGGAACCGGTCGACGTGCCGGTGCGCCCAGTGCAGCGCCAACCAGGTCTTCCCGATGCCACCCGCACCGGCGATGGCGGAGATCACCACCGTGCCCGGTGCGTCGCCCACGGCGAGGCCGAGCCGGTCCAACTCGGTGCGGCGACCGACGAACGGCGCCGGTGCGGCCGGTAGCTGGCGCGGCGCGGGTGTGGCCCGCGTCGGCGGTGGCGCCGAGTCGGTCACCGCACCCGGCGGTGGTGCCAGCAGGGCGGGGTCGGCGGCCAGGATCCGCCGGTGCAGCTCGCGGACCGGCTCACCGGGGTCGGTGCCCAGCTCCTCGACCAGCCGCTCCCGCAGCCGCTGGTAGTGCTGGAGGGCGTCCGCCGACCGGCCCGCGCGGTGCAGGGCGAGCAGGTACTGGCCCGCCACCCGTTCGTCCAACGGGTGCTCCGCGGCACTCGCGCACAGCTCCGCCACCAGCTCCTCGCCCTCGCCGACCCGCAACCGGGCGTCGACCAGGTCGTGCGCGGCGGTCAGGCGCTCCTGCCGCAGGCGGTCGCGCTCGACCTCGACCCACTCCCCGCTCAGGCCGGTCAACGGGTCGCCGCGCCACAGCGCCGACGCCTCGGCCAGCAACGCCACCGCGTGCACGTCGTCGTCGGTGGCGCGGGCACGGGCGCACAGGTCGTGGAACCGGTGCAGGTCCACCACCTGGTCCGGCCGGTCCAGCACCAGCGCGTAGCCGCCGGAGCGCAACACGATCGCGGTGTCGTCGTCCCCGGCGTCGTTCAGGGCGCGGCGCACGCGTGAGATGTGGCTGTGCAACGTGGCGGGCGCCCGCCGCGGCGTGTCCGCGCCCCAGACCCGCCACAGCAGCAGGTCCACCGGCACCACCCGACCGGCGTCCACCGCCAACGCGGCCAGCACGCACCGCTGCCGGGCCGGGCCCAGGTCCACGGACCGACCACCCAGGTGCGCGGTCACCTCGCCGAGCAGACCCAACTCCACCGCTGTCCAGTCCTCCCCGGCCGTGCCCGTCTCCCGCCGAAGGCGGGGGTGGCGGGCCGACCTGCGCAATGCAGAACTCTCGCAAGCGGTTCACACGAACGGCCGACGACCCTGTGCACGAGGCGGCCCGACTGGGGGTCGGGCCGCCTCGCCGCCGCCGAGGCGGCCGCCCGTCACAGCCCGAAGGCCAGCAGCACGCTGCCGTTCGGGTTCGGGTAGGTCGGCCAGTAACCCGCCTGCACGTACACCATCCCACCGGACACCACCGCGCCGCCGCCGCTGCCCGAGATCGCACCACCCCGGCCCGGCAGCCCGTTGACGCCGGTGAAGTCCCGCAGCGTGTCGAACGTCCACAGCACCCGGCCGTCACGGGCCGCGTACGCCCGCAGCTTGCCGTCGTTGCTGCCCTCGTAGACCAGGCCGGGGCTGCTGGTCACGCCGGGGCCGTGGGCGAGCGTGCAGATGTCCGGGTGCGCGGCCGCACCGCCGGTCGTGCAGCCGTCGGCCGGGTTGGGCGTCTCCCACAGCACGTCGCCGGTCGCCGGGTCGAGCGCGAACACCTTGCCCGGATCGGCGAAGTAGGTCGCCACGTACAGCCGCTCGCCGTCGAAGCTCGTGCCCCACTGGATGCCGCCGAAGCCCGCGCCCGGGATCGGCAGGCCGAGCGCCCGCCGCCACACGACCTCGCCCGTCCGGGCGTCGAACACGTGGTACACGCCGAGCTTCTGCCCGACGCCCACCAGGGCGCGGCCGTCGACGGTGAACAGGTTGGGCGTGGCCCCGATGTCGTAGTCCAGCGCCGTGCCGTCCGCCAGACCGGGGCAGGAGGGCGCGCCGTCCGGGGTGTTGCACAGCAGGCGCCACGTGTCGGCCTCGGTGACTGGTTGCGCCACCGCACCGCGCCGGTCCGGTGGTCCAGCGCGAGCAACGTGTCGAAGTCGCCGGTCGTGCCGGTGTAGAGCTGGCCGGTGCCCACGTACAGCGTGCCGGTGCGCCGGTCGATCACCGGTGACGACCACACCCCCGCCCCGGACGGCTCGTAGCGGGCCGCGCCGCTGGGCCACGTGCCGACCACCTCGGGCTCGGGCACGGTGTAGTGCCGCCACACCAGCTCGCCCGTGTCGGCGTCCAGCGCGTCGATGTGCCCGCGGAAGGTGCAGCACGGGTAGTTCGGGTCGTCGGAGGTGCCGTCCGGGCCGTTGAACGAGTTCTCGCCGCTGGACGTGCGGACGAACACGAGCCCGTCGTGCACCAGCGGGGAGCTGGTCACCGTGCCGGCGCCGTGGGTGTCGACGTCCTTGGCCCACACCAGGCCGCCGGTGCGCTGGTCCAGCGCGTAGACGTAACCCCGGACGTCCCCGAAGTAGACCCGCCCGCCCGACACCGACGGCCCGTCCCACGGCACCGCCGGTCGGGGCTTGGCACCCGGCGCCACGCCGCCGAGGTCGAACGTCCACCGCTCGGCCCCCGTGCGGGCGTCGCGGGCGCGGAACCTGCCGTCGGGACCGCCGAAGTACACCGTGCCGTCGACCACGGCCGGTTGGCTGCGCACCGGCAGCGGCGACTGGGCGGTGGGATGGGCGAACGCCCACTTCAGCTTGAGCCTGCCGACGGTGGACGGGGTGATCCGCCACTCGGCGGCGTTGTGCCTGCTGCCCTTGAGGTCCTTCTGCCAGGTGGGCCAGTCACCGGCGCGGGCGCCGAGCGGTGCCGCCGACGTGACGCCGGCGCCGAGCACGGTGATCACCGCGGCGACCGCGAGCAGGGCCGTGGCCCTGCGCCTGCGTGCCATGTCCTCATCCCCTCCCGACGACGGGTCGGCCCACCGTGGCACGGGTGCGTGAACGGGCACGAGGGCGCGAACCGGGCAATCGCGTCTCGATGACGTCGATCGGGTGCGGTCCGTTCGGCTGATCCGCCCTCAGGAGTTGCGCAAGCCCGATCTTGCTCCGCCGGTCCGCCGCCGGCCGGGCACCGGGCCGGCCGCCGTCGGGGCGACCTCAGCCGTCGGCGCGAGCGGTGCGCCGTCCGTCGCGCCACCTGGCGACGTGCGGCAGCGCGAACAGGTACAGGCCGCTGAACAGGAGCAGTGCCAGCGGGAACAGCGGCACGTAGGACACCCAGACGACGGGTTCCGCCTGGGCCAGCGCGACGACGGTGGCGATGACGGTCATAGTGAAGGCGATGGACACCCAGCGGTGGAATCGCCGGATCGACTTGTTCCAGCTCATCGTGGTCTCCTTCGGGAAGGGGGCGCCGGGTCGACCGGCCGGTGAGGACGAACGTTAGGAGCGGCCCACCGGCCCGCGCTTCTCGATTCCTGACCGGTCCTGCCGCGCCGCCGCGGCTGTTCCCGTTCGTCGGCCACCCGTTCGTCGGCTGCCCGGTCCTCGGCCACCCGTTCGTCGGTCACCCGGTCCTCGGCTTCGACGACGCCACCTGTCGGGGCCCCGCGGCCACCTGATCGTCACGACGCGGGGTGCTGCCCGGCCGTCCTAGTCGGGCAGGTCGGCGATGCGGTTGGCGATGACTTCCAGGGTCTTCAGCTCGTCGGCGGACAGGTGGTCGATGAACCGGTCCCGCACCGACCGCACGTGTCCGGGCGCGGCCTGTTCCAGGGCGGCGAAGCCCTCGTCGGTGAGGTGGTAGATGCTGCCGCGTCCGTCGTTGACGTCCCCGGTGCGTTCGAGCAGGCCACGGGCTTCCATCCGGGCGGCGTGGTGCGAGAGCCGGCTGCGCGACCACTGCATCTTCGCCGCGAGGTCCCGCAGCCCCCACCGCCGGTCCGGCTTCTCCGACAGCGTGCTCAGCACCTCGTAGTCGGTCGAGGACAGGCCGAGCGCGGTGAGGTCGCGACCCGTGCGCGCGGGCAGCACGGTGAGCAGGCGTCGGAACGCCCGCCACGCTCGTTCTTCCTCCGGCGTCAACCACGGGGCCTCGGTCACCACCCCATCGTGCCACCTTTGACATGTCAATGAAACCCGGCCTACGCTCATTGACATGTCAAAGAACCCTGCCGTCCGCGTCCTGCTGATCGTCGCGAGCACCCGGCCCGGCCGGCTCGGCCCCGCCGTCGGCGAGTGGTTCACCCGGGTCAACGACCAGGTCGCGGTCGACTGCGGCGCCCGGATCGACACCGCCGACCTCAGGGAGATCGCGCTGCCACTGCTGGACGAGCCCGAACACGCCTCCTCCGGCATCTACCACCACGAGCACACCCGCGCGTGGAGCCGCCTCGTCGCCGAGGCCGACGCGTTCGTGGTCGTCACCCCGGAGCACAACCACGCGATGCCGGCCGCCCTGAAGAACGCCATGGACCACCTGTCGGCGGAGTGGGCGTACAAGCCGGTGTCCTTCGTCGGGTACGGCAACACCTCGGCCGGCACCCGCGGCGTGCACATGGCCAAGCAGGTCGCCACGACCCTGCGCATGATGCCGACCGGGGCGACCGTGGCGCTGCGCATCGGCGACCACGTCGAGGACGGGCGACTGCTCGACGACCCCGCCCGCGACGAGACCGCGCGCAAGACCCTCCGCGAACTCGTCCGCCTGGCCCGCGTGCTGCGCCCGCTGTACCGACCCGACCCCGAGCCGGTCCACCCGGCTGACCCGCCGCCGTTGCCGGGTGTGCGCCTGCGACCGGTCGACGCCGATGACGCCGCCGAACTCGTGGTGCTGCAACGCTGCTGCTGGGTCGACGAGGCCATCGCCAACCACACCTGGGACCTGGGGCCGCTGCACGAGACGTGCGACGACGTCCGTGCGTGGACCAACGACTGGTCCGTGTGGTGCGCACGCCTGGACAACCGACTGGTGGCCGCCGTCCGCGCCCGCCGTGACGGCGACACGTGGGACATCGGGCGCCTGATGGTCGCCCCCGACCTCGCGGGCCGCGGACTGGGCGGTTGGCTGCTGCGCTTCGCCGAAGACCAGGCGCCGCCCGGGGTGCGGACGCTGCGACTCCACACCGGCGCCCGGAGCGATCGCAACATCGCCCGGTACGAACGCTGGGGCTACCGCCGCGGCACGGTCCACGCCGGCGCCGTCTCGTTGACCAAACCGACCACGACGCCGTAGTCCGCCCGCCGCAGCGAACTGACGCCCCCTGGGAAGTCGGCCTACCTCGAACACGGTTCAGCAGTGACTGTAGTACAGCCAGCACTGTATGGTTATCCCCATGCTGAAATGTGAGACGCGGGAGGACGCGTTGGCCCGGTTGGGCAAGGCGTTGGCCGATCCCACCCGCTGTCGCATCCTGGTGGGCCTGCTGGACGGGATCAGCTACCCGGCCCGGTTGGCCGACCACCTCGGTCTGACCCGCTCGAACGTGTCCAACCACCTGGCGTGCCTGCGGGGCTGCGGTCTGGTCGTGGCCGCCTACGAGGGTCGTCAGGTGCGTTACGCGCTGGCCGACGCGCACCTGGCCCGTGCCCTGGGCGAACTGGTCAAGGTCGTGCTGGCGGTGGACACGGCCGAACCGTGCCTCGACGACGAGCCGGCCGGGTCCGACACGCCTGCCGTGCCGGTCGAGGTGGGCAGGTGAGCGACAACCGCGTCGACCTCGGACTGACGACGGGCACCGCGCCGACCGACGGGTGCGCGGACGGCTGCTGCACCCCGACCTCCCGCGGCACCGACGACCCACAGCGGCGGGCGGTGCTCAGCCGGCGGGTGAGGTTGCTGGTCGCGGCCACGATCGCCTACAACGTGGTCGAGGCCGTCGTGGCGATCACCGCGGGCACGATCGCCTCCTCCACCGCGCTGATCGGGTTCGGCCTCGACTCGGTGATCGAGGTCGCCTCCGCACTGGCGGTGGCCTGGCAGTTCTCCGGCGCCGATCCCGAGGCGCGCGAGCGGACGGCGTTGAAGGTGATCGCCGTGTCGTTCTTCGCCTTGGCCGCCTACGTCACCGTCGAAGCCGTGCGCACCCTGTTCGGCGGGGACGCCGCGGATCACTCGACCGTGGGAATCGTGCTGGCGGCGGTGTCACTCGCCGTGATGCCGGTGCTGTCGACGGCGCAACGCCGCGCCGGGCGGGAGCTGGGATCGGCCAGCGCCGTGGCCGACTCCAAGCAGACCCTGCTGTGCACGTACCTGTCCGGCGTGCTGCTGGTGGGCCTGCTGCTCAACTCGCTGTTCGGCTGGTCGTGGGCCGACCCGGTCGTCGCCCTGGTCATCGCCGCCCTCGCGGTCAAGGAAGGCCGCGACGCCTGGCGCGGCGACCACTGCTGCTGACGACCGGACTGCGAAACCTCCCGGCGGAACGCGAAGAGCCGTTCCGCCGGGAGGTCCGGGGTGGGGCGGGTTACGCCGACTCGGGGACGGTCTGACCGCGGCCCGACGCGAGCGAGAACACCAGCAGCGAGCTCGCCACGCCGCACAGCGCGACCAGGATCATCGCCACCTGCAACGACGACAGCTCGGCCAGCCAGCCGTACAGGAACGGCGCGGCCAGCAGGGCGAAGTAGGCCGCCAGCATCACCCCGGACGCCGCGGCGCCGCTGTTCTCGCCGAGGCTGCCCGCGGCACTGATGGTGGACGGCTGGATGCCCGCCACGGCGAGGCCGAGCACGACCAGGCCGAGGCCCGCCAGGGCCAGGTTGCCCGCGGTCAGCAGCAGCACGCCCGCCACCAGGATGCCCACCCCGGAGAACCACAACGACGCGCGCACGCCCTTGCTCCGGATCAGCCAGCCGTTGCCGAAGCGGGCCAGGATCATCGCGCCGTTGAACGCCGCGAACAGCACGCCCGCCACGCCGATGCTCATGCCCTCCTCGCGGAGGTAGATCACCGACCAGACGACCGCGATGGCCTCCGCGGCGCTGCCCGCGAAGCACACCGCCACCAGGATGACGAACTGCTTGTTCTTCCACAGGCTGCTCGGGATCTGCTCCTCGTCGACCAACCCGCCGGACTTGACGAAGGGCACCACCGCGGTGAACAACCCGACCGGCACGCAGACCGCGAGCGAGACGACGATCATGACCTGCGGGTACGCCCACCCCGCGGCCAGCGCACCGCCCGCGATCAGCGCGCCGAGGACGACCGAGGCCGCCTGCACACCGTGCATGAAGCTGAGGAAGTGCTTGCCGGTGGCCTTCTCCAGGTCGATGGCCGCGGCGCTCGTCGCCGCGTCCAGGCTGGCGAAGCCCAGGCCGCACAGCAGCAACCCGAGGATCAGCCCGACCAGGTTCTGCACCAGGCCGATGGTCACCATGCCCGCGAGCAGCAGCGCGAGCGCGAGGAGGGACTGGTTCTTGGCGCCGAGCGCGGAGTAGATCTTGGCGTTGAGGGCGAGCACCACCATCCCGACCAGCGGCAGGGCGAGCTGCGCGCTGCCGAACACACCGTCGCTGAGGGCGAGCCGGATCAGGACCTCGGTCCACACCACGCCCTGCACGCCGAGGATCACGCCGAACGCGAGGCTCTGCGTGAGCAACGCGGCCTGGGTGACCTTGTGGCCACCGCCATCGCCCCCGCCACCGCCGCCGTCCTGCTGCCGTGCCGACTGGTCCGACGACGGTGGATCCGATAAGGACGTCTGCGGTGCGGAGTCGTCCGCGGCCTGGGCCGGGTCGGTGCTCATCTGGTGACGCCTTTCACTCGCTATGGCGATCAGGGCAACTCCGCAGACTACCGATCAACACCACCGCGCGGGTTACGTCAGAACGGTGACGGCCTCCAGCGAGTCGAAGCCGCGGATCATCTTGCTGGGGTTGTTCAGGTCCACGTTGTCGTGGACCTGGTGGAAGCGGACCGGGTTGCCCTCGGCGTCCAGCTCGTAGACCCTGGCCCGCAGCGTCTCGGCCACCCAGACGTGCTTGCCGTCGGAGAAGATGCCCGAGCCGATGAACCCCGGCTCCGGGTGCCAGATGCGCCGCCAGTTCTTCCCGTCCGGGTCGATCTTGACCACGAAGCACTGGTCCTGGGTGCCCTCGCTCATCGACGCGATGTACTCGCCCGAGTCCAGCCGGACGACGCCGATCAGCGACGCGTCCACGCCGGTGATGTCCGCGACCTGCGTCTTGGCACCCGAACGGGTGTCGACCCGGATCACCTGGCCGCCGCTGGCCTTGCCGTGCGGCTGGCGGGTGTTGGCCACCAGCAGGTGGTAGGGGCCGTCGAGGCTCAGCGTGGACGGCTGGTCGAGGCCGTCGGTCACCACGTCGATGGCGCCGGTCTCCAGGTCGACCGACACGACCTTGCCGTTGCCCTGCCAGTTGTTGAAGTCGCAGCCGTAGACGTAGCGGCCGTCCGGGGACACGACGATCCCGGCCAGGTCGATGAACTTGTCGTCGTACGGCATCCCGACGCCGCCGCGGAAACCGGTGATGGCCCTGGTCAGCTTCCCTGTCTCGGTGTCGATCTCCAGCACCGCGCTGGTGCCCGGCAGACCGACCTTGTCCGAGATCGGGCCGCGCATGCCGCTCATCGACACGTACACGTGCCGGTAGTCCGGCGACACGGCGGTCGACCAGACGTGGGCGTTGCACCAGCTGGACAGGTCGAGGTACGGCCGGGCCACACCGTCCCGGACGAGCTTCACGCTGAACGTGGCCTGGTCGGTCACCAGCAGGTCGCCGCGCTGCAACGTCAACGGCATGTGCGAGACGACGATGTAGTTGGTCTCGCTGGTGCGATGCAGGGTCGGCAGGTAGGCCAGGCCGCGGGTCTCCAGCGTGGAGGTCATGTACTCCTGCAGTTCGCGCAGGCCCGAGTCCGACGAGTCGAGGGTGAGCACGGAGATGGAGTAGTGCGTCTTCGTGTTGCGCGGCTTGCGCTCCTCCGGGCTGATCTCCGAGCTGGTGAGGCGGTCGTCGTCGATCTGCGATGTCATGGCAATCCTCCACGGCTGGTGCGAGCCTCCGCGGGCGGAGTCGGCTCGGTCTGTTCGATCGCTTCGGGTGGTGACCTCAGGTCGTCGGGAGCAGGTTCGCGCCCCGGCGTCGCCCCTGGAGGTCACGGGCCACGTTGATCTGGTCGAACCACAGGTCGATCGCCGTGGACCGGTAGAGCTTGTCGCTCTGCTGGGCGTAGGTGCGGTAGCTGTGGATCGCGGTCATGTAGATGTGCACGGTCGCGGCCCACTCGGAGGTCTCGTTCACCATGAGGTGGAGCTGCATGTCGTCTTCCGGGTAGATCGGTGTGGTGCAGCCGGGGACGATCAACATGTCACCGCTGGGCGCGAGGGCCACTTCAGAGCCATGTTGGTGCAGGATTTCGTACTTGATCTCCCGGGTGCGACCGAACACGGCGCTGACCATGCCCACGGTTCCGTCGTGGTCGTGCACCGGGCTGCCGCGTCCGGGCGCCCAGAGCACGAGGACGATCTGGAACGGGTCGTCCAGCGAATTCAGCAGCAGCCGGGCGTAGTTGGTGCTGGGCACCAACTTCCCCACCAGGCGCTGGTTCTCCTCGTCGCCGGCGAAGTCTCGCAGAGCCGTTGCCAGGCGGGCGAGCACGGCATCCCGTGGGATGCGGCCACTGTCGGCGTGGACCTTCGCGACTTCACCGATCAGTTCGTCGGGTGTCATCGGCTTCCCTTCCTGCCTGGTGCGGTACCACTAATGCCAGAAGGCAACTCACTGTAGGAAACAGTAGTTTCTTGGTCAAGAGGAGGTCGCGAACAGCTCGAACTTCGAGCCGACCCCACCGGCCGCCGTACCCGCTTGCGCGGCGCGGAAGACGATGGGTCGGGCGATCGCCTGGAAGTCGATGTCCGGGTCCAGCCGGCGCACGGTCTCCTCCACCATCAGCAGCGCCAGCAGCGGGAACACGAACTCCGACGCCGCGTAGATGCCGTGCCTGCGCTGGCTGGCGAACAGCTCGGTGGCGAACTCGATGAGGTCGAAGTCGCGGGCGGTGGCCCCGCCGAACCGGTCGACGAGGCGGACCATGTCCGCGGTGAACGCCTCCGTCGCGGCGCTCTTGCCCACGTGCTCCGCGCTCGCCAGCACGGCCTTCGCGCAGTTCTCGCCGTGCCGGAACCCCAGGTTGAGGAAGAACAGCGCCAGGTGGGTGCGGACCTTCTCCGACACCCGGTACACGAACCCGGCGTCGAGCACGACGATCGACCCGGCGCGGGTGAGCCGCAGGTTGCCGGGGTGCAGGTCGCAGTGGACCAGGCCGGTGCGGAACAGCATCTCGAACACCGCCCGCAGGACCTGGTCGGCGAGCACCTGGCGCCGGTCGGGCGGCAGCTCGGTCACCTCGACCCGGTCGCGCACCCCCTCGGCGAAGGTCATCACGACGCACGTCTCCCGGCACAGCGCCAGCACCGGCTCGGGCACGTGCACGAAGTCCAGCGCGGCCAGGTCGCGGCGCAGCGACCCCATGTTCGCCGACTCGTCGTCGAGGTCGAGCTGACCCAGCACGGCGGTGCCGATGGACCGGGCCATGTCCGACAGCGGCACGCCGCGCAGCGGCCGCAGGCGGCCCAGCCGGTCGAACAGGGCCTGCAGGATCGCCACGTCCTGGCGGACGGTCGCCTCCAGGTCGGGCCGGCGCACCTTCACCGCCACGATCCGGCCGTCGGCCAACCGGGCCCGGTACACGCACGCGATGCTGCCGGAACCGACCGGATCGGGGTCGAACGCGGTCAGCGTGGACCGCCAGTCGACGCCGAACGTCCTGGCCAGCGCGACCTCGACCTCCCGACGGGTCATCGGCGCCACCGCGTCGTGCAGGCGGGTCAGCGCGCGGCACACCCCGGGCGGCAGGACGTCGGCACGGGTGCTGGCGATCTGGGCGAACTTGATGAACGCCGGACCCAGCCGCTCCACGACGACCGCGAACTCGTCCGACCAGGTGCCCAGGTCCGCGCCCCGGCCGGTGACCCGCGCCGCCCCCCGGCGGACCGCGGCCCGGACGACGCCGCCGAGCACGGTCCAGCCGATCCGCCCGACCCGGCCCACCGCCTCGGTCCGCGGGATGCCCCCTGGCGCGCGATCCGTGTCGGCCATGTCCGCCATGAGTCCTCCGTGGTCCGTCACCGGCATGCCATCCAGGCGAACTACTTTACTTATCATTAGCTAAATGAACGCACGGTAACGAGCCCAGGCCGCCGCCCCGTGGCGGTCGACCGCGCTGTTCCGTGGTGCACCCCAGTAATACCAAGCTTCCACCCGCAGTCTAGGCAGGGTGGATCCGTTCGAGGTATCGGCCGAACGGACGTTGACAACGTCAAAGTGTCTTCGCTTTCATGTAGCTACTTCTCCGCAGCTGGAGGGGACGCCGCGAAACCGACAACGGAGGAACCATGACGCAGTCGATCGAAACCGGTCTGAAGACAGGCTTGGTGTCGCTGACCCCGCCCCCGGCGGCGCGGTACCACGACCCGGCCGAGTACCTCGACTTCGCCCGGCCCATCACCGAGAAGTTCCTGCCGTTCGACAGCCGGAACGACAGCGAGCTGCGCGAGGTGGCCGAGGGGCACACCAGCCCGCTGGAGCGCGAGCGCGCGATCTGGGAGCTCGCGGACCGCAAGCCCGAGGAGACCCTGTCGTTCATCGACCACTTCATCGGCACCGAGTCCGACCGCGGCGTGCGGTCGGGCGCCCTGTGGCTGGCCCTCCGCTCCGCGGGCCCGGCTGCCCTGAGCGTGCTGAAGAAGTACTCCAGCGACGCCGACCCCGAGGTCGCCGACTACGCGCGGGTGCTGGCCAGTGACATCACCGGCATCGCCCCGACCCGGATCTACAACGAGGCCGAGGTCGAGGAGACGGGCTACTTCGACCAGACCGTCCCGCTGATCATCGGCGGCAAGGTCGTCATCATGATGCCGGGTGTCGGCGCGGTGCGTGCCGTGCTGTCGCCGCTGTGGTTCGAGTCGATCCAGGGCCGCGTCCTGGCGAGCACCAACGTCAGCACCTTCCGCACCGAGCTGACGATCGAGAAGGAGCTCAAGGGCCTCAAGGAAGACGGCACCTGCCACTACGAGATCTTCCCGTTCCGCGGCCTGAGCGTGGAGTACGACGGCAACAACCTGGAGCACAACTACCTGTCCTCCACGCTGCGGCCGTTCTACCCCAGCGGTGTCACCGGCAAGGGCGAGGAGATCCAGGTCCCGGTGTCGCTGGAGCGCGTGGCGCTGACGAACCTGGCCGGCCAGGGCGACGTCGAGATCCACGGCACCGGCGCGCGGGCCGACCGCCTGCGTGCGGCTCCGATGCCGTTCGTGCAGAGCGTGCGCGGCCGTTACTACGGCTGGGCCGCGGTCAACCTGGAGGTCGCCTTCGACCAGGGCACGGTCGGCGCGGGCGAGATCCAGCTGTCCAACCCGACGGACCCGGTGGCGGGCCCGATGACCAACGCCAAGCTGTACGGCGCGTTCCGCGGCAAGTCGGGCGACTACACCGGCTCCGGCCGGCTCACGCTCAACTCGATCAAGTGCCACGGCCGTCCCGACGGGACGATCGACGTGGTCGAGAACGGCGGCGAGCTGGCCAGCGAGTGACTTCGCTGACCTGAGCTCGACGACGTCCGGCGTGCCCCACCAGCGAGCTGGTGGGGCACGCCGCCATCAGGACCTGGCGCTGTCGAAGGTCACCTTGTGCTCCAACCAGAACTTGAGCAGCGTGAGCGCCTCGCCCCAACCACCGGCGCAGTAGACGGCGCGCCGCACACCCTCCTCGCCGTCCGGTAGCCGGTCCTCCACCACGGTGACCCGGGTGCCGCCGTCCTCGGCGGCGAGGGTGAACGTCACCCGCGACGGCGGGCTGTTCCAGGTGAACGCGAAGGTCGAGGGCTCGTCGTAGGTCAGGACGGAACCGCCGTCCTCAAGGGTCAACCGCTCCGCGCCGAACTCGTGCCACACCAGGCGCAACGCACCACCCGCCCGCTGCTCCAACTCCGTCCCCGAGGTGAACCAGCCGTCCCAGCCCGCACCGGTGCCGATCGCGGGCCAGACCTCCTCCGGCGCCAGGGCGATCCACGTCGCGATCTCGATGGGCGGGGTCGAGGCCATGGGGTACCTCCAGCCAACCGGCGGGTCCGTCGAGTACCCGCCGGATACTACTATCTTTCCGTAGCGATGACATGGCGAGCACGTCGGACCGAGGTGCCGGCGCGTGCCGACGAACGGCACAATCATCCGTGCGAAATACCTACGACCTGGGACGTAGCATCCATCGCATGACGGAGGAAGCCAAACGCAGTAGACCCGATGCTACTATCTGACTTGTGAGCCACTTTCGGCTTGGCGTCAGCCACTGTGAGAAAGGTGCCACGCACCATGAGCGTCCGGCGTGACTACGGCCAGTTCTGCGGGTTGGCCAGCGGGCTGAACGTCATCGGCGAGCGCTGGACGCTGCTCATCGTGCGCGAGCTGCTGATCACCCCCACGCGCTTCAACAACCTGCTGGACAACCTGCCCGGCATCGGCCCCAACCTGCTCACCGACCGGCTCCGGATGCTGCTGGAGCACGGCGTGATCGAGCAGCTGCCGGTGGAGGGCGACTCACGTGGCCGGATGTACAAGCTCACCGCCAAGGGCGCGGAGCTGCGCGGGCCGGTCCTGGCGCTGGCCAAGTGGGGCATGGGCTTCCTCACCGAGGAGGACACCAAGAAGGCCGTGCGCGACGAGTGGGGGTTCCTCGCCCTCCAGTCGATGATCGACCACGACAGCATCCCGGACGTGGACGAGACCTACGAGTTCCGGGTCGGCGACAGCAGTTACGCCGTCGAGGTCCGCGGCGGCGAGCTCTCGTTCGTGCTGAACCCGGTCGGCACGCCCGACCTGACCATCACGTGCGCGGCGGACGTCTTCGTGCGCATCGGCGCGCGGCTGCTCACCCCGTTCGACGCCATTGTGACCGGTGACGTGAAGGTGGACGGCGCGCCGGAGTCGATCCACCGCTGCACGAGGATGCTCGGCCTGGTCTAGCACCGGTCCTCCGCGGTCACCGCGACCAACCTCGGCAGCGCACCCGGCGGCAGCGTCGCGGTCACCACCCGCCGGTCGCCCACGCGCAACAGCACCAGCCCGTCGTGGCAGACGTCGGCCACGTCGACCAGGTCGCCGCCGTCCTCCTCCGGCAGGCCCAGCGCCAGCACCGCGCACGAGACCCGGCCGGCCGCCGTGGCGATGTCCTCGCCCGTGCGGACCGCGATCTCCTGCGCCAGGCCGGTGACCGACACGGCCGCGAACCGCCGGGTCACCAGCCCGACCGCCGGGTCCGTCGCCACCAGCCGGCCGTCGTCGGAGATCAGCTCGGCGCGGCCGTGGACGCCCAGCTCCGACAGGCGCCTGCTCAGCCACGGACCGACCAGCGGCGCCGGCATGGACCGCGACCAGGCGCGGGCGCCCGCGGCGCGGATCCGCAGACCCTCCCAGCGGCTCACCGCCGTGCCGTCCGCGGCCACCACGTCGACGTCGAACCGGTATTCGTCGCCGGCGTGCCCGACCTCCACGGCGTGGACGTGCAGCACCCCTTGGGGACGGGCCCAGAAGGTGACCCGGTCGACGCCGACGGGCAGCGCTTCGCGGTGCGGCACGCAGGCGAGCGGCAGGTGCACCGCCGCGTCGTGCACGCCCGGATCGCCGAGCAGCAGGCGATCGCTGTGGAAGGCCGAGAACCAGCGGGTGTGCTCGTCGGCGGCCACCCAGGCCCGCACCTCGTACGCGGTCAGGCGGTCGAAGCGGAGCACCCGGCGGAACCGGCCGGTGTGGCGGAACAGCGGACCGTAGAACGGGTGCGGTCCCGCGGGTCCCAGCGCGCGGGGCGGGATCGCCGGGGCGGGCGGCAGGGTCACCGGCGCGGGCGGCTCGGTGATGGCGCCGCACGACCGGGCCGTCGCACGGACCGACCGGTAGTCGTCGGCGTCGTCGCGCAGCACCAGGTCGGTCCGGTCGCCGCGGTCGTCGGCCAGCGCCGCGACCCTCAGCGTCCGCGTGCCCCAGTCGCCCACCACGACGGGCGAGGCGAACCCGACCTCCTCGAACGCCCACTGCGCCCGGCCGCCGTGCAGCGACGCGGTCGCCTGCGCCATCGCCTCCAGACCGACCACGGCGGGCAGCACGGGCGTGCCGTGGACGCGGTGGTCGTCCAGGTACGGGTCGGTGGCCAGGGACAGCTCGGCGCGCAGCACCGCCTCGACGCCGGGCGTGCCGGCCAGCTCCTCCTCGCTGAACCTCAGGCCGCGCTCACCGGCGGGACGTCGGGTCACGGTCGGGGTGGCGGGCAGCCGGCCGGTCAGCATGGCCGTGACGGGGGCGGTCCGGTCGGCGAGCAGCGCCAGGAGCGCGGCGGTGCCCTGCTCCGGTGTGAGGGGCCGGACACCGAACCGCGGCTCGGGCGACATGGGGTGGACACCCGGCCGCAGCGGCTCGGGCATGATCGGCTGGACACCCGATCGCGGCGGCTCGGGCAGGACCGGCTGGACACCCGATCGCGGCGGCACGGGCACGACCGGCTGGACACCCGACCGCGGCGGCACGGGCCGGCCGCCCGCCCCCGACGGCTCGCCCGTGCCCACCCACTCCCCCGTGCCCACCCACTCGCCCGTGCCGAGCCCGGACCACCGCGTCCACTCCAGCACGTGCGTGCGGCAGCGGGGGTGGCGCGCCGCCCACCGCTCGACCTCGACGCGCATCCAGTCGTCGGCGATGCACCGGGTGGCCCAACCCGCCATGCCGGTGCGGCCGACGGTCGAGCCGAGGGCCAGCACCAGGGTCGCCTGGTCGCCGACGGCGTCCAGCAGCAGCCGCAGACCGGTGACCTTCGGCCGGACGGTCGCGCACAGCGCGGCGTCGGAGACCGCGCCGAGCGGCCGGGGCGCCTCGACCTCCGCGCCGTGGACCACGCCGCGGACGGGCCCGCAGGTGGCGGCCGCCGCCACGGCGGTGTGCACGTCGGCGGGCTCGGTGACGTCGCACTGGATGTAACGCGCCCGCGAGCGCCTCGGTAAGCGGCCGAGGCCCGCCCGGACCGCCGGCGAGTCGGCGGGAGACCGCCCGAGGAAGACGAGCGTCACGCCGAACCGCTCGGCCAGCGCCGCGGCGCAGTGCGCGGCGATGCCGTTCGCGCCGCCCGTCACCAGGACCACGTCGCCCGGTGCGAGCGCCGGCTCGGCCTGCGCGCCGGGGCGGTGCGCCTGGGTGACGAGCCGCTGGTAGCGGCCGTCGCGGCCCAGGCGCAGCTCCAGGTAACCGCGCCGGGCGGCGAGCCGCGGGTCGAAGTCGTGGTGGGCGGGCCGGTCGACCGCGGTGACGGCGCACTCGGGCCGCTCCGCCGCGACGCTGCGCGCCACCGCCGCCGCGGCCGGGTGCCCGTCGTGCAGCACGACCAGCAGGTCCGGGCGGTCGGCCTCGATCCGCTCGATCGCAGCGGTGATCCCCCCGACTGTGCGCACGGTCGCGGACGCGTCGCGGAGCTCGACCACCAAGCCCCTGCGCGCACCCGCCCGCGGCGCCGCCGGTGGCCGGTAGGCGTCCGTGTGGGGCGCGTAACGGGCCCAGTCCACGCTGTCGGAGGTGTCGGGCCGACCGTGGTGGTCGACCCACCGGTGCACGAACGCGCGCACCCAGGGCCCCACGCCGGTCACGACCTCCGAGCCGTCGTGCCTCGTGCGTGCCGCGACCTCGGTCATCCGGGCGACCTCTCCGATCGACGGGCCGGAGCCGCGGAGCCCGCGACGCGTGCCGGCGCGAACTTCGCGCCCACGAGCACCAGGCCCCTCAGCACGCACGTGATCACCAGGGCGAAGAACAGGCCGAACACGATCTCGTTGGCCACGAGCAGGCCGTACACCGCCGCGGCGGTGACCCCGAACGCCACCTGGTTGCGCCTGCCGACCGGGGTGGTGCCCGGGTCGGTGATCATGTAGTTGGTGAACAGGACGAACGCGACGCCGGTCATCGGCAGCAGCGCGCCGACCAGGTGGTGGTCCAGCAGCAGCCAGCGCACCACGGCCTGGGCGGCGAACCCGACGACCCACCCGAGGATCAGCGGCACCTTCCCGGTGAGCTTCGCGTTGATCATCGTGCCGAGCACCAGGATGGCGAGCGGCACGAGCCAGTCGATGGCACCACCGGTGTTCGCGGTGAACTGGTACGGCGGTGCGATGCCGACCCACGGGAACAGCAGCAGGGTGACGACGATGCCGCTGTTGGAGGGGTTGAGCACGTGCCGCCGCTTGCCACGCACGGTCAGCCGCACCAGGTACTTGCTCGCGTTGGCCACCGTGACCGCGAACAGGTAGGGCCACAGCGCCGCGTTGCCCCACAGCAGCATCGCGCACGCCAGGGCGGCGATGTGGGACGGCAGCAGGAACAGCACCAACGCGCGCGGCCCACCGCGGTACTGCGGCGTGCGGCCGGTCGCCCACGCGTCGAGCGCCTCGAACAACAACGCGGTCGCGTACCCGACCAGCACGGTCGCGATCGGGGTGATGGGTGACTGCTCGAACCCCAGCAGCACGTGGCCGACCACGGTGAACACCGTGATCGACGCCGCGAACCGGCGCAACGCGCGCTCACGCCGGAGCTCGGGCGTCAGCGGGACCGGTGCCGGCTTGGCGGGTCTGCCCGCGCCACCGGTGACCCCGGTCTGGAGCTCGGCCGATGCTGTCGTGGTCATCGCACTACCGCCGTTCCGTCGCCGTTGAGGACCACCGTCCAGCGGCCGGGCGCCACCTCTACCCGGGCCTCGTGCGTCCCGGAGGCGTCGCGCCAGCGCACCGTCGCCCGCGCGGGTTCGCCGTCGGGCAGGAACAGGGGCACCTCGGCCGCGGACACCCCCGCGTGCCCGTTCGCCGGGTAGAGCTGCGCCCGCTGGGTGCGGTCGGGGTGGTGCAGCTCGACGTGCACGCCCAGCGCCTGCACCTCGGTCGCGCCCGACCCGGTGACGCGCACGAACCGCAGGTTCGCCGTGCGGTCGACCGGCGCCCGGTTGCGCAGCAGCACGGAGTCCTCCCACTGGTTGGCGACCAGCACGTCGAGCGAGCCGTTGCCGTCCACGTCGCCCAGCGCCAGGCCGCGGCTGTTGTCCGGCGTGGCGATGCCGACGGCCGGTGCGAGGTCGGCGTACACGCCCTCGGCGCCCCGGACCCACAGCGGGTTCGACTCGTGGCCCGAGAGGTCGTCGCCGGGGCCGAACGCGGGCCACGCCCACGGGTGGCGGACCAACTCGTCGTTGCCCATCGCGAGCTCCTGGAGCAGCGGCCACCGGTCCACCTCCCCCTTGAGGAAACCGTTGGCCTGCATGATCTCGTCCACGCCGTCGCCGTTGAGGTCACCGGCCTTGACGTCCCAGCACCACCCCGCCCGGGCGAGCCCCAGGCGTTCGCTGCTCTCCCGGTAGGGGAACTCGCCGTCCCTCAGCTCCGCGCCCTCGCCCCGGGGCGTGAACGCGAAGTTGCTCTCGTGCAGTGCGTAAGGGGTGGTGATGTTGCTGACCACGATCGTCGGCAGCGTGGCGCCCGGGTCGTAGGTGAACGCCACGCCCATGCCCTTGAACGAGTCGTGGCCGAGCACCTCCGACTTCGGCGTGACGAGGTCGCGCTCGCCCTCGACCTCGGTCAGCACCACCCGGCCGGGGGACGACTCGTTGACCATCAGCTGGTCCGGTCCGAAGTCGTTGGCCTGGTAGACCTCCGGCAAACCGTCGCCGTCGAGGTCCTGCAGGCCGATCGACAGCGTCCAGGAGCCGGAGGCCGTCGGGGACAGCGCGTCACTGGCGTCCACCAGCTCGGGGGCCTGGTCGGCGCCGCGCGGCTTGGTGAGCAGGATGCGGTTCCTCCCGCCGTTTCGCGCGCGGGACATGGAGTCCTGCACCGCCATGCGCATGTCGTCGGTGGCGCCGGGGTCGAGCACCCGCGCCCCGTCCGGGAAGTAGTTGCCCACCAGGAGGTCGAGGTGGCCGTCGCCGTCGACGTCGCCGACGTTGAGGGCGGTGGAGTTCCACACCTCGACCGGGTTGAGCAGCTCCCGCGCGCGGAAGGTGCCCGGGCCGGGCACACCCCCGGTGAGACCGGTGTTGACGAACAGCAGCGGCGTGCGGCCCCAGTAGTAGACCAGCAGGTCCAGGTCGCCGTCCTCGTCGAGATCCGCGGGGACGCACCCCATCGGGGCCATCGTGGGGCCGTAGGCGACGCCCGTCGGCGTCAGGCGCACCGGCTCGTACCGGTCCTCGTCGCCCGGCACCGCGCGCACGGTGACCGAGTCGTCCCTCGGGTCGACCAGGCACACGTCGCCCGGCCTCCCGGCGCCGCGCAGGTCGACCGAGGCGACCGCGGCGCCGACCGCGGAGATCCAGCTGCGGATGCCGTGCAGGGTGGGTGCGACGGGCCGTTCCGCCCTCGCGTCGGGTGGCGGTGCGTTCAGCTGCTCGGTGTCGAAGCGGAACGTCGCGGCCAGGCTCGACTCCTCGGCGGAGCCGAGGGTGGGCCGGATCGCCGGCACCGCGAACGCGGCGCAGACCAGCAACGTGCCGGCGGCGGCGATTGCCGTGCGAACGGCTTTGGTCATGGGACCACGGCCTCTTCCCGGGTTGGCGGGTGGGTGGTGACGGACTGGTCTTCGGACCGGGTGCGCTGCCGCCGCCGGTCCGCGCCGGCCCCGGTCCGGGCCGGGCGCCGGTCGGCGCGGACACCGTCGATCCGCGCGCGGGTCACGGGTGTGCGCCCCGGTGTCGGCACCGCGCGGGGCGCCTCGACCGAGGTGCGTCCGGTCTCGCCCGTCGCGCCGTCGCCGGCGCCGGTCGGCCTCGCACCGCCGCACGGGGCGGGTCGGGCCCCGGCGAGCAGGCGGTGCGGGAGGTGGGGCGAAGGCCGGGCGGCCCGTTCCGGGAGCGGACCCGGAACGCGGGCGGTCGGCGGTGGTCGGCAACCGGGAGGCCCTGGGCGCGGTGCCCGGGACGGTTGCCCACGGTAACGCGCCCGATTCCCCCACAGCTCCCCCACGCCGAGATCACGATTGCTATACGCGTAATGATCTATTTGAACGATCGCTCGCATTAAGTGTCTAGCACCGCAGGCCTGTGACCAGCAAGGAGGGCACATCCCGCTTCACCCGATCAGAGCAGGTTGGCTCGTTTTCACAGAATTAACCTCGGACCATCATCCACACAGGACCGATACGTGTAGTTGCCACGACGCCACCCACCGTAGAGGCGAAACAGGATACTTGACATATAGTTAGCGAGTCGTCGCCACTGCGGTTGTCCACCTGGGGGTGCGGAGTCCCGTACCGGAACGGTCAAGCCACCGCGTTCGGGCGAAGTTCCCGGTACGTCCGAATGGCGTCGCGGCGAAAATCCCACCGAAGGTCGTCCACAGGGTTCGCGGGCACGACGACCTCCGCGACCGCGGAGCCGCACACCCGGCGCCACGTCCGATGAGGACGGTCCGCCGGCGGTGCACCGGTGACCGCGCAAGAGGGCCTGATCGGTTGCCTGCCGGACCTCGCCCAGGTCGCCGGATCCGGGCCGCCCGGTCGGCGTCGAACCGCCTCGTCCGGCCGAACCGCACCACCCGGCCGAACCGCACCACTCGGCCGAACTGCACCACCCGGCTGAACTGCACCGCCCGGCCGAACCGGTCCACACGGTCGAACCACCCTATACGGTCAAACCGCCCCATGCGACCATCGGCGCCCGCGGCGGCGCCGGTCAGGGCGGTGCGCAACGCGCCCCGCACCTCCGCCGTCCCGGCGATCGTCTCAGTCATCGTCGACCACCCGGACCAGGCAGGGCACCAGGGCCCGCACGTCATCGTCCACCAGCAGCGCGACCGCGGCCGGTGCGCGTCCCGCCCGGCGCAGCGCCGCGAACAGGGCCTGACAACGCGGGTCGTCCGCGGGCGCCGGTGGCGGGTGGTCGCCCTCCGCCGCCCACCGCGTCACCGCGGCGTCCTCCGGCAGGCCGCACTGCCAGTGCAGCACCGCGCGTTCCAACCCGTCGCGCAACGCCTCGGCGACCGTGGTCGCGCAGGAGGTGATCGCGGTGCCGCCGACCAGCAACCGGAACGCGGGCACGCCCAGCACGCCGCCCAGGTCGGTCGCCCCCACCTCCACGCCCGCGGTCTCGAAGAACCGCAGCAGCCGCAGCGCCCGCTCGTCGCCCACCTCCCGCACGGCCGTGGCGAGCTCGCAGCGCCGCGCGGTCTCCGCGCGTTCGGCGACCAGCACCTCGCAGTGCGCCCGGAGCCCGGCCGCGACCGCGTCACCCCACGACCGACCGGCGGCCACCCCGACCGGCGCCCGGTACGGGACCCGGCCCTCGACCGCACTGATCTCGCACGCGCCGATCTCGCACGCGCCGCCGGTGAGCAGGTCGACGCGCTCACCGCCCGGGTCGACCAGGCTCCCGTAGGTCGCCAACCCCGCCAGCGCGGCACGCCACCGCGCCTCGTCCCGGTCACCGCCCCACCCCGTCACCACCGGCGCGGGCGCCCGGGCGGGCAGCACCGACTCCGGGTCGGACACCGACGCGCGGCAGACCGCCAGCGGCACCTGCGGCAGGTCGTCCTCGTCCAGTCGGCGGAGCACGCCGACCCGGTCGTCGACGAACCGCCGGATCCGCTCGGGGAACCCGGCCACGTCCGCCACCGCGTCCGGCCGCACGTCCCCCGTCACCAGGTAGGGCCGGGGTCGGTGCACGCGGGTGGTCAGGTCGCGCAGGTCGACGCGGGTCAACACCGGCTCCGCGACCTCGGGGGCCGAGCCCGTGAGGTACGAGAAGCACGACAGCACCAGGTGCGACGCGACCACGCCCGGCCAGGGGTCGGTCAGCACCCCCTGGCCCGCTTCCCCACCCCGCCACTCGCCCAGCCGATGCCGGCACGACTCGCCCGCTTCCCCGCCGCGCCCCGCGCCCAGCCGACGCCAGCACGACTCGGCCGCGACCCGTTCCGGTGGACCGACCGCCGTCACCCACGCCTCGTCGCCGCCCAGCAGCACCTGCCCGACCGCCACCCCGGCCCGGCCGCACGCGTGCGCCGCCGCCACCAGGTCGTCCGGGCGGTCGGACACGCACAGCAGGAGGTCGGTGTCGTCCAGCGGCAGCCCGCGCGCCACGTCGACCGCCACGTGCTGGGCGCTGTCACGGACGGCGTCGCGCGCCACCGCGGTCAAGCCGTCCACGTCGCCCTCGTCCGTCCGGACCGACACCCGCCGCCACCCCGAGCGCAACCCGGCCGCCAGCAGCGCGGGCAGCACCGGCCCACCGCCGAGGACGGTGACGCGCGCCGACCGCAACCGCTCGAACCGGTGCTCGGCGGAGTCCGCCCCGGACCGGATGGACGCGATCTCCGGCTGGTAGACCCGCAGTTCCTCGTCACTGAGCGTGTGCGGCGGGTCGTCGGCCGCGTCCACCAGCAACCGCTGCTCGAACAGCGCCCGGACGAGGTGCTCCACCACGGCCCGTTGGTCGCTCGGCAGCGGCTCCACCAGGTCGCTCAACGCGTGCTCGCCGGTGAGGAACGGGGCCAGCCGGTCCAGCCACTCGTAGCCGGTGTCGCCGGTCAGCGTGCACGCACCCGCCGAGCCGCGCACGTGCACCCCGTCGGGGGTCTTCGCGTACCGGACGTCGGCACGAAGTCGTGGACGCACTCCCGCACCTCCGGCTCCGTTGCGGCGACCGACCGATCCCCGAACCTAGTCGAGGCCGGTGCCCGCGGGCGGGCGTCGAAGCGTGACAAGCGACCACGGTTGAGTGGTGACGCCCAGTCACCACCGGTCGTGGACCGACGCGGCCGCGGTCCTCTTTGTCGTCCCATCGCGTGGCGCTCGGTGGGTTCGCGGGTGATGCTGGACGCGATGGCAGTCCAGCGGGATCCCACCGGTTCGGCGCTGGCCGATCTCGTCGCCCGCCAGCGCGACGAGATCGACCGGCTGAGAACCGCTGCGCGCAGGCAGGCCGTGGTCGAGCAGGCCAAGGGTGTGCTCGCCGAGCGGCTGTCGTGCCGACCCGACGAGGCGTTCGAGGACATGCTGCGGCTCTCCCACGCGACGGGCAGCGACCTGACCGTCATCGCGGCGGGGGTGCTCGGCGTGCCGGCGCCGCCACCCGGCCCGCGCCCCGCGTCCGGCGACGGTTCCTTCGACCCGACCCGCTACGAGGGGCGGGTCGACATCCCGAAGCCCTCGCCGGCGCCGATGGGCGAACGCACGCCGCAGCCGGTGGCCCTCGCCGCGATCGGCACCGCGGCCGACACCGAGGAGCTGGCCGAACTCGTCCGCGAGCACGTCGGCTGCGACGGCGTACTGGTCTACGTGCTGGAACCCGACGGTGGGATGCGGTTGGAGGCCGCCGCGGACGTGCCGGCCAAGGTGCGGCTGGAGTGGGAGCGGGTGCCGCTGCGGCTCAACACCGGCGTCCTCGCGTCGGTGCGCAGCGGACTGCCGCAGTGGCTGCCGGACCTGGACGACGCGCGTCGGCGGTACCACCTGATCGGGGATCCCGAGACGGTGTGGAGGTCGCGTGCCTGGCTGCCGTTCCGGGACCAGACGCGCACGGCGGGCGTCATGGGTCTGCTGTGGACGGAGGGCCACGACTTCTCGTCCGACGAGCAGTGGGAGCTGGAGGTGCTGATCCGGGCGGCGGGATCCACGCTGCTGTCGCTGATGAGCACGGACGGCGCCGCGCACAGTCGCAACTGGACGCTCTGGGCCCAGCACCTGCTGGACGTGCTGCCCGGCTCGGTGGCGTTGCTCGGCGCGGTCCACGACGAGGACGGGGAGGTGGTCGACTTCCGGTTCGAGGCGGCCAGTCCCGACGCGGTCGACCTCGCCGGCCGCCGCTACCGGCAGCTGGTCGGGCGGAGCATGCTCACCAGCTACCCGACCATCGCCGAGAGCGAGCTGTGGGCGGCGTTCTACCGCGTGCTGCGCACCGGGGTCCGCGAGGTCGTCAGCACGTTCGACTACGAGGAGAACACGCCCGGGCTGCCGCAGCACGGCCGGTACACGTTGACCGTCGGCAAGTTCGGCGACGGGCTGATCCTGGCCTGGCGCGAGCACGAGGACCCGTTGCAGCTGGAGCGGTTGCGCAGCGTCCAGCGCCTGGGCAACATCGGCTGGGGCGAGTGGAACCTGGTGACCAACGAGATCGACTGGTCCGACCAGCTCTACGTCATCTTCGACCGCGACCCGGCGCTGGGCCCGATGTCGCTGGACGAGATCCGGGCGTCCGTGGTCGGCGAGGACCTGCCGATCCTCCAGAACGCCGTGCGGCGGATGGTGGAGCTGGGCGAGCGCACCGACTCCGAGCTGCACCTGAAGGCCGGCGAGCAGATCCGGTGCGGTCGGTTCATCGGCGAGCCCGTGCTGGACGTCCAGGGCAGGCCGATCCGGCTGGACGTGGTGCTGCAGGACGTGACCGCGACGCGGCGCGCGGAGCAGCGGATGTTCGACCTCAGCGAGCAGTTCGCGCAGGAGCACCAGGTCGCGAACCACCTGCGCTCCGCCGTGCTGCCGCTGCCGAGCCGGCCGCTGGAGCTGCCGGGGATGCGGGTCGCGGTGCGCTACCTGGCGGCCGAGCAGTGGGCGGAGGTCGGCGGCGACTGGTACCACGCGTTCCCGATCGACGACGGCAGCACGCTGCTGGCCATCGGGGACGTGGCGGGCCACGGCCTGGCGACCGCGGCCGCGATGGCGAAGTTGCGGTTCGCGCTCACCGGCGCCGCGCTCACCAACCCCGACCCGGCCGGTGTCCTGGACGTGCTGAACCGCATGCTGACCGGCGGTGGCGACATCACGCTCGCCTCGGCGGTCGTCGGCCGGTTCGAGCCGACCACCCGCAGGCTGTCGTGGGCGCAAGCCGGGCACCCGACGCCGCTGCTGCTGCGGTCGCGCGAGGTGCGCCGGCTGGACCGGCCGGCGGGCCCGATCCTGGGTGCCGTGCCGGGAGCGGTGTACGCGACGGCCCGCACGCTCCTGGCGCCCGGCGACACGGTGCTGATGTTCACCGACGGGCTCATCGAGCGCCGCCCCTCGTCGGGCGCCCGCGGTGACGACCTGGAGCACCTGATGGAGGAGATCCTCGGGTTCGTCGCGGAGCTGGACCCCGCGCGGATGCCGGAGGCGCTGACCTCACGCCTGGTCCCCGCCACGCCGTTGGACGACACGTGCATCGTGGCGGCCACCATCACCGCGTGAGACGACGGTCCCGCGACGCCGTCGCCCGGGCGCGGGTCGTGTCAGCCGACGCCCGGCAGCGGTCGACGCGGGTCGCGTCAGGCCGTCGCGACGACCGCGCCCGCTTTCAGCACGAGCGACGGGGTCGGGTGCGTCACGACGGCCTCGGCGGGCGTCCGGGCGTCCAGCACCACGAGGTCGGCCCGGCAACCGACGCCCACGCCGTGGTCCTCCAGCCGCAGCACCCGCGCCGCGCCGTACGTCGCCGTCTCCAGCGCCAGCTCGATGTCCGGGTCACGGCGGAACGTGCTGCGGTACGCCAGATGCATCGCGCGCTCCAGCATCTCGCCCGACCCGTAGGGCCCCCACAGGTCGCGGATCCCGTCGTGACCCGACGCGACCGCCACGCCGGCGGCCCGCAACTTCTTCAGCGGTGGCACCGGGAAGCCGTAGGCGGCGGCGGTGACCAGCGCGACGCCCGCCTCCGCGAGGCCCGCCACGAGCTGGTCCTGACGCGACTCCCCCGCCTGCCCGAGGGCGTAGCAGTGGCTGACGGCGACCATGCCGCCCATGCCGAGCGCCCTGGTCCGCTCGGTGATCAGCTCCAGCTCCCACTCGCCCAGCGAACCGCCGTCGTGCAGGTGGATGTCCACGTTCGCGCCGTGCCTCTCGGCCAGGTCGAACACGACGTCCAGGTGCCGCACGGGATCGCGGTCCAACCCGGCGGGATCGATGCCGCCGATCGCCGTCGCGCCGAGCCGCAACGCCTCGTCCAGCAGGGCGGCGGTGCCGGGGTCGGCCAGGATGCCCTGCTGGGGGAAGGCGACCTGCTCGATCGTCACGCGGTCCGCGAACCGCTCGGCCAGCGCCCGCACGGCCTCGATCCCGGCGAGACCGACGTCGGAGTAGACGTCGGTGTGGGTCCGGACGTGCGTGGTGCCCGCCGCGCTCATCCGCTCCACCAGGGCGGCCATGTTGTCGACGCTCGGCAGCCCGAGTTCGCCGCGCCGACGGCGCTCGTTCGCGATCCGCTCGGCGAGGGGGTCACCGGCGGAGTGCGGCACCCACTCGCCGCCGAACAACGTCTTGTCGAGGTGGCAGTGCGCGTCGACGAGGCCGGGGACGATCAGGCCACCGGCCACGTCGACGACCTCGGCGTCGCCCGGCCCGGCGGCCACCCCGGCGATGACGCCGCCCCGGATCAGCAGGTCGACGGGTTCGGGGTCGACGCCGGCGCCCCACCACCGGCGACCGCCTCGGAGCACCAGGTCGCGCACACCGCGTTCGGACACGTGCGGTCACCTCCGGGTCTGGTCCGAGGCCACCGCCGGACCTAGGACGCGCAGAACTCGTTGCCCTCGGGGTCCAGCATGACCCACCAGTGCCCGGCCGGCCCCCGGTCGAACTCGCGGACCCGCGTCGCGCCCAGCTCCTCCAGCCTGGCCACCAGCTCCTCCAGCCCACCGGGTCCGCCGTGGACGTCGATGTGCAGGCGGTTCTTGACCGTCTTGCCCTCGGGCACGTCCTGGAACAGCAGCCGCCTGCCGCGGCCGATGCCGCTGGTCTCGTCGAACGGGTCCTCGGGGTGGCGGATCGCCGCGTACCCGCGGAAGTTCTTGCGGCCGCGGTGCTCGGTCACCGCCTCCTCGCCGAGGTGACCGGCGGCCAGCAGTTGCTCGATGAGCGCGCTGGGGTCCTCCACTTCGTACTCCAGCGCCGCGGCCCAGAAGTCCGCGAGGACGGGCGCGTTCCCGCTGTCGATGACCAGTTTCCAGCTCAATGCCATGTAACCGACAATAGTGGTTACAGCAGCCCGTCACAACCGGGCGAACGCGGGCGTGGCCAGGTCAGCAGGTCGTGTCGCGTCCGGGTGCCGTGCCGAGCAGGTGCGTGTCCGCGGCCGTCCTCGTGCAGTCGTTGGCGTGGTAGACGCCGTGGCCGGGCCCGTCGAAGGTGACCAGGTGCGAGCCCTTCGCCTGCCGGTGCACGTTGCGCGCCCACTGGTAGGGAGTGGCCACGTCGTAGCGGCTCGTCAGCAGGAGGAGCGGCGGCGCGGCGGCGACGTCGAGGCGGTGCGGCGGGTTGGTGGGGCGTCCGGTGAAGCCGACGCAGGCGGCGGCTTCGTCGTGGCCGAGGAAGGTGCCGCGCATCGTGGGCGCCGCGCGCAGCTCGGCCCGCCGCAACGCCCGGTACTCGCCGAAGTCCTCGAACCGCAGCGCGAAGTCCTGGCACACCACGGCGTAGCGCAGCGAGTCGTAGTTCGGCTCGAACGACGTCCGCGCGCCGCCGACCTCCGCGATGAGCGCCGCCAGGCCCTCCCAAGCCCCGCCGCGCATCTCGGCGAACGCCCACGCGATCAGGTAGCGCCGTCCCATCCCGTTCTCGTCCGCCGCACGCAGTGCCCGCTCCCAGGCCGCGCGGACGTCCTGCCCGTGCAAGGCGCACGTGGCGTTCTCCGCGCACCACGCGACGAACACGTCGAACGCCTCCTCCACGGCCCGCGCCCGGTCCAGCACGAAGTGGCGCAGGTCGACGCTGTGGTCGATCACGCCGTCCAGCACCATCGACCGGACCCGCGCGCCGAACAGCTCCGCGTACTGCTGGCCGAGCAGCGTGCCGTAGGAGATGCCGTAGAAGCTGACCCGCCGCTCGCCCAAGGCCTTGCGCACCGCATCCATGTCCCGCGCCGAACGGGCCGTGTCGACGTGGTCGAACACCGGGTGGCGGGCACGGCAGTCGTCGCGGACCGCGCGGTTGTGCCGGGCCAGCGCGGCGAACGCGGCTTCGTCCGCCGGGTCGTCACCCGGGTTGCGCGCCATCAGCTCCGACGAGCAGCGGATCGCCGAACTGCCGTTCGTACCCAGCTGGTCGAAGCCGACGACGTCGAACCGCGCCCGCACCTCGGCGCTCAGGTACGGGGCGCGGGCGAACTCCGCGGCGGACCCGCCGGGACCGCCCGCGTCGACGAACACCACGCCGATCCGGCGTGACGGATCGGTGGCGCGGACCCGTGACACGGCCAGGTCGACCTTCGCACCGCGCGGGTCCGCCCAGTCCAGCGGGACGGACACCGTGCCGCACTCGGCCGCGGGCTGCTCCGGGCACGGCCGCCAGGCGATCGTCGCCGCCTCGGCCCGGGGCGCGACCACCAGCAGACTCGCGGCCAACGCGGTGACGAGCAACGTCCGCATGGTGTCCCCCTACCGTCAGCGGAAGCGTGCAGTGTCGCGAGGCACACGCCTCGGACGCAAGCCCCGAAACCGTTCCCACGGGCCGCGGCGGACGCAATTCGGAATCCACGGGACGGCCGTTCGCGCGCTCGTGTTCACGAGTATGACCAGCCGCCGGCGCTTTTGTTCACAGGTATGACCGATCATTGACCGCACGTTGCGGACCTCATAGCATCCGAAGGGAAAGCGATTTCCTCCGACGGCGACGCAAAGATCTGTTCCTCGGCGTCGCGATTCACTTCGCATTCATTCGATTTCGCCACCCCTGCTCGCGGCTCCCCCACGGAGACTCATCATGCGTTCGAGATCATTGATTGCCTGTGTCGGCCTGTTAGCCGGAGCGCTGGCCGTCGTGGCGTCCGCCGCCGCACAGGCCGCGCCCACGCGTTACGAGGCGGAGGGTTCGCCCTCGGTGTGCGCCGGCACGATCGACGCCAACTGGTCCGGGTATTCCGGCAGCGGTTTCTGCAACGGCACCAACTCCACGAGCGGCTACGCCCAGTTCACCGTGACCGCCGCGGCGGCGGGCACCGCGACGCTGGGCGTCCGGTTCGCCAACGGGACGACCGCGGCCCGGCCGGCGAACCTGGTCGTGAACGGGTCCACCGTCCAGGCACCCTCGTTCGAGGGCACCGGCGCCTGGTCGACCTGGGTGACCAAGACGCTGACCGTGTCGGTCGCCGCGGGCGCCAACACCATCCGGTTGAACCCCACCACCTCCGCCGGCCTGCCCAACGTCGACTTCCTCGACTTCGAGGCCGGTGGCACGCAGCCGCAACCGCCGGGCGGGATCATCGGCTGGGCCACGCAGGCCGGCGGCACCACCGGTGGCGCGGGCGGCACCACGGTCACCGTGAGCACCTTCGCCGACTTCCGCACGCAGGCGCAGGCATCGGGCGCCCGGACCATCCTGGTCAACGGCATGATCAGCGGCTCGGGCACCGTGGAGATCAGCGCCGACAAGACCATCCGGGGTGTCGGCGCCAACTCCGGGATTTCCGGGACCACCCTCAACATCGAGGACATGACCCCGGCGAACGTGATCATCCAGAACATGAACATCCGCGGGGTGCCCGGCAACGACGCGATCCAGATCGAGAGCGCCACGCACGTCTGGATCGACCACAACACCATGTCCAGCACCATCGAGGACAACCCCGACTTCTACGACGGGATGCTGGACATCACCCACGCCGCCGACTACATCACGGTGTCGTGGAACGTCATCCGCAACCACTGGAAGACCTCGCTCGTCGGCCACTCCGACGGCAACGGCGGTGAGGACCGCGGGCACCTGCGGGTCACCTACCACCACAACTGGTTCGACCGGACCTTCGAGCGCAGCCCGCGGGTGCGCTTCGGCGAGACGGTGCACGTGTTCAACAACTACTACTCCAACGTGAACAACAATTCCTCCTCCTACGCCATCGCTTCGCTCATGGACGCCGGGCTGCTCGTGGAGGGCAACGTCTTCGAGAACGTGCAGCAGGCGTGCTGGTCGGCGAGCGGGTACGCGGACTCCGACCCGGGGCGGTTGGTGGCGCGCGACAACTCGCTCACCAACTCCGGACCGTGCGAGGTGAACGGCACGGTGGCGGCCATCCCGTACGGCTACACCGCCGACGGCGTCGGCACGGTCAAGTCGTCGGTCACGGCGGGCGCGGGCGCGGGCAAGCTCTGACCCCGTCACGACGAATCCGTCGCGGAGGGTCCGCAGATCCGGCGGACGACGGGTGGCGGCGACCGGCACCGGCCGGTCGCCGTCACCTGGCGCCCAACTCCTTCGGGTCGCCCGGTTCCTCCCCGAGGGTGCGGTGCAGCCAGGGGTCGTTGGCCGGTGGCTCGTACACCATCGCCGACTCGGCGAACCGGCGCAGCACGCCCTCGTGGCGCTCCGGTCGCCGCAGCGCGTCCGCGACCGAGGCCAACCGCCGTGCCCGGTCCGGGTCGTCGGCGGGCACGGCGGGCAGGTGCGCAGCGGGCGGAGGTAAGCCGTCGGCCAGGTAGGACAGCACGGTGGCGCGCAGGGCGACCTCGGCCGCCACACCGGGGTGCCGGGCCCTCGCCGGCCGGTCGAGCAGCGCGGTCAGCAGGTCCCGGGCGTGGGCGTGTCGACCGATGCCGGCGTGCATGGCCGCGAGTTCCACCGTCGCCCACACCGCCCGGTTGTCGTCGCCTGCCCTGCGGTGCAGGTCGGCGGCGGCCAGGAACAGCTCGGTCGCCTCGGCGTGGGACGCCTGCGCGCGTGCCGCGCGGGCGCCGAAGAACGCGGCGAGGCCCGCGTTGCCGGGGTTCCCGTGCCGGCGGTAGAGGTCTGAGGCGGTGCGCCAGAGGGACGGCACGGAACGACCGGTCGCCGCCCTGGCTTCCTCGTAGGCCGCGTCGGCGCGCAGCCCGAGCGGCGTCCGGGCGTCGACCAGGGTGCGGGTCACCGCGACCCAGCGCCGGGCGGTCCGGTAGTCGTTCAGGCGCAGGGCGAGCCGGGTGTTGTTGATCGCCACGGGCAGCGCGGTGGCGTTCTTCCGCACGGCCGTGAACGCTTCGACCGAGCGTTTCCCCGCGTCCAGCGCGCCGGCTGCGTCCGACTTATCCTCGCGGTGCACGGCCAGCTCGAACGCGATGCGCCCGACCAGCTCGTGCAGCCCGGCGGCGGCGGCGATGCGCTCGGCGGCGGCGAACGCGTCGTCGGCGGCCTGGCCGTCGAGGGTGCGGGCCAGCTCCAGGTACTCGCGCGCGGCCGCCTCGTCATGTCCGCCGTAGTGCCGCAGCCGGGCCGCGTGCGCGCGGTCCTCGCGGACGGACTCCTCGTCGGCCTCCGCCTCGTGCACGCCGCGCAGCTCGTCGGTGAGGTCTCCCGCCAGGTCGAACCACTCCTCGCGCTCGGCGAGGTCACGTGCGGCGACCAGCGGCGTCGGGTCGAGCCGGAGCGCGAGGCCGGGTTCGGGGCTCGTGCGCAGGTCGTCGCGCAGCCGGGTCAGCAGCAGCAGGCGGAAGCGGGCCACCGCGGCCGGCGACTCCTCTTCCTCCAGCCGCTCCAAGGCGTACAGGCGGACGAGTTCGAACAGCCGGAACACCGGCTCGGGCGGGTCGGTCGGTTCCTCGTACCCGGCCACGCTGCGGTCCACCAGGCGGTAGAGGGTGAGCCGGGTGGCGTCCGGGTCGCGCGCCAAGCCGCGGCCGAGGTCCTCGGCGGTCGCGGCCGAGCCCGGCGCGGCGGGCAGGTACCGGAACGCCGTGCGCCCGTCGTCGTCCAGGTGCCGGTAGCTGAGCTCGATGGCCAGCCGCATCGGCAGCACGTCGTCGTCCAGGAACGCGAGCCTGGTCCGCTCGCGCGCCACCAGCCGGGCGACGCCCTCGGCGCCGGTCTCCGGGTGGTTGGTCATCCAGGCCGCGATGAGCCGCAACGCCATCGGCAGGTCGGCGCACGCCGCCGCGATGCGGTCCAGCGCCTGGGCGGGCGCACCGGCCCGGACGCCGGCCAGCAGCTCCACCGACGCGGCGCGGTCCAGCGGCGGCACGTGCACGACCACGTCGGCGTAGCCCTGGGTGCGGCTGCGCGAGGTGACGATGATCGCGCAGGTGGGCGGCGCGGGCACCAGGGCGGCGACGTGCTTGGCGTCCAACGCGTTGTCCAGCACCAGGAGCACGCCGAGCCCGTCCAGCGCGGCCCGCAGGTGCGCCGCCTCCGCGCCGGGCTCGGGCGTCACGCCGACGCTGTGGCACACCAGCTTGGCGACGTCCGCCGCCTCCCGGCGCGCGTCGAGGCCGAGCAGGTCCACGTACCGGACGCCGCCGGGGAACCGGTCGGCCAGCACGTGGGCCGCCTCGACGGCCACGGCCGAGACGCCCGCGCCGAGCTGACCGGTGCACAGCGCCGTGGCACGGCCCCGGCGGGCGAGCGCCGCCGTGATCCGCTCGACGAAGTCGGCGACCAGCCGGTCGCGGCCGACCAACCCGGGATCGCGCGGCGGCAGGGCCGTCATGCCCAGCGCCGTGCGGTGCAGCGGCGACAGCGCGACAGGCAGGTCGGTCGGCTCGCCCCGGCGCACCAGCACCGCCTCGGTGGAGGCCGAGCGGACCGGCGGCAGGGCGGCGGCGAGGGTGGCCGCGAGGCGTCGCGCGTCCGGGGACAGCGCCCGGCCGGACAGCACCTCGCGGCGCAGCTCGACCGACGCGGCCGCGAGGTCGGTGCGCCCGTCCAGCCGGCGCACCAGCTGCCGACGCACCGCGGCCGCCAGTTCACGAGCACCGGGCACGGCTTCGGCGCCGAGCGCCCAGCGGGCCGCCGCCTCCTCGTGGCCGGGCAGCGCGGGCAGCAGCACCCGCGGGTCCAGACCGCGCCGCCCCAGGTGCCGCCACAGGGCGGCGGACCCGCCGACCTCGTCCACCGCGTCCGCGAGCAGCTCCGACCGGACGCCGCGCAGGGCGTCCAGGTCGAGCCGCGCCAGCAGCGGCCCGAGCTGTGCGGCGACCACGTGCGGGCCCTCGCTGCGCGGCAGGCGCGAGTCGTGCAACGACTCCAGCAGCTTGCCCGCCGCACCCGCCAGGTCCAGGCCGTCGGCCAGCCGCACGGGCGTCCGCAGCTCCAGCCCGTACGGCAGCGCGTCGACGTCCTCCAGCACCAGCGGGACGACGCGTCGCCGGGCGTCCGCGCGGGCCAACCCGATCGCGCGGGCGATCTCCTCACGCAGGTAGACAGCGTTCTCGGTGCGTCGCGACACCAGCACCACGGTGATCACCGATGCCCGCAGGTGCCGGTCGAGGACCAGGTCCCACTCCTCGCCCGCGCGCAACATCGAGTCGTCGAAGACGGTCGCGTGCGGTTCGAGCAGGGACCGCAGCCGTTCCGCGGTGGGGCTGTCCGCGCCGGCGTGCGCCAGGAAGAAGTCCCACTCCACCCGTTCGTCCTCCCCGTCGACCGGCAACTCCCGCAGCCACTGTGTCGCGGGAACGGGGCCGAGCGCTACCGCGCCGGGGCCGAACGTGGACCGTCGACACGCCGATCGGGCTTGCGACCGACAGGGCCGGCAACGGTGCGGCCGATCGCGTCCGTGATATCGGCCATTGAGCGGAAATCCCCGAAACGAGACGTCGATTTTCCGGCCCCGGGGGCTGTACCTCCCGGTTGGACCGATCGGCTCATCCGTCGTTTCCCCGGTACTCGGCCACCTGCGGGCGGAGCCGGGCGGCCGGCCGTGCGGCACCGGCGAACGGCCGCACGCGAAAGGTGGTCGACGGCTTTTCCGCGCGTCTCGATTGCCTTGCCAAGGAAATCGTTCCGACAGACACTCGTGAACGTTTCGGAGCCGGACACCGATGTCGGGCGCAGGGCAGCTCTCGCACGCTCCCCGCCCTTGCCCTGCCGTGGAGGAAGCTGCCCGATGAGACTCAAGAACGCGATGCTGTGCGCCACCTTGGCGGTCGTCGGGTTGGTGGGCGCGGTGCTGACGACCGTCGCACCGCCCACCGCGTCGGCGGCGAGCCTGACCGAGGTGACGAACTTCGGCACGAACCCCACCAGCCTGCGCATGCACCTGTACGTGCCGGACCGCGTCGCGCCGAAGCCCGCGATCCTGGTGGCGCTGCACTACTGCACCGGTTCGGGACCGGCTTTCCACTCCGGCACCCAGTACGCGTCCCTGGCCGACCGGCACGGCTACATCGTGATCTACCCGTCGGTGACCCGCAGCAGCAAGTGCTGGGACGTGTCGTCCGCGGCGGCCCTGCGGCGCGGCGGTGGCAGCGACCCGGTCGGGATCATGGCCATGGTCGACTACGTCAAGCAGCGGCACAACGCCGACGCGGGCCGGATCTTCGCCACCGGCACCTCGTCCGGGGCGATGATGACCAACGTCCTGCTCGGCGTCTACCCGGACGTGTTCAAGGCCGGCGCCTCGTTCGCGGGCGTCCCGTTCGCCTGCTTCGCCACCACCAACGGGTCGGAGTGGAACAGCCAGTGCTCCGGCGGCCAGCTGATCAGGTCCGCCCAGCAGTGGGGCGACCTGGTCCGCGGCGCCTACCCCGGCTACACCGGGCCGCGGCCGAGGATGCAGATCTGGCACGGCACCAACGACGAGACCCTGCGCTACCCGAACTTCGGCGAGCAGGTCAAGCAGTGGACCAACGTGCACGGCCTGAGCCAGACGCCGACGTTCACCGACACCCCTCAGTCCGGCTACACCCGCACCCGCTACGGCGGCACCGGGGGGATGGCGCCGGTCGAGGCGATCAGCATGCAGGGCGTCACGCACAACCTGCCGGTCGACGCCGCCCAGGTGATCCGCTTCTTCGGCCTCGACGGCACCTCGCCCACCAGCACCAGCACCACCACGACCACCACCACCGACACCACGACCAGCACCACCACGACCACGACGACCACGACGACCACGACGACGCCGCAGCCCGGCAACGGCTGCCGGGTCGCGTACACCGTGAGCGCCTGGAACACCGGCCTGACCACGGCCGTCACCATCACCAACACCGGCAGCACGGCGGTCAACGGCTGGACGCTCGCCTTCACCCTCCCCGGCGGGCAGACCATCACCAATGGCTGGAACGCCACCTACTCCCCGACCAGCGGCGCGGTGACCGCGCGCAACGCGACCCACAACGCCACCATCGCGCCCGCCGCCTCGGTCGGCATCGGCTTCCAGGCCAACCACACCGGCAACACGGGCGAACCGCCGTCCTTCACCCTCAACGGGGCAGCCTGCACCGTCGTCTGACGCCCACCCGTCCCCGGAGGTCCCGTCCATGAAACGAACGCACACGCTCGCCGGCGCGTTCGCCGCGCTGACCCTGGTCGCCGCCGCGGTGTTCGCCGTCGGCACGGCGCAGGCCGACAGCGGCGTGAAGGTCATGCCGCTCGGCGACTCGATCACCGACGGCTTCAACGTGCCCGGCGGCTACCGCGTCGAGCTGTGGCGCAAGCTCGTCGCCGGCGGTCGCACGGTCGACTTCGTCGGCTCCATGACCAACGGCCCGAGCAGCCTGGGCGACCGCAACCACGAGGGCCACTCCGGCTGGACCATCGCCCAGGTCAACAACAACGTCACCAACTGGCTGAACACCTACACACCGCGCACCATCCTGCTGCACATCGGCACCAACGACATGAACGGCGGCGACCCGGCCGGCGCGCCCCAACGCCTCTCCACCCTGGTCGACCGCATCACCACCCTGGCGCCGAACGCGGACCTGTTCGTCGCGACGATCGTCCCGTTCTCCGGCCGCGACGCGGCCGTCCGGGCGTTCAACGCCACGATCCCCCCGATGGTGCAGAGCAAGCGGAACGCGGGCAAGAAGGTGCACCTGGTCGACATGTACCGCGCGCTGACCACGGCCGACCTGGCCGACGGCGTGCACCCCAACGCCGGCGGCTACGCCAAGATGGCCACCGCTTGGCACGACGCCCTGCTGTCCGTCCCCGGCAGCATCGGCGATCCGGGTACGACCACCACCACGACCACTACTACGACGACCACGACCACCACAACAACAACGACGACGACGAGCACCAACCAGCCCGGTGGCCCGTCGTGCACCGCGACCTACCGGGTGGTGAACTCGTGGGGTGGCGGCTACCAGGCCGAGGTGAAGGTGGACAACGCCGGCACCGCGTCGCTCAACGGCTGGACGGTCCGCATGACCCTCGCGTCGGGCCACACCGTGAACAACCTGTGGGGCGGCGTCAACACCGGGACGAGCGGACCCGTGTCGGTGAAGAACGCCCCGTACAACGGTTCGCTGGGCGTCGGCACGTCGACGACCTTCGGCTTCGTGGCCAACGGCGCCGGCTCCACCGGACCGGCTGACCTGAGCTGCACGAGCCCTTGATGGCGAACGCGGGACCCGCCGGTCACCACGACCGGCGGGTCCCGCGTCACAGGACGTCGAGCCGGTGCAGCAGCAGGCCGGCCATGGCGCGGACGCCCACGCCGATGGCCCGTTCGTCGGCACCGAAGTCCGGCGCGTGCGGCACGCCGTTGAACCCGCGCTCCGGATCGGCCACGCCGAGGTAGAGCATCGCTCCGGGAACCCGGTGCAGGAACAGGGCGAAGTCCTCGCCGTTGAACGGGAACGGGGCGTGCAGCACCTCGACGCCGCTCACCCCGGGGAGGTTGCGCAGGTGCGCCGCGGCCGCGTGGCTGAGCTCCGGCGAGCACACCATCGCGGGGAACGGCGGCCCGGCGAACTCCACCCGCCCTCCCGCCGGGTCGGCCAGGCGGCGCACGTCGTCGCGGAGCGCGGGGTAACGGTCGTCGGGCCAGGCCCGCACGGCGAACCGGACCCGCACCGCGCCGTCGTCGCCGGCCCCGACCTGCGCCCCGGCGGAGACGAACCGCGCCGCCGGACCGTCCGGGGTCCGCATCTCGTCGAGCATCCGGGCGAACTCCTCGGGCGTGCCCGGCCTGCGGACGGTGGACAGCCCCTCGATCGCGGCGCGCAGGCGCTCACCGGTGGCGACGGCGTCCGGTCCGGTCACGTCGACGTGACCGAGGTCGAGACCGGGCAACCCGTTGCCGGGCATGATCGCGAACGAGCCGACCGGGAACGGCGCGCAGTGCAGGGCGTACACCTCGTCTGGCGTCACCTGGTCGAGGGCGCCCGCGTCGAGCATCGCGCGGGCGCCCCGCAACGTCTCCTCGGCCGGTTGGAACACGAACACGACCCGCCCCCCGACCCGCTCCCGCGACCGCGCGAGCAGTCGGGCCACGCCCACGCCGATCGCGGTGTGCAGGTCGTGGCCGCACAGGTGCGCCGCACCGGGTACCCGTGAGGCGAACTCCCAGCCGGGACGCTCGTCGGCGGCGACCGCGTCCATGTCGGCGCGGTAGGCGACGGTGGGACCCGGACGGGCGCCGTGCAACACCGCCACCACCCCGTGGCCGCCGACACCGGTCGACACCTCCAACCCCGCCGCGCGCAGCCGACGCGCGACCAGGGCGGCGGTGCGGCTCTCGGCACCGGCCAACTCCGGCCACCGGTGCAGGTCCCGCCGCAACGCGATCAGGTCGGCGTCGAACCGGTCGGCGTCGAACCGGTCGGCGTGGAACTGGTCGGCGTGGAACTGGCCGGCGTGGAACTGGCCGGCGTGGAACTGGTCGGGCCCTGGCACGGTCATGCGCTGCACGGTACAAAACCGGCCCGCGCCGCGGCGGCCGATCCGGTCAGGGCACGGTCGTCTCGTAGATCCCCCGACCGAAGGTCGCCGCGACGAGCCGGTGGTGACGGCCGTCGTACTCGATGTCGTCCACCGCGACCCGGGGCAGGCCGTGGCCCAGCCGCAGCCAGTGCCCGGGCACGAGCGCGTTGCCGGTGAACACGCCTTGGTCCGTGGCCACGTACAGCTGTCCCGCACGCCCGAGCACGACGTCGTTGACCGGGGCCGACGGCAGGTTGCCCGAGATGTCGGCCCACCGGGCGCCCGCCGAGCGGGTGGTCAGCACGTGGGGCTGCGCCGACCCGGACCGGTAGCCCGACAACGTCACGTACGCCGTCGCGGGGTCGCGCTCGGACACCGCGATCCGGGTCACCCACGGTTGGCCGTCGAGCACCTTCGCCCACGTGGCGCCCAGGTCGCGGGTGAGCCACACCCGGCCGTCGTCGGTGCCGACCCAGATCGTGCGCGGGTCCGACGGCGCGGCGGCGACCGTGGTGATCGTGCCGAACGGGTAGGTGTCCTGGCCGGGTCCGCCGGTCAGGTCGGGGCTGATCGGCGTCCAGGTCGCACCGCCGTCGACCGACCGGTTGAGCCGGTTGCCGCCGTAGTACAGCACCCGCGGGTCCGACGGGTCGAACTGCACGGGGGTGAACCAGTTGCGCCGGTCCGCGGTGGTGGCCGGGGTGAAGTACTCCATCGTCGTGCCGCCGTCGGTGGACCGGAAGCAGTTGCCGTACTGGTAGCAGGCGAGGACGTTCTCCTTGTCCCGCGGGTTGATGATGTTCTCCTCGCCGTCGCCGCCGAGGTACTCGTTGAAGGCCGGTCCGCCCCACGACCGCAGCGACCCGTTGTCCTGGGTGCCGCCGGAGACCCTGGTGACGTCCTGCGGGCTGATCGCCACGCTGTAGAACTGCGTCCACGGCTCGTGCTCGGCCTTGACCCAGCCGCCGTCCCCGTCGGCGTCCGACCGGTACACGCCGCCGTCGTTGCCCAGGTAGACCCGGGCCGGGTAGCGGGGGTCCCAGACCATGGCGTGGTGGTCGACGTGGATCGAGGCGGCGTCCGCCGTCCAGGTCGCGCCGCCGTCCTTCGAGGTCAGCAGCGGGACACCGGCGACGTGCACGTGCCGCGCGTCGTCCGGGTCGACCCACACCTTGCCGAACCACCAGCCGAACGTCGACTGCGACGACTTCAGCACGTCCGGCTCGGGCAGCCGGGTCCAGGTGTCGCCGGCGTCGGCCGAGGTGTAGAAGCCGGCGAACGGGCCGGCGGTGCTGTTGACGATCGCGTACAGCCTGCCCGGTTCGGCGGCCGAGACACCGATGCCGATCCGGCCGACGTCGGGCCCGGCGGGCGGCAGCCCACCGGCGAGCCGCTGCCAGGTCAGGCCGCCGTCGACCGACCGGTACACGCCGGAGCCCTCGCCGCCGTAGGTCCGCTTGACCGGGGTCCGCCGGTGGTCCCACAGCACGGCGTACACCCGCTGGGGGTCGGTCGGGTCGATCTGCACGTCGACCGCGCCGGTGAACTCGTTCGGCACGTCGAGCACGCGCCGCCAGCCGCCGCCGTCGTCGGACAGGTACACGCCCCGGTCGCCGCCGGGGCTGTACAGCGACCCGTTGGCGGCGACGAACACCCGGTCCGGGTCGGCCGGGTCGATCGCGATGCCGCCGATGGCGCCGGAGTCGCGCAGGCCGGTGTTGCGCCAGGTCGCCCCGCCGTCGGTGGAGCGGTACACGCCGGTGCCCTCGTAGGTCACGCTGCCGCCGCCCGGGTTGGGCTCGCCGGTGCCGACGTACAGCGTGCCGTCGGCGGCGGTCGCCACCGCGCCCATGGCCTGGGTCGCGTTGTCCGGCCACGCCGGGGCGAAGGTGCGGCCCGCGTCGGTGGAGCGCCAGAGCCCGCCGCTCGCGGCGGCGGCGTAGACGGTGTCGGGCCGGCGGGGGTCCAGCGCCAGGCTCACGATCCGGCCGCCGATGTTCGTCGGGCCGATCGAGCGCCACCGCGCGCCGGCGGCGGGGAGTCGGTCGGCCTGCGCGGCGGCGAGGTCGTGCGCGTGCCGCGGGATGGTCTCGCCGCGGAGGGCCTTCTGGAGGAACCGGTGCTCGGCGGGCGCCGAAGGTCCGCGGACCGGTCGGTACTCGCCGGGCTGCCCGGTGCCCGGCGGATCGGCGGCGAACGCGGGCAGCGGTGAGACCAGCACCAGGCAACCGGCGGCGATCAGCAGACGGCGAACTCGCATCGGGAACCCCCAGACGATGAGCATCGGCACAGCCCGCGACCGACGCTAGGGAACCCGGTCCCCGGACGACACCCGGTGATCGTCGGGAGTTGTTCACAGTGTTGATCCCGCGGTTGATCCAGCGCCGTTCATCCCGCGCCACTGATCTCGCGCCGTTGATCCAGCGCGGCGCGGGAGTGGCGTCGGCGCCCGGTGCTGTTCGTGGCACCCGCTCTTCCGCGGATCCTGTGTGGGCCGCCCACATGTACCCGGGTGGGGCGTTCTCTAGCTTGTGGGGACCACAAGCTCGGCCGCACCCGGCGACGACGTCGGGCGGGGAGGGGATCTGACCGTCGTGGGTGACTCCTCGTTCCTCCAGCTGCTGCTCGACGCCGCCGACGTGGGCGACTTCGACGCGCCGCTCGCGGCGGCGCGGTCGCGCGGCGAGGAACCCGGACGCCTGGCGGAGCTGGAACGGGAACGCACGCGGGCGTTGCGGCTGCGGGAGGTCCTGATCGGGCACCGCCGCAACGAGGCCGAGCTCCAGCTGCTCAACGACACCGCGAACGACCTGGCCGCGCTGCACGAGCCGGACGCCGTGCTGCAGGCGATCTCCGACCGGGCGCGCAGGTTGCTGGACTGCGACCTGGCCTACATCGGCCTGGGTGACGAGGATCGCGGCGACAGCTACGTCAAGGCCGCGTCCGGGAACGTCTCGGGGCTGCTGCGCGGGTTGCGCCTGCCGCGCGGGACCGGCGTGGGCGGGATGGTCGCGCGCACGGGTGAGCCGTACGGCGTGCTGTGCTACGCCGAGACCCCGACGATCGTGCACACGCCGGAGATCGACGGGACGGTCGCCGCCGAGGGGATGCGGTCGCTGCTGGGCGTGCCGGTGAAGCTGCGGCAGCGGGTCATCGGCGTGCTGATGGCCGCGCACCGCAGCACCCGCACGTTCGGCGCCCGGGACGTCAGCGTCCTGGCGATGCTCGCCGCGCACGCCGCGGTGGCCATCGAGAACGCGCGGCTGCTGGCCGAGGCGCAGGCGGCGGTGGCGGACCTGCGGGTCGCCAACGACACCAACCGCACCCACGCGGACGACCTGGAACGCACCGCCGAGGTCCACGGCCGGCTCACCCGGCTGGTGCTGCACGGCAAGGGTGTCGACCACGTGGTGGAGGCGGTGGCCGACTCCCTCGAACGCGGCGTGGCGCTGCTGGACGAGGACGGCGCGCTGGTCACCGCCTCGGGTGACGCGCGGGTGTCGCACGCGGAAGACCTCGCGGCGGCGGGCAGGCAGGCGCGGGAGTCCGGCCGCACGGTCGTCCGGGACGACCTGTGCGCGGTGCCGATGATCACCGAGTCGGAGTTCCTCGGCACGGTGGTGTCGACCGGTGCCGCCGACCTCGGCGACACGGGCAGGCGCACCCTGGAGGGCGCCGCGCTGGTGGCCTCGCTGGTGCTGGTGTCGCGCAGGCGGATGGCCGAGGTCGAGGCGCGGACGCGGGGCGAGCTGCTCGAAGACCTGCTCACCACCGCGCCGAGGGAGCACGACCTGCTGCGCCACCGGGCGTCGCTGCTCGGCGTGGACCTCGACGTCCCGCACGTCGTGGTGGCCGCCCGGATCGACGAGGACCGGCGCAGCCGGGTGCACAGCGCCGCGACGGCGCTCGCGCGGCGGTCGGGCGGCCTGGCGACCTGCCGCAAGGACGAGGTCGTGCTCCTGGTCCCCGGCTCGGACGCGGGCCGGACGGCGGCCGACGTGGTGCGCGAGCTGACCCGCGCGGGCTCGCGACCGGTGACCGCGGGCGGGGCCGGGGCGTCGGACAGCTCCTCGATCCCGGACGCCTACGGGGAAGCGGCCACGTGCCTGCGGGCGTTGCTGGCGCTGGGCCGGGTCGGCGAGGCCACCGACGCGACCGCGTTGGGCTCCGTGGGCATCCTCTTCGCGGCCAAGGCGGACATCGGCTCGTTCATCCACTCGGTGCTCGGCACGCTGATCGACTACGACGAGATTCGCGGCACCGACCTGGTGCGCACCCTCGACGCGTTCTGCGCGACCGGCCAGAGCGTCACCAACACCGCCCAGGCGCTGCTCCTGCACGTGAACACGGTGGCCCAGCGACTGGCGCGGATCGGCCAACTGCTCGGCGAGTCGTGGCGCGAACCGGAGCGGCTGCTGGAGATCCAGATCGCGCTGCGTCTCCTGCGGGTCGGCGAGCGGCAGGAGCGCCACCCCGATCCCACCGGGGTCCACGCCCGGTGAAACCCGACCCACACCGGCACGCCGCCGGGGCGCGGTCGCCGGACCCGATGTGGTCCGGCGACCGCGCCACCGCGTGCGACTACGCCGCCCGGCGGCTCACGAGCGGGGTCCGCGGCCCGGACCCCGCCGACTTCGGCGTCGTCTGGGCGAACATGCGCCGCGGGCACCGCGTCGGCGAGCTGCGCGCGCTGCCCGAGCTCGCCGAGGCCTTCGACGACTGGCTGGCGGAGGTGCGCCTGGTCAACGCCCAGCCTTGGTGCAGGCGAACTGACGCGCGGAGTCCGGGTCGCCGACACCGGTGTACCGCGGCCAGGCCGGCCACTCGCACAACGGGCGGGTCCGACCGGACGTGGCGGCGTTCTTGTCGGTGACCACCTGGTGCCGCGGCGCGCGGTGGCGCTCCACCCAGTCCTCCAGTGCGGTCAACGAGTCCCAGCCGGCCGCGAACGCGGGCGTCACGTTCGCGTGGTTGGCCCCCGGTACCAGGTAGAACCTGGCGAACCCCCGCACCGCGCCCTTGCCCACGGTCCCCTCCACCCGGCCGAAGTAGTCCACTGTGGAGCGGTGGCTGACCAGCTCGTCCGCCGTGCCGTGCACGAGGAGCAGCTTCCCGCCGGCCCGGGCGAACGGCCGCAGGTCGGGATCGTTGACGTCCTGCGAGGCCGACAGGTCACTGATGCGCCGCTGCCACCGGCCGGGGCGCAGGGGGTCGACGGCGAGGGGGTCGTGCCCGGGATCGCGGGTCACGAAGTACTTCACCCACTGGTCCCAGAACTGCACGCCGTACCCGCTGGTCTTGGGCATCGGGTCGGCGGGCGCGTCGGCGCCCAGGCCCAGCAGCGCCGTGGCCATGCTCGCGCCGGACAGGAACGGGAAACCCGGGCACCCGGTCTCCCCGCTGGCGAGGTCGTGATCCCACCGCAGCGGCGACGACAACGCCTCGACGGCCCGGACCTGCGCGTCGGACAGGCAGGTGTCGCCGAGGTCGACGCCGTCGGGGCAGCGCAGCGAGCGCGGGTCGAAGGCGCAGCCCGCCTCGTGGGACACCACGCCGTCGCGCAGCCCGTCGTCGCCGACGCAGGCCCGCACCACGGCGCGGTGCAGCAGCGCCTGCTTCGCCGGTCCCGGGAAGGCCCCGGGTCGGGACAGCACCCGCGCCTCGTGGCCGAAGAACAGGTCGAGGCTCGCCGCGTTCCACGCCGGGTAGGCCGAGATCACGCCGTCGAAGTCGGTCGGCCGGCGCTGGGCGACGGCCAGCGCCTCGCGTCCCCCGCTCGAACCGCCGACGACGTAGGCGTGCACCGGGCTCGCACCGGAGTAGTGCCGGGCGATGACGAACACCGCCGCGTCGCGGGTCTTCTTCAGCGCGTCACCGGCGAAGTTGCGCAGCGCCTCGTCGTTGACGACGAAGGAGCCGTCCAGCGACCTGGCGGGCACGAAGGCCGGGTCGGCCTGGTGGCCGGAGTCGCTCGCGAACGTGGTGTACCCGCGGGCCGGCGGCACCGGCCGGTCGGCGGGGCCGAACGGGACGTTGCCCGCGACGTCGGGGATGGTGCCGTCGTACCCGCCGCCGCCGAACATCACCACCTTGCGGTTCCACCGGGTCGGCAGGGCGACGCGGAGCAGGATGTCGGGCGCGGCCGGGTCGACGGGGTGGACGGCGGCCTCGACCCGGCAGTGCTCGCCGATCGCGGTGGCGCCCTGCCCCGACGGCGGGACCGTCCGCGCCGCGGTGATCGTGCCGCCCCTGGTCGGCAGACCGATCGCCGACGCCGGGATCGACGCACCGGACAGCCGCGCGCAGTCCGCCACCGCCGATCCCGCGTGCGCGGACGGCGTGACCGGCGCGACAACGATCGCCGCCACCAGTGCCGACACGGTGAAAGCTCTGCTCATGGCCACCCTCCACCACCCCGGTGCGGGAAGACGAACGGTAGGCAGGTGTGCCGTGCGTCACCATGTGTCGGGCGCACAGACCGCGTGGTGAGGCTGTGCTCGTGCCACGGCCGACCGGCGTGCGGGTGGCCCCGTGGACCGGGAGCGGCGTGCTGATCGGCTCGTGCCGTGCCGTCCCGCCGGGCAGCGACCGCCGGTCGCCCACGGTCACCGGGCTGCCACTTGTCGTCGCGGCACGTGGACGCCGTTGCGACCTACTCTGGTCCGGTGGGGATCGCGATCCTGTGCGCGCTGCTGGGAGCGGTGTTGAGCGCCGTGGGTGCCTCCCTGCAGTACGCCGGCGTCCGGGACGTCGGCGACCTCACGGTGCGGCGGTTCACCCGGTTGGCCGGTAACCGGCGGTGGCTGCTCGGCTTCTCGGTGCTGTTCGTCGCCGCCGTGCTGCAGGTCCTGGCCCTGGCGTTGGCGCCCGTGACGGTCGTGGCGCCGCTCGCCGTGCTGTCCCTGCCGATCATCGCGGCCATCGGCGTCCGGCACGTCACCAGGGGGTTCGCGGTCGCCGTGATGGCGGCGACGGGCGGGGTGGCCACGTTCGTCGCGATCGCCGCGCGTTCCGCGGTGACCGCGGACGTGCCGCCCGCGGTGGCGTTGCGGGCCGGTCAGGTGGTGGCCGCCGTGGTGTGCGTGTTCGTCCTCGTCGGCGCGCTCCGGAAGGGGACGGCGCGTGCCCTCGCGCTCGCCGCCGGCGCGGGCGCCGCGTACGGGCTGGTCGCGGTGCTGGTGCGGGACGTGGCGACCGCGCTGCCGCGGTTGCCGTGGGTATCGTTCACCGGGCTGGCGCTGGCGTTCCTGGTCGGCGCCTCGCTGATCCAACTGGGGTATGCCAGCGGGCCCGCGGACCTCGTGGTGGCGGGTCAGACGGTGATGAACCCGATCGTCGCGGCGTGGATCGGGATGGTGCTGCTCGACGAGACGCCCGGCGTCGGGCGCGGCACGCTGATCGCCCTGGTGACCAGCGCCGTCGTGTCGCTGAGCGGCATCGTCTTCATCGCGCGGTTCCACCGCCGTCGCCTGGCGGAGCAGGCCGCGGTCAGTCGGTGAGCACGACGTCCCGGTGGTAGCTCCCGTGGCGGGATCCCCACTCGTACTCGACGTACCGCGTCGGCGGGCGGTCGCCGACGGTCGGGTGCCGCGGACCGAAGGCCCGATCCGCCCGACCGCCACGCCTACCGGGCCCGCCGGCCCCTCGTCGGCGGGCCCGGCCAGGCCCACCCGACCCCGCCCGCCAAGCCTGCCCGCCGAACCCGCCCGCCAAGCCCGCCTGCCGAACCCGTCCGCGGACCGGGCCCGGCCAGGTCCGTCCGGCGAAGTCCGCGTCCGGTCAGCCCGGGTCCATCCCGCCGTCGCCCGCCCGGCCCTCGGGTGTCGACTCGTCCGGTGTCGTGGCGGAGGAACCCTGCTGCTCGTCGGCGAACGTCGGCCGCGAGTGCTCGTCGGCGAAGTCCGGCTCCTCCTCCATGGCGGCCGCGGTGACGGGGTCGGGTTCCGGAGTGCTCACGTGTGCCGTCCTTCCCCGGAGCGCCCCGGGTCCACCGGACCAGGCCCTCCGAACGGGTGATGCCAGCCATGGTGTATCCCTTCGGGGGCAGCCCAAACCAGCAGGGGAGATCGTGCGCATCGGTGTGTTCTACGACGGAACGTGGTTCGCGTACCTGAGCGATTTCTACGCGACCGCGCACCCGCGGGCGGCCCGGATCGCGCTCGACGGCTTCCACGACGCCCTGCGCTGGCACCTCCACACCGTGACCGGGCGCGCGTTGGACGAGTGCGTGGTGCACGAGGCGCACTACGTGCGCGGCCGCATCGACACCCCGGCCAGGTCCTTCGACGCCGCCCTGGCCGGCGCCGGGGTCGTCCGGCACGACCTCCCGCTGCACGGCGGCAAGGAGAAGGGCGCCGACGTCCACTTCGCGCTCGAAGTGTGGGAGCGCGCCACCACCGCGCCGCTGGACTGGGTCGTACTGGTCACCGGCGACGCCGACTTCACCCCGCTCGCCACCCGCCTGAGGGCTCGTGACGTGGGCGTGGTCGTGCCGGTGGTCGACATCCGGGCGGCTCCGGGCGCACCGCCGCCCTCGTGGACACCGCGCACCGCCGCGCCGCTGCGGGCCGCAGCGACCCTGACGCCCGGGTTCGACGACCTGTTCGCGCCCGCCGACCGCCCGGACTACCCGCTCGCGCGTCCCTTCGTGCGGTCGAGCGAGGCCGTGGCCTCCCCCGTCGGCTCGCCGCGCGGCCGCCGTCGTGGCACCGTGACCGGGTGGCGGTCCGGGCAGGCGCACGGGTTCATCACCGACACGCGCGGCGGCTCGTGGTTCGCCTCCCGGGACGACCTGCCCGACGGGTGGACCACGCTGCCCACCGGGACGCCGGTGTCGTTCACCGGATCGCCCATGCCGGCACCGGGCCACAAGTACCCGCGCGCGCAGGCCATCCAGCCCGAGTGACCGGATCGCCACGCCCGGCGGGCGCCGCTAGGCGTTGCCGCACAGCCCTTCGAACACCTCCCGCGCCTCACCACCGGGCCTGATGCCGAGGTCGGCGTCGAGCACCCGCCACAGCCGGCGGTAGACGCCGATCGCGCCCACCCGGTCGCCCAGGTGCGCCAACGCGCGCATCAGCAGCACCTGCAACGACTCGCGGGTGGGGTGGGCGGACGCGTGCGGCGCCAGCAGGTCGGCCGCCTCCTCCCACGCCCCGAGCGCGACCTTCGCGGTCGCCAGGTGCTCCACGGCGGCCAGTCGGCGTTCGCGCCACAACGCCGCGACCGCCGTCGCCGGTCCGGACGGCACCAGCCCCATTAGGCCGTCGACCGGCCACCCGGCCAGCGCGGCGGTCAACGCGGGGACCGCGCCCCTCGGGTCGCCCTGCCGCAGGGAGGTCGTGCCGCACCGGAGGAACTCCCCCGCGCACAGCACGTCCACCGCCTCCACGGGCACGTCCAGGCGGTAGCCGTGGCCGACGTGGACGAGCAGGCGCGACAGGCCGGCGTTCGCGGTGTCGAGGCAACGGCGCAGCCGGGACGCGTACAGCTGGAGGTTCTTGAGCGCGCTGCGCGGTGGTTCCCGCTCCCACAGGTAGTCCATCAGGCGTTCGGTGGACACGGCCGAGCCGGCGTCCAACGCGAGCGCGGCCAACAACGTCCGGGTCTTCACACCGCCCGGCACCACGTGCGGGCCGTCCGGTCCGCTCACCGCCGGACCGCCCCACAGCCGGATGCGGATCGCCTGCCGCGCACGCGACGCCGAACAGATCGACACCCCGGATCTCGCCACGTCCCAACCCCCATCAGTCACCACACACGGTAGGTCGTACCCCGAGGTACGCGGCGGGAGGCCGAATGCCGGGGACCGCTGGGCGCGGCAACGCATACCGGACGTATACCGCCAGGTGGGAGCGTGCGCCTCGACACCCGCCCCGTGGGGAGGAACCCGATGGCACCGCCGCTTTTGATTCGGAGACCCGCAACGCCACCGGCGCCGCGGTCCGGTCACCGCGGCGGGTCCGGGGACGATCCCGGGACGGGCACGTCGGCACCAACCCCGACGCGGCGGACGGCACGGGGCGCGCACCGCCCGTTCCGCGCCGCCGCACCACTCCCCGAAAGGACGTGAAACCGATGGACCTGACCTTCGACGACTCGGAGCTCGACCTCGGCGATCTGGCCGTCACCGCGATGCGTGACGCCGTCGCGCTGCCGGAGACCGGCGCCTCGACGGCGGCGTGCTCGTGCAGCAGCACCTCGTGCTGTTGCTGCCAGCAGCCGCACCTGCCGACGGTGCCCAACTAGGTCCGAGCCGAGCCGGGAGCGTCCGCGCGCGGGCGCTCCCGGCCCACACCACCCACGGGAGCACCGGATGGCCAGTGACCGCACCACGACCGAGCTCGCGCCGTACGCGCTGGTCCGGGTCGCCGCGCTGCCGCACCCCCGGCCCGTCTCCTCGGACTTCCGCGCCCACCTGGACGCGGTCGTCGCGGCCGAGTCCCGGATCGCGGCACGGGCGCCGGAGCTGGCCGACGCCCTGCACGACAGCGCCGCCGGTCATCCGGCCGAGTTCCACCGGCGGGTCGTGCTGCCGCTGCGCCGTGACGTGCACAACGGCCGCGCGCCACGACCGGCGGTGGTGGCGGAACTGGGCACGCTGCCGGAGCGGGTGCCGCTGCTGGCGCGCTGGCTGACCGCGCACGAAGAGCTGGCGCGGTCGGCGGAGGCGGCCCTGGCGGCGTGGCCGGACGCCCTGGCCCGGTCCCGCGCGTGGCTGGCCGAGGTCTGCGCGACCGACGAGCTGCGCCGCGCGAGCGTGCTGACCGGCCCCGACCTGCTGCACGGACTGGACCGCACCGCGCGGGGTGGCGGGGCGCCCGACCGCAAGGCGCGCAAGGCCGAACCGACGGTGCTGCGGTACGCGTTGCGCGCGACGTCCAAGACCAGTCCCCTGTCCTGGTACACGCACGTCGGGTGGGGCACGTGGGGCGAAGGACCGTGGCCCGCGGTCGAGCCGGTGTCGCGCCCGGCGGTGCACCGCGTGCTGGTGAGCAGGCTGGTCGACGCCTTGGGCGCCGAGCTGCCGCACCGGCTCGCACCGGGTCTGCGCGAACGTGACGGGCGCCTGCTGTTCCGCCGGGACACCCCGGTCGACGGCACCGGTCGCGCCGTCGTGGTCCGGGAGGAGGAGGTGGACGTCGCGGCGACGCGCCCCCTGCGGTTCGTGGTCGAGCTCGTCCGGTCGGCCGGCGCCGGAGGGCTGCCACCGGACCGGATCGCCGCGGCGCTGGCGGCGAAGCTGGCCACCGCCGACGCGGACCGGGCGGCCCTCGGGTTCGTGGCCAGGACCCGCGAGCTGGGGCTGCTCGTGCCGGTGTCCCCGATCCACCCGCAGGACCCGGACGCGGTGGGTTCGCTGGCCTCCTGGCTGGCGCCGACCGACGCCGACACCGCCCGCCGGCTGACCGCGCTCGCCACGACCACCGCCGCGTTCGCCACCACCGACCCGCCGGCCCGCGTGGCCGTGCTCGCCGAGCTCGCGGAGGGCTGGCGGGAACTCGGCGAGCGGGTCGGCGCGGACCTGACCGGCGTCACGCCGGTGGTGGAGGACGTGGTGCTGCCCGAACCGGTGCCCGTGCCGCCCGGCGCGGTGCCCGCGTTGACCCGCCTCACCCCGCTGCTGGTGGCGTTCGACCAGCACGTGCTGCTGCGCCGGCTGATCCGGACCCGGTTCGTGGAGCGGTTCGGCGAGGGCGGTGTCGCCGCGCCGGCCGACTGCGCCGAGCCGCTGTCGCGGGCGTGGCAGGAGTCCATGGACCCCTACGGCGTGGACGACCCCGGTGTCCGTGCCGTCCTCGACGCCCGGGACAAGCTCGCCGGGCAGGTGCACGACGGCGCGGTCACCGACGAGGTGCTGGAGTCCGCGGCCGACCTGCTGCCCGGGTGGGCGACCCGCCGCACCGGCTCGTACGGCTTCTTCGCCCAGCCGACCCACGACGGGCGGCTCGTGGTCAACCACGTCTACGCCGGGTTCGGCAAGTTCACCAGCCGCTTCCTCGACCTGCTGCCGGGCGCGCGCGAGGCGGTGACCCGGCAGGTGCGCCGGCACACGACCAACCCGGTGCAGTTCCGCCCGGTGCACGGGTTCAACGCCAACCTCCACCCCCTGCTCGGTGCGCGCGAGGTCGGCGAGGACGCCCGCTGGGCCGACCTGGCCGCCGACGAGCTGGACGTGCGGCACGACCCGGTCACCGACGAGATCCGGGTGACGCACCTCGGCGTCCCGCTCGACGTGCTGTACCTGGGTTTCCTGATCCCGGTGGCGTTGCCGGACCGGCAGGTGCCGCTGTACTCCGACCTCGCCTGCGGGTGGGTGGACCTGGACCGGTTGCGCACCGCGACGACGCACGGCGACGTGACCGCCCGGGGGCGCCTGACCTACGGGGACGTCGTGCTGGCACGCCGGTCCTGGGACTTCACCGTGCCGCCACCGGTCGGCGCGGAGCAGGACGCCGCGCTCGACGTGGCGCGGTTGCGCGCCCGGCTCGGGTTGCCCGAGCACGTCTTCGTCGGGCCCGACCGGGGACCGGAGACCGTCGACGCCTACCGGCGCGCGCTCACCGCGGGCAAGCCGCAGTACGCGGACCTGGGCGACCCGCTGCACCTGCGGTCGCTGCCACGCCTGCTGGCCCGGTTCCCGGACGGCGTGCGGCTCACCGAGGCGCTGCCCGTGCCCGGCGCCGGGTCGCCGGGTGACCGGGTGGTCGAACTGATCGCGGAAACGTACTGGAGGGCCTCGTGACCGACGTCGTCTGCTACTACCACAACCCGGTGAAGGCGCCCCTGCTCCGCGATGCCGTGCTGCCGGCGCTCGCCGAGGCGGAGAGCGCCGGCGCGACCGGGCACGTGGAGCGGCACTGGTTGCACGGGCCGCACGTGCGGGTGCGGCTCGACGGCCCGGCCGAGGCCGCCGAGCTCGTCGCGTCCCGGCTGCGCGCCCACCTCGACACCCGCCCGTCCACTGTGGACTTCACGCCGGCGGACCTGCTGGCACAGGCGCGGCGCAACGGGATCGCCGAGCTCGTGCCGCCGCCGTACGAGCCGATCCACCCGGACAACACCGTGGTCGTCGAGCCGACGGACGTCACGGCGCTGCGGCAGCTGCTGGGTTCCGACGAGCTGGTGGACCTGCGCTCGCGGTGCCTGCGGCTCGGCGTGCCCGCGATCGGCGACGCCGTGGCCGTGGACGGCACGAGCCAGTCGCGGGTCCGGCTCGCCATGGTGGCGATGACGGCGCACGCGAGCCGGTTCCCGGCGGGTCTGGTCAACGGCTACCACTCGTTCCTGTCGCACCTGGAGGGCTTCCTGCTGCACAGCGATCCGGACGGCGTGCTGCGCGGCCGGTTCGACGGCGTGTGGGAGCGCAACGCCGACCAGGCCGTGGACACCGTCCGGGGTGTCGCCGAGGGCTCGGAGACCACGTCGTGGGTGACGTGGACCGACGGCGTCCGGGCGCTGGTGGAGGAGGCGTTCGACCGCGGCGAGCTGTCCACCACCTACTCGGCGCAACTCGGCGAGCGCGCCCTGGCGATGGGCGAGGAGGAGGCGATCCGGCGCTGGCACCGCGACCACACCGACCGCGTCAGCGACTACCACGCCCGGTTGCGGGAGGTCGACTTCGACCACCCGCGCTACCAGCGCCCGGTCACCGTGTACCGCTTCGGCACCAACCTGCTCTACCAGTTGCTGGCGGTGTGCGACGTGACGCCCGTGGAGCGCTACCTCGCCGCGAGCCTCGTGGTGCGGGCGGTGCAGCGGATCACCGGTGTCGAGTGGCCGGAGCACGTCGCGCAGATGGTGCAGGTGTCCCGATGAGCGGGGTGCTGCTGCGGCTGCGCCCGATCGTGCACGCGACTCCCACCGCGACCGGCCTGCACGTGCGGGGGTGGCGTTCCAGCTTCACGCTGGACGGCGGCAAGGGCCTGTGGACGATCTGGGAGCGCTTGGCCGGACCGCTGGCCGCGGGCGTGCCGCCCGAGCAGTTGGCGGTGCCGGAGAACGCGCCCGCCGCGGTGGCCCGGGCGCTGGAGCTGCTGATCGGCCAGTTGCGCGAGCACGACATGCTGGTGGAGTCACCGGCCGACTGGGGTGGCGCACCGCCGCCCGCGGACATCGCGAGCTGGCTGGACTCCGTTGCGGCGTCGCCGTTGGAGGCTTGGCGGCGGCTGCGGTCGGTGACCGTCTCGGTGGTCGGTGAGGGCGCGTTGGCCGCCGCGGCCCACCGCGCCCTCGCCGCGGCCGGCCTGGAGGTCGGGCCGGTTCGACCGGGTGCGGGGCTGCTCCTCACCGCCGGGGCGCACGCGGTCGCGGCCGGGTGCGCGGCCGACGTCGGTTTCGCGGTCGCGCCGGGTGCGGTCGCCGACGTGGAGGCCGACGCGGGCGCGGTGGCGGACCGGTTGGCCGGTGCGCCGGGCGAGCCGCCGGAGGTGTTGGCCGCGCTGGTCGGGTCGGCCGCGGCGCACCGGCTCGTGTGCGCGTTGGGCGGGCTGCCCGACCCGTCCACGGAGGTGGTCGACATGTGGAGCGACGTGCCGCCTACCGGACCGCCGCACCAGGCCGTCCTGGTGGCCCGCGTCGACCCGCTGCACGCCGAGTACCACCCGTGGCTGTCGGAGGTCCGCCCGCGGGAGCCGAGCGGTTCGCTGCTGGAGGTGTTGGGCGACCGGGAGTTGGGGCCGGTGGCCACGCCGTTGCCGGGTGGGCTGCCGCAGCTGCCGGTGAAGCTGGCCGCGTCCGGTGACGTGGTCGGCTTCGGCACCACCGAGCACGCCGCCCGGTTGGACGCGCTGCTCCGCGCCGCGCGTGGCCTTGCACCGGATGGCGTGGTGGTCGGCGCGGACCGGGTGCACGCGCTCGGCCTGGCCCTGCGCACGGCGGTCCGGCGGCTCGGCGGCACGGCGGTCGCCGAGCAGGAGTGGTCCGCCGACCCCACCGCCCGCCGCTGGTGGAAGGCCGTGACGCTGCGGTTCGCCCTGCCGGCCGCGGTGGAGGTGACCAGGCTCGGCCCGCACGTGGTGCGCGCGGTGGTGCGCGCGGCCGGCGAGGAACTGTCCTGGGCGGTCGAGGCGGACCCGGCCGACGCGGTCGCCTTCGCCGCCCTGGCCGCCGCCGGACTGGCACAGGCCGGGCTCGCGGCCGGACGGCCCACGGCCGAACCTCCCGTTCGCCCAGCGCCGAGCGGGCAGACGCCGGCACGGGTCGTCGAACCCGTCGTACTCTCCGGCGCGGCGCCGTTCGCGGAGCCCGACGGCGCCGCCGCGCCGTGGACCAACCGGGACTGGCACTGGCCGTACGGGTTGCGCGATCGCGAGGACGCGTTCCAGGACGAGCTGCGGGCACTCGCGGTCGAGGTGAAGCCGGTGCACCTCGGGCCGGTGCTGGAGGCCGCCGGGCTGGTGGCGTTCGCGGTGCCGGAGGACGGGCGATGACCGTGCGGGTGGTGGAACTGGCCGACTACGCGATCGGCGACCTGGCCGGGATCGGCGCGGACGGTCCCGTGCTGCCGGTGCGGTTCGACGGCGCGCTGGTGCTGATCGGCCCGGTGTCGGGCGGGGTGTGCGTGGGCTGCGCCGAGGACGCCCGCCTCGCCACGCTCGGCGCGTCGGTGCCGCGCGGTGATCAGCGGATGCGGGTGGGAGGGCTGGCCTCCCCGGCGCTGCGCCCGTTGATCTCCGCGCTGGTCGACCGCGTGCTGGCCGACCCGGAGTCCCACCGCGACGTGGTCCTGGCGGTGCGCACCGACCTGGCGACGGTCGGCGAGCACCGGGTCCGGACCCGGTCCGGTGGTTGCGCGACGTGCGGCCCGATCCCCGACGACTCCGCGCGGGCGGCGACGGTGGTCCGCGAGCCCGTGCCCGTGGTGCCCGGCACGCTGCGCGGCCCGAACCCGCTCACCGCCGGCGACGCCCTGCACCGCGAGCTGTTCGACCTGCGGCACGGCCCGGTCGGCGGGATGCACCGCATCGGCGACCTCACCGTGGCCGCCGTCAGTGCCGAGCTGGTATCCGGGCATGAACTGGTCGGCGGCCAGGCCGGGTTCGGTCGCACCGCCGACTACGCCGAGGCCGAACGCGTCGCGCTGTACGAAGCGGTGGAACGCCACGCGGGCCTGCGACCCCGGCGCGTGACCACGGTCCTGGAAGCGTCCTACGCCGAACTCGGCGACCGTGCGCTGGACCCCACCCGCCTCGGCCTGCCCGACCACGAGTCGCCGCACGTCGTCCCGTTCCACCCCGACGTGCGGACCAGGTGGGTGCACGGCTGGTCCTACACGCGCGCCCGACCGGTCACGGTGCCCGAGCACGTGGCCTACTGGGGCACCTCGGCGGGGCCGCGGTTCGTCGACGAGACGTCCAACGGCTGCGGCACCGGCAACAGCCTCACCGAAGCGGTGCTCTACGGGTTGTTCGAGGTCGCCGAGCGGGACGCGTTCCTGATGGCCTGGTACGGCCGCGCCCGGCTGCCCCGGCTGCGCGCGCGCGACGAGGTCACCGCGCACATCGCGGACCGGCTGGAACAACTCGGCTTCCGCCTGGAGCTCTACGACGCCACCAACGACCTGGGCGTGCCGTCCGTGCTCTCACTGGCCCGCGCCGCGGATCCGGGTCTGCCGCAGGCTTTCTTCGCCGCCGGTGCCGGGCTCGACCCGGACGCGGCGATGCGCTCGGCGGCGGCCGAGGTCGCGATGGACGTGGAGGCGGGCGCCAAGCGCTACCGCACCGAACCCGGCGACTTCGACCCGGACCGGCTGCGGCGGCTGCTGCACGACCCGCGGCTGATCCGGAGCATGGACGACCACGTGAACGTCAACGGCCTGCCGGAAGCCGCCGAGCGGTACGACTTCCTGGACGCCGGCCCCGAGGTGGACCCGGTGGTCCCGGACGTGCCGCGCGACGACCTGGACGCGTTGCTGGAGCACTACGTGCGGCGGTGGGAGGAGTTGGACCTGGAGGTGATCGCGGTCGACCAGAGCGATCCGGCGGTGCGCGACCGGCTGGGCCTGCACTCGGCGAAGGTGATCGTCCCGGGCACCGTGCCGATGACGTTCGGAGAGCTGAACCGGCGCACGCACGGCCTGCCGCGGCTGCGCCTGGCCGGTCCACCGCTGCCCCACCCGTTCCCGTGAACGCGGAGTCCGCGGCCCTGGTCGCCGCCTACGCCCACGGACCCGGCCGGGTGGTCGAGCCCGGGACGTCGCCGCGCACGCCCGCGGCGGAGGGACCACGCGTGCCGCTGACGGCGTTGCGGGGCCGTTTCGGCACGGCGCTGGCACGGCTGCTGACCGACGTGGCGACACCGCTGCGGTGGGAACCGTGGAACCAGTACAACGACCACCGGGCGTACCCGTCGGCGCGGGCCGCCGCCACCGTCGACCTGGTGGTGGCCGTGGACGGGGAGCGCTGGCCCCTCGACCCCGTGCGGCGGGCGCTGGTCGGCGACCGGGCGCCGGTGGTCGACGGGCCGGTGCGGGTCGAGCTGGTCCGCCGCCGCGACCGGCTCTCCGCCGGGTACCGCGACTTCGGTGACGTGCTCACGGAACTGGAGGTGGGGCACGTCGCGGCGGCGTTGGTCGAGCACGCGGCACGGCTCGGTCTGGGCGCGCACGTCTCCGGGTTGACGGTCACCGTGACGTTCGGCGAGGTCGCCGACCCGCCTCCCGTGCCGCCGCGCGGTTCCGGGGTGGGTCCGCGCGGCATCGCCGCCGACCCCCGACCGATGCCCGCCGGTGTGCTGCACGCGGTCGTGGACGCCCTCGACCACCCGCCGGCGGGGTCGCCGGTGCGCGACGACCTGAGGCACCGACTGGCCGTGCGCAACGTCGAGAGCTTCGCCGACGGCTGGTACGCCGTGGCGGGCGGGTTGCGGCTGATCCGGCCGGGACCGGCTGTGCCCGACCTCCAGCCGGTGTTCGGGCACCCGCCCGGGACCATCCACGTCGCCTCGATGAACCTCGCGCTGGTAACGACCGGCGACCCGGCGGCGGCGGTGGCGTCCGACGGTCCGGACGGCTACCGGGCCCTGCTGCGCGCGGCCGGAGCGACCGCCCAGCACGTGTGCACGGCCGCCGCGGGCACCGGCGCGTTCTGCCGGCCGGCCCGCAGCGTCGACGACGGTCCGCTGGAGGCGCTGGTCGGCGCGCCCGCGTCGCACGCGCTGCTCTACCTGCTCGTGATCGGCCGCCCGCGCGGCACGGGCTTCACCTACGACCTCACGCCACTGGAGACGCGATGACGTGGACCAGCCTGCACGTCCGGCTGTCGTGGGCGGTCGAGGACGTCGACTCGTTCATCGCCGACGTCCTCGCGCCGGAACTGGCCGGCCGCCGGGCGGACGGGCAGTTCGCCGACTGGTTCTACGTGCGGTACTGGGAGGACGGCCCGCACCTGCGCATCCGGCTGCGGGACGCCACCGCGGACCTGACCGGCCCGCTGCGCGACCTGGTGGCGCGGGCGGACCACCCGGTGGTCGTGTCGTCGGACTCCTGGTTGCCGCACGGCGACGTCCGGGAGACGCCCTACGAGCCGGAGGTCGAGCGGTACGGCGGCGCCGCGGCGCTGCCGGTCGCCGAGGAGGTGTTCTGCCGCAGCACCGACGTCGCGGTCGCCGTGCTGCGGTCCGCCCGCGCGCCCGGCGCGAAGTTCACCGCCGCCGTGGAACTCGTGATGGCGACGACCATCGCGTTGAAGGTGGACCGGGTGGAGGCGGCGTCGTGGCTGCGGTCGCTGGCGACGGGGTGGCGGCAGGTGCGCGAGGCGGTCACCCCGCCCGGGCTCGCCTCGCACGACGCGGCACGGAGGCTGCACGAGGCCCGTGCGGCCCACCTCGCCGCCCGGTGGGACCGGCTCGAATCGCACGCCACGGGCGCGGTGGCGTACTGGGCCGACCAGGTGCGGACGGACCTGCCGCGGTACGTGTGGGCCTCGCAGCTGCACATGCTGTTCAACCGCCTCGGCCTCGACCCGGAGCAGGAGCGCACCGCGTGCCGGCTGGTAGCGATGACGGCCGAGGCCCCGGACGGGCGCACCCCGTTCCACGAGGACGGCGCGGCGGCGCCCGACCGGCGGTACCTGGCGGCCAGCAGGTTCCACCGGGGAGTCCTGGACCAGGGACCGCGCGACGCCGCCGTGACACCGACCGCGACGGCTCCGTGGTGGCAGGACGTGCCGCTGCCCGAGGGCGCGCCCGTGTCCGGTTCGCTGGCCGACGCCCTGCTGACCCGGCACACCGCGCGCGGCGCCGAGGTGTCCGGCCCGCTCGACGCCGGGCGGCTGGCGACCCTGCTGTGGACCGCGCAGGGCGCGCTCGCCGACGGGCGCAGGCCGTACCCGAGCGCGGGCGCGCGGCACAGCGCACGGCTGCGAGTGGTGGCGTGGCGGGTGACCGGCCTGGAGCCGGGGGTGTACGAGGTGGACGAGGTCCGGCGGACGCTGGTCCACGTCGCCGCCGCACCGCCGGCGGAGGACGTGCGCGGCACCTCGATGTACTTCGGTGCCGGGCCGGACCTGGTCGACCCGGCCGCGATGCCCGCGATGCTGGCGCTCTACACGCGGGTGGGAGCGCTGCGCGAGGCGTACGGCCTGCGGGCGCTGCGGTTGGCCTTCACCGAGGCGGGCCACCTGGCCCAGAACCTCGCGCTGGTCGCCGCGTCCTCGGGGCTGGCGCTGGGCCTGATCGGCGGGTTCTACGACGACGCGGCGCACGACGTGCTCTGCCTGGACGGCGTGCAGGACACGCTGGTCTACCTGATGCCGCTGTCCTCGGCAGGCTGACCGACCGTCCCACCAGGCGGGACCGCGCGGGAGACCGGACGCCGCGACCCGCACGGGGGTTCGTGATACCGCAGCGATAACGATCTTTGATCACCGTGGGAAATGGTGGGAGGCACACGGAGGTCTACGGAGGGACAGGGACATGGGGGCGAACGGGCCGCGGGGTGGCGGACGACCCGGCGACGTGGTCACGACGGTGGGGGTCGAGCACGTCCGGTTGAGCTACGAGTACCTCGACCGGCGGGACATGGACGGGTACGGCTCGTTGTTCGACGCCGACGCGGAGCTGCGCGCGCCGGGCGCCGGGGTGGTGCGCGGGCGGGCCCGGATCGAGTCCTACCAGGCCGAACGCGCGGTCGACGGTGACCGGCACGTGGTCGAGGAGGTGTTCTCCGCGCCGGGCCGGGTGGTCGTGGTCGGGCGGGTGACGGGCGCCGGGCGGGAGCTGGAGTTCGTCGACCTGTTCACGCTCACCGAGCACGGCCTGCTCCGGTCGCAGAAGTCGTTCTTCTTCGCGGCACCCGCCTGACGGCCCGGTGTCCCTCCGATCGACGTGCGCCGAATGACCGGTGCGAACCCGGCTTACGGGTGTGTGCGGCCGTGGTGACCACCGGTTATCTTCGTTTCGGGGATCGATGCAAGTGGGAGCAGCCCGTGGATTTCGGACCAGTCGGGTCGCAGCCCGTCCCGGTGTACCGGATCCTGGGGCCGCTGCACGTGGCAGCCGGACCCGACCGGGTCAGCCGGGTGCCGCCCGGTCGGCAGCAGATGGTGCTCGGCGCCCTGCTGCTCGACGCCAACCGGGTCGTGGGCATCGACCACCTCATCGACGCCGTGTGGGACGAGGCACCGCCCGCCACCGCACGCAGGCAGATCCAGATCTGCGTGTCCGCGCTGCGGGCGAACCTCGCGTCGATCGGGCGTGCCGAGGCGATCGTCACCCGCCCTCCCGGTTACCTGCTGCGGGTCGCGGACGGCGAGCTGGACGTGCAGGTGTTCGCGGCGCTGACCGCCGAGGGCGAGTCGCTGGCGCGGTCGGGCGATCCCAAGGCCGGGCTCGTGCTGCTGCGCCAGGCGCTCGCGCTGTGGCGCGGACCGGCGTTGGGCGGCACGGCGGGCAGCCGGTTGAGGGCGAAGGCCGCGAAGCTGGACGAGGACCGGCTCGCGGTGCTGGAGACGACGTTCGACCTGGAGCTCAACGCGGGCAGGCACCGCCGGCTCGTCGGCGAGATCAGCGCGCTGGTGGCGCAGCACCCGTTGCGGGAACGCTTACGGGGCCAGCTGATGCTCGCGCTGTACCGGTCGGGGCGGCAGGCGGAGGCGTTGGAGGCCTACCGGGCGACGCGGGAACTGCTGATCGACGAGTTGGGGCTGGAGCCGGGAGAGGACCTCCGCCGGCTGGAGACGGCGATCCTCGCGGGCGACCCGTCGCTGACCGTCGCCGCGGACGCGGGCGTGCCGCACCACGTGCAGCCGCGCCCACCGTCGGCTCCCCCGGCGGCCGCGACCGTCGTGCCGCTCCAGCTGCCCGCCGACATCGGCGAGTTCACCGGCCGGGCGCAACTGGTGGCGCAGGCCCGGGAGCTGCTGGCGCAGGGCGGCCTGGCGACCAGCGTGGTGGCGCTGGTCGGCAAGCCGGGCATCGGCAAGAGCGCGATCGCCGTGCACGTCGCCCACCTGCTGGTGGAGGACCACTTCCCGGACGGCCAGCTCTACTGCGACCTGGGCGGCACCCGTGAGCACCCGGCGAGCGCCGTCGACGTGCTGGGCCGGTTCCTGCGCGCGATGGGCATCCCCGGCACGTCCATCCCCGACGCCGAGGACGAGCGGGCCGAGATGTACCGGCAGCTGGTGGCGCGCAAGCGGATGCTCGTGGTGCTGGACGACGCGGCGACCGAGCGCCAGGTGCGGGCGCTGCTGCCGGGGAGCAGCTCGTGCTCGGTGGTCGTGACGAGCCGGACGCGCCTCACCGGCCTGCCGGGCGTGCGCGTGCTGGAGATCGACGTGCTCGACCACGACGACGCCCTGGGCATGCTCGCCACGGTCGTCGGCCGCGACCGGGTGGACGCCGAACCCGCGGCCGCCACGGCGCTCATCCGACTCGTCGGCTCCCTGCCGCTGGCGCTGCGCATCGTGGCCGCCCGCCTGGCCGCGCGGCCCAACTGGTCGCTGGCGTGGATGCTGGAACGGCTGTCCGACGAGCGCAGGCGGCTCGACGAGCTGGCGCACGGCGAGATGATGGTGCGCGCGAGCCTCGCCCTCACCTACGACGGCCTCCAGGTCGAGGCGCGCCGGTTGCTGCGGCTGCTCGGTTCGCTGGACGGGCTGAGCTTCCCGACCTGGGTCGCGGCGGCGCTGCTCGACGCGGACGTGTTCCTGGCCGCCGACCTGCTGGAGGGTCTGGTCGACGCGCAGATGCTGGAGGTCGTCGCGGTCGACGCGACCGGCAGCCCGCGCTACAAGTTCCACGAGCTCATCCGCCTGTTCGCGCGGGAGCAGCTGGAGCTCAACGAGGGCGACGAGGCGCGGCTGGTGGCGTTGCGGCGGGTCGTCGGCGGGTGGCTGGCGCTGGCGGGCGAGGCGCACGCGCGCGTCTACGGCGGCGACTTCACCTCGCTGCACGGCGACGCCGCGCGCTGGCTGCCGTCGCGGTCCCATGTGGACAGACTGCTCGCCGACCCGCTGCTGTGGCTGGAGACCGAGCACCCGAACCTGTGCTCGGCGGTCGAGGTGAGCGCCGCGGAAGGGCTGCACGAGGCGTCCTGGGACCTGGCCGTGACGCTGGTGACGTTGTTCGAGGCGCGGTGCTACTTCGCCGACTGGGAGCGCACGCACCAGCGGGCGCTGGTGGCGGCGCGCGCGGCGGGCAACACCCGCGGTGAGGCGGCGTTGCTGTGCTCGATGGCGTCGTTGCAGCTGTCGTGGTCGAGAGCCCGTGCGGCGCGGGAGCTGGTGGAGCCCGCGCTGCGCACGTTCGAGTCGCTGGGTGACGACCGGGGTGTGGCGCTGGCGCGGCGCAACCTGGCGCTGGTGCACCACCGGCTCGGCGACCTGGACAACGCCACGCCGCTGTACCTGGCCGCGCTGGACGGGTTCCGCGAGTCCGGCGACCCGGTCGGGCAGGCGTGGGTGCTGGCGCAGGTCGCGCAGATCGACCTGGAGAACGGCGACCAGGAGCGGGCCGCCGACCGGCTGTACGAGGCGCTGGACATCTGCCGTCGCTTCGGCAACCAGCGGGTGGAGGTGCAGGTCCGCTACCGGTTGAGCGACCTGATGGTCCGGCAGGGACGGCACGGTGAGGCGGAGGAGGCGTTGACCGAGCTGCTCGCGGCGGTCCGCGCGTCCGGTGACACCGTCGGCGAGGCGCGGGTGCTGCACAAGCTGGCGGTGGTGAAGGGGGCGCTGGCGGACCCGGAGGCCGCGGAGGGCCTGTTGCGGGAGGCGCTGGAGGTGCGGGAGCGGGCCATGGACCACGGTGGCGCCGCGGAGACGCGGGCCGAACTGGCGGTCGTGCTGGCCGACCGGGGTGACCGGGCCGCGGCGGTGAGCCTGCTGGGCCGGGCGATCTCGACGTTCGCGGAGCGCAACATGGGCGCCGCGAGGCTGCGTGCGCAGCAGGTCCTGGAGCGGATCCGGACCGGCTGACTCAGCTCGCGGTCGGGCCCCAGGGCGTGTCGTCACCGGTCGGACCCCACGGGGTGTCGTCGCCGGTCGGGCCCCACGGGGTGTCGTCACCAGTCGGGCCCCAGGGCGTGTCGTCCGATGTGGTGCTCGCCGACGTGCCGTCGGACGTCGGGCCCCAGGGGGTGTCGTCGCCGGTCGGGCCCCAGGGGGTGTCGTCGGCGGCGGTCACCGCGGCGGTGGCGGTGGTGACGTCGGCGGTCGCGGCGTGGGCGGCGGTCGCGGCGACCACGGGCGCCAAGAGGATCGCGGCGGTGACGGCGGTGGCGGCGAGGACGCGGTCGATGCGCATTGTCGTGCTCCCTTTTCCTGGCGGTCGGTGTGGTGGTCCGTGGTGCTGGAACCGACATTAGGAATGCGGGGCATTGCCGAATTATCGCGCGACGAACGCCCGCGAAACCTCGGTTTCGCGGCACGCGCACTCCCGCGATAACGGCGCGATACCGGCGTGACGATGCTGGACAAGGAACCACCGGGAGCACCCCTCTTCGCAGGTCGAAGCGGGTTTACCGGGACAACGCCTGTCAGCGCAGCACGACCTCATCGCCACCGGAGTGGGCATGGACGGGAATTTGATGTACGGGCAATTCGGCGATCTGCTCAAAAAACACCGGATGAAGCGTGGAGCGACTCAGCGACAACTGGCCGACCTGTCCACCATCAGCGTCCGGGCCATTCGCGACCTGGAGGCCGGGCGGGCGAGCCGGCCGCGCCGCGACACCGTGCGGCTCATCGCCGAGGGGTTGCGGCTCAGCGGGCGCGAGCTGACCACGTTCGAGGCCGCGGCCATGCGGTCGCGCGGCGGCGTGGAGATCGACCTGGCACCCGACCTGACGGCCGTGCCGCCGCCCGCCGCGCTGGACGTGCTCGTCGGCCGGGACACCGAGGTCGCCTCGCTGCTCGCGCTGCTCGGTGAGGGTGGCGCTCGGCTGGTCGCGGTGACCGGTCTGCCCGGCGTCGGCAAGACCCGGCTGGTCGTGGAGGTCGCGGGGCGGCTGCACGAGTCCCGCTCGGCCCGCGTGCTGTGGGACGCGGCGACCGCACCCGCGCCCGGCGGCGACGCGGCACGGCTGCGGCTGCTGGTGCACTCGGCGTTGGCCGTCGCGGAGGACGGCGAGGGCTGGGAGGCGTTGGCGACGCTCATCGGCGACCGGGAGGCCGTGCTCGTGCTCGACGGCCACGACCCGGCGTGGCCCGACCCGGACCGGGCGCTGGCGCTGCTGCACCACTGCCGCCGGTTGCGGCTGCTGCGCACCACGCGCGGTTCCCGCCCGATACCCGGCGAACGCGTCGTCCCGCTGCACCCCCTGACCCCGGAGCACGCCACACGCCTGCTCGGCCGGCTCGCGGGCCACGTGCCACCCGGCTCGCCCGCGCCCGCCCTGGTCGAGGTGGCCACCCGCCTCGACGGCCTGCCCGGCGCGCTGGAGGCGGCAGCGTCCTGGCTGGTGGTGCACCGCCCCGACGAGCTGCTGGAGCTCGTGCGCGCCGACCCGTTGGGCGTGGTCGCCGACCGGCTGCCCGACCTGCGGGACGCCCTCCGGCACGCGCTGTCTGAAGTGGACGACGCGGCGCTGGACGCGCTCGCGGCGGTCGACGGCGACTGGTCGGTGGCGGACGCGGCGCGGCTGACCCGGGTCGCGCCGGTGGCCTGCGCGCGGCTCGTCCGGCACCTGCTGCTGCTCGGCCTGGTGCGCCCGGTCGGCGACGACCGGTTCCGCGTGCTGGCCCTGGCCCGCGCCCTAACTGCCTCCCGGCTGCCGCTCGGGCTGCCGCTCGACGCGACGCGCGACTCCTAGTTTCGGCGTCAACGACCACCCTGCGACCGAGGGAGTGCCATGGACCTGGTGGAGAACGACGCCGGACTCGACATCGTGGTGACGAGCCTCGCGTCCGACGCGCACACGTGGAACCTGGTGTTCCTCCAACTCGTGCTGGAGGAGCTGGGCCACCGGGTGGTCAACCTCGGCGCGTGCGTCCCGGACGAACTGCTGGTGTCGGAGTGCGCCCGGCACGCGCCGGACCTGGTCGTCGTCAGCAGCGTCAACGGGCACGGCTTCCACGAGGCCAAGCGCGTGATCGGGCGGCTGCGCGCCGTGCCGGGCCTGGCCGCGACCACCGTGGTCGTCGGCGGCAAGCTCGGCATCGACGGGCCCGGCGGGCGCGAACGTGCCGCCACGCTCACCGCCGCCGGGTACGACGCGGTGTTCGAGGACGCCGGGAGCGTGGCCGCGTTCCGCGCGTTCCTCGACCGCTTGCCCGTGGGCGTGCGGTCATGAGCGACGGGTCGTTCGGCGGGTTCGTGGCGCGGGCCGCGGCCGACGGCGAGCTGGTCGTGCAGCCCCGCATGGGCGTCGGCGACCCGGCGGCCATGCGCGCCGGGCTCGCGGCGGTCCGCGCGGCCGGCGTGCGGGCGGTCGGCACGATCACGCTCGACAGCTTCACCCGCGTCGGCGACCACGACGCGGTGCGCGCCGCGCTCGCGGCCGGCGACGCCCTCAACGGCTACCCGATCGTGGCCTACCCGCCGCGGACCACGCGGGACGTGCTGCGCGGCGTGGCCGGTGACGCGTTCCCGGTGCAGGTGCGGCACGGCTCGGCCCGGCCGCAGGACATCGTGGTGGCGCTGCTCGACGCCGGGCTGCACGCCACCGAGGGCGGTCCGCTGTCGTACTGCCTGCCCTACAGCCGGGTACCGGTGGCCGAGGCGGTGCGCGCGTGGGCCGAGTCGTGCCTGCTGCTCGCCGAGCTGCGGGACCGGGGCGGCCGGCCGCACCTGGAGTCGTTCGGCGGCTGCATGATGGGCCAGCTGTGCCCGCCGGGCCTCCTGGTGGCGATCAGCGTGCTGGAGGCGTTGTTCTTCCGCCGGCACGGCCTCGACAGCGTGTCGTTGAGCTACGCGCAGCAGACCCACGCCGGGCAGGACGCCGAGGCGGTGCTGGCGTTGCGCACGCTGGCCGCCGAGCACCTGTCCGATGTGGACTGGCACGTGGTGCTCTACACCTACATGGGCGTCTTCCCCCGCACCCGGCGGGGCGCGTCGGCGCTGCTCGAACAGGCCGCCGAGCTGGCCGTGCGCACCGGGGCCGAACGCCTGATCGTCAAGACCACGGCCGAGGCGCACCGCATCCCCACGGTCGAGGAGAACGTGACGGCGTTGCGCACCGCGAGCCGTGCGGCGGCGCGGGCGGCACGCGGCGGGACCAACGCCGTGCCGCCGGAGGACAGCGGCGTGCTCGCGGAGGCCCGCGCGATCGTCGAGGCGGTGCTCGACCTCGCCCCGGACCTCGGTGTCGCGCTGGTCCGCGCGGTCGAACGCGGCTACCTGGACGTGCCGTACTGCCTGCACCCCGACAACGCGGGCCGCACCAGGGCGGTGGTCGACCGGACCGGGCGCCTGCGCTGGTCGCGCACCGGTTCGCTGCCGCTGGCCGGCGTCGTGGGTGCCACCGCCGGCCCGGGGGCGACCGGCGCCGAGATCACCTCGACGGAACTGCTGCGTTCGCTGTCGCACGTCGAGCGGACGTTCGACGACGCCGCCCTGGACCGGGTCGGCGCACACCCGATCGGCTCCGGCTGAGCACACCGCACCACCCGCCACACCCACCGAAGGAGCGAGAGCGACATGGACACCACGAGCGCCGCCGACGCGGCCACCCCGCGGCCGGCGACCCCGCTGCCCGGGAGCCCGCGCGAGCACCTGTCGTCACCCACGACGCGTGCGGTCCTGCGGCTCCAGCACACCGTGCTGGACGCGGCCCGGGAACACCTGGGCGCCGCGGGCTTCACCGAGCTGCTGCCGCCGATCATCGGTCCCGTCACCGACCCCGGCGCCCGCGGCGCGAAACAGGTCGACGTGGACTACTACGGCCACCGGTACAAGCTGATGACCAGCGCGATCCTCTACAAGCAGGCGTCGCTGACGGCGTTCGACCGCATCTTCTGCATCGCGCCCAACGTGCGGTTGGAACCGCTGGAGACCAGCTCCACGAGCCGCCACCTCGCCGAGTTCCACCAGATCGACGTGGAGGTCGCGGGCGCCTCGCGCGACGACGCGATGGCGGTGGCCGAGGGCCTGGTCGCGCACGTCGTGCGGCGCGTCGTGGAGCGGTCGGCCGGGGAACTGGAGGTCCTCGGGCGCGACCCCGACGCGTTCGCCGACCTGCTGTCCGGTGAGCCGTTCGAGCGGCGCTCCCACACCACCGCCGTCGCCGACCTGCACGGCCTGGGTCACGAGCAGAACCCCCACGCCGAGATCGACTGGGCGGGTGAGGCGATGCTGTCGGCGAAGTCCAGCAGGCCGTTCTTCCTCACCGACTACCCGAAGGGCTCGCGCGGCTTCTACGACAAGGAGAACCCGGCGCGACCGGGGCACCTGCTGAACTTCGACCTGCTCGCCCCCGAGGGGTACGGCGAGCTGTGCAGCGGCAGCGAGCGCGAGCACGAGTACGGCGCGATCATCGCGCGGATGCGGGAGACCGGCGAGAACCCCGCCAAGTACGGCTGGTACCTGAAGATGGTGCGCGAGGGGGTGCCCGGCAGCGCGGGCTTCGGCATCGGTTTGGAGCGGTTGACCCGGTACATCGCGGGCCTGGAGTCGGTGTGGCAGGCCAGCGCCTTCCCGAAGGTGCCCGGGGTGGTGTCGCCGTGAGCGGGTTGAGCGCGGGTGCGTTCCCCGAGGCGGCGGTGCGCGAACGGGCCAGGGTCGGCGCGGGCGCGGCGTTCCCGGCGCTGGAGGACTACGGGCGGGCGCTGTTCGGCGCGCCCGAGGCCGGACCGCAGGGGGACGAGCTGGACGCGGCACGGCTGGTGCCGCCGGTGTTCGTGCCCGAGCGGTTGGAGAAGCTGATCGACCTGGCCCGCGAGCCGTTGCACGGCGACGTGGACCTGGGCGCGGTGATCGGCGGCTTCCGCTCGCCGCTGCCGCTGTACCTGTCGGCGTTCGGGTCGACCCAGGTGGCCAGCGCCGACCTGGGGCGGGCGGCGAGCGCGCAGGCCGGTGCGCTGGGCGTGCCGATGGTGATCGGCGAGAACGTCGTGCCGGTCAACGGGTACGGCCGGTTGACCGGCGGTGGTGGGCGCTCGTTGCTGGGTCGGATCGAGGCGTACGCGCAGGCCGTGCCGGACGGGTCGGGCGGTGTGGTCGTGCAGCAGAGCACGGAGGACGCCGACGCGGAGGTGTGGAACCTCGTCTACAGCGACCCGTCGGCGCGTCCGCTGCTGGACTCCGGGAGGCTCGGGTTCGAGCTGAAGGTGGGTCAGGGCGCGAAACCGGGGCTGGGCGGGTTGACCGTGGTCGACTCGGCGGACGCCGACCGGTTGTCGGACCAGTTCGTGCTGGAGCCGGTGTTCGGCGCAGGGTCCGGGCGGGTGTTGCGGTGCGCGAGCCCGGGGACGTTCACCGAGGAGATCCTGCGCCAGCAGATCCGGTTGATGCGCAACAACTTCCCGCGTGCGCGGGTGTGGGTGAAGCTGCCGCCCGGCCGTGACGTCTCGGTGGCGGCGGCGGTGGCGTGGGAGGCCGGTGCCGACGCGGTGACCGTGGACGGCGCGGAGGGTGGCAGCGGGTGGGCGCCCACGTCGTTCCTGTCGGGTGTGGGGCTGCCGTTGGCCGAGTGCTTGCGCCGGATCGGCGGGCCGGCCGGGTGCCTGCTCGTGTCGGGCCGGGTGTGGGAGGGGTTGCGCGCGGCGAAGTGCCTGGCGGCGGGCGCCCGGGCGGTGGGGCTGGGGCGGGCGGCGTTGATCGCGGTGGACGAGGACCCCGAGGCCGGGCTCAGGCGGCTGGTCGAGTGCCTGGCACTGGAGCTGCGGCTGCTTATCAGCGCACTGGGCAAGTACCGCGTTGCGGCGCTGGCACCGGAGGACCTGTGGTCACCGACCGGCTGGACGGTGCCCGCGCGCACCCCGGCAGGGGCGGTGACCCGGTGACCGCCACCCGGCATGGGGTCGGGGCAACCCGCGGCACGGCCCCAGCAACGGACAGGGGCGGTGACCAGGTAACCGGGCGCGGGACTGCGGCGAGCCGCCACGCGGCTGCGGCCGCCACCCACAGGGGCAGTGCCCCGGAGACCGCCACCGGGCACGGGGTCGCGGTGATTCGCTGGGCGGCTGCGGCAACGGACAGGGGCGGTGATGCGGTGACCGCCGGCCGGCATGGGGTCGGGGCGACCCGCGGCGCGGCCCCGGCCACCGGCAGCTTGATCGGCGGCGCCCGGCGCGCGAGCCTCGCACCCTTGACGGCGGTGGCGTTATGACCGCGCCCGCCCGGACCCGGCGCGGCCCGCTGTCGGTTTCCTACCTGACCTTCGTGTCCGCCACCGGCCTGTCCTCGCTCGGTGACGCGGCGTGGATGTTGGCCCTCACCACCACCCTCATCGGCGTGTCCAGCGCCACCACCGCCGGGCTCCTGGTCGCGTTGGCCGGTGTGCCGCGGGTGATCGCGCTGCTCGGCGGCGGGGTCGCGGCGGACCGGTACGGGCCGGTGCGGGTGATGGTGTGGGCGGACCTGTTGCGCTGCGCGGTGATGGTGGTGGCGGCGGGCGTGGTGTTGGCGGTCGAGCCGACCGCCGCCGTGCTGGCCGTCGTGGCGGCGGCGTTGACCGTGCTCGGCGCGTTCTTCGTCCCCGCCTCGGGCGCGCTGCGGCCGTTGCTGTTGCCGCAGGAGCACCTCGTGCGCGGCAACGCGCTCTACCTGATCGGGCTGCGCGCCGGTCAGGCCGCGGGTGGTCCGGTCGGCGCGGCGCTGCTGGGCTTGGGCGGGGTGGCGGCGGTGGCGGCGGCCAACGCCGCGAGTTTCCTGGTGTCCGCGGCGGCGGTGGCGCGCAGTCGACCGGAAGGCCACGTGCCCCAGGTCGACCGCGTCGCCGTGCGCACGCGGATCGCCGAAGGGCTGCGGCACGTCGCCGGCGACCCGACGTTGCGGACCCTCGTGCTGGTGGTGGGACTGGTGGAGCTGGCGGCGGCGGGGCCGGTGAACATCGGGCTCGTGCTGCTGGCCCACTCGATCGGCGCGGGCAACGCGGGCGCGGGCCTCCTGCTCACCGCGTTCACGGTGGGCGCGACGCTGGCGTTCCTGCTCACCCTGGTGCGCCCGGTCGGCCGTCGCGCGGGGACCGTGCTGGTGCTGGGCGTGTGCGCGCAGGCCGTGGTGCTGGGTGCGTTGGGCGTGCTGGGCACGCTGCCGGCGTTGCTCGGCGGCTACGGCGTGCTCGGCCTGCTCACCGCGCTCTCCGGGGTCGTGCTGACCTCCCTGATCCAACGCCGCACACCCGCGGCGGTGCGCGGTCGGGTCATGTCGATCATGTCGCTGGTGGTGTTCGGCGCGCCCCTGCTGGGCAACGCCGTCATCGGCGCGTCCATCGACCTGTTGGGCCTGACCGCAACGATGGCGCTGCACGGCCTGTCGGCCGTCGTGGCGGTGTGCGTGTACGCGTCCTCACCTGCCCTGAGGGGAGCCCGCCTTGACTGAGACGACCGCGGCGCGGTGGCCGTCGCTGACCGACCTGCGCTCACGCCTGACCGGCGGTGCGCTGACCGCCGGCGACCTGCTGTCGGTCTGCCTGCACCGGATCGGGGAGGTCGACCCGCTCGTGCGCGCGGTCCTGGCGCTCGACCCGACGGCACACGACCAGGCCCGCGAGAGCGACTCGCGGATCGCCGCCGGCCGGGCCCGCCCGTTGGAGGGCGTGCCCGTGCTGGTCAAGGACAACATCGACACGGCCGGGCTGGCGACCACCGCCGGGTCACGGCTGCTGGCCGGCACGCCGCCGCGCCGGGATGCCGACGTGGTGGTCCGGTTGCGCCGGACCGGTGCGGTGGTGGTGGGCAAGGCGAACCTCTCGGAGTGGGGCAACTTCCGCTCCACCGGCGGCGTCGAGGGCTGGTCGGCGGTCGGCGGGCAGACCCGCAACCCGCACGTGCTCGACCACAGCCCCGGCGGGTCGTCGTCCGGGTCGGCGGTCGCGGTGGCGGCGGGCATGGTCCCGCTGGCGCTGGGCACGGAGACCGACGGCTCGATCGTCGTTCCCGCCGCGCTCAACGGGGTGGTGGGCGTGAAACCGGCCCTCGGCCTGCTTCCAGGGCGGGGGATCGTGCCCGTGTCACGCGTGCAGGACGCGGTGGGCGTGCTGGCGCCGAGCGTCGCCGACGCGGCCACCTCCCTCGCGGCGTTGACCGGCGGACCGGCGGTGCGGGCCATCCCGGCGCACGGGCTGAGGCTCGGCCTGTGGCACGGGCGGCGGATGAACGACGCCGTGCTGTCCGAAGTGGACCGGGTGGCCGAGCGGCTGCGCGCCGCCGGGGTCGTCGTGGTGCCGGTCGAACTGCCCTGGGACGCCCCGCCGCTGATCGCCGGGATGGACGCGCTGCTCGCCGAGTTCCGGATCGGGCTGGAGGGTTACCTCACCGCGCGCGGCGGACCGGTGACGTCGCTCGCCGACGTGCTGGAGGGCAACCGGAACGACCCCGTCGAGCTCAGCCTGTTCGGCCAGGACGTGCTGGAACGCGCCGCCGAGGTCACCGACGAGCAGCTCGCCGAGGCGGCGGCCAAGCGGGCGCGGGCGCGGTGGTGGGCGCGGGACGCGATCGGCGCGGTGCTGGCCGACCACGCGCTGGCCGGGATCGTCGCGCCGACGACCGAACCGGCGTGGCGGCTGTCACCGGAAGGCGACCCGTTGACGCGCAACACGTCCACGATCCCGGCGATGGCGGGCGTGCCGAACGTGACGGTGCCGACCGGGTTCCTCGGCCGCCTGCCGTTCGGGGTGTCGGTGTTCGGGCCGCGGGACACGTTCGAGGCGCTGACGCTCGCCGCGACGGTGGAGGCGGTCTGCGGGGAGCGGCGGGAGCCCCGCTTCCTGGAGGGCTGAAGGCGCACGACCGCGACGGGGTCGGCACGACGGGAGCTTCCCGGCCGTGCCGACCCCGTCGCCGTCTTCGGGGCGGGTCCGGGATCTGCCGCCTAGCTGCCGCCCGCACTGCCGGAACCGCCCCCGTGCCGCCCCTAGCGTTCCCCTTGCAGCGAAACCGTTGTCCCGCAAGGACGAGTTGTCCCGCAACGACGAGGAGCCCACGATGACGAACCCCTTCGACAACCAGGACGGCGAGTTTCTCGTCCTCGTCAACGACGAGGGCCAGCACTCGCTGTGGCCCGGCGACATCGCCGTGCCCGCCGGGTGGGACGTCACCCACGGCCCGGACACCCGCGCCGCGTGCCTGGAGCACATCGAGACCACCTGGACCGACCTGCGCCCGGCGAGCCTCGCCGCCCTGCGCGGCTGACGACACCACGACACGCGACGACTGGGGAGCTGGTTTGCGGTGACCACGACACACCCGATCGACACGGCCCTCCAGGCCGTGCACGCCCTGTTCGCCCGCCAAGCCGGGCGGACCCCCGACGCCACGGCACTGGTGAGCGGGCGGACCCGGGTGACCTACGGCGAGCTCGACGCCCGCGCCAACCGGCTGGCGCACCACCTCGTGGGCCTGGCCGTGCGGCCGGGTGACGTCGTCGGCGTGCGCCTGCCGCGCGGCGTGGAGCTGGTCGTCGCGGTGCTCGCCGTGCTGAAGGCGGGCGCGGCCTACACGGTCCTCGACCCGCGCTTCCCCGCCGCCCGGCTGGCCTCGGTGTGCGAGCGGGCCGACGTCACCGCGGTCATCGCCGCCGACGACGTGCTCGCCGGCGACCTCGCGGTCGTGGACCCCGCCGCGCCCGGGATCGCCGGACGGCCGTCCACCGCACCGGACGTCACCGTGGCTGCGGACGACGTCGCGTGCGTCATGTTCACCTCCGGCTCGACCGGCGAACCGAAGGGCGTCGTGGCGCCGCACCGGGCCCTGGTCGGCACCCTCACCGGCCAGGACTACGCCCGCTTCACCGCCGACGAGGTCTGGCTCCAGTGCTCCCCCGTCTCCTGGGACGCGTTCGCCCTGGAGCTGTTCGGCCCGCTGCTGCACGGCGCGACGTGCGTGTTGCAGGAGGGCGGGGCGCCCGACCCGGCGCTGATCGCCGACCTCGTCGCCGAGCACGGCGTCACGACCGCGCACTTCTCGGCCAGCCTGCTGAACTTCCTGCTCGACGAGCACCCCGGTGCGTTCGCGGGCCTGCGGGTGCTGATGACGGGCGGCGAGGCCGCGTCGACCCGGCACCTGGCGACGCTGCTGGACCTGCGCCCGGACCTCAGGGTCGTCAACGGCTACTCGCCGGTCGAAAACATGATCTTCACGCTGTGCCACGACGTCACCAGGGACGACGCGCGCGGCACGTCCATCCCGGTCGGCAGGCCGTTGGCGGGCAAGACCGCCGTGCTGCTCGGGCCGGACCTGCGCCCCGTCGCGGCCGGTGGGACCGGCGAGATCTACATGAGCGGCGGTCTGGCGCACGGCTACCTCAAGCAGCCGGGGCTCACCGCGCAGCGGTTCGTGGCCGACCCGGCGCGACCGGGTGGGCGCATGTACCGCACGGGCGACCTGGGCCGCCTGCGCGCGGACGGCGCGGTGGAGTTCCTGGGCCGTGCCGACGAGCAGGTCAAGATCCGGGGTTTCCGGGTGGAGCCGGGCGAGGTGCGGTCCGCGCTGACCGGGCACCCGGCGGTGCGGCAGGCGGCGGTCGTGGTCCGGGAGGACCGCCCCGGCGACAAGCGCCTGGTCGCCTACGCCGTCGCCGACGGCACCGCCACACCGCGGGAGCTGCGCGCCCACGTCGCCGGTCTGCTGCCCGAGCACCTGGTCCCCTCCGCCGTCGTGCTGCTCGACGTGCTGCCCCGCACGGCGACCGGCAAGCTCGACCGGGCCGCGCTCCCGGCACCCGCCGCCACCACGTCGGACGCGGCACCACGCACCGCGCACGAGGAGGTCCTGTGCGGCCTGTTCGCCGACGTGCTGGGCCTGCCCGCGGTCGGCGCCCTGGACGACTTCCTCGACCTCGGCGGGCACTCGCTGCTGGTCGCGACCCTGGTGAGCCGGGTGCGCGCCGCGCTGGGCGTGGAGCTGCGCATCGCCGACGTGTTCTCCGCGCGCACGCCCCGCGCGTTGGCCGCGGCGCTGCCGTCGGCCGCCGCGGCACGTCCCCCGTTGACCGCCACCGCCCGGCCCGACGTGCAGCCGCTGTCGTTCGCGCAGTCGCGGTTGTGGTTCCTCGACCAGGTCGAGGGCGGCGCGACCTACACCATCCCGGTGACCGTGCGGCTGCGCGGCGAGCTCCGCCCCGACGCCCTGCGCGCCGCCGTCGGCGACGTGGTGGCGCGGCACGAGTCGCTGCGCACCGTGTTCCCGGTCGTGGACGGCTCGCCGGTCCAGCGGATCCTCGACACCGCCGCGCCCACGTGGTCCGAGCACGCGTGCGCCGACCCGGACGAGCTGGTGCGGGTGCTGGCGGCCGAGCCGTTCGACCTCGCCGCCGAACCGCCGCTGCGCACCCACCTGCTGCGCCTGGCCGACGACGACCACGTGCTCCTGCTGGTGCTGCACCACATCGCGGGCGACGGCTGGTCGACCGCGCCGCTGCTGCGCGACCTGGCCGCCGCCTACCGCGCGCGCTCGGCCGGCACGACGCCCGACTGGCCCGCGCTGCCCGTGCAGTACGCGGACTACGCGCTGTGGGAGCAGGACTCCTGGAGCGAGTTCTGGCGCACCGCCCTGGCGGGCCTGCCGGAGGAGTCCAGCCCGCCGGCGGACCGTCCTCGACCGGCGATCCGGAGCACGCACGGCGACACCGTCCCGCTGGCGCTGGCCAGCGGGCCGCACGCCGCGCTGAAAGCCCTCGCCGGGCGGACCGGCAGCACCGTGTTCATGGTGCTGCACGCCGCCGTGGCCGCCCTGCTCACGCGCTTCGGCGCGGGCACCGACCTGGCCATCGGCACGCCGGTGGCGGGCCGCACCGACGAAGCCCTGGACGACCTTGTCGGGTTCTTCGTCAACACCCTCGTGCTGCGCACCGACACCTCCGGCGACCCCACCTTCACCGAACTCCTCACCCGAGTCCGCGACACCGACCTCGCCGCCTACGACCACCAGGACGTCCCCTTCGACCGACTCGTCGAGGAGCTCAACCCGACCCGATCGCTGTCCCGACACCCCCTCTTCCAGGTCATGCTGGTGCTGCAGAACACGCCACCGGTGACGGCCGACTTCGCCGGGTTGCGGGCCGAGCACCGGGTCGTGGACCTGGACGTGGCGAAGTTCGACCTCACCCTCGACCTCACCGAAACCGGCGACGGCATCGCCGGCACCCTCAAGTACGCGACCGACCTGTTCGACCGCGCCACCGCCGAGCGCTTCGCCACCGCGCTCACCCGCCTGCTGACGGCGGTCGCCGCCGCGCCCGACACCCCGATCACCGCGGTCGACCTGCTGGACGCCGACGAACGCGAACGGCTGTTGTCCACGTGGAACGGCGCACCGGCGCGGGGTGACGACCGGCCCGCGCACGTCGTGTTCGCCGAACGGGCGCGGCGCACGCCCGACGCGGTGGCCCTGGTCGCGGACGGCACGCTCACCTACGCCGGGCTGGACGCGGCGGCGAACCGCCTGGCCCACCACCTGATCGACTCCGGCGTCACGCCGGGTGACGTGGTCGGTGTGCTGCTGGACCGGGACGCGACGCTGGTCACGGCGGTGCTGGCGGTGCTCAAGGCCGGCGCCGCGTACACCGTGCTGGACCCGAGGTTCCCGCTCGGCAGGCTCACCGCCGTCGCGGACCGGGCAGGTCTGCGCCACGTGGTGTCCACCGCGGACTTCCCCGGCGTGACGACCGTGAGCCCCACGGGGCACGACGCGCTGCCCGCCACCGCGCCGGACGTGGCCGTCCACCCGGACGACCTCGCGTGCGTCATGTTCACCTCCGGTTCCACCGGCGAGCCGAAGGGCGTCCTGTCGACCCACCGCGCGTTGGTGGGCACCCTCACCGGACAGGACTACGTCGAGTTCACCGCCGACGACGTGTGGCTCCAGTGCTCGCCGGTGTCGTGGGACGCGTTCGCGCTGGAGCTGTTCGGCCCGCTGCTGCACGGCGCGACGTGCGTCCTGCAACCCGGGCACGTCACCGACCCCGCCGTCATCGCGTGCCTGCTCACCGAGCACGCCGTGACCACCGCGCACTTCTCCGCGAGCCTGCTCAACCACCTCGTCGACGAGCACCCCGACGCCCTGCGCGGCGTCCGGCAGCTGATGACCGGCGGCGAACCCGCGTCCGTGGCCCACGTCGGCAGGCTGCTCGACACCCGCCCCGACCTGCGCCTGGTCAACGGTTACTCCCCCGTGGAGAACATGATCTTCACCCTGTGCCACGCGATCACCGCCGACGACACCGCCCTGGCGACGATCCCGGTCGGCTCGCCGATCGCGGGCAAACGCGTGTACGTGCTCGACCACCGGCTCAACCCTGTGCCCGTCGGCGTGCCCGGCGAGGCGTACATGACCGGCGGGCTCGCCCACGGCTACCTCGGCGCACCCGGACTCACCGCCGAACGGTTCATCGCCGACCCGTTCGGGTCCGGTGGACGCATGTACCGCACCGGCGACCTCGTCGCCTGGCGCGCCGACGGCACCCTGGACTTCCTCGGCCGCGCCGACGACCAGGTCAAGATCCGCGGCTTCCGGGTCGAGCCCGCCGAGGTCCGCACGGCCGTCGAGCGGCACCCCGGCGTGCGGCAGAGCGCGGTGGTGGTGCGGGAGGACCGGCCCGGCGACAAGCAGCTCGTGGCGTACGTGGTGCCCGAGCCCGGCGCCGCACCCGACCCGGTGGCCCTGCGCGCCCACGTCACCGACCTCCTGCCCGAGCACCTCAGGCCCGCGGCGTACGTGCTGGTGGAGTTACTCCCCCTGACGCCGAACGGAAAGTTGGACCGGGCGGCGCTGCCCGCGCCGGACCAGGTGGTCGTGAGCCGGCGTGCCGCCCGCGGTGCCCGCGAGGAGATCCTGTGCGGTCTGTACGCCGACGTGCTCGGCGTCGAGGCGGGTCCGGAGGACGACTTCTTCGCGCTCGGTGGCCACTCGCTGCTGGCGGCGAAGCTCACCGCCCGGGTGCGTGCGGCGTTCGGCGTGGAGATCGGGGTGCGGGACGTGTTCGCCGCGCCCGTGGTCGCCGACCTGGCGCTCCGCCTGGACGGCGCGTCCACCGCCCGGCCCGCGCTGGTCGCCGGTGAGCGATCCGAACACCCGCCGCTGTCGCCGGCACAGGCCCGCCTGTGGTTCCTGGACCAGGTCGACGGCGGCACGACGTACAACGTGCAGTTCGCCGCCCGCGTCACCGGACCGGTGGACGTCGACGCGCTGGACCGCGCCGTCACCGACGTGGTCCGGCGGCACGAGCCGTTGCGCACGGTGTACCCGGTCCTCGACGGCGAGCCGTACCAGCACGTGCTGCCCGAGGACGCCGTCACGTCCGTGCTGACCGTGCACGAGGTCGAGGAGGTGGACCCGGTGGTGCGGGCCGGGTCCGGCCACCGGTTCGACCTCGCGGCACGCCCGCCGATCCGAGTGCACCTGCTGAGCACCGGCGCGCAGGACCACGTGCTGCTGGTGACGCTGCACCACATCGCGGGCGACGGCTGGTCGTTGCGCCCGATGCTGGACGACCTCGCCACCGCCTACACCGCACGCCTCACCGGCGCGGCACCCGACTGGACGCCCCTGCCGGTGGCCTACGTGGACTACGCGCGGTGGCAGCGCGACCTGCTCGGTGACGCCGACGACCCGAGGTCCCGCCTGGCGCGCGACCTCGCGCACTGGCGCAGCGCGCTCGCCGACCTGCCGGAAGGGCTCGACCTGCGCACCGACCACCCCCGACCGGCCGTGCCGAGCCACCGGGGCGAGTCCCTGCCGCTGCACGTGCCCGCCCGCGTCCACCACGAGCTGGCCGACCTGGCCCGCGCGCACGGCGTGACGCTGTTCATGGTGCTGCAAGCGGCGTTCGCCGCCCTGCTGACCAGGATGGGCGCGGGCACGGACATCCCGATCGGCACGCCCGTCGCGGGACGCCAGGACGAGGCCCTGGACGACCTGGTCGGTTTCTTCGTCAACACCCTCGTGCTGCGCACCGACACCTCCGGCGACCCCACGTTCCGCGAACTGCTGGCCCGAGTCCGGGAAACCGACCTCGCCGCCTACGACCACCAGGACGTGCCGTTCGACCGGCTGGTCGAGGAGCTGAACCCGGTGCGCAGCCCCGCCCGGCACCCGCTGTTCCAGGTCATGGTGGTGCTGCAGAACAACGCGGACGCGGCCGTGGACCTGGCCGGCGCGACGTGCGTGCCGGAGCCGGTGCCGAACACGGCCGCGAAGTTCGACCTGACGCTGGCCGCGACCGAGACGGCGGACGGGATCGGCGGGTACTTGGAGTACGCCGTCGACCTGTTCGACCGCGACTCCGCCGAACGCCTCCTCGACCGCTTCACGTGGCTGCTGGCCGACGTCGCGGCCGACCCGGACCGCGCGATCGGCTCGATCGACCTGCTGACCTCGGCGGAGCGGCACGACGTGCTGGTGGCGTGGAACGACGGCGGACCCGCCTCACCCGCCACGACGGCCCACGCGCTGGTCGCCGACCGGGCACGGCTCACCCCGGACGCCACGGCCCTGGTCTGCGGCGCGGAGCGGGTCACCTACGCCGAGCTGGTCGACCGGGCCAACCGGTTGGCGCACCACCTGGTCGCCTCCGGGGTCCGGCCCGGCCAGGTGGTCGGCGTCCTGCTCGAACGCGGCCCCGACCTGGTCGTCGCGGTGCTGGCCGCACTGGGCGCGGGTGCGGGCTGCACGATGCTCGACCCGAGGTTCCCGGCCGACCGGCTCCGGGCCGTGGTGGCGCGCACCGTCGCGCCGGTCGTCGTGACGAGCACCGACCTGGCCGGGGTGGTGGACGCCCCGACGCTCCTGGTCGACGCCGAGGCCGACGTGATCGCGACCCGTCCCGGCTCGGCACCGGTCATCGCGGTCGCACCCGCCGACGTGGCGTTCGTGATGTTCACGTCCGGTTCGACCGGCGAGCCGAAGGGCGTCCTGGCCACGCACGAGGCGTTGGTGGGCACCCTCACCGGCCAGCGCTACGTCGACTTCACCGCCGACGAGGTGTGGTTGCAGTGCTCACCGGTGTCGTGGGACGCATTCGCGCTGGAGCTGTTCGGCCCGCTGCTGCACGGCGCGACGTGCGTCCTGCAACCCGGCCACGTGACCGACCCGGCGGTCGTCGCGGACCTGCTCACCGCGCATGACGTGACCACCGCGCACCTGTCCGCGAGCCTGCTCAACCACCTGCTCGACGAGCACCCCGACGCCCTGCGCGGCGTCCGGCAGCTGATGACCGGCGGCGAACCCGCGTCCGTGGCCCACGTTCGGGCGCTGCTGGCCGACCGCCCCGACCTGCGCCTGGTCAACGGCTACTCCCCCGTCGAGAACATGATCTTCACGCTGTGCCACGAGATCCGGCCCGAGGACACCCACCGCGCCGTCATCCCGGTCGGCTCGCCGATCGCGGGCAAGCGCGTGTACGTGCTGGACCACCGGCTCGCTCCTGTGCCCGTCGGCGTGCCCGGCGAGGTCTACATGACCGGCGGCCTCGCCCACGGCTACCTCGGCGCACCCGGACTCACCGCGGAACGCTTCGTCGCCGACCCGTTCGGGTCCGGTGGACGCATGTACCGCACCGGCGACCTCGTCGCCTGGCGCGCCGACGGCACCCTGGACTTCCTCGGCCGCGCCGACGACCAGGTCAAGATCCGCGGCTTCCGGGTCGAGCCCGCCGAGGTCCGCGCCGTGCTCACCGCGCACCCCGGTGTGGTGGACGCCGTCGTGGTCGTCCGCGAGGACCGGCCCGGCGACAAGCGGCTCGTCGCGTACGTGGTGGCGCCCGGCACGCCGGTGGCGGACGTGCGGGCGCACACGGCGGCGGCGCTGCCGGACCACCTGCGCCCGTCCGCGTACGTGCCGCTGGACGCGCTGCCGCTGACACCGAACGGCAAGCTCGACCGGGCCGCGCTGCCCGTGCCCGCGGCGGCTCCGTCCGCACGCCGACGGCCCCGCACCGCGCGCGAGCAGATCGTCGTCGCCCTGTTCGCCGACGTGCTGGGCCTTGCCGAGGACCGGGTGGGCCTGGACGACGGGTTCTTCGACCTCGGCGGGCACTCCCTGCTGGCGGCGAAGCTGGTGAGCCGCGTCCGCGGCGCGCTCGACGCGGAGCTGGGCATCCGCGACCTGTTCGACGCGCCGACGCCGGCCGCCCTGGCCGACCGGCTGGGCTCGGCCCGCGCCGCACGCACCCCGCTGCGGCCGATGGACCGTCCCGAGTGGATCCCGCTGTCCCCGGCGCAGGCACGGCTGTGGTTCGTGGACCAGTTGCGCGGCCCGAACCCCGCCTACAACGTCGCGCACACCGTAGGCCTGCGCGGTGACCTCGACGTGGACGCCCTGCGTACCGCGCTGACCGACGTGGTCGGCAGGCACGAGGCGTTGCGGACCGTGTTCCCGTCGGTCGACGGCGAGCCGCGGCAGGTGGTACTGCCCGCGGGCGAGGTCGAGCTGCCGGTGCACGAGCCGTCCACCGTGGACGGGGCATGGGCGCGGGAGGCGTTCGACCTCACCGCCGAACCGCCGATGCGTGCGTCGTTGCTCCGCCTCGCCGCCGACCACCACGTGCTCCTGCTGGTGCTGCACCACATCGCGGGCGACGGCTGGTCGATGGGACCGCTGCTGCGCGACCTCACCGACGCCTACACCGCCCGCCGAGCCGGAACCGCACCCGACTGGACGCCACTGCCCGTCCACTACGCCGACTACACGCTCTGGCAACGCGAACTGCTCGGCGAGGCAGGCGACGCGCAGCTGGAGTTCTGGCGGCAGGCGCTCCGGGACCTGCCGCACCAGGTGCCGCTGCCGCTGGACCACCCGCGCACGGCCGAGGGCGGCGCCGGCGGGCTGGTGGACGTGCGGTGGGACGCGGACCTGCACCGGGCGCTGCTGGACCTCGCGCGACGCCACGGCGCGACCTTGTTCATGGTGCTGCAAGCCGCGTTCGCGGTCGTGTTGACGCGGATGGGCGCGGGCACCGACGTGCCGTTGGGCGCTCCGGTCGCCGGTCGCACCGACGAAGCACTGGACGACCTGGTCGGCTTCTTCGTCAACACCCTCGTGCTGCGCACCGACACCTCCGGCGACCCCACCTTCACCGAACTCCTCACCCGAGTCCGCGACACCGACCTCGCCGCGTTCGACCACCAGGACATCCCGTTCGACCGGCTGGTCGAGGAGCTGAACCCGGTGCGCACGCCGGGCACGCACCCGCTGTTCCAGGTCGCGTTCGCGGTGCAGAACAACGCGGGCGCCCGGCCCGGGCTGCCCGGTCTGGACGTGGAGGTCACGCCGGTCGACACCGGGGCGGCCAAGTTCGACCTCACGCTGAGCCTCGGCGAGGAGTACGAGAACGGCACGCCGGCGGGCGTGGTGGGCGGCCTGGAGTACGCCGCCGACCTGTTCGAGCGCCGCACCGCGACCACGCTCGTGGACCGGCTGGCGGCCGTGCTCCGGGCCGCGGCCGCCGACCCGGGCGTCCGGATCGGGCAACTCGACGTCCTCACCCCGGCCGAACGGGAGTTCCTGGCCGCCGGCTCGCCGAGCGGGCCGGCGCGGGTCGTGGACCACCGCACGGCGCACGAAGTGGTGGCCGCGCACGCGAAAGCCACGCCGGACGCCACCGCCCTCGTCTTCGACGGCACCCGCACCACCTACCGCGAGCTGGACGCGGCGGCCAACCGGCTCGCCCACCACCTGCTCGACTCCGGGGTCCGCCCCGGCGACCTCGTCGGCGTGCTGCTCGACCGGGGGACCGAGCTGGTCGTCACGGTCCTCGCGGTGCTCAAGTCCGGGGCCGCGTTCACCCTGCTCGACCCCGGTGTCCCGGACCAGCGGGTGGCCGCGGTCCTGCGCGCCGCCGACGCGGTCGCGGTCGTGACCGACGCGGCCGGCCTGACCCGCCTGGACGGCGCGTACCGGATGCTGGACATCGCGACGGACGTGGGCGCACGACCCGACCACGCGCCGGCGGTCGACGTCGACCCCGCCGCGGCGGCCTGCGTCATCTTCACCTCGGGCTCCACCGGCAAGCCCAAGGGCGTGCTCGCGCCGCACGGCGCGGTGGTGCGCACGCTCGTGGGGCAGGGCTTCTTCGACGGCTCGCCGGGGCACGTGTGGTTGCAGAGCGCCCCGCTGCCGTGGGACGGCTTCGTGCTGGAGCTGTTCGGCGCGCTGCTGTCCGGCGCCACGTGCGTGCTGCAACCCGGCCAGGTGCCCGAGCCCGCGCGGATCGCCGACCTGGTCGCCGAGCACGGCGTGACCACGGCGTTCCTGTCCGCCAGCCTGCTCAACTACATGCTGGACGAGCACCCCGGCGTGTTCGACGTGCTGCGGGTCGTCATGACCGGCGGCGAGGCCGCGTCCGCGCCGCACCTGACCAGGCTGCTGCGCGACCACCCCGGCGTCCGCGTGGTCAACGGCTACGGGCCGGCCGAGCACATGGTCTACACGAGCTTCCACGACGTGCGACCGGAGGACGCCGACGGGCCGGTGCCGATCGGCACCGCGTTGGCCGACAAGCGGTCCTACGTGCTGGACGACCGCCTCCGCCTCGTCCCGCCCGGCGTCCCCGGCGAGCTGTACGTCACCGGGGCCGGTTCCGCCCACGGCTACGCGGGCGAACCGGGCCTGACCGCCGAGCGGTTCGTCGCCTGCCCCTTCGAACCGGGTCGGCGCATGTACCGCACCGGTGACCTGGTGAAGTGGCAGGCCGTCGACGGGGCCGACGACCGGACGTGGTCGGGGGTCCTGCACTTCGTGGGCCGCGCCGACGACCAGGTCAAGATCCGCGGCTTCCGGATCGAGCCCGGCGAGGTGCGGGCCGCCCTGGACGGCCACCCCGGCGTGCGGCGCAGCGCGGTCGTGGTCCGCGAGGACCGGCCCGGCGACAAGCGGCTCGTCGCCTACGTCGTGCCCGAGGCCGGCGCCGCGGTCGACCCGGCCGAGCTGGCGGCCCACGCGGCGGCGGTGCTGCCGAGCCACCTGCGGCCCGCCGCGTACGTGTTGCTCGACCGCATCCCGCTCAACGCCAACGGCAAGCTCGACCGGGCCGCGCTGCCGGTGCCCGCGGTGACCTCCGGCGTCGGCGGGCGCGCGCCGCGCACACCCCGCGAGACGATCATGGTCGGGCTGTTCGCCGACGTGCTCGGCCTGACGGCGGACCAGGTGGGCGTCGACGACGACTTCTTCGCGCTCGGCGGGCACTCGTTGCTGGCCGCGAAGCTGGTGGGCCGCGTGCGGACCGCGCTCGACGCGGAACTCGCGATCCGCGACCTGTTCGACGCGCCGACACCGGCGGGGCTGTGCGGCCGGCTGGACCGGGTCGCCGACCGCCTGGCGCTGACGCCCGCGCCGAGGCCGGACGAGGTCCCGCTGTCGTACGCGCAGGCCCGGCTGTGGTTCATCGACCAGCTGGAGGGCTCGGGCGCGTCGTACAACGTGCCGCACACCGTGCGACTGCGCGGGTCGCTCGACGTCACGGCGCTGCACGCGGCGCTGACCGACGTGGTGCGGCGGCACGAATCGCTGCGCACGGTGTTCCCGTCGATCGACGGCGTGCCGCAGCAGGTCGTGCGGCCCGCGTCGGACGTGGCCCTGCCGCTGCCGGTGCTCGTCGTCGCCGAGTCCGAGGTGGACGTCGCGGTGCCCGCGGCGGCGCGGGAGGCGTTCGACCTGACCGCGGAGCTGCCGGTGCGGGCGCTGCTGCTGCGGATCGCCGAGGACGACCACGTGCTCCTGCTGGTGCTGCACCACATCGCGGGCGACGGCTGGTCGATGGGGCCGCTGCTGGGCGACCTGACCGACGCCTACACGGCCCGGTTGGACGGCCGTGCCCCCGACTGGGCTCCCCTGCCCGTGCAGTACGCCGACTACACGCTGTGGCAGCGGGAGCTGCTCGGCGACCCGGACGACCCGACCAGCCCGCTGGCCCGGCAGCTGCGGTTCTGGCGGCAGGCGCTGGCCGGCGTGCCCGACGAGCTGCCGCTGCCCGTCGACCGGGCCCGCCCGGCGACCGCGTCGGGCCGGGGCGAGTCGGTGCCGGTGGAGTTGGACGCGCGCCTGCACCGGGCCCTGCTCGACCTGGCCCGCACCACCGGCACCACGCCGTTCATGGTGCTCCAGGCCGGGTTCGCGGCCCTGCTGACCCGCCTGGGCGCGGGCACCGACGTGCCCGCGGGCTCACCGGTGGCGGGCCGCACGGACGAGGCCCTGGACGAGCTGGTCGGGTTTTTCGTCAACACCCTGGTGCTGCGCACCGACACCTCCGGCGACCCCACGTTCCGCGAACTGCTGGCCCGGGTCCGCGAAGCCGACCTCGCCGCCTACGACCACCAGGACATCCCCTTCGACCGACTCGTCGAAGAGCTCAACCCGACCCGATCGCTGTCCCGACACCCCCTGTTCCAGGTCATGCTGGTGCTGCAGAACAACAGCGCGGCACTGGTCGAGATGCCCGGCCTGACCGCCGAGGTCGCGCCGGTGGACACGGCGAGCGCGAAGTTCGACCTGACCCTCGGGCTGCGCGAGGAGCACGACGGCGCGGGCGCGCCCGCGGGCATCACCGGCAGCCTGGAGTTCGCCACCGACCTGTTCGACCGCAGCACGGCCGTCGCCCTCGCCACACGTCTGACCAGGATGTTCGCCGCGGTCATCGCGGACCCGGACACCCGGATCAGCCAACCGGACCTGCTGGACCGCCAGGAGCGGCGTGGTCTGCTGACCGCCTGGACGGACACCTACGCCGACGCGCCCGTGGACCGCTGCGCCCACGAGCTGGTCGCGGCGCAGGCCGAGCGGACGCCGGACGCGGTGGCGCTGGTCCACGGCGACCACCGGGTCACCTACCGGGAGCTGGTGGACCGGGCCAACCGGCTGGCCCACGAGTTGACCGCACGGGGCGTGCGGGCCGGGCAGGTCGTCGGCGTGCTGCTGGACCGGGACGTGGACCTGGTGGTCGCCGTGCTCGGCGTGCTCACCGCGGGCGCCGGGTACACGGCGCTCGACCTGAGGTTCCCGCGCAAGCGGCTGGCCGAGCTCGTCGGCCGCACCGGCACGCCGCTGGTCGTCACCTCGACGTCGCTGGCCGACCGGCTGCCGGAGGTGCCCGCGCTCGTCGTGGACGACCCCGGCACCGCCGCCCGCGTCGCCGGTCACCCGGCGGCCTCGCCGGGCGTCGCGGTGTCACCCGAGGACGTCGCGTGCGTCATGTTCACCTCGGGCTCGACCGGCGTGCCCAAGGGCGTCGTGGCGCCGCACCGCGCGCTCGTCGGCACCCTGCTCAGCCAGGAGTACGTCGACTTCTCCCCCGACCACGTGTGGTTGCAGTGCTCCCCGGTGTCGTGGGACGCGTTCGCCCTGGAGCTGTTCGGCCCGCTGCTCGCGGGCGCGACGTGCGTGCTGCAACCCGGCCCGACACCGGAGCCCGCGGTGATCGGCGTGCTGGTGGCGCGGCACCGGATCACCACCGTGCACCTGTCGGCGAGCCTGCTCAACCACCTGCTCGACGAGTACCCGACCGCGTTGGCCGGGGTGCGGCAGATCATGACCGGCGGCGAGCCGGCGTCCGTGGCGCACCTGCGCAAGCTGCTGGACCGCCACCCCGGCGTGCGGTTGGTCAACGGCTACTCGCCGGTGGAGAACATGATCTTCACGGTGTGCCACCAAGTGCGCCTGGAGGACACCGACCTGCCGTCGATCCCGGTGGGCCGGCCGATCGTGAACAAGGGCTTCTACGTGCTGGACGCCCACCTGAACCTGCTGCCGCCCGGTGTGGTCGGCGAGCTCTACATGACCGGTGTCGGCCTGGCCCGGGGCTACCTGGGCGCGCCGGGGCAGACCGCCGAGCGGTTCGTCGCCTGCCCGCACGGCGAGCCCGGCGAGCGCATGTACCGCACGGGCGACCTGGTGCGGTGGCTGGCCGTCGGCGGGGCCGACGACCCGTCGGGTCCGGGGGTCCTGCACTTCCTCGGCCGGGCCGACGACCAGATCAAGATCCGCGGGTTCCGGGTGGAGCCGGGCGAGGTGTCCAACGCGCTGACCCACCACCCGACCGTGCGGCAGGCGGCCGTCGTGGTCCGCGAGGACCGGCCCGGCGACAAGCGCCTGGTGGCGTACGTGGTGGCCGAACCGGGTGCGGAGCCGGACCCGGCGTCGCTGCGGGCGCACGCCGAAGAGCACCTGCCCGAGCACATGCGGCCCAGCGCGTACGTGCGGATGGACGTCCTGCCGCGCAACGCCAACGGCAAGCTCGACCGCGCCGCCCTGCCACCGCCCGACTACCTCGACCGGCCCGCCGGGCGCACCCCGGCGACACCGCGTGAAGAGGTCATGTGCGCGCTGTTCGCCGAGGTGCTCGGCCTGGACGGCGAGGTGGGCGCGGATGACGACTTCTTCGCCCTGGGCGGGCACTCGCTGCTGGTGACCCGGCTGATCAGCCGGGTGCGGACGGCCTTCGGCGCCGAGCTGTCCATCAAGTCCGTGTTCGAGCACCGCACGGTGGCCGCGCTCGCCGAGCGCCTGGGCCACGCGGAACAGGCCCGCCCCGCGCTGCGGCGCCGGGTCCGCCCGGAGGAGGTCAAGTGAGCGCGCCGAGCATCCCCCTGTCGTTCACCCAGCGGCGACTGTGGTTCCTCAGCCGGGCCGAGCCCGGCGCCACCTACAACATCCCGGTGGCCCTGCGGCTGCGCGGTGACGTGGACGTCGCCGCCCTGCGTGCCGCGGTGGAAGACGTGGTGGCACGGCACGAGGTGCTGCGCACGGCGTACCCGGAGGTGGACGGGCAGCCGTGCCAGGACATCCGGCCCGCCTCGTCGGGGCGGACGACGGGCACCGCGCCTGCGCGATCGACGGGCACGGCGCCATCGACGGGCACGGCGCCGGTGGAGCTGCCGGTGACCGTCGTGCCGGCGGACGGGCTGACCTCCGCGCTGGAGGACGCGGCGCGGCACGTGTTCGACCTGACCGCCGCACCACCGGTGCTCGTCCGGCTGTTCCGGGTGGACGGTGCCGCCGAACACGTGCTGCTGGTGCTGCTGCACCACATCGCGGGTGACGGCGGGTCGACCGGGCCGCTCACGCGCGACCTGGAGACCGCCTACGCGGCCCGCCTCGACGGGCGCGCGCCGGAGTTCCCCGAGCTGCCGGTGCAGTACGCGGACTACACCTACTGGCAGCGGGACGTGCTGGGCGACCCCGACGACCCGGACAGCCGGTTCGCCCGGCAGGTGGAGCACTGGGCCCGGGCGTTGGCGGACCTGCCGGTGGAGGTGGGCTTCCCGGCCGACCGGGCACGTCCGGCGACGGCCGGGCACCGGGGCGACTCGGTGCCCCTGGAGGTGCCCGCGTCCGTGCACCGCGCCCTCACCGAACTGGCCGCCGACACCGGGGCCACGCTGTTCATGGTGGCGCAGGCGGCGGTGGCCGCGTTGATCACGCGGCACGGCGGCGGCGTGGACGTCCCCCTCGGCACGGCGGTCGCGGGCCGCACCGACGAGGCACTGGACGACCTGGTCGGCTTCTTCGTCAACACCCTGGTGCTGCGCACCGACACCTCCGGCGACCCCACGTTCGCCGAACTCGTCGCCAGGGTCCGCGACACGGGCCTGACCGCGTACTCGAACCAGGACGTGCCGTTCGAGCGGGTGGTGGAGGAGCTGAACCCGCCGCGCTCGCTGTCCCGGCACCCGCTGTTCCAGGTGATGCTGGTCCACGGCACCGAGAACGCCTCCGGTCCGACCGGGACGTTCGAACCGGTGTCCCTGGGCACCGGCGCGGTGAAGTTCGACATGACCATCGGGTTCCGCGAGCGGCCCGACGCGGGCGGCCTGCGGATCGACTGGGACTACTCGGTCGACCTGTTCGACCGGCCCACCGTGGCCGCGTTCGGCCGGCGGCTCGTCCGGCTGCTGGAGGCCGCGGCCGCCGACCCCGGCGCCCGGATCGGCACGCTGCCCCTGCTGCACGACGACGAACGCGCCGCGCTGACCGACCCCGGTCGTGGGCACCTCGACGCCACCGTGCACGAGCTGGTCGCCGCACGGGCCGCCGCGACACCGGAGAAGACGGCGCTCGTCCACGACGGCGGGCGCGTCACGTACGCCGAACTGGACCGGTGGGCCAACCGGATCGCGCACCGGGTGCCTGCCGGCGCGGTGGTCGGCGTGCACCTCGACCGGGGGCCGGCGCTGGTCGCCGCGCTGCTCGGCGTGCTCAAGGCCGGGAGCTGCTACACCCTGCTGGACACCGCGTTCCCGACCGACCGGCTGCGCGAGGTCGTCCGACGAGCCGGTGCCACCGTGGTCGTCGGCACGCCGCTCGACGGTGTCGAAGCCCGGTTCGTGGATCCCTGTGCGATCGGCCCCGACCACGCGCCCGCCGTGGAGGTCTCGCCCGGGTCGCCCGCCGCCGTCATGTTCACCTCGGGCTCCACCGGCGAGCCGAAGGGCGTGCTGGCGCCGCACCGCGCGCTGGTCGCGACGCTCACCGGGCAGCACTACGCGGAGTTCGACGCCGACCAGGTGTGGTTGCAGGCCGCGCCGGTGTCGTGGGACGCGTTCGCCACCGAACTGCTGGGGGCGCTCCTGCACGGCGGCACGTGCGTGCTGCACCCGGCCGGACCGCCCGATCCGGCCGACATCGCGCGGCTGGTGGTCGAGCACGGCGTCACCGTGTTCAAGGCCTCCGCCAGCCTGTTCAACCACGTGCTGGACGAGCACCCCGAGGTGTTCGCCACCGTGCGCCGAGCAATGACCGGTGGCGAGGCCGCGTCGCGGTCGCACGCGGCGAAGGCCCTGGCCGACCACCCGCACGTGCGGCTGACCAACGGTTACGGCCCCGCCGAGAGCATGGGCTACAGCACGGCGCACGAGATCACCGACGCCGACCTGTCCGCGCGGTCCGTGCCGATCGGGCGGCCGGTCGGCGGCAAGCACGGCTACGTGCTGGACGGGCGGCTGGAGCTGGTGCCGCCCGGCGGTGTCGGCGAGCTGCACCTGGCCGGCGCGGGCCTCGCGCACGGCTACCTGGGCGCGCCGGCCGCGACCGCCGAGCGGTTCGTCGCGGACCCGTTCCGGGTGGGACGGCGGATGTACCGCACGGGCGACCTGGTGCGGCTGCGGCACGACGGCGTGCTGGAGTACGTGGGCCGGGCCGACGACCAGGTGAAGCTGCGCGGGTTCCGGGTGGAGCCTGCCGAGGTGCGGGCCGCCGTCGACCGGCACCCCGGCGTGCGGCAGAGCGCCGTGGTGGTGCGCGAGGACCGGCTGGTCGCCTACGTGGTCGGCGACGTGACTCCCGCCGAGGTGCGCGATCACGTGATGGCGCTGCTGCCCGAGCACCTGGTGCCGTCGGCCGTGGTCGTGCTGGACGAGCTGCCGCGCACGCCGAACGGCAAGCTGGACCGCCGCGCGCTGCCCGCACCCTCGCCCGCGGCGGGTGACGGTGAGCCGCGCACACCGCAGGAAGAGATCCTGTGCGGGTTGTTCGCGCAGGTGCTCGCCCTGCCGGCGGTGGGCGCGGAGGACGACTTCTTCGCGCTGGGCGGGCACTCGCTGCTCGCCACCCGGCTGGTGAGCCGGGTGCGCGGCGCGTTGGGCGCGGAGCTCGGCATCCGGGACCTGTTCACCGCGCCGACGCCGCGTGGCCTCGCCTCCCGCCTCACGACCGGTTCCACCCGGCCTCCGCTGCGTCCCGCCGACCGCCCCGACCCGCTGCCGCTGTCGTTCGCGCAGCAACGCCTGTGGGTGCTGCACCAGCTGGGTTCGGCGGCCTACAACTCGCCGTGGGCGCTGCGGCTGCGCGGCGACCTGGACGTGACCGCGCTGCGCGCCGCCCTCGCCGACGTGGTGGCACGGCACGAATCGCTGCGCACGGTGTTCCCGCAGGTGGACGGCGAACCGGTGCAGCGGGTCCTGGACACGGCGGCGGAGTTGACCGTGGTGTCCGGACCGGCCGCCGACGGTGTGGAAGCGACCGTGGCGGAGCTGTCGTCGCACGCGTTCGACCTCGCCGCGGAACCCCCGCTGCGCGCGCACCTGCTCGTGGTCTCGCCGATGGAGCACGTGCTCGTGCTGGTGCTGCACCACATCGCCAGCGACGGCTGGTCCAAGGCGCCGCTGCTGCGCGACCTCGCCACCGCCTACGGCGCCCGGGTCGGCGGTGACGCGCCCGACTGGGCGCCGCTGCCGGTGCAGTACGCGGACTACGCGCTGTGGCAACGGGAACTGCTCGGCGACCAGGACGACCCGGACAGCCTCGTCTCCACCCAGCTCGCGTTCTGGCGCGACGCGCTCGCCGGCCTGCCCGAGCAGCTCGACCTGCCCGCGGACCGGCCCCGGCCGGCGGTGCCGTCCGGGCGTGGCGGCCTGGTGGCGGCCGAGTTCGGGACCGCCACCCGGGACGCGGTGCGGGCGCTGGCCGACGCGACCGGCAGCACGACGTCCATGGTGCTGCACGCCGCCCTCGCCGCCCTGCTGACCCGGTTGGGCGCGGGCACCGACATCCCGATCGGCTCGCCCGTGGCGGGCCGCACGGACGAGGCGCTGGACGACGCGGTCGGCTTCTTCGTCAACACCCTCGTGCTGCGCGCCGACACCTCCGGCGACCCCGCGTTCGGCGAGCTGCTGGCCCGGGTGCGTGCCGCCGACCTGGCCGCCTACGACCACCAGGACGTGCCGTTCGAGCGGGTCGTGGAGGAGCTGAACCCGACGCGCTCGCTGTCGCGGCACCCGCTGTTCCAGGTGACCCTGGTCGTGCAGAACAACGCGGGTGGCGGTGGGTCGTCCCTGCCCGGGCTGGCCGTCGAACCCGTGTCGGCGTGGACCCCCACGGCCAAGTTCGACCTGGTGCTGGCGGTCACCGAGCACGACGGCGGGCTGACCGCGAACTTGGAGTACGCCGTCGACCTGTTCGACGACGACACCGCCCGCGCGCTGGTGGCGCGGCTGGAGCGGCTGCTCGCCACCGCCGACCCCGCCACCCGGCTGAGCGACCTCGACGTCCTCGTGCCCGGTGAGCGGGACCGGGTGCTCACGGACTGGAACGACACCGCGGTCCCGGTGGACGGGTGGTCGTCGGTGCCGGCGCAGGTGTCGCGGTGGGTGCGGGAGACGCCGAACGCCCCGGCGGTCGGGGCCATGACGTTCGCCGAGCTCGACGTGGCGGCGAACCGGGTGGCGCACCGGCTGCTCGCGCTGGGCGTGCGGCACGGCTCGGTGGTCGGTGTGTGCCTGCGCCGCTCCCCCGCCGGGATCGCCGCGCTGCTGGGCGTCCTGCGGACCGGCGCCGCCTACCTGCCGCTGGACCCCGACTACCCGGCCGAGCGGCTGGCGCACATGCTCGCCGACTCCGCCGCGCCCGTGGTGGTGACCGAGCGGGCGTTGCGGGGCCGCGTGACGGGGCCTGCCGCGGTGTGCCTGGAGGACCTGCCGGACGCGCCGGCCGTGGACGTGCCCGTGCGGGCGGACGACGCCGCCTACGTGATCTACACGTCCGGCTCGACCGGTCGACCCAAGGGCGTCGTGGTGGACCACGGCGGGTTGGCCGACCTGTGCGCGTGGCACGTCCGCGAGTACGACGTCACCCCGGCCGACCGGACCGGGCAGGTCGCCGCGCAGGGCTTCGACGCGGCGGTCTGGGAGGTCTGGCCGCAGCTGACGGCGGGCGCGTCCGTGCACCTGCCGGACGACCACGTGCTGGCCGACGGCGACGCGCTGGTGGCCTGGATCGCCGAGACCGGTCTCACCACGTGCTTCCTGCCCACGCCCCGCCTGGAACTGGTGCTGGACGACCTGGCGGCGCGGCCGACCGCGCTGCGCGTCGTGCTCACCGGCGGTGACGCGCTGCGCCGCCGTCCACCGGCGCACACGCCGTTCCGGCTGGTCAACCACTACGGTCCGACGGAGTTCTCGGTCGTGGCGACGGCCGGTGACGTGCCGCCCGACGCGCGGACCGACGCCGGGCGCACCGATGCCGCACCGGCCGATGCCGCGTCGGCCGCGGTTGCAGCGGGCGCGGCCTCATCGGGCACGGTCGGGCGAGCGGAAGTCGGGCGGGCCGAGGGGGCACGAGCCGAGGTAGGCCGGGCAGAGGTCGCGCCGCCCATCGGCCGGCCGGTGGCCAACACCCGCGCCCTCGTGCTGGACGCCCGGTTGGCGCCGGTGCCCGTCGGCGTCGTGGGCGAGCTGTACCTGGCGGGCACGGGGCTGGCGCGCGGTTACCACGACCGCCCCGGCCTGACCGCCGAGCGGTTCACCGCGTGCCCGTTCGGCGCGCCGGGCGAGCGCATGTACCGGACCGGTGACCTGGTGCGGTGGAACGCGCGCGGTGAGCTGGAGTTCGCGGGCCGCGCCGACCACCAGGTGAAGCTGCGCGGGTTCCGCATCGAGCTGGGCGAGGTCGAGTCCGTGCTGGCCGGCCACCCGTCCGTGGCGCACGCGGCGGTCGTGGTCCGGGAGGACCGGCCGGGGTTGAAGACCCTCGTCGGGTACGTCGTGCCGCGCGGACCGCTGGACACCGGTCTCCTCCGCACGCACCTCGCGACCGTGCTGCCCGAACACATGGTGCCGACCGCGTTGGTGGTGCTCGACGCGCTCCCGTTGACGCCCAACGGCAAGCTCGACCGCCGCGCCCTGCCCGCACCGGAACTCGTCACCGGCCACCGCGCCCCGCGCACGCCGCGCGAGGAGATCCTGTGCGGGCTGTTCGCGGAGCTGCTGGGCGTGCCCGCGGTGGGGCCGGACGACGACTTCTTCGACCTGGGCGGACACTCGCTGCTGGCCACCCGACTCGTCAGCCGGGTGCGCACCGCCCTGAACGCGGAGCTGGCGGTCGCCGACCTGTTCACGCACCCCACGCCCGCTGGGCTGGACACGTGCCTGGACCGCGGCACGCCCGCCCGTCCCGCCCTCCGCCCGACCGAGCGGCCCGAGCTGGTGCCGCTGTCGTTCGCGCAGCGCCGCCTGTGGTTCGTCAACCGGCTGGACGAGCGGAACCCCAGCTACGCGGTGCCGGTCGCGCTGCGCCTGCGGGGGAACCTGGACGTAGCCGCCCTGCGGGCCGCGCTGGCCGACGTGGTCGACCGGCACGAGGCGTTGCGGACGGTGTTCCCGGAGGTCGGGGGCACGCCCCACCAGCAGGTCCGCCACGACGTCACGGCGCCGTTCACGCTGCTCGACCGCACCCCCGACGACCTGGACGCGGCGCTGCGCCGGATCGTCTCGACGCCGTTCGACCTGACCGCTGACCTGCCGCTGCGCACCGCCGTGGTGCGCCTGGCCGACGACGAGCACGTCCTCCTGCTGGTGCTGCACCACATCGCGGGCGACGGCTGGTCGATGGGACCGCTGCTGCGCGACCTGGCCGACGCCTACACCGCCCGCCGAGCCGGGGCCGCTCCCACCTGGACGCCGCTGCCCGTCCAGTACGCCGACTACGCGCTCTGGCAACGCGAACTGCTCGGCGACGAGGACGACCCGGACGAGCCGGACGGCGCGGGCAGGATCGGGTTCTGGGTCGACGCGTTGGCGGGCGTCCCCGACGAGCTGGAGCTGCCGGTCGACCGACCCCGGCCGGCGACGTCCGCGCAGAACGGCGGCCGGGTGCCGCTGGTGCTGGACGCCGACCTGCACCGCGCCGTGCTCGACCTGGCCCGGACCACCCGCACCACGCCGTTCATGGTGTTCCAGGCCGCGCTGGCGACGCTGTTGACGCGGGTCGGCGCGGGCGTCGACGTCCCGATCGGCACGCCGATCGCGGGCCGCACCGACGAAGCCCTGGACGACCTGGTCGGGTTCTTCGTCAACACCCTCGTACTGCGCACCGACACCTCCGGCGACCCCACCTTCACCGAACTCCTCACCCGGGTCCGCGACACCGACCTCGCCGCCTACGACCACCAGGACGTGCCGTTCGAACGGCTCGTGGAACGGCTCAACCCGCCCCGGTCGCTCACCCGGCACCCGCTGTGCCAGGTGCTGCTGACCCTGCAGAACACCGGTGAGGCGGCCCTGCGCCTGCCGGACCTGACCGTCGAACCGGTGGGCGTCACGTCCGGCACCACCGCGTTCGACCTGAGCGTCGGCCTGCGCGAGACCCGCGACGGCGACGGCGCGCCCGCCGGCGTCGAGGGCGTCCTCCTCTACCGGGAGGACCTGTTCGACGCCGGCACCGCGCGGTCGCTGGCCGACCGGCTGGTCCGCGTCCTGACCGCCGTCACCGAGGAGCCCGACCGCCGGCTGGGCGACGTGGACCTCCTCGACGACGACGAGCGCGAACGGGTCCTGGTGGCGTGGAACGACACCGCGCGGACCGTGCCGGACACGACGCTGCCCGCGTTGTTCACCGCCCAAGCCCGCCGAACGCCGGACGCCGTCGCCGTGATCGCCGAAGGACCGGGCGGCGTGCGGCAGGCGATCACCTACGCCGAGCTGGACGCCCGGGTCGAACGGCTCGCGGCGGCGCTGCACGCCAGGGGCGCGGCCCGCGAACGGGTGGTGGCCGTGGTGCTGCCCCGGTCGGTCGACCTGGTCGTCGCGCTGCACGCGGTGCACCGGGCGGGCGCGGCCTACCTGCCCGTGGACCCGGGCTACCCCGCCGACCGGGTGGCGTTCATGCTCGCCGACGCCGATCCCGTGCTGGTGCTCGACGCGGAGGCGTTGCGCGGCTTGGAGGACGAGCCCGTGCCCGGGGTGGCGCTGCCGGACGTGCGCGGCGGCGACCCGGCGTACGTCATCTACACCTCCGGCTCCACCGGCCGACCCAAGGGCGTGGTGGTCGAGCACACCGCGATCGTCAACCGGCTGCTGTGGATGCAGGACGAGTACCGGCTCACCCCGCGCGACCGCGTGCTGCAGAAGACGCCGTCGAGCTTCGACGTGTCGGTGTGGGAGTTCTTCTGGCCGTTCCAGGTGGGCGCGGCGCTGGTCGTGGCCCGCCCGGACGGGCACCGCGACCCCGCGTACCTGGCCGACCTGATCCGCCGCGAAGGCGTCACCACGGCGCACTTCGTGCCGTCGATGCTGGACGCCTTCGTCGCGCACCTGGAAGGGTCCGGCGAGCAGTGCGCCGACCTCGTGCGGGTGGTGTGCAGCGGCGAGGCGTTGCCGACGGCGCTGGCCCGCCGGTTCGCCGCGGTGTCCGACGCGGGGCTGCACAACCTGTACGGGCCGACGGAAGCCGCGGTGGACGTGACCGCGCACGCCGTGCACGGCAACGAGACCACCGCCACCGTCCCGATCGGACGTCCGGTGTGGAACACCGGCGTGCACGTGCTGGACGGGCGGTTGCGGCCCGTGCCGCCGGGGGTGCCCGGCGAGCTGTACCTGGCCGGCGTGCAGCTGGCCCGCGGCTACCACGCGCGGCCGGGGCTGACGGCGCAGCGGTTCGTCGCGTCGCCGTTCACGCCGGGCGCGCGGCTGTACCGGACCGGCGACGTCGTGCGGTGGTGCGGCGAGGGCGTGCTGGAGTACCTGTCGCGCGCCGACGACCAGGTGAAGATCCGCGGCCTGCGGATCGAACCGGACGAGATCGCCGCAGTCCTCCAGGACCACCCCGACGTCGTGCGCGCCGCCGTGGTGGCCCGTGAGCACGCACCCGGCGACCTGCGGCTCGTCGCCTACGTCGTGGCGGGCGACCGGGTGCCGGAGCAGTCCGAGCTGCGGGCGCACACCGCGTCGCGACTGCCCGAGCACATGGTGCCGTGGGCCGTGGTCGTCCTGGACGACATCCCGGTCGGCCCGAGCGGCAAGCTGGACCGCAAGGCGCTGCCCGCACCGGTCGCCCAGGTCGTCGGACGCGCGCCGTCCACACCCGTCGAGGAGGCGCTGGCGGCGTTGTTCGCCGAGGTGCTCGGCGTGCCCGCGGTGGGCGTGGACGACGGGTTCTTCGAGCTGGGCGGGCACTCCCTGCTGGCGACGCGGCTCGTGGCGCGGATCGGCGCCGAGTTCGGCGTGCGGCTGGGCGTGCGGGCGGTGTTCGAGGCGACCACGGTCGCCGCGATGGCACGACGGCTGCACGACGGGTCCGCCGAGGACGCGCCACCGGCCGTGCTGCTCCCGTTGCGCGCCAACGGTTCGGCCGCGCCGCTGTTCTGCGTGCACCCGGCGGCCGGTGTGGGCTGGGTGTACGCGGGCCTGCTGCCGCACCTGCCCGACCGGCCCGTGTACGCGTTGCAGGCCCGCGGCCTGTCCCAGCCCGAGGCACGGCCGACGAGCCTTCCCGAGATGGTCAAGGACTACCTGGACCAGGTGCGTGCCGTGCAGCCGACCGGGCCGTACCACCTGCTCGGCTGGTCGTTCGGCGCGGGCGTGGCGCACGCGATGGCCGCCGCCCTGCGCGAGGAGGGCGAACAGGTCGCCACGCTGGCGCTGCTGGACGGCTACCCGACCGCGCCCACCGGCGAGGTCCACTCCGCCCGCGACCCGCGGGTGCTGGCCGCCCTGCTGCGCTCCCTCGGCTACCCGGACGAGCCCGCCCCCGTGTCCGTGGCCGACTTCGCGGCACGTGTCGCGGACGGGCCGCTGGCCGACGTGGTGCCGGCACGGCTCGCCGACCTGGCCGAGGTGTTCGCCGACAACCTGACCCTGATGGGCGAGGGCACCACCGCCCGCTTCGACGGCGACGTGCTGTTCTTCGCCGCCACCGCAGACAAGACCGACCTGTCCCCCGTGCCTGCCGACTGGCGCGCGCACGTCACCGGCGACGTCGACGTGCACGCCGTCGGCTGCCGGCACGGCGACCTGACCCGACCCGGCCCGCTGGCCGCCGTCGGCGCGGTGCTCGCCGCCCACCTGGAAACCCGCCGCTGAAACCGATCCGCAACCCGGCCCGAGGACATCGAAACCCCGAGGAGATCGCCATGACCGCAGCCCTGACCCGTGAAGCCGCCCTCGTCCACGACTTCTACCGGTTCGTCGACACCGGCGACGTGCCCGCGCTGGTCGCCATGTTCACCGAGGACACCACCTACCACCGCCCCGGCTACCCGCCGGTGGCCGGCCACGACGGCGTCGCCCACTTCTACACCCACGTGCGGGTGATCAAGGAGGGCGAGCACCGCGTCGAGTCCGTCGTCCTGGAGGACGACCAGGTCGCGGTGCGCGGGTCGTTCGAGGGCGTGCTGCGCGACGGCACGCGGACCAGCCTGCGCTACGCCGACTTCTTCACCCTCGCCGCCGACGGCCGCTTCAGCAAGCGCGAGACGTTCTTCTTCGCCCCCCTCGTCTGATCCCGCCTCCCTCCCCCGATCGGAGCCCCGTCATGACCTCTCTGCTGAACAAGCCCGCCGCCACGTCCCCCGGCCACGGCGCCGCGTTCACCCCGCACCTGTACAGCCTCAAGTACTCCCCCGACCTCGGCTGGCACGACGGCGACCTGCTGCCGATGGAGAACCTGTCGCTGCACCCGGCGACCCTCGGCCTGCACTACGGCCAGGTGATCTTCGAGGGCATGAAGGCGTTCCGGCAGCAGGACGGCTCGGTGGCGGTGTTCCGGCCGTGGGAGAACGCGCGCCGCTTCAACCGGTCCGCCGCCCGGCTCGCGATGCCCGAGCTGCCCGAGCAGCTGTACGTCGACGGCGTGGACCGGCTCGTCGCCGCCGACCACGGCGAGCTGTCCGACCACCCCGACCACAGCCTCTACCTGCGCCCGCTGATGTTCGGCACGGACGCGAACCTGATGCTGCGGCCGTCGGAGGAGTACCTGTTCCTGGTGATGGCGTTCGTCGCGGGCGGGTTCTTCGGCGACGTGGTGCGCCCGGTGTCGGTGCTGGTGTCGCGCGACCAGGCGCGGGCCATGCCCGGTGGCACGGGCGACGTGAAGTGCGCGGCGAACTACGGGCCGTCGTTCGTGGCGCAGCGCAAGGCGCAGGAGGCGGGCTGCCAGCAGGTGGTGTGGCTGGACCAGGCGGAGCGCCGCTGGGTCGAGGAGATGGGTGGCATGAACCTGTTCTTCGTGCGCGGCTCGGGGCCCGGCGCGGAGGTCTTCACCACGCCGCTGACCGGGACCCTGCTGCCCGGTGTGACCCGGGATTCGTTGTTGCGCATGGCTTCGCGGCTGGGCTACCGGGTCGGCGAGCGGCCGGTGTCGGTGGACCAGTGGCGGGCCGAGTGCGAGGCGGGCGAGATCACCGAGGTGTTCGCCTGCGGCACGGCGGCGGTCGTCACCCCGGTGGGTCGGGTGCGTGACGTGGACGGCGACTTCACCGTGGGCGACGGCGGGATGGGTCCCGTCACCGGTGCCCTGCGCACCGCCCTGGTCGACCTGCAGCACGGCCGCGTGCCGGACGTGGACGGGTGGCTGCACCGCGTGTGCTGACCGACGGGCGCCGCGGGCCGGGTCCACCACGACCCGGCCCGCCCCTCGCCGTTCGGGTGACGCTCGGCGATCGTGCCGTAACGCACCGCCGCACGGGGCGATATGACCGGTGGCACGCCATCGAGGCCCGGCTCGGCCGGTCCCCCAGCAGGAGGTTCGCGGATGAACCGGAACAAGGTCGTCTCCAGTGCCGCCGCCTGCCTGGTCGCGGCGGCGGCGATGTCCGGCGTCGCGCCGACGGCGCACGCGGCCGTCGTGCAGGTGTGCGCCGTCAACGAGGTGGTGGCCTTCAGCGAACCGGTGACCAACACGCCGAAGACGGTCTCGGTCACCGTCCAGGGCCAGCTCTTCAACTGCACCAGCGGTTCCGCCGCCACCGGCACCTACACCGAGACCGCCACCCTGCCGGACTACACCTGCACGTCGCTGTTCTACCAGGGCGCCGGCACGCGGGTCTTCACGTGGACCGATCCGGCCGTCCCGGCGAGCACGTACTCCTACAACAGGACGTCCAGCCGGGTCGGCGCGAACATCGTCATCGTGCTGCTGGGTTCGATCGCCTCCGGCACGTTCGCCGCTGAACCGGCGAAGATGCAGCTGACCGCGCTGAACCCGGACCCGATCAGCTGCGCCACCACGGGGGTCTCCCGGCTGACGCTGCTCGGCGCCCTCACCGTGGGGGTCTGACCGCCCGCCGAGCGCAGCCCAGCACACCTCTCTTTGACGCAACTATTCGGTTGCGATAGCGTCGCAACCGAATAGTTGCTACTCGCGAGAGGTCAGGTGGACACCCGTGATGCAGACTCCTCGAATCGTTTCCCCGCCGGAGTGGGCGCAGGCGCGCGAACAGCTGCTGGTCAAGGAGAAGGAGCTGACCCGGGCGCGGGACGCCATGGCGGCGGCACGGCGGCGGATGCCCTGGTCGGAGGTGGAGCAGGAGTACGCCTTCGACGGGCCGCGCGGCCGGGCGAGCCTGCTCGACCTGTTCGAGGGCCGCCGCCAGCTGATCGTCTACCGCGCGTTCTACGAGCCCGGTGTGTCCGGTTGGCCGGACCACGCCTGCCGGGGCTGCTCGCTGGTGACGGCCGACCAGGTCGGTCACCTCGCCCACCTCAACGCCCGCGATACCACCCTCGCCTTCGCCTCACGCGCCCCGCAGCCGGACATCGTCCGGCTGAAGGACCGGATGGGCTGGACGATGCCCTGGTACACCGTGCTCGACGACTTCGACGCCGATTTCGGCGTGGACGAGTGGCACGACACGAACGCGTTCATCCGCGACGGCGACCGGGTCTTCCGCACGTACTTCATCAACGGCCGCGGCGACGAGGCGTTGGGCAGCACGTTCAGCTACCTCGACATGACCGCGCTCGGCCGGCAGGAGGAGTGGGAGGACTCGCCCGAGGGCTACCCGCAGACCCCGCCGTACGAGTGGTGGAACTGGCACGACGAGTACCGCCCCGCCGAGGAGGGCCCAGCCGGACAGGCCGCGCACGACGACTGCTGCCACTGACGACAAGGCGCTCGACGGCGGCGGAACCGCTCCCTCGCCAGGCGGGAGGGTAGATCACCGCCGGCCGTTGCGGAACGCCCTCGACGAGGGGGCGTTCCAGCGCTGTCCCGCCGCGGGACAGCCACACCCGAGCCCACGGCTCCGGTCACGTCGCGGACCCTTCCACAGGTGAGCGCCGCCGGTTATGGTCCGGCGCGCTGATTCCGCGCTCGACATCGAAACGTCCGGGGGGACAAGTGCGCCGCAGTTCACCCAATTCCGCCCTGCGCCGGAGAACCCGGGGGCACGGTCTGCTGACGACCGTGCTCGCCGGCGCGGTGGTGCTCGGTGGCGCCACCCCGATCACCGCGGCGGCCGAACCCGCTCCGGCCGCGGCCGAGGCACCGCCGGCGGCGGCCGAGGAGACCGCCGCCGCCGAGGCCCGCCGCACCGGCAAGCAGGTCCCCGTGGCCGACGAGCTCACCGAGACCACCGCCGTGCTGGCCAACCCGGACGGCACGTTCACCCTGCGGACGCACTCGCGGCCCGTGCGGGCGCGCAAGGACGGGCAGTGGCGCGACGTCGACACGTCCCTCACCCAGGCCGCCGACGGCACGCTCGAACCCGCGGCCACCAGCACGGGCCTGTCGTTCTCCGGCGGCGGCGACGAACCGCTGGTCACCATGCGCGAGGGCGACAAGCTGTTCACGCTGAGCTGGCCGAAGCCGCTGCCCGAGCCCGTCGTGGACGGTTCGAGCGCGACCTACCCCGACGTGATGCCGGGCGTGGACCTGAAGCTCACCGCCAACGCCACCGGGTACTCCGAGGTGCTCGTGGTCCGCGACGCGAAGGCCGCGGCCAACCCGGAGCTGGCCGCGGTGAAGCTGCGCGCCAACACCACCAACCTCACCATGCGCACCGACGAGCACGACGTGCTCAGCGCCGTGGACGGCGCCGGCCAGGTCGTCTTCCAGGGCTCGACGCCGGTCATGTGGGACTCCACCAAGGACGCCAAGCGCGGGCCCGATCCCACACCGACCGACCCGGGCAGCGGCAAGGTGTCCACTTTGGACGTCACGACCGCGGTCGTCTCCCCGGACCGCGCGGCGCCCACCGAGGTCGAGCTGACCGTCAAGCCGGACGCGAAGGCGTTGACCGGCAAGGACGTGAAGTACCCCGTCTACATCGACCCCGTGATGTCGCGGTACAAGGAGGCGTGGGCCGAGGTCACCGACAACGGCTGGTACTACTGGAACGCCGCCATGGACGCCCAGGTCGGCCTGTGCGGCAACTGGAACGGTTGCGGCGGCAGCTGGGTCGCGCGGTCGTTCTTCAAGTTCAACACCGCCGAGCTCCAGGCGCGCAACGGGGGCGTCAAGCCGGTCGTGCACAGCGCGACGTTCAACGCCACGCAGACGCACGGCACGTCCTGCACCGCGGAGCCGGTCGACGTCTACGTCACCGACCCCATCAGCTCCGCGACCCGCTGGCCGGGACCGGGCGGCTGGCGCACGACCACGAGGGAGTCCAACGCGGGCGACCAGTGCGGCGGCGCGGCGAACGTCCCGTTCGACGTCATCGGCGGTATCAACGCCGTGGTCAACGGCAACTGGCCGGACCTGCACCTCGGGCTGATCTCGTCGGACGAGGGCGACCGGTTGAACTGGAAGAAGTTCGCCAACAACCCGCACCTGGACGTGGTCTTCTCGTTCCCGCCCAACGTGGCGAACGGCCTCTGGATCGCCGACGCGGTGACCTGCCGCAACCAGGTGATCGTGCCGACCGCGCGCCCGACCCTGCACGCCACGGCCACCGACAACAACAACCCGCCGCTCAACGTCGGCTTGTACTTCCAGGCCTACAACATCGACGGCACCGTGATGGAGGCGGACACCGCCGACAGCCCGGTCGTCGTCGCCTCCGGCACCCAGGGCAGGTGGACCACCGACAAGGCGCTGCCCCCCGGTGTCCACAACTACCGGGTCGCGGTGAAGAACCAGTTCCCCGGCGACGCGGAGAAGAACCTGTGGGCGGGTCCGTGGTCGGACTGGCTGCGGTTCACCACGCGCAGCGCACCGATCAGCCAGAAACCCGTGATCACCAGTGACGACTACCCCGCCAACTACTGGGGGCCCGCGCCGGACCAGGCGGGGAAGTTCACCTTCAACGCCAACGGCGCGTCCAACGTCGTCGGGTTCACCTACACGTTCGACGGCTCGGGCACCGAACGCGCGCCCAAGCCCGACGACTGCAACCACAACCAGACCTTCGGCAACTCCGGTGGCTGGATCCCCGCCGGACCGGGCCCGGCGACCATCACCGTGCCCAGCACGCTGAGCCCCGGCTACCACACGCTGCACGTGCGCAGCTTCGACGACGCGCACCGGCTCTCACCGGGGTCCAGTGCCTACACGTTCTACCTCGCGCCGACCCTGGTCCCGGCGCCGCCGCAGGCGACCTACGAGGCGGAAAGGCTCCAGTTCTCCGCCCCGAGCAGCGTGTACCAGGCCAATTACGACAACCAGCTGTTCTCGGGCGGCGTCTACAAGCTCCTGACCACCACCACGGACAACACGCGGTTCCACACCTCCGTCACCGCTCCGGGAGACGGCGACTACGAGGTGGTGGTCGGCACCGCCGACGCGGGGTCCACCATGAGCCCCCTGGGCAAGCTCTCATTCACCCTCGACGGCAGGCCGCTGCTCCAGGTCTCCCAGGACGGCACGCCGACGGGTCCCGACCGGACGCCGAAGCGGGTGCGCCTGGCCGGCCTCCGGCTGACCGGCGGCACGCACGTGCTGGAGGTGCAGATGACCAGGAACCCCGCCTCCACCGATGCCATGATCCGGGCCCTGGTGGACTACGTCCAGCTCGTGCCGACCAACCGGCTCGACGCCGAGTTCCTCCAGCCGCAGAGCAACTACTACCACGTCGGTGTCCCCGACTGCTGCGGCAACACCCTGCACGGCGGTCACCTCGAAATGGGCGGCACCGGGACGATCCACTCGACCACCCTGCAGGTCCTGGCGCCGGTCGAGGCGGACTACGCGCTGGCCGCCGGGCTGATCAAGGCGCCGCACCACGGCAAGTACACGATCCTGCTGGACGACGTGCCGATCGCGAACACCGACACCACGCCGATCGACGGCTACTCGGCCACCAGGACCGCCCACTTCCAGCCGTTGAGCGGCATCCACATGACGTCCGGTTGGCACCGGCTCACGTTCACGGCGGTCGGCACGAACCCGGCCTCCACCGGCAACCGCTACGCGTTCGGCCTGGACTACCTCACCATCCAGCCGATCAACAACGTGACGTGGGCGAGCTTCACCCACGCCATGAACAACAAGGCGATCGGCAGCGACGGCACGGCGGCGGCGGCCGCGGACTTCGCCCGCGGTTCCCTCTCGGCGCAGACGCTGGCCGCAGCGGGCCTGGCACCCGGCACGACCGCGGTGATCGGCGGCGCGGCGTTCGCCATGCCGGCCGCGACGGCGGGCAACGACAACGTGGTGGCCATGGGCCAGACCATCCCGTTCCCGACCGCGCAGCAGGTCAAGGCGAGCGCCGTCGGCCTGCTGGCGTTCAGCACCTGCGGCACCGCGCCGTCCCGGTCGGGCACCATCACCTACACCGACGGCACCACGTCCAACCCGGCGGTGCCCGAACTCGGCGACTGGGTGAACCTGCGGTGGGAGCCGACCGGCATCACCCTGCCGTACCGGCTCGTCGGCACCACGACCCAGGCGCAGTACCAGCCGGTGCTCACGCCGATCTTCCTGCCCGCGGACCCGAGCAAGACGATCAAGTCGATCACGCTGCCCGACTACGGCACGTCGTTCCTCTGCGACAAGCCCGCGTTGCACGTGATGTCGATGGCTCCGCGCCCGGTCGAGGCCGGCTGGGTGGGTGCCTGGGCCGCGCCGGCCAACGCGGCCGTCGTGCCACCGGGTGGCCACGGGTTCGCCGACAAGACGTTGCGCACGGTGCTGCGGCCGACCGTCACGGGCGGTCAGGTGCGGCTGAAGCTGTCCAACTCGATGAGCAACAACCCGGTCACCATCGACGCCGCCGCGGTGGCGGCCCAGATCGGCGCCGGCTCCGCCACCGGCGCGCCCACGGCGCTCAAGTTCCGCGGCACCGCGTCGGTCACGCTGCCCGCCGGGGCCGAGGTGCACAGCGACCCGGTGCCGCTGCCCGCCGGCGGCAACGGCAACCTGGTGGTGAGCATCCACCTGCCCGGTGCGGTGGCCACCGCACCGGTGCACGGCAACGCCACCGCGCCGGTCCACCTCGCCTCGGGCAACGCGGTGAACGACACCACCGGTGCGCCGTTCACCACCGCGTTGAACGGCAGCTACTACGTGGCCGGGCTGGACGTGTCGACCGCGGACCTCAACCACGGGACGGTGGCCGTGCTCGGCGACCAGCTGTCGGCGACCGCCCCGGCGGGCAGCGGGCAGCGCAACACCTGGGTCGACGAGTTGCCCGCCAAGCTCGCCGGTGTCGGCGCGACCCTGCCGGGCGGCCTGGTCAACGCCGGCCGCTCGGGCGTGCCCGACACCGGTCGGTGGCGGATGACCGAGGGCACCGGCACCACCGCCCGTGACCACGCGGGCAGCGCCAACGCCACCGCCGCGGGCGGCATGACCTGGGTCGCCGACCCGCAGAAGGGGACGGTGCCGCAGTTCAACGGCACCAGCGGCCACTTCAAGACCGCGGGCCGGGTGCTGCACACCGATCGCAGCTTCAGCGTCTCGGCCTGGGCCAAGCTCCGCTCCCTGGACGTCTACCAGACCGTGGTCAGCCAGGACGGCGGTACCTACAACACCTTCTTCCTGCAGTACTCGGCGGCGCAGCGGCGGTGGATGTTCGGGGTCTACAGCGCCGACGCGGCGCAGCACACCACCTGGCTGGCGCACTCGGACAACGAGCCCGCGGTGAACACCTGGTACCACCTGACGGCGACCTACGACCAGCAGAGCCGGATGATGCGGCTCTACGTCGACGGCACGCTCCAGGACTCGATCAGCGGCGTCACCACGTTCGCGACGAACGGTCCGCTGACCATCGGCCGGGCCCGCGACGCGAACCAGGAGGTCAACTTCTTCAACGGGTCGATCATGGACGTGCGGGTGCACCAGCGGGTGCTGAGCCCGAACGACGTCACGTTCACCCACGCCCAGCGGGACTTCGGCAGCTACCCGGAGACGGGCGCGATCGGCGCGGGCAGCGTCCGGACGGACCTGTACCGCACGGCGTTCGACGCGCCGAACGTGCGGACCGTGCTGGTGGCCAGTGGTGTCAACAGCCTGCTGCGCGGTGTGCCGGCGGCCGAGGTCCGAGGCGGCCTGACGGCGTTGATCAGCGCTTCCCACCCGGAGGGGTTGAAGCGCCACAAGCGTCCCGACGGCACGCCGGTCCACGTCATCCTCACGACCATCCCGCCGCTGGGACTGGCCGCGAGCGACCCGCGAGAGGTGCAGCGCCGCCAGCTCAACCAGGAGATGCTGACCCACTTCGCCGACTTCGGCGCGGACTACGTCGTCGACTTCGACGACGCGGTGCGGGACTCGGCGGACCCGGGGCGGGTCGCGGCGCAGTACCTGACCGACGGCCTGGCCAACGGGGCGTACCACAGCCGGCTCGCCCAGTACCTCGCGGACGCGGTCAACGACTTCCCGCCGCGTGCCGAGCTGTGACGACAGGTGGGTGAGAGAGGGGGTGGGCGCCATCGGGTGCCCACCCCCTCTTCGCTGTCAGCCGCCCGTGCCCGGCTTGTCGGCCTGCGGCGGGTCGGGCCGATCTCCGCCGGCCTGCGGCACACCTTCCGTCGGCGCACCTTCAGTCGGAACACCCTCCGTCGGCGCGTCCTCGGCCGGCACCTCGTCGGTCGGTACGTCTTCCGCCGGCGCGTCCTCGGTCGGCACGTCCGCCGGGCGCTCGACGTTCAGCGACCACGGACCCGCGAGTGCGGCGAACGCGGCCACCGCCGTCACCACCGGCGCCGCTACGGCGGCCACCACCCCCGCCGTCACCGGGATGTCCAGCACCGGCTTGCCCTCACCGTTGCGCACCACCACCCGGCGCGTGTTCCCCTCGTGCACGAGCTGCCTGATCTTGTCGGTCAGCGCCTCGATCCCCGGCGCTCCACGACCGTCCTGCTCCGTCATGTCGACTACCCCCTTCACCGACCATCCTCCCGCCTGCCCGCCGGTCTGATCCAGTCGCGCCGTCGGACCACGCCGGACCGGACACGGCGACCGACTCCCGTGGAGCTATCCGGACATCGTGTGGAGCTATGTTTTCGGTACTGTGGCTCCATGGGTGTTCCTGGGGCGCGGCGGCAGACGCGCGGTGAGGTCGAGCGGCTGCCGAGCGGGTCGTTGCGCGTGCGGGTGTACGCCGGTCTCGATCCGGACACCGGGAAGCGGCGCTACCTGACCGAGACGGTGCCGGCCGGGCCCGGGGCGGAGCGGAAGGCGGAGGAGGTCCGCGCCCGCCTGCTCGGCGAGGTGGACGCGATCCGCCACCCGCGGGCCGACGAACGCCCGGTCGTCGTCCCACCGGCGGCGACCAGGCTGGACGGCGTGCGTCAGCGCGGGCCGCGCCGGGGTGAGCTGACCGTGGCGGCGGTGGCGCGGTTGGCGGGAGTGTCCGCGCCCACGGTGTCGAAGGTGCTCAACGGGCGGCCGGACGTGGCGTCGGCGACGCGGCGCCGGGTGGAGGAGGCGTTGCGCGAGCACGGGTACCGGCGGCCGGAGGCGGTGGTGCGGGCGCCGAACGTCGAGGTGGTCTTCTACGGGATGCAGAGCTACCTGGCGGTCGAGATCATGCGCGGCGTGGAGCGGGTCGCCGGAGGGCACCGACTGGCCGTCGGGTTCACCGACGCCGCGCACCAGGCGTCTGCCGGCCGGTCCTGGGCGCGCGACCTGCTGTCCCGCCAGCCGTACGGGGTGATCGCCGTGCACCTCGGCCTCAGCTCCGAGCAGCACGGGCTGCTCGCCACCGGTGGGATCCCGCTGGTCGCCCTGGACCCGACCGGGGAGCCGGAGCACCCTGTGCCGTCGGTGGGCGCGACCAACTGGAGCGGCGGGATCGCCGCCGCGCGGCACCTGCTCGACCTCGGCCACCGGCGCATCGCGGTCATCGCGGGACCGGCCGAACGGTTGTGCGCGCGGGCCAGGCTCGGCGGTGTCCGGGCGGCGATGGAGGACCAGGGCGCGCCCCTGGACGAGCGACTGGTGCGCGTCGGGCAGTGGTTCGCCTTCGAGGACGGCCTCAACCACGCCCGCGAACTCCTGCGCCAACCCGATCCGCCGACGGCCGTGGTGTGCGGCAACGACCTCCAGGCGCTGGGCGTCTACGAGGCCGCCCGACAGGCGGGCCTGCGCATCCCCGAGGACCTCAGCGTGGTGGGCTTCGACGACATACCGGCCGTCCGCTGGTGCGGGCCGCCGTTGACCACCGTGCGCCAACCCATGGTCGAGATGGGCGCCGCCGCGGCCGAACTCGTCCTCGCCCTGGCCGCCGGGCAGCAGCCCTCCCGCACCCGGGTAGAACTGGCCACCACGCTCATCGTCCGCGACAGCACCGCACCACCGCGCCCGGTGCGCTGAGGCCACGTGCCCGCCGGGTCAGGCCGCCGCGGTGTCCCGGTGTTGGCCTCCTTGAACAGGTCCCGGTAGGACAGCTGGTACGGACCGAAGGTCGGCCGGGGCGGCGGGCGGGCCGAGGATTCGCTGTGGATGGCCATGACGGACTTCCTTCCCGCACAACCGGTCCGCGGTCAGCGGTCGGCTTTCCCGTAGGTGAAGGTCGCACACGGGTTGCCGTACACGACGTACGCGGCCCAGGTCGCGTCACCGGCGGCACGTGCGGTGGCGCGGGCCTTGGAGGTGGCGTCGGCCAGGGTGTTGCCCGCCAGGAGCTCCCGGTACAGCGCGGTCGCGAATTCCTCCGCCGGGCGGTCGCCCACCTGCCACAGGCTGCCGACGAACGCCGCCGCGCCGCGGTCGAGGAAGGCCGACGCGAAGCCGCCCAGGCTGGCCAGCTGACGGCCCTGACGGCCGACCTGGCACGCGTTGAGCACGACCAGCGGCCGGTTCTTCGCACCGTCGCCGAGCACCGCCCGCTGCCGGACGGTGGTCGCGGTCAGGTACTCGTGGATGTACTCGCCATCCTCGACGCGGCCCGTCAGCAGGATCTTCGCGTCGGCGATCCGGTCCTGCTCCGCCGTGCCGTGACCGGCGAAGTGCAGCACGTCGAACGCCCCCGCCTGGCCGAGGAGGTCGACCACTGTCCGGTGCGTCGCCTCGACCGGCCTGGCGTCGAGCGCCTTGCCGAGGAAGGCCGCCTCGACCGCCGTCGCGGGCAGGGCGAGACCCGACCCCGGCGGGTAGTCGGGCACGAGGTACCTCGCCTTGTTCCGCCGGCAGTGCAGTCGCTCGGGCGCCCAACGGCCGTAGAGCCAGCGCACCAGGCCGAGTTCACCGAGGAACCACGACCGCCCTTCGGGCAGCGTCGGGCCGTCCTTGAGGTGCACCAGCTCCCACGGGATGTACGGCTCGGTCGACAACACCATGAGGTTGCGGAGCTCCTTCCGGTGCATCCACAGCGCTTCCCGCAGCTCCACCGGGAACAGCTGGTCGAACAGGTCGCCGCCGAGGTCGCACAGGTCGCTGCCGAACGCCACCACGTCGTCCCGGTTGGACAGCCACCGCTGCTCGATCCGCTCGTACAGGTCCCGGACGTAGGTCTCCGGACCGCCGGTCAGGGGCGGCGACGTGTACTTCCTGAACACGTCGAGGTCTTCGGCTTCCAGCTCGTACTCGTAGTGGGTGTACGGCCCGTGCTGCACGTCCCTTATCCGCAGGACCTGCCGCACGCACGTGCTCGGGACGTCGGTGGCGACCACCGCCTCGGCCGACGTGGGGCGCGGCGTGGCCGGTGGGCCTTCGGTGAAGGTCGGGTTGAGTCGCAACGTCACCAGCGTCACCGGTCCCTGCCTGGCCTCCACCCAGATCTCGCCCTGGCCCGCGTGCGTGGGCCGGACGGTGAACCCCACCTCCAGCTCACGACCGCGCTCGGGGAGCACCACCTCCAGCCGTTGCGGGTCCAGCACCTCGGCGTGCGCCTTGCCGATCGCGGTGAGGACGATCGGCCGGTCCGGCTCCACGGCGCTGCTGTCGGTGTCGCTCACGCGGCGCCGGGGCGTGGGCGCGGTGCGGGAGACGGTGCAGCGGACGACGGCCTCCGACCCGACCTCGACCTCGTCGGGCATGTCGGCGCCGAAGTGCGCGGTCGCCTTGTCCGGCCGGCGTGTGCGCGGCTTGGTCCTCGGCTCGGGCGGCACGCCGGCGAGGAGCTCTTCCAGCGACTTCGGCACCGCGGGCCCCGGCACGATGGCGACCGGTCCCCCGGCCCGCAGCACCACCGGACCGGGCGCCACGTCCGCGATGACCCGGTAGGGCGCGCCGTCGGGCAGGCTGCGGGTGCGGTTGGCGGCACGCGTGCGCAGCTGGGCACCCACCGACCGCTGCCCGCCGGACAGCCGGGCCATGAACTCCTCCCGGGCGAACGCGTACACGTCCCCGCCCTTGCCGACGAGGACGTAGTCCGGCTCCACCGCGGCGATCCGCTCCTGCGCGGTGACCGCCCGTTCGGCGGCGTCCACCACCACGATGTGCTCGTTGGCCGCGATCGGCAGCGTCGGGCCGACCACGGCGCCGCGCTCCGAGACGACCGGCTCGGCCAGGCCGAACCAGGTGGACAGGGCCGCGCACACCTCGGGCCGGGTGAAGTAGATCGTGTGGTAGACGATGCCGTTGCGGCCGAAGTGGTACCCGTCCTTGACGAAACCGCCCACCTCCGCGTCGATGGCCGACATCGACGCGGTGTCCACGACGAGGTCGTTGGCCTTGCCCATCAGCCGGTCCGCCACGCCGTCCGCGAGCACGGCGAGCAACCGCCGCGGCAGCTCCTTGGCACCGCCGTCGAGCGTGGGCTCGAAGTCGGTGGTGACCACGTACCAGGGGGTGTCCGACGGCGCGGGCTGACCGGGTTGCGTGCCGTTGAGCGTGCGGACGAACGAGCCCGTCGGCCGCATCGCGGCCAGGCCCGGCACGCCGCCGTCCTCGTCGTCGGCCGCGTAGGACGCCAGGTACTTGACGAACGCGCCGAGCCCGCGCACGAGTCCGCCCAGCACCGCGGCGACCACCTGCGTCGACGGCACCAACGCCGCCGCCGCGCCCGCCGCCATCGCCAGGTTCGTGTACAGGTCGACCAGGGCGTGCCAGTTCGCGGGTTCGGCCATCGCGGTGCCGCCGTTGGCGCCGCCGACGAACGCGATCCGGTGCACCGAGCAGGCGTGGCCGGGGTGCATCCTGGCCTGCGGCAGCACGTCCTCGACGAGGCTGCGGGCGACCAGCGCGCCCCGGCTGTGGCACACGACGTCCACCTCGACCGGCTGGTCGCGGTCGGCCGAGCGCAGGTCGCGCAGCAGGTCGCTCGCGTTCGCGCCGGGGTCGACGCTCAACGTCGGGTGGTCGTAGCCGAGCACGGCGTCGTAGCGGGCCAGGGCCTTGGTCAGGAACTCACGCCCCCACGGGAACGCGCCCAGCGAGCCGAAGCAGCCGACGGTGCTGGAGAACGTGCCGTGCACCAGCAGCAGGACCCGCGCGGCGCGGTCCGGTGGCAGCCCGGCGCGCTCGATGCCGTCCACGTGCCGCCACGACCGCGGGTCCGGTGAGGTGATCAGCACCAGGCCGGGGGTGATGTCGCGTTCGAGGTGGTCGACGACCCGGCCGGCGACCTTGCGCGCGACGAACTGGAACACGTAGGCCTTGACCGGGCCGAGGACCCAGTCGCCGATCACGCCGCGTCGCCGGTCCGGTGGGGCCGCGGTGCGGAAGTCCAGCTCGAAGGTGACGACCCGCTCCCCCGGCGCCGCCGCCGACCTGGTGCGCTCGGCCGGCACGCGTTCGGGCAGCTGCCAGGTGTAGACGCCGTCCTGTTCGACGAGCGTGACCGCGTCCTCGTCCGACGCCACCGCGACCGAGATCGTCGCGCGCCCGGACGGTGACCGCTTGCCGGCGGGTGTCACCGACACCGGCGGGTGGACCAGCGCGAGGCCCTGCCCGGTGAGCGCCTCGACCAGGTGGTCGGGCAGGGCGGCGGCCTGGCGGGCCCGGCCCCGGCGCGCGGGGCGGGCCGCCGTCGAGACCGCGACCGCGGCCGGGTGCCTGACCCTGAGCCTGTTGTCGTCCGAAGACCACTCGGCCATCACGACCACCTCCCCGTCGGGCGATCCGACCTGTGTCCGCGATATCGCGCCGGCTCCACGCCCCGTGACGAAGGACGCACCGGTTTCGCCCGTTCGGGCTAATCGGCGTGTCACCGAACGGCGTCCGATCGCCCACCGGAACCGGCGGCAACCGTTCATCCGCCGCGCCCGTCGATGTTCGTACACCGAAACGGTGAATTCCCATTGATGCGATGTCGCGTCGAATTCGACCCCGATAACCACCCACCTTTTGCGGGTCGCCGCACCCATCCGAGCGGATGACGCTTTCCAGGGGCACGATCGCTATGCATTCGCCTGGAAGAATGTACTGTTGCGGTGTGGCTCGCACGGGGGATGCACGGTCGCAGCGATGGGGAATAGCTGCGCGCGCGGGTCACGAGCACGTCAGCGAGGCACCTCCCGGTGTCGTCACCTGCGCCGCGTTCGGGGATCAGGTGGCCGGGACGTTGCGGAATTCGTCGTAAGTCGGTCCCCCGCAAGCCGTGGCCATTCGGGCGAACGACGGGAAGACCGACGTCAATCCGCACACCACAGGAGGCTGACAGATGTGTGGAATCACCGGCTGGGTTTCGTTCGACCGCGATCTGACCCGTGAACGGGAGATCCTCGACGCGATGACCCGGACGATGGCGTGTCGGGGGCCGGACGCGTCCGGCACGTGGGTCGAGCGGCACGCCGCGCTCGGCCACCGGCGGCTCGCCGTGATCGACCTGCCAGGGGGTAGGCAGCCGATGTCGGTGCGCACGCCGAACGGCGACGTGACGCTGGTCTACAGCGGCGAGGCGTACAACTACGTCGAACTGCGCGACGAACTCGTCCGAGCGGGCGAGCGGTTCACGACCGCCAGCGACACCGAGGTGGTGCTGCGCGGCTACCTGCGCTGGGGCGCGGCCCTGGCCGACCGGCTCAACGGCATGTACGCGTTCGCGATCTGGGACGCGAGGGAGCGCGAGCTGGTCATGATCCGCGACCGGCTCGGGATCAAGCCGCTGTTCTACCACCGGACCGCCGACGGGATCCTGTTCGGCTCGGAGCCCAAGGCGATCCTGGCCAACCCGCTGGCCAAGCGGGTGGTCGACGCGGACGGCTTGCGCGAGGCGCTGTCGTTCGCCTTCACGCCCGGCCACTCGATCTGGTCGGACATGCGGCAGGTCGAGCCGGGCACGGTGGTCACGGTCGACGTCGACGGCGTGCGTGAGCGCACCTACTGGCGGCTGGAGACCCGCGGGCACGAGGACGACCTGGAGACCACCGTCGGACGGGTCCGCGAGCTGCTCGACGACGCCGTGCGCAGGCAGCTCGTCGCGGACGTGCCGCTCGGCCTGCTGCTGTCCGGCGGGCTGGACTCCGGCACGCTCACCGCGTTGGCCGCGGGGCACCTGGGCGAGCAGCGGGTGCGGACCTTCGCGGTCGACTTCATGGGCCAGACCGAGAACTTCAAGCCCGACGAGCTCCGCGACACCCCGGACACGCCGTTCGTGCACGACGTGGTGACCCACGTGGGGTCCGAGCACACCGACATCGTGCTCGACCCGAAGACGCTCGCCGACCCGGAGGTCCGCAAGGCCGCGCTCACCGCGCGCGACGTGCCGATCAGCCTGGGCGACATGGACTTCTCGCTGTACCTGCTGTTCCAGGAGATCCGGAAGCGGTCGACGGTGGCCCTGTCCGGCGAGTCGGCGGACGAGATCTTCGGCGGCTACCGGCACATGCACGACCCCGCGATCCAGCGCGCCCGCGCGTTCCCGTGGATCGCGGTCAGCGTCGGCCCGCTCGACAAGGACGGCACCGGGTTGCACCAGGGGTTGCTGGACGACCTCAAGCTGGAGGAGTACCGGCGCGACCGGTACGACACCGCCGTCGGTGGCGTCGAGCGGCACGACGCCGAGGACGACCACGAGTACCGCATGCGGGTCATGATCCACCTGCACCTCACCCGGTTCCTGCGCTTCCTGCTCGACCGCAAGGACCGGTTGAGCATGGCGGTCGGGTTGGAGGTGCGGGTGCCGTTCTGCGACCACCGGCTCGTCGACTACGTCTACAACGCGCCGTGGTCGTTCAAGCACTACGACGGCCGGGAGAAGAGCCTCCTGCGCGGCGCGGTCAAGGACGTGCTGCCGGAGTCGGTGGCCTGGCGGCCGAAGAGCGTGTACCCGTCCACTCAGGACCCGTACTACGCGCGCCAGTTGCAGGTGCAGGCCAAGGAGCTGCTCACGCGCCGGGATCACGACGTGTTCGGGTTGGTGAGCCGGGACTGGCTCGAACGGGCGAGTGCCCAGGACTCGACCGGGATGGCGCGGCTGACGCGGCTCGGCCTGGAGCGAGCACTCGACTTCGCCGTGTGGCTCGACGTCTACCGCCCGGAGCTCGCGCTCCCGTAGCGCTGCCACGCCGGGGATCGGCGGGTCGGGGTTCGGCGGTGGGCCGGGAGACGGCGGGGTCAGGGTTCAGCGGTGGGCCGAGGATCGGCGGGTCGGGGTTCGGCGGTGGGCCGGGCTGACCCCGGCCGCCGCCGATGCTGGTGGACGCCGACGACGTGTCGTCGGTGCGCCCCGACCCGGCGGACACGGCTAGCGGGTGTGGGTTTCCTCGCCCAGGACCTTCTGGAGGTACCCGGCCGGCCGCGTCTGCCGGTAGCCGCCGTCCAGCAGGCCGACCTCGCGCGCCTCGGCCTCGTCGATCATCCGCAGCGGCCCGTCGGCGGTTTCCGCGGCGCCGAACTCCCCGGTGTCGATGCCCGGCCACGCACCGGGCTTGTGGTAGACCTCCGGATCGGCCGGGAACAGGTCGAGCAGGCCCTCGTCGTGGTCCACGACCTTCCACGTGCCGTTCTTGGCCAGGCTCTCCTCGGTGTACACCGGGTGCTTGCGGGGCGACCGCAGGAGGTCCGCGCCGGGCCGCCCGTCCCGGGACACGCCCTCGAACAGCCCGATCGCGGTGCCGAACCGGTTGCGGGTGATCACCACGGCCAGCCGGTAGCCGTCCGGGACGGGTATCGCGAGCACGTCGCCCGGCGTGAGCTTGACCGCGCGCTTCCCGACCCCTTCGGCGACCAGCTTGCGCACCTCGTCACCGCCGACGTCGGCCAGCCCGACCCGCCCGGTCCGCAGCACCTGGAGCACGGCGGACGCGAACTGCGCCGGTGTGACCGGTGCGCCGCTCGCGGCGTTGATCCGCTCCGCCACGACGCCGACGTGGTCGCGTGCGTCCTCGAAGACGCCGTCGTTCAGCTCGGGCACGCGGGACGGCCGTTCGCCGCGGTAGCGCTTGTTGCCGCGCACGGTCGCGGCCAGCTTCAGCGGCTGCGTGAACGTGCCGTCGACGGCATCGCTGTTCGTCGGGATCGCCCACCCGAGGACTTCCAGGAACTCCGCCAGCGTGGGCGGGTCGCCGATCTCCTCGGCGAACCGGGCGGCGACCTCCGCGAAGCCCGACACCGCCTCGTCCAGCGCGTCGTCTGGCAGTGGGGCGCCGGGGAGTGGGGCGCCGGGGAGTGGGGCGTCGTTCACGGACATCCCAACCCGTTGGTCTTGCGCTGCTCGTATTCCTCGTACTCGGCCAAGCGGTCCTCGCCCATGGGGTTCTGCCGGTTGCCGCGGTAGTTGTTGCCGTCCCGGCCGATGACCGTACCGTACTGCTCCGCCAGTCGCTGTTCCATGAGACTGGACTCGCCGTACGTCCGCGTGCCCGGCGCGACCGAGATCGTGTCGCCGTTGTTGGGGTCGTACCGGTTGTGGTTGGCCGCGTGCCTGGCCTCGACGTCGGCCTGGGTCGCACCCGGTCCGAACTGGCCGGAGTAGTAGACGGTGCCGTTGGAGTCGCTCAGCGTGTAGTTCGACCAGCCGTCCCGGTCCAGGCGCAGGTAGCGGTCGCGGGTGATGAGGCCGACCGGGTCCAGCATGGCCAGCGGGTTGTCCACGTACCCGTGGTGGTTCGGCGCGGCGTCGAGGCCGAGCGGGTCGGGCGTAGTGTAGCTGCCCGTCGCCGGGTCGTAGTAGCGGTGGTAGTTGTAGTTCAGCCCGGTCTCGCGGTCGTGGTACTGACCCGGGAACCGCAGCAGGCACTCGGCGCCGTCCGTGCCGACCGCCTGCCGGTCCTCGCCCCACAGGCTGGTCCGCTGCCGCCACTCGACGCGGCCGTCGGTGGTGACGAGCTCGGTCGGCGTGCCGACCAGGTCGGTGACGATCGCGTGGAACCGGCGGTCGACCACGTCCTGCGGCGCGGACGCGGCCGAGGTGCGGCGCTCCTGGCTGACCGGGGTCCACGTGCCGGGCCGGTGGTCCCACGTGGTGGTGGCGACGAACGGCGTGCCGGCCACGACGTGTTCCTGTTCCGCCAGCACCTGGGCGTCCCAGTGGAACCGGACCTCCTCGACGGCCACGCCGGCGGCGTCGAGCCTGCGCTTGCCGATCCGCCTGCCCAGCGGGTCGTACCGGTAGGTCCACCGCTGCCCGGCCGGGGTGACGGCCTCCACGAGCCGGTTGCGCGGGTCGTACCGGTAGGTCCACTCCTGCCGCGCGCCGGACAACGTGTGCCGCACCGCGCGGACCACGCGGCCCTGCGCGTCGTGGTCGTAGTGCGTCCGGCCCGCGCGGCGCACCAGCGTGCCGGAGGTGGACCGCGGCCCGGCCGACGGCGAGTCGGCGGCACGGCTGTCCGCGGCGAACGCGAGGTTCCCGGACGCGTCGTAGGCGTAGTTCTCGGTCCACGTCGACGCGCGCACGGCGGTGACCCGGCCGCGCGGGTCGAGGTCGAACCGGCGGTGCCCGTCGAAGCTGTCCTGCACCGAGTCGGGCACGCCGTCGGGGCGGTAGGTCCAGCCGCGCCCGTACCGCGACCGGGCCTCGCGGCGGCCGTCCGGGCCTTCGAGGCCGATCAGGTGGCGGGAGGCCAGCCGGCCGGAGCTGTCCCACGAGCTGGCCACCGCGATGTCCGGGCTCAGCCACCGGTACACCTCGCGGCGGGCGGCGTCGTGCGCGAACGCGATCCGGGTGCCGCCGGTGGTCAGCGAGGTGGGCAGGCCGACGGCGTCGTACTCCCAGACCGAGCGGTGGCCGGTCGGGGTGGTGCGGGACGTGCGGCGGCCCAGCGCGTCGTAGGTCGAGGCGAGGGTGCGGCCGTTCACCGTCTCGGTCAGCGGTCGGCCGACGGGGTCGCGGGTGAAGACGACCTCGGCGTCCGCGTTCGTCGCGGTGAGCACCCGGCCGGCCGCGTCGTAGCCGAACGCCGTCACCGCGCCGTCGTCGGTGCGCTGCTCGACCGGGCGGCCGAGCGCGTCACGGGTGATCGCGATCGCCTCGCCCTCGCCGTTGGTCAGCCGGACGAGCCGCTTCGCCGCGTCGTGCTCGTAGGACGTGGCGCGGCCGTCGAAGTCCAGCTCCCGCAACAGGTTGCCGGCCGGGTCGTAGGTGTACTGCCAGGTGAGGGAGTGCGCGTTGGTGACCCCGGTCAGCCGCAGCTCGGTGTCGTGGGCGAAGGCGTGCCGGGTGCCGTCGGGGTCGACGCGCACGGACACCAGGTGGAACGGCCCGACCTCGTACCGGGTGGTCGAGCCGTCCCGGTCGGTCATGGCGATCACGTCGCCGTTGCCGTCGGTGGTCCAGGTCTGGCTCGTGCCGTCCGGGTAGGTGTACCGGGACGGGGTGTCGGCGCCGCCCCACTCGATCGTGGTGACCGCGCCGAGCGGGTCGGTGACCCGGGTCAACCGGCCACGCGCGTCCAGCCGGTAGGTCTCGGAGGCGCCGGACGGATCGGTCACCGCCACCGGCAGGCCGGCCGCGTCGGTGACGATGGTGGTGGTGCCGCCGAGCGCGTCCGTGATCGTGCGGGGTTCGCCCCGCTCGCCGTAGGTGTGCGTGGTGACCGCGCCGGACGGGTCGGTCTGCGTGAGCGTGTTGCCGCGCTCGTCGTAGGTGTACCGCCAGCGCGCGCCGTCCGGTCCGACGACCTCCACCGGCAGCCGCAGTTCGTTGTACTCGGCGGTGACGGCGGTGCCGTCCGGGCGGTCGACGCGCACCGTGTCGCCGTCCCAGCCCAACGTGTACCGGGTGGTGTGGCCGAGCGCGTCGGTGCGGGACAGCAGGCGGTGGAACCGGTCGTACTCGGTCAGTTCCGCGTTGCCGAGCGGGTCGACGACCGCGGTGACGTGGTTGTGCTCGTCGTAGTGGAAGACGGTGGCCTGGCCGAGGCTGTCGGTGACGGTGGTCTTGCGGCCGACCAGGTCGTAGTCGAAGGTCGCGGACAGGAAACCGCCGTCGCCCTCGCCCCGGACCACCCGACCGTCCGGGCCGTAGGTGTAGCGGTAGCGGTAGTTCTCGCGGTCGACCCACGCGGTGACGCGGTCGGCCTCGTCGTACTCGTAGCGGTAGGGCAGGTGGGTGGTGTCGACGATCTCGACCATCCGCCCGCGTTCGTCGTAGCGGTACTGCACGAGCGCGCTGTTGTCCGCGCCGAGCCGGAGGGCGGTGACGCGGGGACCGGCGTCGCCGTGGACGGTGTCCACCGTGACGCGGTAGCCGCCGGAGTGCACGACCTGAGTCGGGAGGCCGTCGCCGTCCCGCTCGTAGCCGACCCGGTTGCCGTTGCGGTCGGTGAGCGCGGTGATCGGGCGGACGCGCGGGTCGGCCGGGTTCGGGCCGAAGTGCCGCACCCAGCCGGTCTTGGGGTCCTCGACCCGGTAGGTGTCGGCCTCGCGGTCCCACGTCAACGCCCAGCGCGCGCCGTCGTTCGGCATGCCGCGCAGGCCGGGGCGCTCGGGGCGTTCGTACCGCAGGAGCTGCGCGTCGTCGCCGAAGTAGCGGACGTGGCGGTCGTCGAGCTCCAGGCGTTGGTCCAGTGTGGACGACCAGCCGGGGCCGTGCAGCCGGCCGCCCTGGTAGCCCGAGGCGTACGCGCGCTGCAGGAGCAGGGGCAGCAGGGCGGGCAGGTCGACGTCGACCGCGTTGGTGATCATCTGGCCGGACACGGTGTCGACCGGGTCGCCGCCCTTGCCGTCGCAGCCGCCGTTGCCGTCCGAGCGCTGGCCGCTGCCGCCGTCGTTGCCGTCGGTGGGCTTGCCGCTGTCGGGTTTGGCCGGGCCGCGGCTGGTCGGTGCGTCGCCGTTGGGCGTCGTGCCGTCCGGTGCGGGGCCATCCGGCTTCGTGGTCGGCGCGTCGGGTGTGCTCGACGGGCTGGTGGTGCCGGACGGGCTCGTGGTGCCCGACGGGGTGGTCGTGCCGGACGGGCTGGTGGTGCCGGACGGAACGGTCGTGCCGGGGCCGTCGGGCGTCCTCGGTGTCGGGCCGGGGCCGTCGGCCTTGCGGCCCAGCTTGCCCAGCGCGGCCATGATCTCGTCCAGCTTGCCCATCACGGACCGGATCCGCGGTGCGACGTTGCCGATCGTCTTGATCAGGTTGCGGATCAGGTCGCCGATCTTCTTGACCACCCGCGAGATCGCGGTGATCGCCTGGCCGACGATGACCGGCGTGGCCAGGCCGAGCGTCGCCACCGCCTCCAGCGCCCACGCGATCAGCCGGCCGATCAGCTCCGCCACGATGTCCCGGACCATCTCGCGGACCGCCGCCACGACCTCGCCCATGATCATCACACCGGCGGAGATGCCGCCCGCCAACGAACCGGCGCCCGCCACCGCGTCGGCCACCCGGGCCGAGTGCGCCCGGTAGGCGTCGGCCGCCGACCCGCTCCAGCCCGCCGTGCCGCTGCGCGACTCGTTGACGAAGTCCTGGGCGATCGCGGCGACCTCGCGCGCCACGTTGCCCCAGGTCTCGCTGAACGACTGGATGACCGGCGGGTTGCCCGCGAGCCAGTCCAGGGCTTCCTTGAGCGGTTGGACGTGCTCGATCAGCCACGAGACGCCGTAGGAGGCGAGCGTGCCGATGGGGTCGACGACCATGCTCAGCACTTCGAGGCCGACGCCCGCGGCGCCGAGCCCACCCGCCACCCAGTCACCGCTCGCGACGCCCTGGGCCAGGCCGTCGGCGGCCTCCAGGATGCCGATGCCGGTGATGGCGTTCGTGGTGTCCCGCGGCGCGGCGACCAGGTCCCCGGTCACCGGCGGTCGACCCCGTCGAACGCGGCCGCCTCGGAGGTCTCCTGGGCGCCGTAGTCACCGGCCGTCGCACGCACCTCGCCGGCCACCTCGGTGATCGTCTCCACCGCTTTGGCCAAGGCGTCGACGCCCTTCTGCTCGAACGGCTGGAGCAGCATCGCGAACGGGCGGCAGATCACGCCGTAGGCCTCGTCGGACATGGTCACCTGCCGGGCCGCGTCCACCGCCGCCTGCAACCGGCGCGCCAGCGCGTCGACCTTCCCGGCGTGCACCTCCAGCTCGCCGACCAGGACCCCGTACCCGCCGGCCATCATCGACCGTCCGTCAGGAACGACTCGCCGCTGAAGTCGCCGTCATCCGGTGGCCGCGGTGGACGGCGCGGCACGTCCTCCTCGGACGGCGGGAAGTTGGCCCGCGCCTGCGCCACCAGGTGCCGGGTGGTCGAGTCGTCGCCGACGGTCTCGGCCATGATCGCCGCCAGTTGCTCCGGGTAGCGCGACTGCGCCTTGGTCATGGCCTCCATCACCGCCGCGGCGATCGCGTCGGGGGCCAGCTTGCGGACGCCGTCGGTCATCGTCACCGCCGTGGGGATGCCGTTGGCGCCCACGGTGACGCCGACCGCGCCGCCCGCCGCCGTCCCGGTGATCGACACCCGCTGCACCTCTTGCGCCATCGCCTGGTAGCGGGCGGCCTTCTGCTCGGCGTCGCGCTCCCACTGGTCGACGGCGCGCTCGGTGGCCGCCAACGGGTCCGTCATGAACCTCTCCCTCCGACCAGGGGATCCGGACCACGATGCTGCTCGCAGTCGGCCGCCGGAAACACCGCCTTCGCCAACCCTCACTCGGTTGGCTCAGCGGAATTCCGCCGTCGACGGGAATAGCGCACGGGGGTTGTTCGCCCGCTGTTCGCCTCACCGCGACCATCGGCGGGTTGACGGGCCCCTGGCTCGGCCGGGAACCTCGGTGCCGGCCGATGATCTCCGCGACACCGGTCGACTCCGCCGCCTCCTGCCACTCGACACCGGATGGAGGGCAAGGTCGTCGTGACCGCCCGGATGACGGACCCGACCCGCACCACCTCCCGCACGAGGCGGACCACCGCGAGGCTGCTGCGCGCGCTGCCGGTCGCCGTGCTGCTGGCCGTGCTCCTGCCCGCGGCGGCGTGGGCGGAGCCACCGCAGGCGCTGCCCGCGAGCTTCGCGCCCGCAGAAGGCAAGTGGCAGCCCGCGTTCGACTACGACACCGACGGCTGCTACCCGACCCCGGCGATCTCCCCGACCGGCGCGGTGGCCACCGGCCTGAAGAACTCCGGCGCGCTCAACGGCCAGTGCCGCGACCGGTCCGACCTGGACAACACCAACTCCTACTCGCGCTCCAAGTGCAGCAACAACTGGTGCGCCTACCTCTACGACCTGTACTTCGAGAAGGACCAGGCCGTGCCCGGCATCGACTGCTGCGGTCACCGGCACGACATCGAGCACGTGATCGTGTGGGTGAGCGACGACCAGGCGCGGTACGTCTCCACCTCCGCGCACGGCAAGTACTCCACCTACCCGCGTGACCAGGTCGCCTGGGAGGGCACGCACCCCAAGATCGTCTACCACAAGGACGGGCTGGGCACGCACTGCTTCCGCCTCGCCGGCGCGACCGAGCAGCCGGAGAACCACTACGGCACCTGGCAGTACCCGGACCTGGTCGGCTGGGACCACTTCCCGGCCGGCATCCGGGACGTCCTGGTGAACGCGAACTTCGGCAGCGCGAGCCTGGCGATCAAGGACGGCGCGTTCGAGCACAACCTCGCCCAGGCCAAGCCGAGCGGCATCGTGTTCTGAACCGCCGCTGCGCCGCGGACGGCGGGGCCGGGTCGCCGGTCGTGGGCCTGCGGCCGTTCGGGTGGGCGTGGCGGGTGCGCCTGTCGGACCGGCTAACGGTGGCGCGTCCTCGGCGGACTGACGGTGTGCCGCACCGCCCGCCGACCGAGGAGGCCCCACCATGAGACCGTCACGACTGATCCGCTGCGCCGCGGCGGCCGCGCTGGTGTGCGCCGCGCTGACCGCCGCACCCGCGCACGCCGCGACCGTGGAGCAGGTCTGCGTCGGCACGGAGGTCACCACCTTCGACCCGCCGCTCACCCTCACCGCGCGGCCGACCACCATCACCGTCAGCGGCGTCTACCCCACCTGCACCCACGCGGACGCGGTGACCGCCACCTACGCCGAGACGTTCGGCCTCACCGCGTCGTGCCTGGTGCTGTTCGACTCCGGGTCGGCGCTGCGCACGTTCACGTGGGGTGGCGCGGTGACGCCCAGCGAGTTCCGGTACAACGTCACGTCGAGCGCCGTGGCGGGCCAGGTCGTGGTCGTCAACACCGGTGTGATCACCGCCGGCGGGTTCGCGCCGGCCGGTGCGGAGCAGGTGATCACCCTGGTGACGCCGAACCTCGTCCAGTGCCTGGCCGGCGGGGTGGCGAGCGTGACGGGTCCGACCACGCTCACCGTCCACCGGTCCTGAGCGCCGCGGCCGCGCCCGACCAGTCCGTCGTCCCGACCAGCCCGTCCTCCCGACCAACCCGTCCTCCCGACCAACCCCTCGTCCCGACCAGCCCGTCGTCCCGGTCAGTCCGGGGTGACGCCGTCGCCGAGCAGCCAGGGCGCGCCGGAGCCCGCCATGCTGCCGTAGAACGGATCGCCCTCGCCGATCTCACCCCGGCCGATCGTCCTCCCGGTGAACGACGACGCGTAGACGGCGGCCACGAACTCCATCGTCACCCTGGTGTCCGCGGTGGAGACCGGTGGTGTCCGACCGGCGTCGAGGGCGTCGAGCACGGCGGTGACCTGGGCGGTGTGGCCGCTCGGCGTGTCCGGCGGGTCGCCCGCCCACGCCGACACCACGTCGGGGGCGCCCGGCGCGGCGGTCAACGACCAGTCGGCGTCGGAGTAGCCGTAGAGGTGCTCCAGGTCGACGGTCGCCCGTTCGAAGTCGAAGCGGAGTTGGCTGGTCTGGCGCGGCGAGACGACGGAGTTGACCACGGTCGCCACCGCGCCGGAGTCGAACCGCACGAGCGCGGCGGACACGTCCTCGGTGTCGGTCGGGCGGGCTTGGCGGGCGGCGACCGCGGTGACGCTGCTCCACTGGCCGAGGATCGACAGCAGCAGGTCGAACTGGTGGATGCCGTGCCCCATCGTCGGCCCGCCGCCCTCCAGCTCCCACTTGCCCCGCCACGGCACCGCGAAGTAGTCGTCGTCGCGGAACCACAGGGTGTTCGCCGACGCCAGCAGCGGCCTGCCCAGCACGCCCTCGGCCACCAGGCGCCGCAACCGGACCGCCCCGGAGCCGAACCGGTGCTGGAACACGGTGGCCACCGGCACGCCCGCCGCGGCCTCGGCGGCCCGCAGGCGGTCGAACTCGGCCAGCGACAGCACCGGCGGCTTCTCGACCACGGGTGACGCGCCCGCCGCCAGGCACTCCAGTGCCAGGGGCAGGTGCGAGCCGGGCGGCGTGCACAGGTGGACCAGGTCGGGCCGCCGGGCGTCGAGCAGGTCGGCCAGGCTCGGGTAGGTGGGCACGTCCCACGTCGCGGCGAAGGCCGACGCCCGGTCGGGGTCGAGGTCGACGGCGCCGACGAGCCGCGCTCGGCCGTGCTGCCGGGTGACCGCCTCGGCGTGGGCGGTGGCGATCGCCCCGGTGCCGACGATCGCGCAGGTGTAGGTGCGACTGGTCACGAAAGGTGCTCCTCCATCAGACTGCGGACCCCGGCAGCCGCACGACCGCGGCGTGCGGCACTGCGTTGCCCACGTCGTGGGGGCGCAGGCGTCCGCACATGCCGAACGCCCGTTCCGAGGCGGGCTCGGGCGATCGGAACACGGTCGCCCGTTCCAGGTGCCAGGCCGCGCCGACGGCCAGGTCGCTCGTCACCGAGAGACCGGCCTCGGCCTGGCTCAGCGGGCCGTCGCGCACGATCGAGGCCCACGTCGCGGCCCGACCGCGGACCAGCGCGGCCGCCGCGGCGTGGAACTCCCGCAGTGGGGTCCGGTCACCGGCGCGGATCGCGTCCCGGATGCGGGTGAAACCCTCCACCGCGAGGTCACGGCGCGCGCGGGCGTCGGCCGCGCGCTCCGCCTCCGTCGCCCGGTGCGGCAGGGTCGCCGCGGCGCGGTAGCGGTCGGGGTCCGCGACGACGTCGGGCGGGAACGTCATGACCGCGTCACCGGCCTCGGGCAGCCCGGCGTTGTCCATCAGCACGACCACCTGGAGACCGCCGTGGTTCACCGCGCGGTGGATCGTGCCGGGCGTGAACCAGACGACCGAACCCGGGCCGAGCGGGATCTCCTGGCAGCCGTCGAGGGTCACCGCGTGCAGTTCGCCCTTCCCACCCACCACCACGTAGCACTCGGTGGAGGCCAGGTGCAGGTGCGGGCTGCCGCCGACGACACCGTCGGGCGCGGCGTCGTCGTAGACGTCGAGGAACGACAGCGAGGTCCCGCCGGGGAACGTGCTCACACTCGCTCCGCACGGCGCAGGACGTCGCGCACGGAGTCGGCCAGCGCCTTCGCGTCTCCCGCGCCGCCGTCGGCCACACCGGTGCCGTAGCGGAACCGCACGGTGTCACCGTCGGGGACGACGAGTTCCTCGCTGAAGAACGGCGCCGGGTTGAGGCAGGCGAACTGCTCGGACCGGGCGAACCAGCGCGGCGGGTGGTTCGGGTTGCCCTCGTGGTCGACCAGGAGGACCAGGGACTCCGCGTCGTCGCCGTCGTGGCGGCCCGCGAAGGCCATCCACTCGCCGCGCCTGCCGCGCAGCTCGTCGCCACCCGTCCCGTCGGGCGTGACGACCTCCCCGCCGGTGAACGAGCGCGGGCCGCGCCAGAACAACCCGCCGTACCCGGCGTTCTCCCGGCCGCGGGTGGTCGGCGAGCCGAACGCGATGGCCTCGCCGGAGGTGTTGGTCATCGCGGTGTCGAAGGTCAACGCCCAGGCCGCGTCCGACAGCAGGACGGCGCCGATCGTGCGACGCTCGGTGATCACCGTCCGCCCGGACTGGGTGATCCAGTCCAGCTCGTGGCTGAACCAGGCGGTCTGCCCGTCGGAGCCGGTGTCGACCACACGCCGGTGCGCCTGGGTGCCGTTGTTGTCCAACTGCACGTAGGACCGCCCGTGGACGTAGGTCGGGCCGCCCCAGAAGTTCTCGTCACCGACGTTGGGCAGCGACCAGGCGATGCCCTTGTGCCAAACGTGGTCGTGCGGCCGGAACAGGCTCACCAGCCGCCCGGTCCGGGTGCGCACCGGGTGCAGGAACGGCTTGGGCGACTCCAGCCTCGGCGTGTCGGGCACGTAGGTGTAGCGGACGAGGTCGACCTCCCCGTCACCGATGGTCAGCGAGGCCCCGACTTCGTGCCGGACCACGAGTGCGCTCAAGGTCAGTCTCCCGGATCGCCGCTGGAAAGCGCTTTCCGTCCAGTATCGGACCCCGACACCGGCTCGTCAACGCGAATCGCCGTGCCGGTGGGGGACTCTGGACCCACCCTGCGACCGAACCGGCCGTCCCGCCCCCGGAGGACCGAGGTGACCGATGAGCCACGACCCCATCCGCAACACCGTGCACGGCGAGGTCGGGACCGCGGTGCAAGTGGGACATGTCGGAGGTGACGTGCATGTCCACCCGTCGCCCGCGTCCGCCGCCGTCGGGGTCCACCAGCTGCCGCCGGACGTCGCCGGCTTCACGGGGCGGGTCGACGACCTCGCGCGGCTCGACTCGTTGCTCGACGTCGACGGCGGATCGACCGCAGTGGTGATCACCGCGATCGCCGGTGCGCCCGGCGTCGGCAAGACCGCGCTGGCCGTGCACTGGGCCCACCGGGTCAGCGACCGCTTCCCGGAGGGGCAGCTGTACGTCAACCTGCGGGGCTACGACCCCGGCCGCCCGATGGCGCCCGAGCAGGTGCTCGACGGGTTCGTCCGGGCGTTGGGACTCCCGGCCGAGCGCGTGCCCCGCGAGGTCGAGGCGTTGTCCGGTTCGTACCGTTCGCTGGTCGCCGGGCGGCGGGTGCTGGTCGTCCTGGACAACGCCGGCAGCTCCAGGCAGGTGCTCCCTCTGCTGCCGGGATCACCCTCCTGCACCGTGGTGATCACCAGTCGGGGCAGGTTGTCCGGCCTGATCGCCCGCACCGGCGGGCGGCGCGTCACGATCGACGTCCTCTCCCCGGCGGAGGCGGTCGAGCTCCTGCGCGACCGACTGGGCGACAAAGCCGTCGAGGCGAGGCCGCAGGCGTTGGCGGAGCTGGCCGAGCTGTGCGGCCGGTTACCGCTGGCGTTGCGCATCGCGGCCGAACGCGTTGCCTCGCAGCCGAGCCTGGGCGTCGCCGACCTGAACGAGGAGCTCGCCGCCGAGCGCGAGCGGTTGGACGTCCTCGACGCGGACGACGACGAAGCGACCGCCGTGCGTTCGGTGTTCTCGTGGTCCTACCGGGCACTCACCCCGGACGCCGCGAGGCTGTTCCGGCTGCTCGGGCTCCACCCCGGACCTGAGTTCGACGTCTCGGCGTCGGCAGCGCTGGCCTACCTCCCCGTCCGCGACGCGCGACGCCTGCTCGACGGGCTGGCGGGCTTGCACCTGCTCGGCCGCGGCGCACGGGGCCGGTACCGGTTCCACGACCTGCTCCGCGTCTACGCGGCCGAGTTGGTCGTCGCCGAGGACCGGCCCGACGTGCGACGAGAAGCTCTGCGACGGGTGCTGGCCTGGTACCTCCACGCCGCGGTGGAGGCGAGCCGAATCGTCTACCCCAACCGGCAGCGCGTGCTGATCGGCGCTTCGGGCCCGGCCGAACCGCTGCCGGACTTCGACGGCCGCGCGGCCGCGTTGAGGTGGTACGAGACGGAGCAGGACAACCTCCTGGCGGCCATGCGCGATGCCGTCGGATCCGGTGAGCGCGCCCTCGCGTGGCAGTTGCCCGCGATGCTCACGGACATGCTGTGGAAGCTGCCCTGGGCCGACGCCATCGAGATCCTGCACGCCGCGCTCGCGGCGGCGGAGTCGCTTCAGGACGTACGGGGACAGCTGTACGTGCTGGACAACTTCGCCGACTTCTCGCTGGACCTCGAACGGTTCGACGAAGCCGCCGCGCACTTCACCCGGATGATGCGGCTGGCAGGCGAGATCGGCGACGACTACTTCCTCGGATCAGCGTTGAACGGACTCGGGAACGCACACCTCGGGCTCGGCGATCTCGACCCTGCGCTGAACCGCTTCCGAGAGGCGCTCAGCACCTTCCGCGGCATCCACAACCGCGGCATCGAGGCGACCGTCCTCGCTAACGTCGCCGAGGTGTTGCGGCGCCAAGGGGACTGGGCGGACGCCGTCGCCCACTGCCGGCTGAGCCTGGCCATCGCCGGTGAGCTGGACGACGTGTGGCGGGTGGCACGGGCGGAGCGAACCCTGGGGCTGATCTACGCCGGATCCGGCGACATGGAGCTCGCTCTCGAACACCTGCGACGCGCGCTGTCGATGCACCGCGAGTTCGACAACAGGTTCGACGTGGCCCGCACCTCGACCGACATCGGCGACGTCCTGCACCGCGTGGGTGAGCACGGGAAAGCGCGGAGCGCGTGGCAGGACGCGGTCACGATCTTCGAAGAACTCGGCGCGCCAGGTGCCGACGCGGTGCGGCGACGCCTCGACGGCTCTGCTGACACCGGTCGGAGCACGTGACCTGCCTGCACCGCGCTCCGACCGGAGTCGACGGAAAACGGTGTGATCGACCACCGGCGCCGGATTACGGTGACGACCACCGCCGACACCGTGAGGAACTCCGTGACATCACCCGTCGCCCGCGCGACCGCGGCGGTCGCCGTGCTGGTGGCGCTGGGCGCGTGCGCCCCGGCGCCGTCGACACCCGCGGTCGGGGCCACCTCGGCCTCCGCGACACCGCGCCCGACCCTGGCCGATCCCGTCGCGGCGGCCGAGGCGTTGGCGCGGGAGCTGCACCCGCCGGGCGCGTCGGCGCTGCCCAGCGGTCGCACCGACTACCGGCGGCCCGGTGACGTCGGCGCGGACCTGGAGCTGCTGGTGTCCCGCAGGCCGGACGTCGTGCGCCCGCTGGTGCTGCCCCACCGCACGCCGCTCGGCGCCCCGGTCACCGGTGTCGAGCTGGGTCGCGCGGACGACTTCGCCCCGGTGTTCGTGCTGCTGGGAGGCCACCACGCGGGTGAGTGGCCGAGCGTGGACGTCGTGGTGGAGTTCGCGGCCGAGCTGGCCCAGCTCCACGGGCGCGACCAGCGCGTGACCGACCTGCTCGACCGGGTGCGGGTGGTCGTGGTGCCGGTGGTCAACCCCGACGGGTACGCGGTGTCGCGCGACCTGGAGGTCGAGGGCAAGCGCCGGAGCTGCCGGGTCGACGACGCCCGCGAGGAGGTCACCCGGGCCGAGTGCGCGGACGCCGCGAACGCCGACTTCGGCGTGGACCTCAACCGCAACTACGGCGTCAACTGGGGCGGTTCGGGCTCCAGCGGCGTGCGCACCCAGGAGGACTACCGGGGCACCGGGCCGTTCTCCGAACCCGAGACGCGCAACGTCCGCGACCTCGTGTCGACGCACCAGGTGACCGGCCTGGTCTCGGTGCACACCTACGCCGCCCTGACGGTGCGCCCGCCGTACCAGCGCGCCACCTCCGCGACCGCCGACGAGCCGCTCTACGCCCGCGTCGGCGAGGTGATGGCGGCCGCCAACGGCTACCCGAGCGTGCCGGGCGGCGACCTGTACGAGGCCGCCGGCACCGCGGTCGAGTGGGCCTACCACACCACCGGCGGCCTCGGCTTCGACGTCGAGCTCGGCGGCGACAGCTCGCACGACCCGTTCCCGACCGCGGTCGTGGGGCCGTACGCCGGTTTCCGCGAGTCGGTGCTGGTCGCCGTGGAGGCCGCGGCCGATCCCGCCAACCACGCCGTGCTCACCGGCACCGCGCCCGAGGGGGCGGTCCTCACCGCGCGCAAGTCCTTCGACCAGACCACCGGACGTGACGGCACCGCGTTCACCAGCGACCTGACCTCGACCGCCACCGCGCACGGCGCCTTCACCTGGCACGTGAACCCCTCCGTGCGCCCGGCCTTCGACGGCGGCACGCACGACGAGGCGTGGACCGTCACCTGTGCCCGCCCGCACGGCGAGGTGCTCCAGGAAACGCGGGTGACGGCGGGCCGGGGCACCACGACCGGGGTGGACCTGGGCGAGTGCGCCGCCGACTGGTGAACCCGTCGCCGCCCGATCGTCGGACGAGCACTGTCGTTACGATCACGACCCCGCACAAGGAGGTCACCGTGTCGTCACCGGTCCGGGACGCGCTCGTCGCCCTGGCCGCCCTGCTGGCCCCCGGCGCACCGGACGTGGCCGACCGGGTGGCCGACGCGCACGACGACCCCGTCGGCTACCTCGAAGCCAACGCCGCCCGGCTCGACGAGCGCGGCATCGACGAACCCCTCCCCGACCTCGCGTGGATCGCCCTGGTCGACGCCCTCACCGACCACCACCTGCTCGCCGAGGTCGACTGGAAGGAAGCCGCGGACGAGATCGTCACCGAACTGCGCGGCCTGAGCTCCAGCCCTGCCGACCCCGCCGCGTGGTCGTGGTTCGAGGACGTCCCCGACGACCTGCCCGCCCACGACTTCCTCGACCGCGCGGGTGCCGGACTGCGGGCCACCGGCACCACCCTCGCCGTCCTCGACATCGACTCCGACTGCTACCCGCTCATCCTGCTCCCGAACGGCGACGCCGACGCCCTGCGGGTCCACGCCACCGCCGCGGGCTTCACCGCGAGCATCCTCGGCGCCACCCGCTAACCCCTCGCCGCGTCCCGCACCCGGCAGCAGAGTTCCTGCGTGCGCAACGCATCGGCGTAGTCGCACACCAGCAGGCCCGGGTCCTGGTCCCGCACGGCGGCCAGGAACCGCTCGTCGGCGATGACCAGCGGGTCGCGGCCGATCGGGACCTCGTGGCTGCCGTCGGCGTCCTCGCGGCGCAGGACCCGGTTCGTCAACGTCACCTTCCGCCCCTCGCAGTGGAACTCGATGCCCGCGTCCACCGTGGCGTGCAGGACGCACGTCGCGGTGAACACCCCCAACGCCCCCGAGTCGAACGCGAGCGTGGCGGCGCTGACCGCGGCGACGTCCAGGTCGGGGTAGCCGGCGAGCGGCACGTCGCGGGCGACGGCGTGGACGACCTCCGCCTCACCGAGCAGGAAGCGGGCCAGGTCGTACAGGTGGGTGGCCTGTTCGACCACCTGTCCCCCGCTCCGCGCCCCGACCCGCCACCACGGCACGGGCGGGACGAGGCCGTGCCAGGCGGCGCGCACGAGGTGCGGCGGGGTCTCGGCGAGCATCCGGCGCAGCTCGGGGATGACCTCCATGCCGCGCCAGTAGTACCCGGCGCAGGCCATCGGGCCGCCGTCGCGCAGCGCGGCACCGATCCCGCGCGGCACGTCCAGGTTCGTGCCGATCGGCTTCTCCACGTAGAACGGGACGCCGCGCTCGATCAGCGCGTGCTCGATCCCGCCGTGCGCGGCGGGCGGCACGCAGATCCACGCCGCGTCCACGTCCTCGCGCGCCAACAGGCCGGCGGTGTCCCGGTACGCCCGGCCGCCCCACCGCGCGGCGGCCTCCTCCACACCCGACCGACCGACGTGACCGACGATCTCCACGCCCAGCCCGGTCAACGCCGCCGCGTGCCGCCCGGCGATGTAACCGGCACCGATCAACGCCACCTTCATCACGCCTCCTCCACCGCCCGCCAGAGCTCGACCCGACTCCGCCAGTCCTCCGCGTGCCGGGGCGCGGGCGGCGGGCCGAACGCCGACGACAGACCCACCGCCATCAGGGCCGCACCGGTCACCACGAGGCCATCGCCCGAACGCCGGTAACGCCGCTCGCCGGCCAACCCCCGCAACCTGATCCGACGCGGCCCCTCACCCACCGCACCCCGCACCTGGTACACGAACACGACCACCTCGCGGCGGTCACGGGACACGTACTGCACCGCGCACGGCTCCCCACCCGACGGCGGCACGAGCCAGTGCTGGTCGCCGTCCTGGATCGTGGGCCGCAACCGCTTGTACTCGGCGATCAGCCCGGCCGCACGGGTCCGCTCCTCCTCGCCCCACCCCAGGATGTCGCCGGAGATGCCCAGCACCCCCTGCATGGCGACGTGGAAGCGGAACTCCAGCGGGCTCACCCGTCCGGTGGTCGGCTCCGGCGCGTCCGCGACCCAGCCGACCATCGCCCTCGGCGCGTAGGCGCGGCTGAACCCGTGCTGGATGCGCAACCGGTCCGACGGGTCGGTGTTGTCGCTGACCTGCGCCACGTCGGCCACGCCCAGCACACCGAGGTCGGCCCTGCCGCCACCTCCCGCGCAGGTCTCGACCATCAGGTCGGGGAACTCGGCGCGCAGCCGCCCGATCACGTCGTACACGCCCCAGACGTGGCGCACCCACACCTCGCGTCGCCGTTCGACCGGCGCCTGGGGCCAGCCGACCTCCGTGTACGGGCGGTTGTGGTCCCACTTGACGAAGTCGATCCGGTGGTCGGTCAGCAGCGTGCGCAGCCGCGCGAGCACGCCCTCCCGCACGTCCTCCCGGGCGAAGTTGAGCACGAGCTGGTTGCGCGACAACGTGGTCTCCCGGTCCGGCAGGTGCAGCACCCAGTCCGGGTTGGCGCGGTGGAGGTCGCTGTCCGGGTTGACCATCTCGGGTTCCAGCCAGATCCCGAACCCCATCCCCAGCCGGTGCACCTCGTCGACCAGCTCACCCAGCCCGTTCGGGAACTTCACCGGGTCCGCCACCCAGTCACCGAGCCCGGCGTGGTCGTCGGTCCGGGCGACGAACCAGCCGTCGTCCACGACGAACAGCTCGACGCCGAGTTCGGCCGCACGGGTGGCGAGCCGGACCTGGTGGCCCACCTCCACGTCGAACGAGGTCGCCAGCCAGGTGTTGTAGTGCACGGGCGGCGGCGTGTCGCGGTGCCGGGCGGGCAGCACGTGGTCGCGCTGGTACCGGTGCAGCAGCCGGGCCGTGCCGTCGAGGCCGTCGTCGGTGTACCCGCACACGAGCGACGGGGTGCGGAAGGTCTCGCCGGGTTCCAGGTGCCAGGCCGAGTCGAACGGGTTGATGCCCGCGACCACGTGCAGCGCGTCGTTGCGCTCGGTCTCGAACACGATCGACCAGTTGCCGCTCCACGCAAGCGCGCCGAACCACACCGGACCGCCCTCGCCCGCCCGCGTGAGCGCGAACCAGGGGTTGGCCTCGTGGCTGGTGAACCCGCGTCGGCTGTCGACCACGACCTTTCCGGGCGCCGGCTCGCGCTTCGTCAGCCGGTACTCGTCGCCCCACCGCCCGTGCAGCGTCCACGACTCGTAGCGCGCCGGGGGCAGGCCGAGCACCGCGCTCGCGATCCGCTCCACCCGCAACGGCTCCGCGCCCCGGTTCGCCACCCGGACGTCCCGCACGACGACGCCGTGCTCGCCGAACACCGCGAACCGGTGCTCGACCACGAGGCCCGACCCCTCGTCCTCGAACACGAGCCGCAGCACGTCGCCGTCGACGTGCTCGTCGCGCCACGACAGCCGGGACACCGACGAACCGTCCCGCCGGACCACCACCAGCCCCGGCTCCTTGAACGCGCGGTCGCCGTACGTCGAGTACGCCAGCGGGACGCCGTCGAGGAAGTGCGCCTGCGACGACCGGTTCCACGGCGTGTGCGGCAGGTACGAGTCACCGTCGAGGCCGTCGCCGAGGCCGCCGCCGTCACCGCCCCAGTGGTCGAGCACCAACGCCCCGCCGTCGGCCACGGACAGCAGCATCGAGTTCCACGCGGTGCGCAGCAACCACGCCGGTCGTCCGGCGCAGGTGGTGCGCGTGATGGCAGGGGTGTGGTCGGGCACCGCTCTCCTCCGGGGGTTTCGCTTGGTCTTGCCGCACGTGCACTGGTCGTCGTCCGGGCACTGGTCGCCGCACGTGCGGTGGTCGCCGTCCAACGCGGGTCGCCGTCCGGACGCGGGTCCCGCGTCCGGCTGTGTCCCGGAGTCCGGCCGCGGAGCCGGCCTCAGAGCTCGGGGACCACGGGTCGGGAGTCGGGCGCGAGCCGGGCGTCGACCGCCTCGGCCGAGAAGACCTGGTCGATCACCATGTGCCGGGCCCCGTGGACACCCGCCCGGTCGCCGAGACGGCTCTCCACCACGGCCAGGCTGCTGGTCAACGCCGACACGGTCCGCTCGTACAACCGCTCCCGCACCCCCACCAGCAGGTGCTCGCGGGTGAGCGCGAGATCGCCGCCGATCACCACCACGGTCGGGTTGAGCAACGCCACCGCCGTCGCCAGCACCTCGCCCAGCACCCGCCCGGCGTCCCGGACCAGCGTGATCGCGTCCGCGTTGCCCTCGGCGACCAACCGGACCACGTCGCGGCTGGTCCGCGCCTCGATACCGCGCTCGGTGAGCTGACGGGCCAGCGCCGCCCCGCTGGCGTGCGCGGCCAGGCAGCCGGTCGCCCCGCAGCGGCACCGCGCGCCGTCGACCGGCCGGGCGATGCGGATGTGGCCGATGTCCCCGCCCTGACCGGTCGCGCCCCGCTCCGGCCAGCCGCCGAGGATCACCCCGGCCCCGATACCGGTGCCGACCTTCACGAACAGCAGGTTGTCCACGCCCGGGTACCGCTCGCGCACCTCGCCGAGCCCGAGGAGGTTGGCGTCGTTGTCCACGAACGCCGGGCAGCCCAGGGCGTCGGACAGCGTCTTGGCCACCGCGATCCCGTGCCAGTCCGGCATGATCGGCGGTTGCACGGGCCGTCCGGTCCGGAAGTCGACGGGCGCGGGCAGCCCCACACCGGCCCCGGCCAGCCGTGCCCGGTCCCGGCCGGCGCTCTTGAGCAGCTCGCGGAACCGCCGGATCACGATCTTCAGCACCACGTCGGGGTCCTGCCCGATCAGCAGGTCCTCGGTGCGTTCGCCCAGCATCCGCCCGCCCGCGTCGGTCAACGCGAACCGCGCGTGCGTGGCACCGAGGTCCGCGGCCAGCACCAGCTTGTCGCTCTCCTCGAACGACAGGACCTCGGCCGGTCGGCCCGCCGTGCCGCGCCGCTGCTCGACCGCGCGGATGTAGCCGGCGGAGATGAGCTGGCTGAGCCGCAGCGCGACCGTGGAGCGGGACAGGCCGGTGAGTTCCTGGAGGTCCCGCCGCGTCTTCACCCGCCCGGACCGCACGAGCGCCAGGATCTCGCCCGGCGACGCCGTGAAGCCGCTGCGCGCCACCAGGGTTTCCTTCCTCGCCAGAGGCGTCGGACCGGCCGCCACCACCGCGCTCAACCCTTCTCCGCACCGCTGGTCAGCCCCTGTGAGAGTAGCCCTTCGGTCAGGAAGAACAGCAGCACCACGGGCAGCGTGATGACGACCGACCCGGCCATGAGCACGGTCGTGGGGACCTCGATGCTGCCCGACAGCTGCGCCAGGCCCAGCGAGACGGTCCAGCTGTCGCGCCGTTCGACCAGGAACAGCAGGGCGAACAGGAACTCGTTCCAGGCGATCATGAACACGAAGATGCCGGTCGCGACGACCGACGGCATCGCCAGCGGCAGGCTGATCCGCCGGATGACGCCGACCCGGCTCAGCCCGTCGACCAGACCCGCCTCCTCGACGCTCACCGGGATCGTCTCGAAGTAGTTCTTGAGCATGTAGATCGCCACGGGCACGGTCTGCGCGATGTACACCAGCACCAGGCCGACCAGCGAGCCGCGCAGCTGCATCCGGGTGAGCAGCACGAACAGCGGGATCGCCAGCACGATGCCGGGGAACAGGTACACCGCCAGGAACAGCGAGCTGACGTGCCGCCTGCCGAAGAACTCGAGCCTGCCGACGGCGTACGCGCCCGGGACGGCGATCACCAACGCCACCAGCACCGACGCGGTCGCCACGACGGCGCTGTTGCCCAGCAGCTCCAGGAACCCCTGACCGCCCTCCGCGACCGGCCGCAGCACGTCGACGTACGTGTCCAGGGTCAGCCGGCCCAGGTCCACGAACAACGAGTCCGGCCGCCGCAACAGGTCCTCGATGGGCCGCAGCGACAGCATCAGCATGTAGTAGAACGGCAGCAGCGTGGCGATCAGGAAGCACACGACCACCACCGGCCGCAGCACGGCGAACACGGCCCGCTCGACCCGGTCCCGGCTCATGTCCGCGTCCCCTCCCTCCGCCGCAGCAACCACAGGTAGGCGCCGACCAGCACGACCAGCACCACGGCGAGCAGCACGGACTGGGCGGCCGCGGCGCCCACGTTCCGCTGCACGGTCAGCAGCTCGTACACCCGCACGCTGACCACCTCCGTGCCCGCCGCTCCGCCGGTCAGCAGGAAGATGTCGTCGAACTCGTTGAACGTCCAGATGGTCCGCAGCACCACGAGCACCGCGATCACCGGCATCAGCTGCGGCAGCACGATGTGCCGGAACCGCTGCGTCGGCGTCGCGCCGTCCACCGTCGCCGCCTCCTCCAGGTCGCCCGGCAACGCCGACAACCGCGCCAGCAGGAACAGGAAGGCGAACGGGAAGTACCGCCAGCCCTCGAACGCGATCACGGTCAGCAGCGCCGTGGGCACCGGGACGTCCAGCCCGAACAGCGTGATCTCGCCGCGTCCCTGGGACAGGAACGCGACCGGGTCGTCCCACCCGAACAGCCGCCTGCCCCAGCTGTTGACGATGCCGAACTCCGGGTTGAGCAGCACGCGCCAGACGAACGTGACCGCGACGACCGGCGCGACGTACGGGATGAGCATCGCGGCGCGCACGAACGCCCGGCCGGGGAACGGTCGCCGCACGGCCAGCGCGGCGACCAGTCCCAGCGCGATGGCGAGGAACGTCGACCCCGCGGTGTAGACGACGGTCGTGCGCAGGCTGTTCCACAGCACGTCGGACGCGAACACGCGGGCGAAGTTGTCCGCCGTCAGCTTCTCGAACAGGCCGGTGCGGCCCACGTCGATCAGCCGCACGCGCTGGAACGCGATGAGCACCGACCACGCCAGCGGCACGAGCACGACCGCGAGCACGATCACCAGCGTCGGGGTGAGCAGCAGCAACCCGGTGCGGGCGTCGTGCTGCCTCAGCGTTCGCGCCACCGCGGGCCCCGCTACTCGCCGAGTTCCCGCGCGATGGTGGCGGCCTGCTCGCTCGCCCCGCGCGCCGCCGCGGCCGCGTCGCCGCCGCCGTTCACGGCCTCGGCCAGCGCCTTGGGCACGACGAGCTGCCCGGCGACCGCGCCCGCCAGCTCACCCTTGCCCTGCCGGAAGCCCCACCGGCTGAAGCTGCGCGGGCTCTCCTGCACGACCCGCAGCGTCTCCGCGTCGAAGAACCGCGACAGCGGCGCCTTGGTGTCCACGCCGACGTCCAGCGCGCGCCACGCCTCCGCGTACTGCTGCGGGTTGTCCTTCGTCCCCGCGCGGACCGGCACCTTGCCCTCCGGCGCGATGGCCAGCCAGTCCCGGTACCCGTCGGTCATCAGGTGCTCGACCAGCTTCTTCGCGTCGTCCGTCGCGGCGTCCTTGAGCACGGCGAACGACGCCGTCTCGCCGAACGTGGTCGGCTCACCGCCGTCGGGCCCGCTCAACGCGGCCACCACGCCGGTGTTCTCGGCCAGGAACGCCGGGTCGGCCTGGCACTGCGGGCACGTCGGCTGCGCGTCGTCGCGCAGGCCCGCCAGCTCGTCCAGCAGGTACGACGACCAGATCACCATCGCCGACCGACCCGCGAAGTACGTGGCCCGCGTGGTGTCGACGTCCTGGTTGCCCGCGGCCGAGTGCCGGGTGACGAGGTCGGTGTAGAACTGGAACGCGCCGACGCACGCCGGGCTGTCCAGCGCCACCTCGCCGTCGTCGCCCACCAGCTCGCAGCCGTTGGCCAGGGCGAGGTGCTCGATCGTCTGGTGCGTGAACACGTCGGCGGGCGTGGTGCCGGCGGCGATGCCGACGACGTCGCCCTGGTCGAGCCGCTCGGCGGCCTGCCGGATCGCGTCGTAGGTGGTCGGCGGCCGCAACCCGGCCTGCGCGAACAAGTCCTTGCGGTAGAACAGGAGTTGCGCCCACCCGTCGCTGGGCACGACGAGCTGCGTGTCGCCCTCGCGGGTCAGCTCCAGCGACTGCGCCGCGAACGTGTCCGCGCCGAGGCGCTCCACGACCTGCTTGGCCGCGTCGGTGTCCAGCAGGTCGTCGGTGCGCAGCTGGCTCATGATCGGCAGCGAGATCGACCCGATCACGTCGGGCAGCTCACCGGACGCGGCGGCGGAGGTGAGCACGGTCGTGAGCTGGTTCTCGGCCACCGCGACCACCGTGGTCTCGATGCCGGTCTTCTCGGTGAACGCGGCCAGCAGGCGTTCCTGGGCGCGCACGCGGTCGGCGGTGTCCTCGATGGTCCAGAAGACGAGCGGGCCGTCCGCGCCACCACCGGAATCACCGCTGCCGCAGGCCGACAGCGCCAGGGCGACAGGCACCGCGGCGGCGAGCAAGCGCAGTCCTCGTCCGGTCATGGTTGCTCCCTTCCGGTGGTCCGCGACCTCTCACGGGCCAGGGCCGGGTGTTCGGTGGCGTCACTGAACACCCGGGTTTGTCCCGTGACAACCACCAATCCGGACGTGACTTCGGGCCCGTATCGGGCCGTGGGCAAGCCGTTCACCGACCGGGCGGCGTCCGGATCGGGATACCGCATTGCTGTTCTGACTGATCACGGGATTAATGTCGGCATGCCGCCGTGGGAGACCGCCCGCCGGGAGGAGCCGCTGCCGGGAGCCTCGATCGAGCCGAGGTGGGAGCTCGCGCCGTCGGAGGCGTTCGAGGCCAGGGCCGGCGTGCTGCGGCAGGCCGCCGGGTGACGGGGTCGGGCACCGGGACGACACCCGGGCCGCGGGCGCCGGACATCGCCGACTTGCGGCGCAAGGCCGCCGCGACGCTGCTGCGGAACTGGCGCGGGTCGGCCACCGTGCCGACGACGACGCTCTACCCGCACCAGTGGAGCTGGGACTCGGCGTTCATCGCCATCGGCCAGGCCCACCTCAGCCCGCGGCGGGCGTTCGCGGAGCTGACCGCGCTGCACGGCGCGCAGTGGGGCGACGGGCGGGTGCCGCAGATCGTCTTCAACCCGACCGTGCCCGAGGACGCCTACTTCCCCGGTCCGGCGTTCTGGCGGCCGCTGCCCCGGCACGGCCCGCCACCGGGGGTGTCGACCACCGGCCTGGTCCAGCCGCCGGTGCACGCCGCCGCCGTGCTCACCATCGCCGAACGCCACCCTGGCGACGCCACCGACGCGGCCGTCCGCCGCCTGTACCCGAAGCTGGCGCGCTGCCACGACTACCTGTTCGAACGGCGACGCGTCGCCTCCGGGCTGATCGGCATCGTGCACCCGTGGGAGTCGGGCCTGGACAACAGCCCGTCGTGGGACGAACCGCTCGACGCCGTCGACCCCGGACTGGCCGACCACATCACGGGCCTGCGGCGCGACCTGCGCCACGCCGAAGCCGGGCACCGGCCCACCGACTCCGACTACGCGCGGTACATGGGCATCGTCGCCGCCTACCGCGACCGCGGTTACGCCGACGACGACCTGCCCGGCCTGCCGTTCTGCGTCGCGGACCCGTTGTTCTGCGCCGTGCTGGCCTGGTCGGAGGACGCGCTGGCCTCGCTCGCCCGGCGCGTCGGCGCGGACCCGGGACGGCACGCCGAACGGGCGCAGGAGCTGGCGCACCAGGTCCACACCCGCCTGTTCGACCCCCGGCTCGGCTGCTACGTGGCGCTGGACGTGCGCACCGGCCGCACCCTGGCCAAGCGCACGGTGTCCGGCCTGGTCCCGCTGCTGCTGCCCGGTGGCCACCGGTCGGCGGTGCTGGCCACCCTCACCGGGCCGTCGTTCGCCGCGCCGGGTGTGCGCGGCGTGCCGAGCTACGACCTGACCGCGCCCGACGCCGACCTGCGCCGGTACTGGCGCGGGCCGACGTGGGTGAACACCACCTGGCTGCTGTGGCGGGCGTTGCTGGCGCAGGGCGAGGCGGCGCACGCCGAGCGGCTCGCCACCGACGTGGTGCGCCTGGTCGCCGACGCCGGATTCCGGGAGTACTTCCACCCGGTGACCGGCGAGGGCCTCGGTTCCGACCACTTCAGCTGGACGGCGGCGCTCCTGCTGGACGTCCTCGCGCGTGAACCGGGGGGACGGCGATGGGAACGGTAGTGCGGCTGGACGGGCCGGGGCGCGTCTCGATCGCCGAGGAACCCGACCCGCCGCTGCCCGCGACCGGCGTCCGGCTGCGCACGCTGTTCTCCGGCATCTCGGCGGGCACCGAGCTGACCCAGTACCGCGGCACCAACGCCCACGTCGTCAAGAGGTGGGACGCCGATACCCGGCTGTTCGTGCCGGGTCGGCCCGCGCTCGCGTACCCGGCGGTGGTCGGGTACGAGGAGGTCGGCGAGGTGGTCGAGGTCGGCGGCGAGGTCACCGCGGTCCGGCCCGGCCAGGTCGTCTGGGGCACGTGGGGGCACCGCGCGACGACCGTGGTCGACCAGGAGTACGCGGCGGCACGGGTGCTCGCCCCCGCGGCGGACCCGGTGCTGGGCATCTTCAGCCACATCGGCGCGGTCGCGCTCAACGTGGTGCTGGACGCGGACGTCCACGTCGGCGAGACCGTCGTGGTGTTCGGCCTGGGCGTGGTCGGGCAGATCGCCGCCCAGCTCGCGCGGCGCAACGGCGCCCGGGTCGTCGTCGTGGACGCCATCGGGGACCGCCTGGAGCTGGCGCGGCGGCTCGGCGCGGACATCGCGCTGGACGCCCGCGAGGGCGGGGTTGCCGAGCGGGTCCGCGCGTTGACCGGGGGCCGTGGCGCCGACGTCGCCCTGGAGGTCAGCGGCAACCCCGAGGCGCTGCACGAGGCCGTCCGCACGGTCGCCTACAACGCGCGTGTCGTCACGGGCGGCTTCTACCAGGGGGAGGCACGAGGCCTGTTCCTCGGTGACGAGTTCCACCACAACCGGGTCGACCTGGTCTGCTCGCAGATCTCCGGCGTCGCGCCACGCCACGCCCACCGCTGGGACCGCGAGCGGCTGAACTCCACCGTCATGGACCTCGCCGTCGCCGAACACCTGCTGCTGCGCCCGCTGGTGTCGCACGTCGTGCCGTTCACGGACGCCGCCCGGGCCTACGACCTGCTCGACACCCACCCCCACCAGGTGGTGCAGGTGGTGCTCGCGTTCGCCGCACCGGACGGGTACGACCACCGGCACGGTGACGCGTAGGGGTTCGACGGCCCGAGGGGTGGCGGCGGTGGGACATCGGCGGTTTCGCCCGTCCCGCGCGTCTTCGCCGGCGGCGGGCGGGCTCGGTGCGCCAGGTTCCGGGGTGCGCCGCCGATCCCCACCAACGCCACCGATGGAGAGACCCATGCGATTGCGCAGTGCGATTCTCAGCGTCCTCGCCCTGGCGGGCGTGCTGACCGCGACGACCTCCGGCACGGTCGGCGCGGCGGCCGAGCCGGTGGCGCCACCCTCGGCCACGGGCGGATCGGGCCCCTACCCGGCCGGCTACGAGACGACCTTCCGGCTGACCGACCACACGATCTACCGGCCCGACACCCTGCCGCCGGGCGTCAAGCTGCCCATCGTCGCCTGGGGCAACGGCGCGTGCCGCGCGGACGGCACGTGGTTCCGCGACGTCCTCACCGAGTGGGCCTCGCACGGCTTCCTGGTCATCGCGAACGGCCGTCCGGGCGGGTCCGGCCCGACCGACTCGGACATGCTCCTGGACTCCATCGACTGGGCGATCGCGGAGAACTCCCGGCGCACCGGCAAGTACTACGGCAGGATCGACACCACCAAGATCGCGGTGATGGGCCAGTCGTGCGGCGGCATCGAGACCTACGAGGTGGCCGCCGACTCCCGGCTGACCACCACCGTGCTGTGGAACAGCGGCATGCTCGACGACTCGCGGAACCACCTGCTGCAACGCCTGCGCGTGCCGATCGCGTACTTCATCGGCGGACCGTCGGACATCGCCTTCGAGAACGCGGTGGACGACTGGCGGCGGCTGCCCGCCGGGCTGCCCGCATTCATGGGCAACCTGGACGTCGGCCACTTCGGCACGTTCGACCAGCCGAACGGCGGTGAGTTCGGCCGGGTCGGCGGGGCACTGGCTGAAGTGGCAGCTCAAGGGCGACCCGGCGAGCAAGGCCCAGTTCGTGGGCGGCGACTGCGGCCTGTGCGGCACGGACTGGGACGTGATGCGGAAGAACCTGGGCTGACGACGAGCGCGGGCCGGTGCCCACCGCGGCGGTCGCGGCGGGCACCGGTCAGGCCGGGACCCGCCGAGCAGGTGTTGCCGGTGCCGGCGCGCCTGCTTGGGCATGTTCCAGCCGAGGACGCCGACGGGCTCGCCGCCGAGCCGGTGGAGCGCGACGAAGCGGCGCGCGGTGACGTCACCGTCCACGACGGACACCTCGGCGCCGGCCGGCAGCACGCCGAAGACCTGGAGCCTGGCGTCGAACTGGTCGGTCCAGAAGTACGGCACGGGGACGTAGGACCGTTCCGCGCCGAGGACGTTGTCGGCCACGACGCCGGCCTGCTCGGTGGCGTTGGTCCGGTTCTCCAGGCGCAGCGACGCACCGAGCCGTTCGTGGTGCCACCGGGCCACGTCGCCGACGGCGTAGATCCCCTCGGCGGCACGGCACCTCGCGTCGCACACCACCCCGTCGTCGATCCGCAACCCGCTGCCCAGCAGCCAGTCGGTGTTGGGGACCGCGCCCAGCGCGACCACGACCACGTCGGCCGGGAGCACGTCCCCGGTGTCCAGCCGCACACCCGTGACCCGTCCGCCCTGCCCGGTCAGGCCGAGCACGGCGGCGCCGAGGCGGAGGCGGACGCCGTGCCCGGTGTGGAGGTCGGCGAGCAGGCCGGACGCGAGCGGACCCAGTTGTGCGGCCAGCGGCGCGGGCTGCGGTCCGGCGAGGGTGACGTCCAGCCCGAGGCCGCGAGCCGTGGCCGCGACCTCCGCGCCGAGCACGCCGTCACCCACCACCACGAGCCGTGCGGCGGTGAGCAGTTCCGCCCGCAACGCCACGGCGTCGCCCACGGTGCGCAGCACGTGCACACCGCCGAGACCGGCCTGGTCGGGCAACGTCCTGGCGCGCACCCCGGTGGCGATCACGACGGCGTCGGCCCGCAGCACGTTCCCGGCGGCGGTGCGGACGCCGCGCCCCGGCACGTCCAGCGACACCGCCGGATCACCCGGCACGAACGTCGCGCCCAACGCGTCGAGCGCGTCCTGGCCGCGCAGTCGGGCGCGTTCGGGTTCCCAGGTGCCGGCCAGGACCTGCTTGGACAGCGGCGGCCGGTCGTAGGGCGGGTGCACCTCGTCGCCCAGCAGGGTGAGCCCGCCGGTGAAACCCTTGCGGCGCAACGCCTCAACCGTGGCGAGACCGGCCGCCGAAGCTCCGACGACGAGCACGTCGGAGGGTGTGGTCACGTCCGCTCCCCCAGCGTGACCGCCAGCGTGATCGCCGCCGCGGGGCACACGTCGGCGGCCTCGCGGACCGCGGCGTGCAGGTGCCCGGCGGGTTCGGGGTCCAGCAGCACGACCACGCCGTCCTCGTCCCGCTGGTCGAACACGTCGGGCGCGGCCAGCACGCACGAGCCCGCACCGCAGCACTTGTCCTCGTCCACGGAGACCTTCATCCGTCGCACTCCTTCGCTCCCTCGGGCCGGACTTCCGTCACCACCGGACGGGCAGTTCCCGCAGCCCGCCCACGACCAGGCCGTCGACGCGCTCCAACTCGGCCGCGGGCACGGCCAGTTCCAGCGTCGGCAGGCGGCGCAGCAGCACGTCGAGCACGGCTTGCAGCTCGGTGCGGGCCAGGGACTGCCCCAGGCACGAGTGCGCGCCCGCGCCGAACGCCAGGTGCGCGTTGGGGGTGCGCGCCAGGTCCATCCCGGCGGCGTCGGCGAAGGCGTCCTCGTCGCGGTTGGCCGCGGCCAGGTTGCACACCACGGTCGTGCCGCGCGGGACCACGGCGCCGCCGACCTCGACGTCCTCGGTGATGTAGCGGGGGATGCCGAACCCGGGGTTGGCGTCCGCGCGCAACGCCTCCTCCACCGCCGTGCGCACGAGGGAGGGGTCGGCGACCAGCGCGTCCCAGCGCGTCCGGTCGGCCAGGAGCATCCCGACCATCTTGCCGATCATGTTCGCGGTCGTCTCGTGCCCGGCCACCAGCAGGCCCTGAGAGGTGGCCAGCAGCGCCTCGTCCGGCATGACGTGCCCGGCGCCCGCCGCGGCCGCGATCAGCTCGCTGATCAGGTCGTCACCGGGCTCCGCCCTGGTCGCGGCGATGTGGGCGCTCATGTAGCCGGCGAACTCGGCCTGCGCGGCGTCGATCTCGGCCTGCGTGTAGCGGGTGAGGCTGAGCAGCGTGTTCGACCAGTACGCGAACCTGTCCCGGTCGCTCTCCGGCACGCCGAGCATGTCGCAGATGACCCACACCGGCAGCGGGAACCCCAGCGCCGCCTTGAGGTCGGCGGGCGCGCCGCTCGCCACCATCCCGTCGACCAACCGCTCGGCCATCGCCTCGATGCCCGGCCGCAGCGCGGTCATCCGCTTGGCGGTGAACCACTTGCCGACCATGCGCCGCCACTGCTGGTGGTGCTCCTCGGGCAGGGCGTTGCCCAGACCGCTGTTGAACACGCCACCGGACTCGTTCGCCGCGATCCGGGCCGCGTCCGGCGCGTCGAGGTTGCGGGTGAACCTCGGGTCCGACAGCACCTGCTTGACGTCGTCGTAGCGGGTCAGCAGCGAGGCGCGGTCGCCGCTGGGCAGGCGCACGTGGGCCACCGGACACCCCTGCCGCAGCTCCGCCCACTGCGCGGGCGGCTCCAGCGCGGCCGGGCTCGGGATCGGGTAGAGCAGCTCGTGGTCGGTGTCGCCGAGTGCCACCGCAACCGCCTCCTCAGGATTCAGTCAATCAACTGACTTAAGACTGCCGGCGATCGGGGTGCGACGCAACGTGATGGGTCGATCGCGCTCCGGGAGGGCTGACTAGCGCCCGATCGTGTACGGGGCCGTCCACAGGCCGGTGATCGCGTCGACCAGGTTGGTCGCGACCTCGTCCCACGTCGACCTCGGCGCGGTGGTGCCCTCGGCCGAGACGCGCTCGCGCTCGGCGCAGACGTGCACGATGAGGTGGCGCACCATGTCGGCGCGGTCCTCGCGCACGTCGGCGGGCAGGTCGGGCAGGAGCTCGACGAGGGTGTCCACCACGTGCCGCAACGAGGGCGCCGCCAGGGCCTCCTCGGCCATGATCGCCCGGAACGCGGGGTCGGTCATGACCTGCGCGCTGAACCGGGCGAACCAGGTCGGGTCGCCCAACGAGGCCAGGTGCCCGGTCGACGGGCGCACCAGGCAGGCCACCCAGTCCCGCACGTCCCGCGACCCGGCGACGGCGGCCACCGCCTCCTGCCTCAGCGACTCGATGTGGGCGGTGTGCCCGCGCACGATCGCCCGGACGAGGTCGGCCTTGGTGCCGAAGTGGTAGCCGACGGCGGTGTTGTTCCCCTGCCCGGCGGCGGCGCTGATCTGCCGGTTGGACACCGCGTACAGACCCCGTTCGGCGAACAACCGCTCGGCCGTGGTGAGGATCTGCTGACGCGTCGCCCCGACCTGCTCCGCCCTCGGCGTCCTGCCGACCTCCGCCACCACGGCCGACACCGTACCGGGACCGTCCTCGCCCGACCGGATCAGCGCGGCCCGGGCGTCGGCGGGTTCGGCGTGGACACGATCCCGCGTCCACGCCGAACCCGACCACCGGCGCTACTCCGCGTACGGCTGGTCCTCGCCCCGGGCGCTGTAGCCGATGCTCCACACGTAGCCGTCCGGGTCGGCGAACGTGCCGCCGTACCCGCCCCACGGCAGGGCGCCCGCGGGCTTGAGGACCGTGCCGCCCGCCTTCCCCGCCTCCGCGAGGACCTCGTCGACCCGCGCCTCGCCGCGGACCACGTAGGTGAGGACCAGCCCGCTGAAACCGCTGCCCTCCGGGTCCGTGCCGACCTGCTCGGCCAGGCCGGCACGCCCGTAGAAGCCCACGAGCGAGCCTCCGTCCGACTCGAAGAAGACCGAGACGCCGTAGTCGTCCTTGATCTTCCAGCCGAGCCCTTCCGCGTAGAACCGCTTGGACCGGTCCATGTCCCCGACGCCGAGGAGGATCGAGCTGACGTGCGCTTTCATGCCGTGTCTCCTGATGGTGTCCGCTGTTGTCCGCCACCGGGAAGCGGTGGGCCGGACACCCGGGCCCGGCTCGGATGTCACATCGGCGCCGCCTCGCCGGTCAATCGGTATGACAGGTCGGGACCGAGGAGTGTGACGAATGGCCGAGCAGGACTGGCTGAGCGAGCGGTTCGCCGAGCACCAGGGCCGCTTGCGGGCGGTCGCCCACCGGATGCTCGGCTCACCGGGCGAAGCGGAGGACGCGGTGCAGGAGGCGTGGCTGCGGGTCAGCCGCGCCGACACCGGCCAAGTGGAGAACCCGGGCGGGTGGCTCACCACGGTCGTCGCCCGGGTCTGCCTGAACGTGCTGGAGGCACGCCGGGCCCGGCGTGAGGAGTCGGTCGGTGCGCTGCCGCCCGAACCCGCCGCGCCGCACCGGGGCGTCCGCCCGACCGACCGGGCCGACCCCGAGCAGGAGGCGCTGCTGGCCGATTCGGTCGGTGTCGCGCTGACGGTCGTGCTGGACGCGCTGGCACCCGCCGAGCGGCTCGCGTTCGTCCTTCACGACGTCTTCGCCGTGCCGTTCGGCGAGATCGGCCCGATCATCGACCGCTCCCCCGCCGCCGCCCGGCAACTCGCCAGCCGGGCCCGGCGCCGGGTGCAGGGCACGGCCGAGACGTCCGAGGCCGCGCGATCGGGGAAGCGGGAGATCGTCGCCGCCTTCCTCGCCGCCTCCCGCAGCGGCGACTTCGCCGCCCTGCTCGACCTGCTCGACCCGGACGCCGTGGCGGTCGGCGACCTCCGCGGCGCCGAGGCGGTGGCGGCGTTCTTCGCCGGACGCGCACAGGCCGCCCGCATCGCGCTGGTCGACGGCGTCCCGGCGGCCGTCTGGTCCCACCTCGGCCGGCCGAGGGCCGTCCTGACGTTCACCATCGGCGACCGGAGGATCACCCGCATCGCCGTCGAGACCGACCCGGACCGGATCCGCGACCTCGACATCGTCCTCCTCGCCCCCGGCCGCGGGGAGGCGCGGTGACCGGCGGGGACCTGAGGCTGTCGTCCTGCGCCCTCGCCGTTCGCGACCTCGACGAGGCGCTCGGCTTCTACCTCGACGTGCTCGGCTTCGTGGTGCGCGACGGCGGCGGGGCCGAGGCGACCCGCCAGGTGGGCGTCGGCCCGCCCGCGCAGCCGGACGTGCGGATCGTCCTGCTCGAATCACCCGCCGCGGACCCGTGCGCCTCTCCGGGCGGTCCGAGCGGGACGATCGGGGATCCGGTCGGCCGTCTCGTGTTCGTGACCGACGACTGCGACGCCACCTTCGAGCACGTCGAGGCGGCGGGCGCCGAGGTGATGCAGGAACCGATCAGCCGGCCCGGCGGTGTCCGCGACTGCGCCTTCCTCGACCCCTCGGGCAACCTGCTGCGGTTCACCCAGCCGTGACCAGCGGTCCCGCCGGCTAGGCTGCGGAGGTGCCGCAGGACCACCCGTTCGTGCGCGACGTCCCCCTGGTGTCGCCCGGCGACCGGCACGAGTCGTGACGTCGACTGTCGAGGAGGACGCGATGGCCCCGGTTTCAGTGGTGACGGGCGCCGGCTCGGGCGTGGGCCGCGTGGTCGCCCGCGCGCTGCTCGACGCCGGTCACCGGGTCGCGCTCGCCGGACGACGCGCGGACCGGCTGGCCGAGACGGCCGACGGCGCGCCCGCGGAAGCGGTCCTGGTCGTGCCGACCGACATCACGGTGGAGGCGTCCGTCGACGCGCTCTTCGACGCGGTGCGCGAGCGGTGGGGGCGGGTCGACGTGCTGTTCAACAACGCCGGGACGAACGTCGCCGCCACGCCGTTGGCGGACTTCACCGTCGAGCAGTGGTCCAAGGTGGTCGACACGAACCTGACCGGCTCGTTCCTGTGCGCCCGCGCCGCGTTCCGGGTGATGCGCGACCAGGACCCGCAGGGCGGTCGGATCATCAACAACGGCTCGATCTCCGCGCACACCCCGCGACCGGACGCCGTCGCCTACAACGCGAGCAAGCACGCCATCACCGGGCTGACCAAGTCGATCTCGCTGGAGGGCCGCCGGCACCGCATCGCCTGCGGCCAGATCGACATCGGCAACGCCGCGACGCCGATGACCGAGCGGATGGCGCACGGCGTCGCGCAGGCCGACGGCTCGACCGCCGCCGAGCCCACCATGGACGTCGCGCACGTCGCCGACGCGGTCCGCTACATGGCGGGCCTGCCCCTGGACGCCAACGTGCAGTTCATGACGGTCATGGCGACGACGATGCCGTTCATCGGGCGGGGCTGACCGGTCAGCCCCGCACCGCGGCGGCCAGTTCCGCGATCGTCCCCGGCCCGACCTGGCAGCAGCCGCCGACGAGCCGCGCGCCGCCCTCGACCCACCCGGCCACGCGCGCGGGCTCGAAGGCGGGGGAACCGGTCCAGCTCCGGGTCGTGGCGTCCCAGATCTCGCCGCTGTTCGGGTAGACCACGACGGGCTTGCCGGTGACCCGCCGCGCGATGGCCACCGCCTCGGCCACGTCGGCCGGGTCGCAGCAGTTGACGCCCACGGCGATCACCTCCGCCACCCCGCGCACGGCCTCGAACGCCTCGGTCAACGGCTGACCGGCGCACGTCCGCGTGCCGCGGGCGCTGTAGGACAGCCACAGCGGGACGCCCGACCCGGCGACCACCCGGAGCACCGCTTCCGCCTCCTCGACGTCCGGGATCGTCTCGACCGCCAGCACGTCGGCACCGGCTTCGGCGAGCACCTCGATCCGGGGTCGGTGGAACGACTCCAGCGCGCCCGGCGCGAGGCCGTACCGGCCGCGGTACTCCGAGCCGTCGGCGAGCATCGCGCCGTACGGGCCGACCGACGCCGCCACCCACCGCCGCCCGTCCACTTCGGACGCGGCGCGGCGGGCGAGGGTCACGCTGTCGCGCCACAGGTCGGCCGTCCTCGCGGCGTCGAGCCCGCGGCGGGCGAAGCCCTCGACCGTCGCCTGGTAGCTGGCCGTGATCGCGACCTCGGCGCCGGCGCGGTAGTAGGCCAGGTGGGCGGCCGTGATCGCGTCCGGGTCGGCCGCCAGCAGGCGGGCCGACCACAGGGAGTCCGACAGGTCGTGCCCGGCGGCCGTGAGCGCGGTCGACAGCCCGCCGTCCAGCACCACCACCCGCCGGGCCAGCGCGTCGGCCAGGGATTCCACCGAGGACTGAGCTGCCACGCCCCGACCGTACCCCCATGGGGGATGCCGCCGGTGATCACCGACGGCGCGTTCCCCCGGGGTACGCCCGCGGTCCCGGCACCGGTGCGCCGCACGCCACCGCGACCCGGCTCCGGAACGCCGACCGGGCCGTCCACCACGACCCGGAGCACCCTCCGGCGATCGTCCTGCCGGTGGCGCCGGGGTCAGGCGGTCGTGGCGCGGGCGGCGGCGACGAACTCCCTCATGAGCCCGTGGTCCTTGACGCCGCGGGTCGCCTCGATGCCGCTCGACACGTCCACGCCCCACGGCCTCGCGCGGGCCACGGCCTCGGCGACGTCGTGCACGCCGAGGCCGCCCGCCAGCAGCCACCGGCCCTCCGGCCGGGCGCCGTCGAGCGCGGCCAGGTCCCACCGGTGCCCGGAACCGGCCCGCGGCGAGTCGAGCAGCAACATCTGCTCGCCGTAGGCGCCGACCCGCACGTCGGTGTCCGGCTCCAGGGAGACCGCCCGGACCAGGGGCACCCCCAGCGCGGCCACCTCGTCGAACGCGGACCGCGGGTAGTCGCCGTGCAGCTGGACGGCCCCGATGCCCGACTCCTCCGCGAGCCGACGCACGTCGGTCGCCGCCACGCCGCTGAACACGCCGATCGCGAGCACGTGCGGCGGCACCTCCCGCACCAGCCGGCGCGCGGTGTCGGGGTCGACCTGCCGGACGCTCGCGCTGAGGACGAAGCCGACCGCGTCGGCTCCCGCGTCCACGGCGGCGGCCACGTCGGCCTCGGTGCGCAGCCCGCACAACTTCACGTACATGCCACCAGACAGTAGCGGTGAACTTTTTCCGCCCGGAACGCGTGATGGACTGTGGGTGTCGCGGTTCACCGCGCGGGGGAGGTGGCACGGGCGTGCAACGGGCCGTTCGGGAACTGGTCGGGCGGGAGCCCGAGGTCGCGGTGGTCGCCGGGGTGCTCGACCGGGCCCGGGAGGCGACCGCGTGCCTGGTCGTGTCCGGCGAGGCGGGCATCGGCAAGACCGCGCTGTGGGAGCACGCGGTGCGGGAAGCGGAGCACCGCGGGCACACCGTGTTGTGCTCCCGGCCCGCGGAACCGGAGGCGCGGCTGTCCTACGGCGGCCTGATCGACCTGCTCGACCGCGTGGACGACGCGGTGCTCGACCGATTACCGGATCCGCAACGCACGGCGCTCGAAGTCGCGTTGCTGCGCCGGCACGCGGACGACGGACCCGGTGATCCGCGAGCGGTGCACGTGGCGGTGCTCAACGTCGTGCGGGCGATGGCCGCGACCGCGCCGGTGCTGCTGGCCGTGGACGACGTGCAGTGGCTGGACGAGTCCAGCGCCGCCGTCCTGGAGTACGTGGTGCGCCGCCTGGTCGAGGAGCACGTCGCGGTCGTGCTGGCGGTCCGCTCCCCCGACGGCGACGTCCCGCTCGGCCTGGCGGACCGCGGGGACCTGACGCACCTGCGGCTGACCGGGTTGAGCATCGGCGCGCTGCACCGGCTGGTCCGCTCGCGCCTCGGCACGCCGTTGCCGCGGCCGACGTTGATCCGCCTGCGGCAGGCCAGCGGCGGCAACCCGTTCTACGCCTTGGAGATCGCCCGCGCGCTGCCCGACCCCGGCGCGGTGGGCGCGGTCGGCCTCCCGCTGCCCACGACGCGCGCGGTCGGGGAACTGCTCGCCGACCGGCTCGCCGCGCTGCCGGACCACAGCCGCGACGCGTTGCTGTGCGCGGCGGCGCTCTCGCAGCCGACCGTGGACCTGGTGTGCCGGGCGCTGGACGACCCCGACCGGGCCGAGGCCGCACTGGCCGACGCCGAGGACCACGGCGTGATCGAGATCGTGTCCGGCGCGATCCGGTTCACCCACCCGTTGCTGAGCTCGACGTTGTTCTCCTCCGCGTCCGGGGCCAGGCGCAGGCGGGTGCACCGCCGGTTGGCGGAGGTCGTCGACGACCTGGAGACCCGTGCGCTGCACCTGGCGTTGAGCACCGACGGGCCGGACGCCGAGGTCGCCGACGCGCTGGGCGCGGCGGCGCGCAACGCGCAGGCGCGCAACGTCCCGAACACCGCCGCCCGGCTGTGGGAGCTGGCCGGTGCGCACGCGCCCGACCCCCGGCACCGGGCGGTCTGGCTGGCCTCGGCCGTGGTGTGCCGGTACCTGGCCGGTGACGCGGCGGGCGCGCGCAAGCTGGTGGAGGCGTTCGACGTCGAGGACGTCCCGGCGGGCCCGGAGCGGGCGGTGGTGCTGCTCGACCTCGCGTTCGTGGCGTTCTTCGAGGACGGTCCGGTCGAGGCGACGGCGTTGACCGACCGGGCGTTGACGCAGGTCGGCGACGACCCGGTGCTGCGCGCCACCGCCTACCTGCGCCGGTCGTTGTTCTGCCAGCACGACACCCGGCTGCGGTGCCGCAACACCGAGCAGGCGCTGGAGGCGATCGAGGGCCACGAGGACGACGCGCCCACCGACCTGGTGGCGTGCATCCTGATCTCCAGCGCGTACTACCGGCTGCTGGCGGGCGTGGGCCTGTTCATGGACGACATCCAGCGGGGCGCGGCCATGGTGTCGTCGACCAACCAGACCCGCGAGGCGCGGATGGCCCGCAGCACGTTGCGGGTGCTGGCGAAGTACCTCGACCCGGTGCGGGGGCGGGAGCGGATCGAGGCGGCCCACCGCGAGGAGGTCGAGCGCGAGGACGAGGCGGTGATCGTGCACGAGCTGGTCCACCTCGCGGAGCTGGACGTCTGGCTCGGCGACTGGGCACGGGCCGGGCAGCGGGCGGCCGAGGCCGTCGAGGGGGCCGAGCAGACCGGGCAGCGGCCGTGGTTCGCCTACGCCCTCTACACCCGGGCGCTGGTGGACGCGCACCGGGGCCGGTGGGAGCAGGCGCGCGACGCGGCGATCCGCGGCCTGGACGTGGCCACCGAGCTGGACGACCCGTGGGTCGCGGCGCACCAGCTGGCCGTGCTCGGGTTCACCGAGCTGTCCCGGCACGAGCCCGCCGCGGCACGCGAGCACCTGGCCGCGGCGGTGGCGTTGTGCGCGGAGGTGGGCATGGCCGACTTCCCGGTCAGCTCGCTGTACGGGGACCTGGTCGAGGCGGTGGTGGAACTGGGCGAGCTGGCCGAGGCGACGCGGCTGCTGGCCGAGCTGGAGCAGCGGCGCGACCGCGCGCCCCGGCCGTGGATCACGGTGGTCGCGGCCCGGTCGCGCGCGCTCGTGCGGATGGCGTGGGGTGACGCGGAGGGCGCGGAGGAGGCGTTGGCGGCCGCGGCGGAGGCGCTGGACCTGCTGCCCATGCCGTTCGAGCAGGCCCGCACGGACCTGGTGCGCGGCCGGGTGCTGCGTCGGCGTCGGATGAAGCTCGCGGCCCGCGAGGCGTTGCTGGCGGCGCGGCGCGGGTTCGACCGGCTGGGCGCGGTGTCGTGGGTCGACGAGGTCGACGCGGAGCTGGCCCGGCTCGGCCTGCGGCGCGGCGACGAGCACGAGCTGACCGCCACGGAGCTGCGCATCGCGCGGTTGGTGGCCGCCGGGCTGAGCAACCGGGAGGTGGCGGGTGCGGCGTACGTGACCGCGAAGACGGTCGAGGCGCACCTGACCCGGATCTACCGCAAGACCGGTGTGCGCACCCGCCGGGAGCTGGCCGCGCTGGACATCCTGCGCCCGCCCGACGAGTAGCAACTGTGGGGTCGCTCCCCGATTCGCCGGTGGGGGTGCGGGGGCCAGGGTTGGCCCATGACCGTCACCGGAGTGGAGCGGCAGCCGACCAGGCTCTTCCTGGCCGAGTGCTACCTGTACGCGGCGAACCCGCGGGAGGTCGCCGCCGCGATGACGGCGGTGCGTGCCGCCGCCGACCTGTGCGCAGTGCCCGTGACCATCAGGTGCTGTCTCGCCGTACCGGGCGACGACAGCTACTTCTGCGTCTTCGCCGCGGACGGTGTCGAGGCGCTGGAGCGGGTGTTCGACCGGGCGGGGGTGTCGTTCGAGCGCATCGTCGAAGCCGCCACGGTCCCCTTGGACCGGGCCACCGGGACGCCCGGGTTGGAGTCGGCACGTCCCTCATGACGGTGCTCCCGGCGGTGGTGGGCACTGGGGGCCCGCGGTCCACCGCCGGTCATGCCGGCGGAAGGTGGGACTGCCCGCCTTTACTTCCGCCGGCTGGGGCCGGTGTCACACCTGGGGGGTGGCACCGGCCCTGCATCACCGGGTCTACGTCGGTCGAGGGGTCGGGATCACCGGGCCGGACCACCGGCCTCTGGACCATCGGATCTAACCGCCCGGCTGAACCACCGGCTGGATCGCCGGGCTGGACCGCCGGACTGCATCGCCCGGCTGGATCGCGGTCCGAGTTCGGGCCTCCGTGCCGCCCGCTCCGCTCGCCGGCGTGCTGTGCCAACGCCACGTGTGACCTCCGCCGCCCGGCTCGCCGACGGGCCGCGCCGCCGGCGATACTGGGCCCGTGACCGCGCGAGAGCCCCGCCTGGAGATCGAGTACTGCACGCAGTGCCGGTGGTTGCTGCGCGCGGGCTGGACCGCGCAGGAGTTGCTGACCACGTTCACCACCGAGCTGGGCGAGGTCGCGCTGGTACCCGGCACGGGCGGCGTGTTCGACGTCCGGCTCGGCGGCGAGACCCTGTGGTCGCGCAAGGACCAGGGCGGTTTCCCCGAGCTGGCCGCGCTCAAGCAGCTCGTGCGCGACCGGATCGCCCCCGACCGCGACCTCGGCCACTCCGACCGCCACCGGAACTCGCCACCGGAGTAGGCCGTCGTCAGGGGCGCGGGAAGTACGCCGCGACCTCGGCCAGGCCCGGCAGCGGCGCACCGGGAACGGGGCCCCGCCGTGGTGCGCGGGACCCCGTCCACCACGTCGGACCGGTCAGCTGGTCGGGAAGTTGTCCGAGGTGCTGATCCGGCTCTTGAGCAGCGAACCCGACTCGGTCAGCACGCCGCTGCTGGAGTAGTCGCCGCCGTTGCACGTGCCCGGACGGAGCGCGGCGCTGCTCTCGTTCGCGTCCGAGTACGTCCAGTTCGCGTAGCCGATCTTGAGCTGGTCCAGCAGGTCCAGCCAGGCGACCGTGCTGGCCCGGTCGAACGTCCCGCCGCCGGTGGCCAGGACCGTGCCGAACTCCGTCACGAACAGGGGCAGCCGCGAGGCGGCCCGACTGACCGCGGCGCGGTAGTTGTCCTTGTGCGAGGCGGCGTAGAAGTGGAACGCGTACATGATGTTGGTCGCGTTCACCGGGTTGTTGATGACCTCGGTTTCGCTGGAGCCCTCGGACACGCCCAGCGACGACCACGCCCGGGTGCCGACGATGACCACGGCGTCCGGGTCGGCGGCGCGGATCACCGGGATGACCTGCTCGGCGTAGTTCTTGATCGACGCCCAGCTCACGCCGTTCGGCTCGTTCGCGATCTCGTAGATCACGTTCTTCTTGGCCGCGTTGCGCTGCGCCACGGCGGCGAAGAACGTCTTCGCCCGCTCCAGGTTGAAGTTCGGGTCACCCGGCGTGAGGATGTGGAAGTCGATCATCGCGTACATCCCGCGCGCCTCGGCCATGTCGACCAGGCTGTTGACGCGGCTGGTGAACCCGCTCGGGTTGGTCTCGTAACCCTGCTCCTGCACGTACATCGCGATGCGGAACAGGTCGGACTTCCAGTCGTTCGCCAGCGCGTTCAACGAGTTGTTGTTGTAGCACTTGTCGAACCACTGGATGCCGTGCGTGCTCATGCCACGCAGCTGGATCGGGCGGTTGTACTGGTTGCACAGGTTCACGCCGCAGACCCGCAGCTGCCCGTTGATCTCGACCGGCGTGCGGCCGACCGGCGGGTTGGTGGTCGTCGTGGTGGTCGTGCTCGTGGTCGACGTCGACGTCGACGTGGTCGATCCCGTGCAGGCCACGCCGTTGAGCGTGAACGACGTGGGCGTCGGGTTGCTGCCCGAGTACGCGCCGACGAACCCGAGGTCCGTCGAGGCGCCCGTGCCCAGCGTCCGGTTCCAGTCCACGTTGGTGGCGGTGGCGGTGGAGCCCGACTGGGTCCACGTGGCGTTCCAGCCCTGGGTGACCCGCTGCGAGCTGTTCGGGAAGGTGACGCCGAGCGACCACCCGGTGACGACGTCACCCAGGTTGGTGACCTTGACGCTGGCCTGGAACCCACCGTTCCACTGACTGGTGACGGCGTAGTCGACCTTGCAACCCTGGGCGGCGGCCACGGCGTTCGGCAGCAACGTCGTCGCCGCGGAACCGAAGGCCACCGCGCAAGCCGCAAGCACTGCGGTGGAGCGCTTCACTGAGCCCCTCCTCGTCTCGTTCGATGTGTCTGGGAGCGCTCCCAGACCCGCCGGGAACGTACACCGGAACATGAGCGGACGTATAGAGCCCGTCTCGCAGAGTGGCACGCTGCGGTAACCGGCTGTAGTCCCCGAGGGGCCGTCGAACGCCCCGTCGAACAGCCAGCGGACGACCCGCGGGCCGCCCTCGACGGGTCAGCCTCGCCCCTCCCCCGCCCGCGCGCACCGACGGCACGCGCGAGCCGATGCGGCGACCACACCGTGCGCCGCGATCGCGAGCACGCCGGCCAGCGCCGTGGACAGCCAGTCGGTCGACAGGGCGGAGACGACCACGAGCGCGACCGCGGCGAGCGCCATGCCCACGGCGGCGGCGGACGCCGTCCACGCGACGGCCGACGGCAGCCGGTGCGGGGTGGGCAGCCGGCGGGTCAGCGGACCGGTGGCCGTCAACGCCGTCGCGGCGAGCAGGCCGGCGGCGGTCGCCACCGCCGCCAGGTGGCCGGCGAGCGCGCCCAGGCGCCAGTCCGGGCCACCGGCGGCGGTGTGCACCAGGAGTTGGCACACCACCAGGACGGGCACGGCGACGGCGGCCACGCGGGCGGTGCTCCGGGTCTGGGCGATGGTCAGCTCGCGCTGGAACGACGGCGCGATCTCGTCCGCCGCGCCGAAGTCCCGCACCGCGACGCGGGCCGCCCGGTCGTGGGGCACGCCCGCACGCGTCTGCGCCTCCACCGCGTCCGCGAGGCCGTCGCGGACCTCGCGCATCATGGCGGCCTTCGCCCGTGCCGGGCCGTGCAGGGACGTGGTCAGCGTCGCCAGGTAGTCCTCGACCGGGTCGACGTGCCGCGCGGTGCTCACCTGACCGGCCTCGCGGACGCGGTCAGGTCGAGGACGGCACCGATCGCGGCGGTGAACTCCTGCCAGGTCGAGCGCGCGGCGGACAGGCTGCGCCGTCCCGCGTCGGTGAGCTCGTAGCAGCGCCGCGGCCGGTCGGACACGGGTTGCCAGCGGCTGCGCAGCAGACCCAGCCGCTCCAGCCGGTTCAGCGCCGGGTAGACGGTGCCGGTGCGCAGTTCCAACGCGCCACCGCTGCGCCGCTGCACCGCCGTGATCACCGCGTAGCCGTGCAGCGGCCCCGGTTCGAGCACCGCCAGCAACATCGCGTCCAGGTGGCCACGCACCGCGTCCGCCTTCATGGGTTGGCAGCCTACACACCAGGTAGGTAGGTGTGGTACCTATTGGCAGCCGACATATGTTGTCTGCCTACGCACCAAGGAGCCCTGGTGACCAAGCTGCTGCTCTCGGTCCACGTCATCGCCGCGATCCTCGCCGTCGGGCCGATCGCCGTGGCCGCCTCGCTGTTCCCCCGCTTCGCGCGCGAGTCGCCGACCGGGACGGCGGTGTTCCTGCACCGGACGTGCCGCACCTACACCGTCGTCGGCGTCGCCGTGCCGGTCTTCGGCGTCGCCACCGGCGCGAGCCTGGGCGTGCTCGGTGACGCGTGGCTGCTGGTGTCGGTGGTGTTGACGGCGGTCGCCGCGGCCCTGCTGGCGCTGGCGATCCTGCCCGCTCAGCGGCGGGTGCTCGACGGCGCGACCGGTGCGGCGAAGCGGCTCGCCATGACGACCGGCGTGTTCAACCTGTTGTGGGCGACCGTGGTGGTGCTGATGATCGTGCGCCCCGGCTCGACGACGGGGGCGTGACGTGCGCGCGTTGCGGGTCGCGGCCGGGGTCGAACTGGTGTCCCTGGCGGTCCTGCTGGTCAACCTGGTGACCGTGCACGCGAAGCCGGTGACGTCGCTGACCGGTCCGGTGCACGGCACCGCCTACCTCGTCGTGGTCGCGCTCACCGCGCTGATCCCGGGCGTGTCCACCGGCGTCCGGTGGCGCTCGGTCGTGCCGGGTGTCGGCGGGCTGCTCGTGCTGCGCCGGATCCGCCGGGCCGGCTGAGCCGGCTGAGCCGGCTGAGCCGACAGCACGGTGCGGGGACCGCGCGGTCCCCGCACCGGGCTGTTCGTCGCTACTCGATCAGCTGGCGGCGCAGGTCGGCGTGATGCCCGACGCCGAACCCGTGCCCTGGAAGCCGAACTCGGTCGACATCCCGGCCGCGACGCGGCCGTTGTAGCTGACGTTGCGCCACTGGACGGCGCCGGTGTTGCCGCTGCGGTCGGCGCTCCACGAGTTGGTGACCGACACGCCGGACGGCAGGTTGGTCGTGACCGTCCACCCGTTGATCGCCGACGAACCGGCGGTGACCTTCACCGTGGCGACGAAGCCACCGGTCCAGGAGTTGAGCGACACCGTGGCGGTGCAGCCACCCGGACCGTTGGTCGTGGTCGTCGTGGTCGTCGTGGAGGTGCTGGTCGACGTGGACGTGGACGTCGTGGTCGTCGTGGACGTGGTGGAGCCGCCCGCGTTGAGGGCGTTCAGGGTCGAGGTGTAGGCGGCCTTCTTGTTGCCCGAGCCGTCGAACAGCAGCGGGGTGCCCGAGGCGCGCCACGAGTCGGTGTCCCGGATGCCCCACACGGTGATGCCGGTGCAGCGGGCGACCGCCAGGCAGGCCTTGACGACGCGCTCGTAGTTCGCCGCCTGCGCGGAGCCCGAGCCCTCGATGTCGAGCTCGGTGATCTGCACGTCCACGCCCAGGGCCGCGAAGCTCGACAGCGTGGTCTGGTAGTTGCCGGGCACCGGGCTCTGGCTGTTGAAGTGGGACTGCAGGCCGACGCAGTCGATCGGCACGCCGCGCTGCTTGAAGTCCTGCACCAACCGGTAGACGGCCTGGGTCTTGGCGTGCGTCCAGTCGTCGGTGTTGTAGTCGTTGTAGCAGAGCTTCGCGTTCGGGTCGGCGGCGCGGGCGGCGCGGAACGCCGCCTCGATCCAGTCGTTGCCCGTGCGCTGGAGGTTCGAGTCACGACGCGCGCCGGAGCTGCCGTCCTGGAACGCCTCGTTCACCACGTCCCACGCGTAGATCTTGCCCCGGTAGTACGTGGCCACCTGCGTCACGTGGTTGATCATCGCGTTGCGCAGCGCGGTGCCCGACATGTTCTGCATCCAGCCCGGCTGCTGCGAGTGCCACGCCAGGGCGTGACCGCGCACCCGCATGCCCTGGGCGCGGGCGTGGTTGACGATCCGGTCGCCGCTGGCGTAGCTGAACTGCCCCTGGCTCGGCTCCGTCGCGTCCATCTTCATTTCGTTCTCGGCCGTGACCATGTTGAACTCGCGGTTCAGGATCCCGACGTACGTGGAGTCGCCCAGCTTGTTGGCGGCGACGGCCGTGCCGAAGTAGCGACCCGACTCGGCCGCCGAGGCGCCGAGCGTGGTCCCGGCGTTGGCCGACGTCGCCAGGAGCACCGCGGCACCCGTGGTGGCGGTCACCAACGTCGACACGAGAGCCGCTCGCAACACTGACCTCGATGTCAGCTTCATGTTTCGCACCTTCTGAGAGCACCTGCGGGTTCGGCAGGTGGTTGGTGGTTGGTTGGTCGGGCGATCCGAACCGCCGGGGCGGGGTGGTCCGGACCCGAACACTGGCCGAGGAGGGCCCGGTGCCACGGGATTCCTCCCCGCCAACGACGGTTGTCAGCCGGTGGGTCGATCTCGGAGAGTGCGCAGCGCAGGGGGAAACCGTCGGGGGCGGCACCCGACCGCGTCCGGCCTGAAACTTTTAGAAGTATTAACCGAAACAGATAGGCGTGGCAAGCACCGAAACTGTCGGGCCCTGAGAACACCGAGCGGCCCACACGTCGTTCGGGAGCCGTGAGATCGGCCCTGAATCGATCGTTCACCAGCGGGCTCGGTATGCCATAAGACCTGTTGAAATGCCTTTCGCACGTCTCTGAACCGATACCAGTAACCTACTCCCGGCGCGAAGAGGGACACCGCACAAGCTTCGAAACTCTTCGAAAGAAGATTCGCAAGTTTCTACGATCCTGTGCTCCGGTTACCGGCAGGCCGATCCGCCATTCGCACCCCTGGGAGTGCATTCAGAACTCGATCGGCCAGCCCGTGTAGGCCTCGGCGAGGTGCGTGGCGGCGGCCGTGCTGGACGTGACCAGTTCCAGCTCGCCGAGCTGCCGCTTGACGTCGAACGGCGTGCCGGCCGGGTCGGTGTGCAGCATCGAGGTCATCCACCACGAGAAGTGCTGCGCCCGCCACACCCGGCGCGACGCGGTCGGGCCGTAGGCGTCCAGCGGCTCGGTGGACCCGGTGGCGAAGTGGACCTCCAGCGCACGGGCCAGCACGGCGACGTCCGCCACGGCGAGGTTGAGCCCCTTCGCGCCGGTGGGCGGCACGACGTGCGCGGCGTCCCCGGCCAGGAAGAGCCGGCCGTGGCGCATCGGCTCGCACACGTAGCTGCGCATCGGGATCACGCCGCGGTCGAAGATGCGGCCCTCGGCCAGGCTGAAGCCGTCGCCCGCGACCCGGGCGTTCAGCTCGGCCCAGATCCGGTCGTCGCTCCAGTCCTCGGCGCGTTCGTCGGGGTCGCACTGGAAGTACATCCGCTGCACCTGCGGCGTCCGCGTGCTGATGAGCGCGAACCCGCGTTCCGAGTGGGCGTAGATCAACTCCTTCGAGGACGGTGGCGCCTCGGCCAGGATGCCGAACCACCCGAACGGGTAAGCCCGGAAGTAGTCGGTGCGGTCGGCGTCGGGGATCGAGCGCCTGCTGACGCCCGAGGAGCCGTCGCAGCCGGCGATCACGTCGCACCGCAGCTCGACGGGGGTGCCGTCGGCATCGGTGAACGAGATGACCGGGTCGTCGGAGGTGAGGCCGTGCAGCGCCACGTCGGTCGCGCCGAACCGGATGTCGGCGCCGTCGGCCAGGCGTGCGGCGATCAGGTCCTTGAGCACTTCGTGCTGCGGGTAGAGCCAGACCGCGCGGCCGGCGAGCCCGGTGAAGTCGATCCGGTGGCCGCGGCCGCCGAACCGCAGTTCGACGCCCTCGTGCCGCGCGCCCTCGCTCAGCGCCCGGGCGCCGACGCCCATGGCGGTCAGCAACTCCACGGTGTTCTGCTCCAGGACACCGGCGCGGATGGTCTGCTCGATCTCCTCGCGGCCGCGCGTCTCGACGACCACCGACTCGATGCCGCGTTCGGCCAGCAGGTGGGACAGCACCAGTCCGGCCGGACCGGCGCCGAGGATCCCGACTCTCGTTCGCATGGGTCAACCCAAGGGTGGCTCGCGCCCGTTCGCCAGGATCGACTTCCACTGGGTGAAAGTGGCGGCGACTTCCGGCCGGCGGTGCGGTTACGTTCGGTGCCCGGCGTGGCGTGACCTGCGCCCGCCGGCGTTCGAGGTTCGATGTTCGGCGTTCGATGTTCGGCGTTCGGCGTTCGGCGTTCGACGTCTAGGAGAACCGGCATGGCGGTCAACGGCGACACACCCAGGCGGTCGATGGCCGGACGGGCGCTGGCGCTGCTCGGCGTGTTCGACGCCGCCAACCCGCGGCTGAGGCTGACCGAACTGGCCCGGCGCGCGGACCTGCCGCTGGCCACCGTCCACCGGTTGACCGCCGAGCTGGTGTCGTGGGGCGCGCTGGAACGCGACGCCACTGGGCACTACACCATCGGCCTGCGGTTGTGGGAGGCCGCGACGCTGGCACCGGTGGCGGGTCGGCTGCGCGAGATCGCCCTGCCGTTCATGCAGGACCTGTACGAGGCGACCCGCGAGAACATCCACCTCGCCGTGCACGACGGCTTCGACGCGCTGTACGTGGAGAAGCTGTCCGGGCACCGGTCGGTGCCCGTCGTCTCGCGGATCGGCGCACGGCTGCCGTTGCACCCGACGGGGGTCGGCAAGGCCTTGCTCGCGCGTGCCGACGCGGAGTTCGTGCGCGGGTACGTGGAGCGGCCCCTGCGTCGCTTCACCCGGTACACGATCACCGAGCGCGCGCGGCTGCTGCGCGAACTGCGTGCGACGGCCGATCGCGGGTACGCGTTGACCAACGAGGAGATGACGCTCGGCTCGTGCTCGGTGGCCGTCGCCATCCCGGCCGAAGGTCACCGCCCCGCGGGCGCGCTGGGCATCGTGGTGCGCTCGGTGCGCCCGGACCTGCACCGGCTGGTCCCGGACCTGCGCGCCGCCGCCGAGGCGATCGCACGACGGCTGGACGACGAGGCGGAACGCACCGTCCGCGCACCTGAGCGTTGAACTCGGGGGTCCTGAACGTAGGACACGCGCGACGCGAACGTAGGACACGCGCGTTCTGAGCGTAGGACACGCGCGTTCTGAAGGTAGGACACGCGGGGGTTGGGGGTCAGGGGGTGGTGAGTTGTTGGAGTTCGCGCTTGTTGGTTTCCTGCAACGCCAGCACGCACACGACGGTCAGCAGGCAGAACGCGGCGATCACGAAGGAGATGAGGGTCAGCCCCTGGCCACCGCTCGCCCGTTGGATCGCGGCGAACAGCACCGGGGCGATGCCCGCGCCCAGCCCGGCCACCTGGTAGCCCAGCGACGCGCCCGTGTAGCGGTTCTCCGTGCGGAACAGCTCGCTGTAGAGAGCCGCGAGCGGCCCGTACATCATCGGGTGGATCACGCCCTGGCCGACTACCAGCGCGACGGTCAGCAGCACCGTGTCCCGGCTGTCCACCATGGGGAACAGGACGAACGAGTACGCCGCCATCGCGATCGCGCCCGCCACCACCACCGGTCGCCTGCCGAACCGGTCCGACGCCGCCGACCACCCGAGGATGCCCACCACGGCGCAGGCGGAGGACAGCGTGAGCGCGTTGAGCACCGTCTGGCGGGCATGACCGGCCGCCACGCCGTGCGCCAGCACGAACGTGGTCAACGTGGACTGCGCGACGAACGCGGCCAGCCCGACACCGATGCCCAGCAGCAGCACGCGCGGGTGGTCGCGCAACACCTCCAGCACCGGCACCCGGCGCTTGTCGCCGACCTCGCGCACCGCGCGGAACGCCGGCGTCTCCTCCACCCGGTGCCGCACGAACAGCCCCACGCCGAGCAGCACGATGCTGATCAGGAACGGGATCCGCCACCCCCAGTCGAGGAACGCCCGTTCGCCCACCAGCGCGGCGGTCCCGGTGAGCGCCAGCGTCGACAGCACCATCCCGCACGGCGCGCCCGCGTTGGTGAACCCGGCCCACAGGCCGCGCCTGCGCGTGGCGTGCTCGGCGGACATCAGCACCGCGCCGCCCCACTCGCCGCCGACCGCGATGCCCTGCACCACGCGCAGGATGACCAGGCCGACCGGCGCGAGCCCGCCCACCTGGGCGTAGGTCGGCAGCAACCCGATGAGGAAGCTGGCCACGCCCATCAACGTCATGGTCAGCACCAGCACCCGCTTGCGCCCCAGCAGGTCGCCGAAGTGCCCGAACAGGACACCGCCCAGGGGCCGGGCCAGGTAGCCGGTGGCGAACGTGCCGAAGCTCGCGATGGTGGCCACCACCGGGTCGAGCGAGGAGAAGAAGACCTTGTTGAACACCACGGCGGACGCGGTGGCGTAGAGCAGGAAGTCGTAGTACTCGATCACGCTGCCGAGGAAGCTCGACGCGACGGCGCGGCGGAGTTGCACGTTCGGTGCGTTCGACGTGGTCGACATGGTGGCCCCCGGTTCACGTGTAGTGCCGGTACACGGCCGGCTCGGCCCGACCGCCGCCGGTGACCTCGGCGACCTCGCCTCGCAAGCTCGTGACGGGGAACATACGGCAGTTTCGTGACGGCCGTCCAGAGTCTGCCCAATATCGTTTCCCGGGCAGCACTGAACCGCCGGGCAGCACTGAACCGCCGTGCCGCGGCGAGGAGGCGCGCGGGAGGTCGGTCAGGCCGGCGGCGCGGAGGTGCTGTCCCGCGGGACCAACCGGGTGGGGACGAGCGTCGTGCCCGGCTCGACGGGTTCGTTGCGCACCTGGCGCAGGACGCGTTCCACGCAGCGCCGGCCGACCTCGGTGAAGTCCTGGTGCACGGTGGTCAGGGGCGGGACGAACGAGCCGGAGTCCGGGATGTCGTCGAAGCCCACCACGCTGACGTCCGCCGGGACCACCTTGCCCTTGTCGTGGAACGCCCGCAGCAACCCCAACGCCATCTGGTCGTTCGCGGCGAACACCGCCGTGCAGTCGGGCTCGTCGGCCAGCAGCAGGCCCGCGCGGTAGCCGGACTCGGCGGACCAGTCGCCGCGCGAGAGCGGGGGCACCGACCGCCCGGCCCGTTCGAGCTCGGTCCGCCACGCCGTCGCGCGCCGTTCGGCCGCGAACGACTCCTCCGGCCCGGCCACGTGCCACACCGTGCGGTGACCGAGGCCGAGCAGGTGGCGCACGGCCTGGCGGGCGCCGTCGACCTGGTCGGTGTCCACCACGCTGTAGCGGTCGTCGGCGTCGGAGTCCACGACCACGACCGGCACACCCGACGGGAGGCTGACGGTCGCCGCGTCGAGCAGGTGGATCTCCATGATCACGATCACCGCGTCGACCGCGAGCTCGCCGAGCCGGGTGAACGCGCCGAGCACGCCGTCCCTGGTGGGCACGGCGACCGGGATCAACGTGATCGCGTAACCCTCTTCGGCGGCGTGGTCGACGATCGCCTCCAGCGTCCGGCTGTTGCCGACGGTCGAGAGCGTGAACAGGATGACGCCGATGGTGCGGAACTGGCCGTACTTCAACGCGCGCGCCGCGCTGTTGGGCCGGTAACCCAACTCCTGCATGGCCGCGAGCACCTGCTCCCGGGTGGACCCGACGACTCCGGGATGGCCGTTGGACACCCGCGAAACGGTCTGCGCCGACACACCGGCACGGCGGGCGACGTCCGCCATGGACACTCGTCGGGCCGGCCGCGCGGGCGGATCCGGTGGCACCCCGGCGGCCGACCTGGTCAGGCTCACGCCAGCAACTCCCTCCCGCGCCGAGCCTTGACGCCACGGCACCGCGCTGTCACTATAGCGCCGAAATGTTTGCGTAAACATGCATTCGCAGGAAATCCGCCCCCGCGCTCCACCCGAGACGCACACCGGCACAGCCTTCGATGTTTGCGCAAACATCGTCACCACGAGCCGTCCGCGACGACGCGGCGGGAAGTGAGGAGCACCGTGGCACCACCTCAACCCGCCACGCTCGTGCCCGACATCGGGACGGCGCCGGCGGGGTCGACCTCACCGGGCTCGACGCGGTCCAGGCCGCCGCGACGGCGTCGCTCGTGGGTCGGCTGGCGGTTCGTCGGCCCGTTCCTGGTGGTGTTCGCGCTGGTGTTCCTCGCGCCGATCGCGTACTCGATCTACCTGAGCCTGTTCCGCAACCGCCTGGTCGGCGGCAACTCGTTCGTCGGGCTGGACAACTACGGGCAGGTGCTGGCGGACCCGCAGTTCTGGGCCGCGGTCGGCCGGGTGTCGCTGTTCCTCGTCGTCCAGGTCCCGCTCATGCTCTCCCTGGCGCTGCTGGTCGCGCTGGCCGTCGACAGTGGACGGCTCTACGGGCGCAACTTCTTCCGGCTCGCGGTGTTCCTGCCGTACGCGGTGCCCGCGGTGGTCGCCACCCTGATGTGGGGCTTCATGTACGGCACGCGGTTCGGCCTGGTCGGCAACATCAACGAGGCGTTCGGCATCGCCCTGCCGGACCCGTTGTCGCCGGAGTGGGTCCTCGCGTCCATCGGCAACATCGTGACGTGGGAGTTCGTCGGCTACAACATGCTGATCCTCTACGCGGCGCTGCAGGTCGTGCCCCGGTCGCTGTACGAGTCGGCCGAGATCGACGGCGCGAGCCAGCTGCGGGTGGTCCTGTCGATCAAGCTGCCCGCGTTGCGGGGCGCCCTGGTGATCGCCACGATCTTCTCGATCATCGGCAGCTTCCAGCTGTTCAACGAGCCGGCCATCCTCCAGAAGCTCGTGCCGAACTCGATCACCACCGACTTCACGCCCAACCTGTACGCCTACTCGCTGTCGTTCTCCGGTCAGCAGTACAACAACTCGGCGACCGTGGCGATCGTCATGGGTGTGATCACGATGGTCGTGGCCTACCTCGTGCAGCTGCGCGGCATGCGGAAGGACGGCTCACGATGACCGCACCCACCCGTACCCGGCCTGCCGGCCACCGGGTCGCGCCGCTGCGCCGGGCCCGGCCGCACACCGCGGGCAGGCCGCGGCGCAGCGTGCCGCTCACCGCCCTGACCGGGCTCGTCGCCCTGTACTCCGTGGTACCGCTGGCGTGGCTGTTCATCAACGCCACCAAGACCCAGTCGGACCTGCTGTCGTCGTTCGGCCTGTGGTTCGGCGACGACTTCGCGTTGTGGGACAACATCACCCGCACGCTCTCGTACGACGACGGCATCTTCGTCCGCTGGCTGTCCAACACCGTCCTGTACGTCGTCGTGGGCGCGGGTGGCGCCACGCTGCTGGCCGCGATCGGCGGTTACGGGCTGGCCAAGTTCGACTTCCCCGGCAAGCGTGCGGTGTTCGCGGTGGTCATCGGCGCGGTGGCGGTGCCGGGGACGGCGCTGGCCGTGCCCACGTTCCTCATGTTCAGCCAGATGGGGCTGACCAACACGCCGTGGGCCGTGATCCTGCCCAGCCTGATCTCCCCGTTCGGCCTCTACCTGATGTGGACGTTCGCCGCCGACGCGATCCCGGACGAGCTGCTGGAAGCGGCGCGCCTGGACGGCGCGGGCGAGTTCCGCATCTTCTTCCGGGTCTGCCTGCCGCTGCTCGCGCCCGGCCTGGTCACCGTGCTGCTGTTCACGTCCGTCGCGACGTGGAACAACTACTTCCTGCCGTTGATCATGCTGAAGAACCCGGACTGGTACCCGCTGACCGTGGGCCTGAACGCGTGGAGCGCCCAGGCCATCACGGCGGGCGGCGACGTCGTGTTCGACCTCGTGATCACCGGCTCGCTGCTGACCATCGTCCCGCTCATCGCGGCCTTCCTGCTGCTCCAGAGGTACTGGCAGTCGGGCCTGGCCGCGGGCGGGGTGAAGGGATGACCCGTCCCGCCACACCGCTCACCCGTCCCGCCACCGGAAAAGGTCCCACCGTGATCAGACAACGCCGTCGTTCCGTGTTCACCGCCCTCGCGGGCGCCCTCGCGCTCGTCCTGGCCGCCTGCGGTTCGGGCGGCGACGACACCGGGTCCTCCGACCGGGTCTCGCCGCAGGACGTGCAGGCCGCGCTGGACGCCGGCGGCACGATCAAGGTGTGGGCCTGGGAACCGACGCTCAAGGAGGTCGTCACCGGCTTCCAGCAGAAGTACCCCAAGGTGAAGGTCGAGCTGGTCAACGCGGGCACCGGCGACAAGCAGTACACCGCGCTGCAGAACGCGATCGCGGCGGGCTCGGGCGTGCCCGACGTCGCCCAGGTCGAGTACTACGCGCTGCCCCAGTTCGCGCTGGCCAAGTCGATGGTCGACCTGAAGTCGTTCGACGCGGGCTCCTTCGAGGGCAAGTTCACCCCCGGCCCGTGGGGGTCGGTGCAGGCGGGCGGGGGCATCTACGGCCTGCCGATGGACTCCGGCCCGATGGCCTTGTTCTACAACAAGGAAGTCTTCGACAAGCACGGCATCCAGGTCCCGACCACGTGGGACGAGTACCTGGCCGCGGCCCGCAAGCTGCACGCGGCGGACCCGAAGGCCTACATCACCAGCGACACCGGTGACGCCGGCTTCACCACCAGCATGATCTGGCAGGCCGGCGGCAAGCCCTACGAGGTCGACGGCACCAACGTCACGGTCGACTTCACCGACGACGGCACCAAGCGGTTCACCTCCCTGTGGCAGCAGCTGGTCAGCGAGAAGCTGGTCGCGCCGGTGAACGGGTGGAGCGACCAGTGGTACCAGGGCCTCGGTGACGGCACCATCGCCACGCTGGTCATCGGCGCGTGGATGCCCGCCAACCTCCAGTCCGGCGTCGCGGCGGGCGCGGGCAAGTGGCGCGTCGCCCCGATGCCGCAGTGGCAGGCGGGTGGCAAGGCCGTCTCGGAGAACGGCGGCAGCGGGCTGTCGATCCCGGCCGCCGGTGCGAACAAGGCCCTGGCCTACGCGTTCGTCAAGTACGCCACCACCGAGGAGGGCGTCAAGACCCGCGTCGACGGCGGCGCGTTCCCGGCGACCACGGCCGAGCTCACCTCACCCGGCTTCCTCGACGCCGAGTTCCCCTACTTCGGCGGCCAGAAGGCCAACGAAGTGCTCTCCCAGGCCGCGCAGAACGTCGTCACCGGCTGGTCGTACCTGCCCTTCCAGGTCTACGCCAACAGCGTCTTCAACGACACCGTCGGCAAGGCCTACGTGTCGGGCACGACGCTGGACGACGGGCTGAAGGCCTGGCAGGAGTCGACGGTCAAGTACGGCAAGGAACAGGGCTTCACCGTCGGGTCCTGAACCGACCCGGTCCCGACCCGGCGCGGTCTTGAACCGGCGCGGTCTTGAACCGGCGCGGTCCTGAACCGGCGCAGGCCCGACCCGACGCAGCCCGACCCGGCCGGCGCAGTCCCCACCCGGCCGGGTCGTGGCGCGCCGGTCCCCACCACTACGACGAAAAGGACGCACATGGGCGTGCTGGGCATCGCCGATGACGGATTCACCCTCGACGGCGCCCCGTTCCGGCTGATCTCCGGCGCGTTGCACTACTTCCGCGTGCACCCGCGGCTGTGGGCGGACCGGATGCGCAAGGCGAAGTGGATGGGCCTGAACACCATCGACACCTACATCCCGTGGAACCTGCACGAGCCGCAGCGGGGCGTGGTCGGTGCCGAGGCGGGGCTCGACCTGCCCGCGTTCATCGACCTGGCGCAGGAGCACGACCTGCACGTGCTCCTGCGCCCGGGGCCGTACATCTGCGCGGAGTGGGACGGTGGCGGCCTGCCGCCGTGGCTGCTCACCGAGCCCGACATCCGCTACCGCAGCACCGATCCCCGGTTCCTGGACGCGGTCGAGTCCTACTTCGCGGCGCTCTGGCCGATGCTGGTGGACAAGCTCGCCACGCGGGGCGGTCCGGTGCTGGCGGTGCAGGTGGAGAACGAGTACGGCGCGTTCGGCGACGACACCGACTACCTGCGCCGGCTGGCGGAGCTGTTGCGGCGCAACGGTGTCGACGTGCCGCTGTTCACCTGCGACCAGCCCGCCGACCTGGCCCGCGGCGCGCTGCCCGGTGTGCTGCGCACGGTCACGTTCGGCAGCCGGGTCGCGGAGTCGCTGGCCGCGTTGCGCGCGCAGCAGCCCACCGGGCCGCTGATGTGCTCGGAGTTCTGGAACGGCTGGTTCGACGACTGGGGCGGGCACCACGTCACCCGGTCCGCGGCGGACGCCGCCGCCACGCTGGACGAGATGCTCACCGCCGGGGCGTCGGTCAACCTCTACATGTTCCACGGCGGCACCAACTTCGGCTTCACCAGCGGCGCCAACGACAAGGGCGTCTACCGGCCGATCACCACCTCCTACGACTACGACAGCCCGCTGAGCGAGGCGGGCGACCCGACGCCCAAGTACTTCGCGTTCCGGGACGTGATCGCCAAGCACGCGCCGGTGCCGTCGGGGCCGCCACCGCAGGCCGGCCCGAAGCTGGCCGTGCCGGAGGTGGCGCTGACCGACAGCGCGCGGCTGCTGGACAGCGCCGGAGCGCTCGGTGCGGCCAAGCAGGACGCGCTGCCGTCGAGCATGGAGCAGCTGGGCCAGGCGTCCGGTTTCGTGCTGTACGAGACCTCGATCGGGCGGGCGGGCCCCGCCCTGCTGGACGTCACCGCGTTCGGCGACCGGGTGCAGGTGTTCGTGGCCGGCCAACCGGTGGGCGTGCTGGAGCGGGAGCGGCACGAGCACGTGCTGGCGCTGACCGTGCCGCACGCCGGTGCGACGCTCGCGCTGCTCGTGGAGAACCAGGGCCGCGTCGACTACGGCCAGGCCATCCACGACCGCAAGGGCGTCACCGGCCCCGTGCTGCTGGACGGGGCCGTGGTCGAGGACTGGACCAGTCGGGCCCTGCCGCTGGACGACCTCACCGGCCTGCGGTTCGCCCCGACCACCGCGCCGCCGGTCGGCCCGACGTTCCACCGGGGCGTGGCGCACGTCGACACCCCGGCCGACACGTTCCTGTCGCTGGCCGGCTGGACCAAGGGCAACGCGTGGGTCAACGGCTTCCACCTCGGCCGCTACTGGTCGCGCGGCCCGCAGCAGACGCTCTACGTGCCCGCTCCCGTGCTGCGGCCGGGCGCGAACGAGATCACCGTGCTCGAACTGCACGCCACGCGCCGTGCCGCGGTCGCCCTGGTGGCGCAACCCGATCTCGGTCCGACCGATCGCTGAACCCCTGACCGATCGCCGAACCCCTGCCGAGACCGATCGCTGAACCCCTGCCAAGGAGGAGATCGACCATGAGCACTTCCCCTGCCGGCCGACGCGCGTTGTCGCGCTGGGTCGCCGTGATCGCCTGTGCCGCGGGCGTGGCCGGTCTGCTGACCGCCGTCGCGCCCGCCGCCGGTGCGACCACCAAGCAGTTCAAGGGCGTCAACTGGGCGGACCCGCGCGACAACTACGCCGCCGACGAGGTCGTGCCGTCCGGCCTGTCCAAGACCGACGGCTACGCCACGACCTACGCCAAGGCGAGCGCGGTGATCGGCGAGTTCGCGGCCGAGCTCGGCGCGAACACGGTCCGGCTGCCGATCAACCCGGCCACGGTGAACGGCGCGTTCTGGCACTCCTACACCGGCGCGATTGACGCGGCCACGGCCAAGGGGTTCAAGGTGATCCTGGCCTACTGGGAGTCGCCGGTGCCGGCCAAGGACGGCCGGATCGACGACGCCGACGCGTTCCACCGGATGTGGAGCCGCGTCACCTCGCGGTACGCCCGCCACGGTTCGGTGTACTTCGAGCCGATGAACGAGCCGTTCGGCTACAGCAGCCAGGAGTGGCGCGACGTGGCCGCCGACTGGCTGGCGACCTTCCCCCGGGTGCGGCGCGACCGGGTGTTCATCGGCGGGGTGAAGTACAGCGAGGACGTCAAGCCGGTGTGCGCGGACCGCCGCCTCGACGGCACGTACCTGGCGCTGCACCAGTACGGGTTCTGGCACCAGGACTGGACCCGGCCCGAGCAGTGGGCCGCGGACCTGAGGGACCGCATCGGCACCTGCGCGTCCCGGACCGTCCTGGACGAGTTCGGCGCGTCCATGACCACCGGCCTGGACTACAACGGCCCGGTCGACGGGTCCAACGAGATCGCGTACATCCAGGCGGTGACCGACACCCTGCGCGAGCTGGGCATGGGCTCGGTCTACTGGCCGGGGTTGCGCACCGGTGACACCTACTCGCTCACCACCCTCCACGGCACCGGCGCGGACCTGTCCCTGACCGTGACCAACCGCAGCGGCCTGGACCGCCTGCGGTGGGGCTGGGGTCGGGGCCGCTGATCGCCCGACGGCCCCGCGCGGGCGGGTTCCCGGTCGTGGTGGACCGGGAACCCGCCCGTCACGACGTCAGAGCGCCCGCTCCAGGTGCTCGGACATCAGCCGGACGAAGCGGGCCGGGTCGGGCAGGTCGCCGCCCTCGGCCAGCAGCGCCATGCCGTGCAGCAGCTCGGCGGACCCGGCCAGGGAGCCGTGGTCCTCGCGATCGGCGAAGGCCTTGTGCAGGCCGGCGACCAGCGCGTGGTCGGGGTTGAGTTCGAGGATCCGCTTGACCGGCGGCAACTCCTGGCCCATCGCCCGGTACATCTTCTCCAGGGTCGGGGTCAGGTCGTGGGCGTCGCCGACCACGCAGGCGGGCGAGGAGGTGAGGCGGGAGGACAGGCGCACCTCCTTGACCTGGTCGGCCAGGGTGGTCGTCATCCACTCCAGGAAGTCGGCGAACTCCTTGCGCCGCTCCTGCGCCTGCGCCTTCTCCTCGTCGGTCTCCAGGTCGACCTGGCCCTTGGCGACCGACTGGAACGTCCTGCCCTCGAAGCCGGGCACGGCGTCGACCCACATCTCGTCGATCGGGTCGGTGAGGATCAGCACCTCGAAGCCCTTGGCCCGCAGCGCTTCCAGGTGCGGCGAGTTCTCCACGGTGGCCCGCGAGTCGCCGGTCATGTAGTAGATGTGCTGCTGGTCTTCCTTCATCCGCTCGACGTACCGGGCGAGCGTGGTCGGCTCCTCGGCGTCGGCCGTGGAGGCGAACGAGGCGATGCCGAGGATGGCGTCGCGGTTCTCGGGGTCGCTGAGCAGGCCTTCCTTGACCGCGCCGCCGAACTCGCGCCAGAACGTCGCGTACGACTCGGGCTTGCCGGCCATCATGCCCTTGACGGTCGAGAGCACCTTCTTCACCAGCCGCCGCCGCACCAGCTGGATCTGGCGGTCGTGCTGGAGCAGCTCGCGGGACACGTTGAGCGACAGGTCCTGGGCGTCCACCACGCCCTTGACGAACCGGAGGTACTCCGGCATCAGCTCTTCGCAGTCGTCCATGATGAAGACGCGCTTGACGTAGAGCTGCACGCCGCGCTTGCGCTCGCGCATGAACAGGTCCAGCGGCGCCTGGGACGGGATGAACAGCAGCGCCTGGTACTCGAACACGCCCTCGCCGTGCATCCGGATGGTTTCGAGCGGCTTGTTCCAGTCGTGGCTGACGTGCCGGTAGAACTCGGCGTACTCGTCCTCGGTGACGTCGGAGGCGGACCGCGCCCACAGGGCCTTGCGCGAGTTGATCGTGGTCGGCTCGGCGCCGTCCTCCGTCGCCATCCTGATCGGCCAGGTGATGAAGTCGGCGTAGCGCTTGACGATCTCGGTGATCTTGGCGGTCGACGTGAAGTCCGCGAGGTGGTCCTCGGGGTCGGCCGGCTTGAGGTGGAGGGTGACCGCCGTGCCCTGCGGCGCGTCGGCGACGTCCTCGATCGTGTAGGTGCCCTCGCCGGTGGACTCCCACCGGACGCCCTCGGCGCGCGGGTGCCTGGTCACGAGGGTGACCTTGTCGGCGACCATGAACGAGGAGTAGAAGCCGATGCCGAACTGCCCGATCAGGTCCTGCGAGGCGGCGTCCTGCGACTCCTTCAGCTTCTGCAGGAACTCGGCGGTGCCGGACTTCGCGATGGTGCCGATGAGCCCGATCACGTCGTCGCGGGTCATGCCGATGCCGTTGTCGCGGACCGTGAGCGTGCGCGCCTCCCGGTCGACCTCCAGGGCGATGTGGAGGTCCGACGTGTCCGCGACCAGGTCCTTGTCGCGGAACGTCTCCAGCCTGAGCTTGTCCAACGCGTCCGAGGCGTTGGACACGAGCTCGCGCAGGAACGTGTCCTTGTTCGAGTAGACCGAGTGGATCATCAGCCGCAGGAGCTGACGCGCCTCCGACTGGAACTCGAGCGTTTCCACGTTCGTCCTTTCTCTCCGACCTCCGTACGACCCCTCATCGTATCCAGTCGTCGGACCCGGCGCGGTCCACCTCCGGCCGGCGGGGTCAGGCGACCTCGGCGCCGTACACGTGGTCGATCGCGATCGTCAGGAGCACCCGCCGGTCGGACACCATGACCGCCCGGTAGTCGTCCCAGTCGGGGTGCTCGCCCGCGGCGGCGCGGTAGTACTCCACCAGCGCGTCTACCTCCGGTCCGTGCGGGTCGGTGCCCGGCCCGGTCATGGTCACCGTGCCCTCGACCGTGGCCCACGCCGTGCCGCCCTCCCCGGTGACCTCCAGCGCGACCCGCGGGTCGCGGCGCAGGTTGGCGACCTTGGCGGTCCGGGCGGTCGTCGACACCCGGACGACGCCGGCGTCCGGGTCGTAGGACGGCAGGACGGGGGAGAGCTGCGGGCGGCCGTCGGCCTTGATCGTCGCCAGCACGGCGAGCTCGCTGCGCGCGAGCAGCGCGAGCGGGTCGAACCCTGTGTCGGTCATGCCGGCAGGAAACCACGATCACCGACCGGGTATTCCTCCCCACCGTCACACTTTCGGGCCGACTAGGATCGACCGGGAACGAGCCGGCCACAGTCGATCACCACGAGGTGCGCGTGCAGGAACCCCGGACGATCGCGGACCTGCCGTTCGCCTCCTACCTCGAAGCGCACGACGGGGCCGAGCTGGAGCCCGGCGGTGACTACAACGTCGTGCACATCGCCGACCGCGAGTTCACCGAGCCGGCGGCGGGCAACGCGCGGTTCAGCGAATCGGCCCTCTCCACGATCAGGTTCACCGACGGGGCGATGCGCCGGTCGCGGTTCAACGACGTGTGGCTGCACGGCGTCCAGGTCATCGGCACCGACCTGGCCGAGACCGGGTGGCTCGACGCGGAGGTCGTGAACAGCGCGTTCGCCGGGGTGGCGATGTTCGAGGCCGCGTTGAGCCGGGTGACGTTCTTCGGCTGCAAGCTGATCTCGGTCAACCTGCGTGGCGCCGCGCTGCGCGACGTCGCGTTCGTGAACTGCGTGCTGCGCGACGTCGACTTCACCGAAGCCGAGCTCACCGGTGTCACGTTCCCGGGCTCGACGTTGGAGGACATCCGGTTCGAGCAGGTCAAGCTGAAGAAGGTCGACTTCCGCGACGCCGCCGAGCTGGGCATCCGCAACGGGTGCGACTCGCTGCGGGGCGCCACGATCACCTTCACCCAGGCGCTGGACCTGGCCCCGGTGTTCGCCCACACGCTCGGCATCACCGTCAAGGACAGCTGAGTCCAGGTCGGCCGAGTCGGGACGGCCGAGTCGAGGACGGCTCAGTCGAGGACGGCCGCGTCAGGCGTCGCGCTTCCGCGCCGCCCGCATGCTGAAGTGCAGGTAGGGCGAACCGTCCGGCAGCCGGTAGAACACCACCGGCGCCCACGGCTCGTGTTCGTTGCGCCGCGCGGCGAACAGGCCTTCCTCCACCGGCACGAGGTCCACCTCGGTCACCGCGTTGATCCCGGCGAGCTCACCGGTGGTCACGCCGCGCAGGCGCAGCACGCCGTCCCGCTCGGTCACCGTCACGTCGTAGCCCTCGCGCGGGTAGGAGCCGACGTACTGGCCGACCGGGACCACGGGTGGCTCGGCGGGCGGCTCGAACAGCGGCGGCGCGACGCCGGCGTGCTCGGTCAGCAGTTCGGCGAACAGCCGCTGGTAGACCTCGGCGGGCACACCGCCGTTGGTGAGCAGCACGACCGCCACCCCGGCCTCGGGCACGGCGCGCAGGTACGCCTTCTGCCCGACCGTCGCGCCGTCGTGGCCGATGACCCGACCGCCGGGCCAGTCGTAGGCGATCCAGCCGAGACCCCACCGCATGCCGGTCGCCTCGCCGGCCGGCGGCTCCACCACCGGTCGGTGCATCGCGGCCACCTGGTCGGCGGCCAGCACCACCGTGCCGTCCGGCGTGCGGCCGCCGTCGAGGTGCAGGCGGGCGAAGCGGAGCACGTCGGCGGCGGTCGCGTTGATCGTCCCTGCCGGTCCGGCCGAACGGGGCAACCCCCACACGGGTGCGGGCACGGGCACCTCGCCCGGTTCGCCCAGGTGCCCCATGGCCGAGCGGAACCTCAGCACGTCCTCGGGCAGGGTCATCGTGCTGCGCGCGCCGAGCGGGTCGAGCAAACGTTCGCGCAGGGCGACGTCCCAGACCTGGCCGGTCAGCACCTCGATGATCCGGCCCAGCACGGTGAACCCGCTGTTGCCGTAGGACATCGTGGCGCCCGGCGGGTGGTTCTGGCCGAGCCGGGCGCACGCCGCCACGTAGGCGGCCAGGCAGTCGTCGCCGCGCCCGGTGTCGTGGAAGAAGTCGCCGTCGATGCCGCTGGTGTGGGTCAGCAGCTGTCGGCTGGTGACGGTCCTGGTCGCCACCGGGTCGGCCACGGCGAACCCGGGCAGCACGGAGGCCACCGGCGCGTCCAGGTCGAGCTTGCCCTCGGCGACGAGCTGCATGATCAGGGTGGCGGTGTAGAGCTTGGTGATCGAGCCGATCTGGAACACCGAGTCCGCCGTGACGGGGACGCCGGTGCCGCAGTGCAGCACGCCCGTCGCGCACTCGTGGATCTCGCCGTCGACCAGGACGGCCAGTGACGCGCCGGGCACCCGGTGCGCGACGCACAGCTCCCCCAGACGCCTCTGCCAGTGGTTGATGTCCATCGTCCGCTCCCCCCGGATAGCGCGGAAATCGCGAAAACACCTCGCAATCAGACCACCGTACCGATTTTCGGGTCCTACGGGAGCGGTTCGTCCTCGGACCACTCGAAGTCAGGAGTCCGGTAGTCGCCGCAGCGGGCCAAGAGGCGGTCGAAGTCCTGGTCCACCAGCAACATGTCCCGGTACGGCGGTTTGAGGAACCCCTCCTCGACCATGTGGTCGATCATCTCGACCAGGTGCGTGAAGTAGCCGTCGACGTCCAGCAGGCCGACCGGTTTGGTGTGCAGGCCCAGTTGCGCCCACGTCCACACCTCGAACAGCTCCTCCAACGTGCCCGCGCCGCCGGGCAGGGTCACGAACGCGTCGGACAGCTCCGCCATCAACGCCTTGCGCTCGTGCATCGACTCCACGACGTGCAGCCGGGTGAGCCCCACGTGGGCGACCTCCCAGTCGACCAGGTCGCGCGGTATCACGCCGATCACCGATCCGCCCGCCGCCAGCGCGCCCTCGGCGAGCGCGCCCATCGTGCCGACGCGGCCGCCGCCGTACACCACCTCGATGCCCTGCTCGGCCAGCGTGCGACCGACCTCCCGGGCCACCTCGACGTGCCGCACCCGCCCGCTGGAGGACCCGCAGAACACGCACACCCGCATCCCGCCACGGTAGTGGCCGGGGCGGTCAGCGGCCCAGGCCGGCGCCCCCGTTGACGCCGATGACCTGACCGGTGACGTGGCCCGCCTCCGGCGAGGTCAGGAACGCGACCGCGGCGGCCACGTCGGCGGGCGTGCCGGCGCGGCCGTTGGCGGGGTTGCCGACCAGCTTCTCGCGCCGCTCCGGCGACAGCGTGCCGCCGAAGAACTCGGTCTCCTCGGTGACGCCCGGCGAGACGACGTTGACCGTGATGCCGCGACCGCCCAGCGCGAACGCCAGGTCCGCGGTCCACGCCTCGACCGCCGCTTTCGCCGCGCCGTAGCTGCCCGACCCGCGCCGGGCCGCGATGGAGCCGATCGTGACCACCCTGGCGTCGTCGGCCAGCCGCGGTTGCAGCGCCGTCGTCACCAGCACGGCGCTGAGCACGTTCGACTCGAAGTTCGCCAGCCACAGCTCGCGCACGTCCGCCAGCCCCTCGGGCGCGGGACGGCGGCGGGCCGCGTTGCCGCCCGCGTTGTTCACCAGCACGTCGACCCGCTCGGGCAGCTCGTCCGCCGCGGCCGTCACCTGAGCGGGATCGGCGGCGTCGAACACGACCGCCCGCGCCCCGATCTCCGCCGCGGCGGCGGTCAGCACGTCCTCCCGCCGGCCGGTGACCACGACGTCCAGACCCCGCTTGACCAACTCGGCCGCCACCGCCTTGCCGATACCGGTCCCACCGCCGGTCACGACCGCTGTTCTCGTCATGCCTGTTTCTTATCAGCTCCGATTCGACCGGGTCGATCCGCTCCTCGGCCCAACAATTCCCGGAATTGTTCACACTCGTGAAGTGACATCACACGTCCACTGCGTAAAATTCAGCCGAAAGTGCAGTTGACCAGCCATTTCGGCCCAGGCGGTCCCATGGGCGCCGACCAGGTGCGCGACGCGGCATCGACCGCGTGGGCGGCCGTGGAAATGCGCACGAAGCGGCCGCCCGTGTCGGCACCACGCCCTGGTTGTCAGGCTCCGGTTCCTCATCGGCGGTGCTCCGTCCCACATTTCGCGGCCGACGGCGCCACCCGGATCGGCGAAGGCTATGCGCACCGCGCGGTGTTACGAGCACAAGACCACCCCCACGGGCTTCGAGGACACCACCGTGTCGATCACCGGCGCACCGGGGGCGCAGGCCGCGGCTCGCGGCGACGGCAGGGCGACGCGATCAGCGATCGCGGACTTCCCGGATTTCGACGACCGGACCGTCGAACGCATTCGACGGATTCGTCGAACGGCGCCCGGCGTCCCGTCGAACCAATTCGACCGCGGACCCGGGTTCCGCATTGTCCGGCGGCGTCGCGGAGTCGATTACCGTCGAAACTCTTGTGTCACCCATCCGTTACCGTCAACATCATGGCGAGGCAGCGCCGGAACACGCCGCCGCGCCCGGACCCGCGGTCGTGGCGCGCGGGTGCGCCGAGCGGCGACCGGCGCGGTTGGATTCCCACTGCGGCCGGTCCCACCGCTTGCGCGCCTTCGGTTCCCACCCCTCCCGCTGCCGCATGCGATTACGAGGAGCGTCATGGCCGATATGCGCGGCAAGCTGAGAAGAATCCGTTGGCGGGTTGGCCTGCTGGCGACCGGAATGGTGTCGTTGCTCGCCGGCATGGGTGTGGTCGCGGTGACCGACGCCCAGGCGGCCGCGGGTTGCCGGGTCGCGTATTCGGTGCCCAGCCAGTGGCAGGGCGGTTTCACCGGCAACGTCGCCATCACCAACCTGGGCGACCCGATCAGCGGGTGGCGCCTCACGTGGGCGTTCCCGGCCGGTCAGACCGTCAGCCAGGCGTGGAACGCCACCGTGACGTCGTCGGGCGGCCAGGTCACCGCGACCAACGTGAGCTACAACGCGGGCCTGCCCACCAACGGCACGGTGTCGTTCGGCTTCAACGGCTCGTGGACGGGCTCCAACCCGGCTCCGACGTCCTTCGCGCTCAACGGCGTCACCTGCACCGGTGACACGACGACCACGACGTCCACGTCCACGACGACGACCACCAGCACCACGACGTCCACGACCACCACCACGACGACGACGAACCCGCCGGGCGACGCCATGGCGAGGGTCGCGGACATGCAGCCGGGCTGGAACCTCGGCAACTCGCTGGACGCCACCGGCAGCGACGAGACGTCGTGGGGCAACCCGCGCATCACCGAGGCGCTGCTGGACAACGTCCGGGCGCAGGGCTTCAAGAGCATCCGCATCCCGGTCACGTGGAGCGCGCACCAGGGTGGGGCGCCGGGCTACACCATCGAGGCGGCGTACCTGGCGCGGGTGAAGGAGGTGGTGGACTGGGCGTTGGCGGACGGCTTCTACGTCATGATCAACATCCACCACGACTCGTGGCAGTGGATCAACGCCATGCCGACCGACCGGGCCAACGTGCTGGCCCGCTACAACGCGGCGTGGACGCAGATCGCCACCGCGTTCCGCGACTCGTCGGCCAAGCTGATGCTGGAGAGCGTCAACGAGCCGCAGTTCGCCAACAGCTCCGGTGACGCGCAGAACGCGCAGCTGCTGCACGAGCTCAACACCTCGTTCCACCGGATCGTGCGCGGCTCGGGCGGCAACAACGCCACCCGCCTGCTCGTCCTGCCCACCCTGCACACCTCGTCCGAGCAGGCCCGGGTGGACGAGCTGGTGGCCACGTTCAACGCGCTCAACGACCCGAACCTCATCGCCACGTTCCACTTCTACGGCTACTGGCCGTTCAGCGTGAACGTCGCGGGCGGCACGAAGTTCGACGCCGCCGTGCAGAAGGACCTGACCGACTCGTTCGACCGCGTGGCCAACGCGTTCGTGGCGCGCGGCATCCCGGTCATCCTGGGTGAGTACGGGCTGCTGGGCTTCGACCGGCACACCGGCACCATCCAGCAGGGCGAGAAGCTGAAGTTCTTCGAGTTCCTCGGCCACTACGCGCGCACCAAGAAGATCACCACGATGCTCTGGGACAACGGCCAGCACTTCGGCCGCACCTCGTTCCAGTGGAGCGACCCGGAGCTGATCGCGCAGATCAAGTCGAGCTGGACGACCCGGTCCGGCACGGCCTCGGCGGACCAGGTGTTCAGCGCCAAGGCGTCGGCGGTCACCGACAAGGTGTTGACGCTCAACCTGAACGGCACGTCGTTCGTCGGGCTGCGCCACGGCACCACCGACCTGGTGCGCGGCACGGACTACACCGTCAGCGGCGACCAGCTGACCATCAAGGCGTCCTTGATCACCCGGTTGAGCGGGTCGCGGGCGTACGGCACGAACGCGACGCTGTCGGCCCGGTTCTCGGCGGGCGTGCCGTGGCGGATCAACCTGGTCACCCACGACACGCCGGTGCTGCAGAACGCGACCGGGACGACGAGCGCGTTCGCCGTCCCGACCCAGTTCCGCGGCGACCAGCTGGCCACCATGGAGGCCAAGTACGCGGACGGCAGCAACGCCGGGCCGCACAACTGGACCTCGTTCAAGGAGTTCGACGTCACCTTCGCGCCGAACTACACCGCCAACACGACCACGCTGAAGCCCGAGTTCTTCGCCGAGGTCACCGACGGCTCGCGGGTCACGCTGACGTTCCACTACTGGAGCGGCGCCAAGCTGACCTACTACGTCACCAAGTCCGGCACGTCGGTCACCGGCACCACCGCCTGACCGCACCCGGTACGAACCGCAGGCCCGGAGCACCCCGCTCCGGGCCTGCCGTTCGCGCGGCTCGGGTGCGTAGTCGTACGCATGCGCGGCCGCCGGGCGGTCGGGGAGACTGGCCCGGTGACCGACGTGGAGCAGCGCAAGCGGCCGGGAGTGGCGTTCGCGGGCTTCCTGGTGCCGTTCACGCTGCTGTCGGTGGTGGCGCTGGCCTTCCGATCGGAGTACTTCGCCGACATCGGCTGGCGCGGCGGCGAGTACGCGTACGCGTTCATCGGTGTCGCGGTCGGCGCGGTCGTGCTGGGCCTGGTGCTCAAGCTCCTGCGGCCACCGTGGGGTTCCGTCGGCACCGGCATGGTGCTCGGCGGCACGCTCGGCGTCGTGACCGTCGTCGCGCTCCTCGTCCTCGTCCTCGCCGCCTGGTCGCGGTACGGCCCGACCTAGCCCCGCGCCCCTCCCGACCCGGTCGTCAGAAGTCGAACCGGTCACCGGGCCGTGGCCGCGTAGCGGTGTCCGGCGCGGGCGGTGAAGGTGATGGAGTCGCCGTCCGCGCGGGCGGGCACCTGCTTCCCGGTCCGCAGGTCGACCAGCCGGAAGCCGTCGCGGAACAGGGTGCTGCGGGCCGTGACCGGGCCGTCCCGGCCGGTCGCCAGGGTGATCTCCCGGGCCGCGCCGTCGGACCACCGCACGTCGACCGTGACGTCACCACGCGCCCGCAGGCCCGCGTACGATCCGTCGCGCCACTCGCCGGGCAGCGCGGGGAGCACGTCGACCACGCCGTCCTGGCTCTGCAGCAGCATTTCCGCCACCCCGGCGGTCGCGCCGAAGTTGCCGTCGATCTGGAACGGCGGGTGGGTGTCCCAGAGGTTCGGCAACGTGCTGCCGATCAGCTGCTCCGCCAGCATCCTGTGCGCGTGGTCGCCGTCCAGCAGCCGCGCCCAGAAGTTGATCTTCCACGCCTTGCTCCAGCCGGTGCCGCCGTCGCCGCGCGCGGTCAACGAGGTCTCGGCGGCGGCCGCGAGGTCCGGGGTCCTGCGCGGGCTGATCCCGTTGCCGGGGAACAGGGCGAACAGGTGCGAGACGTGCCGGTGGGTGTTCGCCGGGTCGTCCCAGTCCTGCTTCCACTCCTGCAACTGGCCCCACGACCCGATCCTCGTGCCGGGGTCGAGCCGGTCGAGCGCCTTGCGCACCTCGCCGCCGAACGCGGTGTCGCCCACGACGTCGGCGGCGGACACGACGTTGGCGAACAGCTGCCTGACGATCTGCTGCGACATGGCGGCACCGGCGGAGAAGTCGCCGTGCTCGGGCGAGTAGCTCGGCGTGACGACGAGCCTGCCGTCGCGCGGGTCCACCCGCAGCCCGTCGAGCCAGAACCGGGCGAGTTCCTTGAGCACCGGGTACGCCCGCTCGCGCAGGAACCGGCGGTCACCGGTGAACAGGTAGTGCTCGTAGTGGTGCTGCGCGAGCCACGCGCCCGCTTCGGGGAACCAGAAAGCGGTCGCCCAGTCGTGCACACCGGTGAAGCCGAACGGGTTGGTCTCGTTGTTGACGACCCACCCGCGGCTGCCGTGCATCTCCCGTGCGGTGACGGCGCCCGGCTCGCGCAGTCCGTCCACGAAGTCGAACAGGGGCCCGGTGGTCTCGGCGAGGTTCGTCGTCTCGGCGGGCCAGTAGTTCATCTGCAGGTTGATGTTCACGTGGTAGTCCGCGCTCCACGGCGGCGACACCGAGTTGTTCCACACCCCTTGCAGGTTCGCGGGCAGCGACCCGGACCGCGAGGAGGAGATCAGCAGGTAGCGGCCGTACTGGAAGTACAGGGCCTCCAACGCGCGCCGGGTGGTCGCGGGCGCGGTGGCGTAACCGCGCAGGAGTTCGTCGGTCGGCACGTCCACCCGCTGCTGCCCGATGTCCAGCCGCACCCGGTCGAACAGCGCGCGGTAGTCGCGCTCGTGGGCGGCGAGCAGCCGGTGCCAGCCCTTCGCCGACGCCGCGTCGACGAGCGCCCGGACGCGGTCGTGGGGGTCCGGTCCGCGGTAGGTCGGGTAGTCGTCGGCGTAGTCGGTGCCGGCCGCGAACACCAGCACCGCGCTGTCGGCGGCCGCCACGGTGACTGTGCCGTCGGCGTTGTCGGTGCGCGTGCCGCCCCGGTTGAGCACCTGGAGCTGCGATTCGAACCGCATGCCGTTGTCGTGCAACGCGCCGGTGAAGGTGGACCGGCCGCCATCGGCCGCGGTGTGCGCGGAACGGTTGTCCGGCGCGGTGATCGAGGTGGTGAAGCCGATCCGGCCGGGCCGGTCGGCGGACAGCCGGGCGACCAGCACGCCGTCGGCGGCGGTGGCGAAGTACTCCCGCGTGTACCGCACGCCGTCCGCCGCGTAGGTCACCGAGGCGACCGCGCGGGACAGGTCGAGGGCACGCCGGTAGTCGGTGACCTCGGCGGGCGGGTCGGTGAGCGTCAGGACGAGTTCGCCGAACGGCTGGTAGGCGCCGAAACCGCGGCGCGGTTGGCCCAAGGCCGCCGCGACGGTGTCCGGCGCGACCCGGTGCTCGCGCTCGACCAACTCCTGGACGGTGCGGACGGCGTCCGGTCGCGGGCTGGTCCAGTTGCCGAAGTCGTAGCCCTGCGCCGAGCCGTGGCCACCGGTCCACAGCGTCTTCTCGTTGAGCTGGACGCGTTCGCGCGCCACGGTGCCGAACACGCCGCCGCCGAGGGCGCCGTTGCCGATGGGCAGCGACTCGCGCTCCCAGTCGGCGGCGGGCTCGTCGTACCAGAGCGTCAGCGTTCCCCGATCCACCGCGGCCACCGCTCGATCCTCCTCGGGCACGGCGACGCCGAGGGTGAGACCCGCGACGACGACCGCTGCCACACTGCTGCGCACACGTCTCATGTCTCCGTGACGGTAACAATACATCCGAAGTGTCGGAAGCCCTCCCCCGCTCGCACGCCCGAATGACGCACGAATCGCGGCGATACATCGGAGGGGTGAACCGTTCGGTGGATCGTCGATTGGCCCACGAGCGCGCGGGAAGCCACAGGGGAACGCCGAGCCGGGCCGTGGAGGGTGGGATCGAGCTGCGCGTGGACGGGCGGCGCCGACGGCTGCGCGTGGACACCAGGACGACCACGACGTTCGCGCCGGCACGGGACGGCGCGCGGTGATCCCGTTCGACTACCGGCGTCCGCCGGACGTGGGCAGCGCGGTGGCCGCCGCGACCGGGTCGGCCGGTGTGGCGTTCCTCGCGGGCGGCACGAACCTGATGGACCACATGCGGCGCGGTGTCGCCGCGCCCGAGGTGCTGGTCGACATCGGGCGGTTGCCGCTGGACTCGGTGGACGAGCTGCCCGACGGGGGCCTGCGGGTCGGCGCGACCGTGCGCAACGTCGACCTCGCGGCGCACCCGGTGGTCCGGCGGGACTACCCGGTGCTGGCCCGCGCGCTGTTGTCCGACGCGTCCGGGCAGATCCGCAACCTCGCCACGACCGCAGGGAACCTGCTGCAACGCACCCGGTGCGTGTACTTCCAGGACGTCACGGCGCCGTGCAACAAGCGTGAGCCGGGCACGGGGTGTTCGGCGATCGGCGGCTCCACGCGGCACCACGCGATCCTGGGCGCGTCGGCGCACTGCGTGGCCACGCACCCGTCGGACATGGCGGTGGCGATGGCGGCGCTCGACGCGCAGGTGGCGGTGCTGGGCACGTCCGGGCCGCGGGTGGTCCCGCTGGTGGAGCTGCACCGGTTGCCCGGCGACGAGCCGCACCGCGACGCCGTGCCGGCCCCGTCGGACCTGATCACGTCGGTGGACCTGCCGCCGTTGCCGCCGGGCGCCCGTTCGCTGTACCGGAAGGTGCGCGACCGGGCGTCGTTCGCGTTCGCGCTGGTGTCCGTGGCCGCCGTGCTGCGGGTGGAGGGCGGTGTGGTGCGCGACGTGCGGATCGTGCTGGGCGGTGTGGCGCACAAGCCGTGGCGGGCGCGGCGGGCGGAGGACCTGGTGCTCGGCTCGCCCGCCGACGAGGAGGTGTTCCGCCGGGCGGTCGACGCGGAGCTCGCGGGCGCGGCGCCGTTGGCGGGCAACGGTTTCAAGGTGGTCCTGGCCCGCAACGCGGTGGTGTCCGCGCTGCGCGAGCTGAGCCGGGAGCAGCGATGACGGACCTGCCGCGGCCACGCGTGCTCGCCGGTCGCCGCCCCATGGGCACCAAGGGCGTCGGTGAGATCGGCATCGTGGGCACCGCCGCCGGTGACGCCATCGTCGACGCGGCGCACCGCGTCACCGGCGTCCGCGACCCGCCGGTGACGCTCGACCACTTCCTGCGCTGACGTGGTTCCGGTCTAGGGCAGCAGCACGTCCAGGAACGGGTTGCTGAACACCCGGTGCGGGTCGAAGGCGTTGAGGGTGGCCAGGGCGGCGTCCCAGCTCGGGTCCGGGCCCTGCCGGTAGCTGTCGGGCACGGTGGAGGTGAGCACCGTGTGGTCGGCCCAGGCCGCCTGGTCCGTGTACGCCCAGCCCTTGGACCACTCGGCCCGGGTCGTCGCGTACGCGCCAGCGTACCGGGTGAAGAAGAACTGCTCCAGCTCGCGGTAGAACGCCGCCGCGCCGGGCGCGGTCGGGAAGGTCAGCACGTCGAACCACACCGCGACGTCCCACTCGGGGTGGTCGGCGCGGGGCCGCGCGGCGGACAGCGCGGGCGTCTGCGCGCCGGGCACGCCGACGTGCGACGGGTCGTCCAGGCCGCCGGCGCGGATCTCCACCTGGCCGGTCACCGGGAACAGCCCGCGGTTCTTGTAGGACAGCAGGAGCTCCTGGTAGAACGCGGCGAAGTCGCTGACCACGCGCTGGACCTCCGCGCGGCTGGTCAGCACCGCGTACCCGTTCGCGGTCTCGCGCAGGGTGGTCGGCTTGACGTAGAGCAGGAGGTTCTTCGACGCGCCCCACAGGTCGGTGGTGAGCGTGGCGGTCAGCCCGGTGGCCGCGGTCGTGTACTGCAGCTGCCCGAACGTCGGGGTGAGCGCCCACGCGCCGGTGATCAGCAGGTCGGCGAGGTCGGAGACGGGCTTGGGCACGTTGTCGGAGAACACGTAGTTGTACGGCGCGACGACGTGGCGGGAGGTCGGCGGCTTGGTCGGCGCGACGCTCCACGTCTTGAGCCACGGGCGGTCGGTGAAGACGAACCAGATCGCCTCGACCCGTCCGGCCTGGTCCAGGAAGCTCGCGAACGTGCGGGTCGCGCCGCTGCCCGGCGGTGCGAACAACTCGCTCGTCGGGATGTCGACCCGGCTCACGCAGCGCAGGTTCTGGTTCGCGCCGACGCGGAGGGTGACCTCGGTCAGGAACGCGCGTCCCACGTGGGTCAGCAGCGCGGCGCACTCGGGCTCGTCGCGCTGGAAGGTGCGCAACCGGTACTCGCCGCCGTCCCACACCACGGCGGTCAGCGAGATGATCAGGTTGCTCAGGGTGCCGTAGGTGTGGCCCGGCACGCGGGTCTCGCCGACCGCGGGGACCGACGTGCCGTGGCCGTTGATCGCCAGCACACCGCCCACGGTGAGGTCGCCCGGCGCGGGCGTGTTGGTCACGCCGAGGCCCGCGTCCTCCAGCAACGCCAGCAGGTCGTCCATCGACGCGCCGGTCTGCGCCCGCACCGCGCCCGGCAGCACGGTCACGGCCTTGAGGTAGCGGGTGGTGTCGACCAGCACGACGCGGTCCGCGCCGGTGGTGTCGGCGGTGACGGTGAGCGGCGACCACCCGTGCCGGAAACCCCTCGGCCGCAACGTGAACCCCTGGCCGTGCGCCCAGTTGGCGAGGAGCACCACGTCGGCGGGGGTGCGCGGGGCGCACGTCCACAGGTCGTCGGTCCGGATCTCCCCCGCCCAGTTCCGGTAGGCCTGGCGGTACAGGTCGACGCCCGGCGGGAACGCGGGTGGCGGGTCGGCCGCGACCTCGCCCGCCGACAGCGCGCCGACCGGCAACCAGGCCAGGGCCGAGGCTCCGAGGAAACTGCGCCGGGACAGGGAATCGCCGAGCTGGCTCATGATCCCGACCCTAAGTCCACCCGGGGTGGCTTGCGCGGCGCCGACCAGAGGTTGCGCCGAACAGCGCAGCGCGGTCGTCTCGGTTGGCGCGCCCCGCGGCCAGCTGGGCAACAATCCGGTCGCCGGGCCCGGGCCGGTGGCGCTACCTTCCGCCGATGGCGGAGATCCACGGCACGTGCGACGAGCGGTTCGGTGCGGTGCGCGACACCTTGGCGGCGTCACTGGACAGCGAGGACGTCGGCGCGTCGGTCGCGGTGTACCTGGACGGCGAGCCGGTGGTCGACCTCTGGGGTGGTCACGCCGACGCGGCGCGCACCACGCCGTGGGAACGGGACACCATCGTCAACGTCTGGTCCACCACCAAGACCATGGCGGCGCTGTGCGCGTTGATCCTCGCCGACCGGGGTGTGCTCGACCTGGACGCGCCGGTCGCCGAGTACTGGCCGGAGTTCGCCGCCGCGGGCAAGGGCGGCGTGCTGGTGCGGCACGTGCTGGGCCACACCGCGGGCCTGCCCACCTGGCAGGAGCCGATCACCGTGCCCGACCTGTTCGACTGGGAGGACGCGACGGCGCGGCTGGCGGCGCAGCCCGCCCGGTGGGAGCCGGGCGCGGTCGGGTGCTACCACCCGTTGACGCAGGGGTTCCTGGTGGGCGAGGTGGTCCGCCGGGTGACCGGGCGCGGCCTGGGCGCGTTCTTCGCCGAGGAGGTCGCCGGGCCGCTGGGCGCCGACTTCCACATCGGCCTGCCCGTCGAGCACGACCACCGGGTCGCGCGGGTGATCCCGCCGCCGCGATCCGCGGGCGACGCGGCTCCCGGGTTGGACGGGGAGGACCCGAACCCCGCCATCGTGGCGGAGGACGCGAACGCGCCGGCGTGGCGGCGCGCGGAGATCCCGTCCGCCGGAGGGCACGGCAACGCGCGTTCGGTGGCGTTGGTGCAGTCCGCGTTGGCGTGCGGCGGAGCGGTCGGCGGCGTGCGGCTGCTGTCGGAGGCCGGGTGCCGACGCGTGCTGGAGGAGCAGTTCCGGGGCGTGGACCACTACCTGGGCGTGCCGCTGCGCTACGGCATGGGTTTCCGGGTGGAGGGGCGGACGTGTTCGTGGGGCGGGTGGGGCGGTTCGGTCGTGGTGGTCGACCTGGACACCCGCATGACGGTCGCGTACGTGATGAACCAGATGCTGGAGCAGGGCACGATGGGCGACAACCGCGGCCTCGGGATCGTGCTGGCCGCCTACGACGGGCTCGCCACCGCGGCCTGAGCGCGGCCGGTCCCGAGCACGACCGGCAGGGTGCGGTGGCCGTTGGAGATGAACGACGGCAGGGGTTGCAGCTCGTCGGCGGGCACGGCGAGGGCGAGGTCGGGGAAGCGGTCGAACAGGGTCCGCAGCGCCACTTCGGCCTCGATGCGGGCCAGCGGCGCGCCGAGGCAGTAGTGGACGCCGTGTCCGAAGGACAGGTGCGTCTTGTCCACGCGGGCGATGTCGTAGCGGTCGGCACCGGTCCCGTGGTGGGCCGGGTCGCGCCCGGCGGCGGCGTAGGCGGCGAGGATCGCCTCGCCCCGGCGGATCGTGACGCCGTCCACCGCGATGTCCTCGACGGCGTAGCGCAGCGGCAGGTTCGCCACCGGGGCCTGCCACCTCAGCGTCTCCTCGATCACCTCGCCCCAGCCGCGTTCGCCGGACCGGACCAGGCGGCGTTGGTCGGGGTGGGTGAGCAGCGCGGTGACGGCGTGGTCGAGGAGGTTGACCGTGGTCTCGTGGCCCGCCGAGATCACCAGGAGGAGGGTGTCGAGCAGTTCGGCCTCGGTGAGCCGGGTGCCGTCCTCGTCGCTCGCCGCGATCAGGCCGCTGGTCAGGTCGTCACCGGGGTCGGCCCGCTTGGCGGCGACCAGGCCGCCCAGGATCTCGTAGAGCAGGCGCTGGTTGGTCACCGCCTCCTCCGGGGTCGTCGTGGTGTCGAAGAGGCTGTCCACGGTCCCGCGCAGGCCCGGTCGGGCGTCGTCGGGGATGCCCAGCAGTCCGCAGATCACCTCGATCGGCAGCGGGTAGGCGAACCCGGCGCGCAGGTCGACCTCGTCCGGTCCGGCGGCGAGCCGGTCGACCAGCTCCGCCGCGATCCGCTCCACCTGCGGGCGCAGCGCCTCGGTCCGGCGGGCGGTGAACGCCTTGGAGATCAACGAGCGCAGCCTGCGGTGGTCGGCGCCGTATGCGGTGAACATGTTCCGCGCGGCGACCCACAGGTACAGCGGCCAGTCCTCCCGGACCTCCCCGTCGATCAGGGCGGGCCAGTGGCGGCGCGCGTCCTTGGAGACGCGCGGGTCGGCGAGCAGCCGGCGGAGCAGGTCGAGGTCGCCGACCGACCAGGCCGTGACGCCGCCCGGCAGTCGCACCCGCGCCACCGGCCCCACCGCGCGCAGGGCCGCGGCTTCGGCGTGGATGTCGCGACCGGTCGGGTCGAGCGTGTGCGAGCCCGGAGTCATGCACCCATCGTTACCGCACGATCACCGTCCGCACAAGGCTGCCGAGGTCCCGCCGATCGGCCTGCCGACCCCCCGGTTCCCCGGCTACGACGTGCCGTGCCGGACGCGTGAGCGGGACGGGCGTTCGCGGGTCGAAGGGCCGAAGTCGGGTGCCACGACGGAACCGCGCAGGTGGTCCCGGCGCAGCACCGCCAGGCCCGCCATCAGGGCCGCCAGCAGCGCGAACACCGACGCGACGGTCAGCGCCCCGAGTGGGCCGGCCGCGCCGACGACCACGCCCGCGACCAGGATGCCGACCACGCCCGTACACGCGGTCAGCGCGCCGACCGTGGCGAACACGCGTCCCCGGACCGCCTCCGGCGTCCTGGCCTCGACCAAGCCGTTCAGCGTCACGTTCTGCACCGCACCGCAGGCACCGGCGACCAGCCACGCGACCGCGTTGACCAGCAGGTGCGGCAGCTGCGCCGGTGCGGCGAGCGCCAACGCCAGGACCACGTTGCCGGTGGCGAAGGCCGCGACCAGCGCGCGCGCCGTGGTGAAGCGCCTGCCCAGGTCCGCGCCGAGCAGCAGGCCCGCCGTCCAGCACGCGAGCATCGCGCTGTAGGTGAACTCGTTGCCGCCGATCGGGCCGAAGACCAGGAACACCTCGTTGGCCAGCGCGATCGCCACGGCGACGCCGACCACGGCCTGCGCGACGACGCGTCCCAGCAGCAACCGGTCGCTGCGCAGCAGCACCCAGCCGCTCCACTGACCGTCCGACGCGGTGGCCACGTCGTCCCGCCCGGGGTCGCGGTCCACCCGCAGCCACAGCACCACGAGCGCGAGGTGCGCGCACACCGACACCGCGTCGAGCATGACGGCCCACTCGACGCCCGGCCCGACCGCGATCACGCCGCCCAGCACGATGCCCGCCACGGACCCGGTGTTCTGCGCCGACGACCACGACGCGTGCCCACCGGCCGCGCCCTCCTCGCCGGTGGCGAACGGGATCAGCGCGGACGCGCAGGCCCGCACCACACCGCCGCACACGCCGAGCAGCGCGACCACCCCGTACAGCACGGGCAGCCGGGCGTGCCCGAACAGCAGTCCGACCAGCAGCAGCACCTGCGCGAACACCGCCACGGTGAGCAGCAGGCGGTTGGGGAACCGGTCGACCGCCCACCCGCCGAGCGGCGCGCCGACCACCGCGCCGAACGCGACCGCGACGAACAGCCCGGCCACGGCGAACGCCCCGCCGGCGGCCAGTTCGGTGGTGAACCCGATCAGCGTGAGCTGCGCGCCGAGGCAGGCCACCCCGGACCCGCCCACCAGCACCGCCAGGTCCCGGTTCCCCCGCAGACCGCCGAGCACTGCGACCATTCCGCTCCCCCGCCGCGTCGCCGGTACGGACCGAGGCGTTCGCCTCGGGGTGCCGATCATGCCCGAAGATCACGTCGGATGGCGGGACCGGTGAGGGGTGCGGGCGGGTCACTCGCCCGACGCGTGCGGTCGGACGACCGGCGAGGGGCACGCGATGAGCGTCGTCTCCCGCACCGACGCCTCCCGCACCGACGCCTCCTCGAACGCTCGCCGCCTCCACCGCAGGCGAGCCGTCCACGACCAGGCCACTCGGCACGGGTACCGCCGGCCGACCTCGGCGACGCTCCACATCATTCGACGCCCCACACCCTCCAACGCCCCACCCTCCGACGCCCCACCCTCCGACGCCCCACCCTCCGACGCCCCACCCTCCGACGCCCCACACCCTCCGACGAGGGGCAGCCGGCCGCACGTCGACAGCCTTGCGGGGCACCGCACCACCGCGTTCGGAGGAGTCCTCGCGGCGTCGTGCCGGGCGGATACGATCCTGCGCGTGGACCCCGCCGACGACCTGCTCGCCTGGGCGCCCCCGCCGGGTGCGGGCGGTGCGGCGCAGGCCGTCGCGCTGCCCGGCTACAGCGACTTCCGGCTCGTCGCGCACGGCGGCGAGGGCACCGTGTACCGGGCCACCCAGGACGGGCTGGGGCGTGACGTCGCGGTGAAGGTGCTGGACGTGACCGACCCGGAGACGGTCAGCCGGTTCCGCCGCGAGCTGGAGATCACCGTCCGGCTCGGCCGCCAGCACCCGCACGTCGTGACCGTGCTGGACACCGGTGTGATCGCCGGTCGGCCGTGCATCGTGATGGAGTACTACGACCTCGGGTCGCTGCACGACCGGTTGCAGCAGCGCGGACCGCTGCCCGTGCACGAGGTGGTCGCGGCCGGGATCGCGGTGGCCGACGCGCTGTCCTTCGCGCACGGTCAGGGGATCCTGCACCGGGACGTGAAGCCGCAGAACATCCTGGTGCTGCCCACGTCGTACGTGCTCGCCGACTTCGGCATCGCGCGGGGCGCGGACGCGGCGCACACGGCGTCGTTGCACATGGTGAGCTACCGGCACGCCGCGCCGCAGATGGTGGACGGGCAGCCGCCCGCCGCGACCGACGACCTGTGGTCGCTGGGGTCGACGCTGTTCACGCTGCTGGACGGACAACCGCCGTTCGCGTCGGCCAACCCGGGCGAGGACACCATGCTCGCCTACCTCGGGCGGGTGCGGGAGGCGCAGCCGAGGTCGCTGCTGCGGCGGGACGTGCCGGTCGAGCTGATGGCGATCCTCCTGCGCTGCCTGCGCAAGGCGCGCGAGGAGCGGTTCCCCGACGCGGCGTCGTTGCGGGCGGCGCTGGCCGCGGTGCCGACGTGGACACCGCAGTCCACAGTGGACCCGGAGCACACGGCGGCGGTGCGGCGGCAGGTGCCGGAGCGCTACCCGGACGGTCCGACGGAGCTGCCCGACTTCGGCCCGCGGCAGGTGGCGGAGGCGGCGCCGGAACCCGTCGCCGTCGCGGCCGAGCCGGTGCGGACGTGGACCGAGGACCTGGCCGACCTGACCGTCCGCCACCACACCGAGCGCCGTCCGCCCGTGCCGCCGCCCGCGCCGCCGGTGGTGTCGCTGCCGGAGCCGCCACCGGCACCACGGCGGTCGCGCCGGTCGTGGACGTTGGCGGCGGTGAGCGCGGTGTTCGTGGGCGTGGTCGTGGGGGTGGCGTTGAGCCTGCCGGGAGGGCAGGAGGAGGCGGCGGCGCCGTCGTCGTCGTCGGTGTCCACGACCACCAGCACGGTTGCCGCGACCACGACGACCGCCACGACGGCGAGCCTGCCGGAGGGCGGCGACCCGGAGTTCACGCCGGTGCTCAAGCGGCTGGAGGACGACGGCAACCGGATCGAGCTGTTCTGGACCGACCCGAGCGACGGCAACGCCCAGTTCGTGCTGGTGGACGTGACGGGCCCGTCGGCGAAGCCGCTGGTGACGGTGGCGGCCGGTGCGACGTCACACGTGCTGGAGGGCCTGGAGCCGAAGGCGCCGCAGTACTGCTTCCAGGTGCTGGCGATCGGGCTGGCCGACCCGTCGACGCAACGCGGCGCGTCCGCCCGCACCTGCGCCGTGCGCAACGGCTAACGCCGCCACAAGGGCCGCGGGTCGACCGCCCAGAACAGCCTGCGGTACCAGGGGACCCCGCGCCGGAGCCCACCCCTCACCTGCCGCGCCAACCACCAAGCCGACGGCAGCGCACTCCCCGTGCCACCGGCCGCGGGCCGACCCGACGACGGCCGGTGATCACCTCTCGCCGGCGGCGCGTACCCCACTCCCCCGCGTCCGGTCATCGGCTGACCACCCACGCCCGTGCCCGACGGCCCGGAGCCGGCTCCCGACGGCACGGACACCGGGTGACCACCCACCCCAGCCTTCCGCGACACGGAGCCCGCTCCCGACGGGTCGAACACCGGGTGACCGGACGCGCCACCGGTCGGCGGCACGGGACCGGATCCCCGGGGCCTCGACATCGGATGGCCCGGCGCCCCCGTCGTTTGCGGCGGCGCGTAGCCCACTCCCCCGTGTCCCGTCGCCGCCCGGCCGCCCACCTCACCGGTCCGCGGCGCGGTGGTGTTGCCCGGCGGTCGGAGGCCCGAGGCGACCGGGTGGTCCGAGCGCGCCGGGGCGAAAGCGGCGTAGTCCGCCAACCGGGCCAGTTCCACCGCCGGCGCCGACGCCAGGTCCGTCGCGATGTCCGGCGCGGTCCGGTCGCGCGGCGGTGTCCGGCCGGCCAGCAGCAAGCCGTCCAGCACGTAGGCCCACGCGCCGGTCGCACCCGCGGCACGCAGGCGTCTGCGCCGCACCAGCCGGGCCAACCCGAGCACCAGCAGCACCAGCACCGGCACCCCGCCCAGCACCGCGTACCCGATCCACCGCCGCGACTCGGCCGGCGTCCCCTGCGCCGCCACGGGGCTCGACGGCGTCACCAGCGGCGGCGGCGCGGACAGCGGGGTGCTGGTCGGCGTGGCGGTGACCGACGCCAACCGGTCCAGCACCTCGCGCTTCTGCGCCGCGCTCGAACCACCCGACGACACACCGGCCACCGGGTCGAACGGCACCCAGCCCCACCCGGCGAAGTACACCTCGGGCCACGCGGTCGCGTCGCTGCCGCGCACCGCCCGCTCCTCACCGGCCGCGGGCTGGAAGCCGACGACGACCCGGGTCGGCAGACCCACCGCCCGTGCCAGCACCGCGAACGCCGACGCGAACTGCTCGGCCGTCCCCGCGTTCGCCCCCGGCTCACCGGGCCCGCCGAACAGGAACCGCTCCAACCGCGCGTAGGACGACCCGACCGGCGCCTGGGCATCCGGCGTCCGCCCCTGCTTCACCACCTGCTCGATGGCCACGGCCCGCTCGTACGGCGTCCGCGCGTGCTGCGCGATCTGCCGCGCGTACTCCGCCAACGAGTACGGCAACCCCGGCAACGCCAGGTACCGGCCCGCGTCGGCGGGCACGGTGGCGCCGAGCAGGTCCGTGTCGTCGGGCACGTCGAGCACACCGCGCACCCGGTACGACAGGCCCGGCCTGAGCTCGTCCAGCAGCACCAGCGACCCCGAGTCCGGGTCGACCATCGCGCCGTCCAACGTCACCCCGGTCGGCCGCCCCACCGTGGGCAGCCAACGGCCGCCCAGCTCACCGATGGTGATCTCCACCTCGGTCTCGTCCACCCGCGCGCCCGACGGGAGGTCCGGCTCGGCCACCGCGCCGATCGGCCCGTACAGCGACGCCGCACGCCACCCCGCGCCGGAGTAGTCGGACAACGCCACCAGCCGCACCGCGCGCTCCGGCCCGCGCACCCGGAACAGCTCGGTGTTGCCCAGGTTCGCCCAGGACGCCAACTGCGGCAGCGGGCTCGCCACGCCCAGGTCGCTGACCGGCGGTTCCACCAGCTCGCGCGGCTCGAACGCGTCACCGGACGGCAGCACGACGGCGAGCGCCGCCACCACCGCCACCGGCACGGCGGGTAGCCCGAGCAGCACCCGGCCACCGGCCTCCAGCCGGTCCACCAGCAGCCAACCGGCCGCGACCAGCGCGACCAGCACCACCGCGACCACGCCGTACCGGTCCGCCCGACCGGCCGTCAGCAACGCCGTGCAGGTGTACAGCACCGCCGCACCGACCACCGGCGCGAGCAGCGACCGCCCACGCCGCGCCAACGCCAATACCACGACCAGCGACACGCCGAACACCAGCAACGCGCCCGGCACCAACAGCTCGGGCGTCGCGGGCGCGGGCCGCGCGGCGGTCAGCAGGCGCGGCACCAGGTCCAGCAGCACCGGCAGCGGGTCGGTCGAGTCGATCGCCGTGTCCCGCGCCACCCAGTAGCCGCCGACGAGCGCCAGCGCCACCAACGAGAACACCACCAGCCCGGTCGGCATCCGCCGCCACCGCACCAACGGCAGGCAGCCGAACCCGACCACCGCCGCGCCCGCGAACACCAGCGACGCGGTGTACCCCTGCCACCCCGAGCCCAGGTGCAACGCCGCGACCACCACCAGCAACGCCGACCAGCTCACCCGCGCCGTCACCGCGACACCGCCGTGTTCCAGGCGTCCAACAGCCCTTCGGCCTTCGCGGCGCGCAGCACCAGCACCGAACCGACCGCCGAGACCGGGTGCGTCGGCGCGGGGTCGACCGCCAGCACCACGCCCACCGACGCCCGCCCCGCCTCCAGCATCAACGCGGACATGTCGGCCTCCGCACCGCACACGACCGCCACCACGTCCAGGTCCCGGATCGGCAGCGGACGTGCCGCGGCGGGCCGGTCGGCGGCCTTCAGGTCGGCCAACGCCGCCAGCACCACCGACGCGTCGGCGTCCACCGCGCCCGCGGGCAGCTCCACGTCCACCGCGCCCGCCGACGACACCAGCCGCACCGGGTGCCCCTCGGCGATCGCCACCGCCACCAGCGACGCCGCCACCTCCACCGCGTCCTCGAAGTCCTCGGCCCCGGCGTAGGAACCGGCGTGGTCGTCCAGCACCACCGCCAGGTGGGGGCGCGCCGGGTCCGCGTCCTCGCGGATCATCAACGTGCCCGTGCGCGCGGACGTCGCCCAGTGCAGCCGGCGCAGGTCGTCACCGGGCACGTACTCCCGCAACCCCACCAGGTCCGTGCCGCCGCGCTCCACCCGCTCGTCGGCGCCGACGTGCCCGCGCCGCACCCCGCCGGGCAGACCGCGCACCGGCAGCACGCGCGGCACCACGCGCACCTCCACCACCTCGCCGACGACCGTGCGGGCGTGCGCGAGACCCGCCAGACCGCGGCGGCTCAACGTCAGCGGACCCACCCGCAGCAGACCACGCACGTGCGTCGGGATCGGGTACTCCACCTTCACCTTCTGCCCCGGCGCGAGCAGCGGGATGTCCACCGCCACGGCGTCACCGGCCACCTCGTCGGTCGCGTCGAACACCACCGGGAACCTCCTGCTGGTGCCGGTCAGCTCGACCACGCCCGTGCACGCGCCCAACCGCTGCACGGTCCGCGGCCGCACGGTCCGCTTCGGCGCGACCTGCGCCCGCGACAGCACCGACAGCACACCGGCGAGCGCGAGCACCAGCAGCGCGATGCCCAACCCCGCCACACCCGGATAGCGCCACCACAGCCCGCACGCCACCAACGGCACGCCCAGCAGCACCGCGCCGGAACCCCGCGCGGTCAGCCGCACCCTGGTCATCGCGCGGCCGGTCGCGGCACCGCCACGCCCGCCAGGACGTCGGCCAGGACCTCCTCGGTCGTGGTGCCCGCCAACTGCGCCTCACGGGTCAGCACCAACCGGTGCGCCAGCACCGGCACGGCCAGCGCCTGCACGTCACCCGGCACCACGAAGTGCCTGCCCTGCGCCGCCGCGTACACCTGCACGCACCGCACCAGCGCGCGCAGCCCACGCGTGCTCGCGCCCAACCGCAACCGGCTGTCGCCCCGCGAGGCGACCCCGATGTCGCTGATGTAGTGCAACAACGGGTCCGCCACGTGCAGCGTCGCCAACCGACGCCCCTGCTCGGCGATCACGTGCGGGTTGCTCACCGTCGGCACCGCCCCGACCTGGCCCGCGCCGCTGCCGGGCCGCAGCACGTCGATCTCGTGCTGCACCGACGGGTAGCCGATGGACGTGCGCAGCATGAACCGGTCCAGCTGCGCCTCGGGCAGCCGGTACGTGCCGTCCAGGTCGATCGGGTTCTGCGTGGCCACCACCAGGAACGGCGCGGGCACCGCGTGCGCCACGCCGTCGACCGTGACCGTCCGCTCCTCCATGACCTCCAGCAGCGCCGACTGCGTCTTGGCCGCGGCGCGGTTGATCTCGTCGGCCAGCACGATGTTCGCGAACACCGGGCCCGGCCGGAACCGCACCTGACCGGTCTGCGGGTCGTACACCGACGTGCCCGTGACGTCCGACGGCAGCAGGTCGGGCGTGAACTGCACCCGCCGCGACACCCCGCCCAACGCGCCCGCCACCGCACGCGCCAGCGTCGTCTTGCCCGTGCCCGGCACGTCCTCCAGCAGCACGTGCCCACCGGCGAACATCGCCACCAGCACGAGGTCCACCACGTCCCGCTTGCCCCGCACCGCCGACTCGACCGCGTCACCGAGCCGCGCGTGCAGGGCGCGGAACGCCGCGATCTCGTCCTCGCCGATCGCCGGCACCGCCGTAGTCGTCACTTCTCGCCCCTCGTCACTCAACCCACATCGCCGCAAGCCCGCCGTGCGCAACACCCGCGGGGGCATTCGGGGCGCGAACGCCTGCGGTTCACGACCGGACAGCCGTCACCCGACCGCCGTCACCTGACTGCCGTCGCCCGACCGCCGTCACTCCGACTCGTCGCGCCGCATCCGCCGGTTGCGCAACGTCAACAGCCACGCCGTCGCCAGCAACCCGATGCCGCCGCCGACCAGCTGGTTGCTCTCCTCCGACGCGGGCGAGCTCAACGGCTGGCAGATCCGGCCGCCACCGCAGTTCTGGGGCGGCTCGCGCACGGGCACGCTCTTCGCCGCCGATTTCACCGAACCGGAGCCGGACGCGGCGTAGGCCACCACCCGGAACGTGTTCGTGCCGAGGTCGACCGCGAGCGTCACCGTGCCGCCGGAACACGGGATCGTCGCGCTGTCACCGTAGGTTTCGTTGACGACCTCGCACCGGCCGTTGTGGCTCGCCCAGTCGGCCGGAGGCGCGGTGGTCACCTTCTTCTCGTACTGGTGGGAGCCCGCACCGACGAGGCTGATCACGGTCGCGCCGTCTTCGGGCAGCGACGGAGGTGGCGGAGCCACGGTGGTGGTCGTCGTGGGAGGCGGAGGCGGGGGTGCCTGCGTGGTCGTCGTGGTCGTCGTGACCACGGGCGCCTGGGTGGTGGTGGTAGTGGTCGGCTGCCCGGCCGCCGGGCGGATCGTCCACGACGCCGTGCCCGCCTCACCCGCGCCGAACCGGTTGTACGCCGCCACCGCGACGTCCAACTTGCCGCTCGCGCAGAACGTGGAACCCGCGCACGGCAACACCAACTCGGCCGACGTGCCCGCAACCTGCGTCTGCTGGGTGCCGCCCGAGAACCCGCCGGTGCCCGTCACCGCGTAGCCCGAGATCGGCTCACCGCCGTCCGGCACCGCGCTCCAGCTCACCGCCACGACCACCGACGTGCCGTTGTTGCTGCGCTGCGAGACCGTCACACCAGCCGGACGCCCCGGCGCCGCACCCGGCGCACCGGCACTCGTCGTCGCCGGCGCCGCGGTCGTCGTCCGGTCGCCGCCCGACTGCGTGTTCTGACCGTTGCCGCGGTTGTCGCGCGTCGGCGGCTCGGGGCGCGGCGGAGGCGGGCTCGGCACGCTCGGGATCGGCGACCGCTCCGGGTCGAGCACCGGCAGCTCGGGGCTGCGGATCACCACGTCGCGGGTGCGGCCGTCGGCGTCCACGATCACGCCCTGGTCCGCGCCCGGCGCGTTGATGAACAACTTGCCGTCGTCGAACACCAGCGTCGGATCACCCGAACCGCCCGTGAGCACGTCAGCCGCGCCAGGCCGACCCGACCGGTCCAGCACCACGACCTTGCCCGAACCGCGGCACGGCACGTAGACCCGCTCGCGGAACACCACCGGGCGGCCCGGCTTGGGACAATCGAACGGCTGCTGCACCATGTCGACCCGCACCACCTGGTCACCGATCACCAGCACGACGACGGACGCGTCCGGCACCGACGCGGGCACCAGGCCCGTCGGGCTCATCTGCGCGGCCAGCACCTCGCCCGTGAACGACGAGGTGCTCACGGTGAGGTCGCGGCCGGTGCCGTCACGCACCACCACGCCGCCCTCCAACCCGAGCAGCGTCACGCCGCGCTCGTGCGGCACCAACGCGGTCCGCGGACCCGCGCCCGCCACCGCCCTGTTGGACCGCTCCACGAACTCCTGGTCGTCCTCCGACCACTCCAACGCGTACAGGTTGCCGCCGTGGTCCACCGCCCAGACCACGTCGTGGTCGTCGACCACCACGTCCGCCAGGGGCTGGCCCGCCGACCACGGCGAGCCGATGTCGGCCAACGTCACCGGGTCGGCGTTGTGCACCGACCCCGCCGCGCGGTCGACCACGAACACGCGGTCACCCGCGATGAGCACCTTCGCCGACGGTCCGGGAGGCGTCTGCCTGCGACCGGACGAGAGCAACGTGGCCAGGTCGATCACGGTGATCTGCCCGGTGCGGCGGTCGAGCACGATCAGCTTGTCGTCGGACTGCGCGATCTCCAACTGCGCGTCCGCACCGCTGACCTGCAACCGCGTCTGGGGTTTGCCGGAGCTGGGGTTGACCTGGACGACCTCGCCGCGCTGGTCGTCGCCCAGCCAGGTCAAGCCGTCGGAGACCTCGACGGCGGTGCGCGAAATGCCGTCGCCCAGTGCGGCGCCGACCAGCAACAGCAAACCTAACGCGGCGGCGCCGACACTGGCCGACTCGCGTCGCCCCACGCCGATGGCCCGACGCGCGACCCTGCCCAGCTTCGCTCCCACGAGCCGGATGCTAACGGGCTCCTATGACAATTCTGAGACGACCCGCGAACCTGCTCCGCTCGGCCCACGCGCCACTGCGCCGGATGCGTCCACATCGGACCGGACATCCTCCGCACGTGGGATCGCCCGACCTCCGCGAGCCCGACGGGACGCGCCCACGAGGCCGGCGAGCGGCCCGTGGGACCAGGCGAGGCGGCAGCGAGGCAGGCGGGTCGGGCAGTGAGACGGGCGGGTCGGCCCGTGGGACCAGCCGGATCGGCAGTGAGGCAGGCGAGCCGGCGGGCCGGGCCTCAGAGGTCGGCGTACTCCTCGCGCACCTTGGCGCACTCCGACGTCAACCCCGCGTCCACGGCCCGGCTGATCTCCGCCAGCGACCGCAGCTGCTCCGGGGTCAGCACGTCGAACAGGTGCTCGCGCACGGCCGTCACGTGACCCGCCGCCGCCTGCTCCAGCACGGCGAACCCGGCGTCGGTGAGCGCCGCGATCGAGCCACGCCGGTCCGACGGGCACGCCCGCCGCACGACCCAGTCCTCCTTCTCCAACCGGGCCACCGCGTGCGAGAGCCGCGACCGCGACGAGTGGCACACCGCCGCCAGCTCGCTCATCCGCAACTCACGCCCAGGCGCCTCGGACAGCGCGACCAGGATCTCGTAGTACGCCATGGGCATCCCGGAGTCGCGCTGCAACTGCCGGTCCAGGTGTTCGGTGAACTTGGTCACGGCGGTCATGAAGCCACGCCACACCTGCTGCTCTTCGGCGCTCAGCCACCGCACGTCACTCATGCCTCCCATCATACGGGCGTTGTTGAACCCTCAACCAGGATGCGCTATATTCTGTTGAGAGTTCAACCAGACCAACCCAGAAGGACCATCAATGACCACGCAGACTGTGCAGATCCCCGGCTACCTCGCGGGCACGTGGGCGATCGACCCGGTGCACTCGGACGTCTCCTTCGTGGTCCGCCACCTCGGCGTGTCCAAGGTCCGCGGCCACTTCGGCACCTTCGAGGGCACCATCGTGACCGCCGAGAACCCGCTGGAGTCCACGGTCACCGCCAAGATCGACGCCACCTCCGTCGACACCCGCAACGACCAGCGCGACGCGCACGTCAAGGGCGAGGACTTCCTGGACGTCGAGAAGTTCCCCGAGCTCGCCTTCACCTCCACCGGCGTGCGCGCCCACGGCGAGGGCTTCCTCGTCGACGGTGAGCTGTCGCTGCACGGTGTGACCAAGCCCGTGACGCTGGAGCTGGAGATCAACGGCTTCGGCGACGGCTTCGAGGGCGCGAAGGTCGCGGGCTTCTCCGCCTCCACCGAGATCAACCGCCGCGAGTTCGGCGTGACCGGCGGCCCCGCCGGCGCCGTCGTCGGCGACAAGATCACCATCCTCCTGGAGATCGAGGCCGTCAAGCAGGCCTGACCCCCTCACGAACCCCTCGAAGGGCCCGCCGGAACATCGGCGGGCCCTTCGACGATGTTGAGGGCACCGTCGCCTACGCTGCGTAGGCAAGCCGCACGTCCGGGCGCGCCTCCGCCGTGATTCCCTTTCGACTCGCATTTCGGTAGCTTTCGGTCCGCCGCCGCAACCCGTGTGAACCGTGCACCGTCTTCACCCGTAGTAGGTCGTGGAACCAGGGTTCTCTTTCGGTCAACACTGAAGCTGTAGAACTCGATGCGGACACGTTCCGCTCACGGTCGTAGACCACGTGGGTGACATCGGACGTGTTCATGGCACCATCTGGCGCAGCACGCGCCGGACGCAGGCGAGGAGGATCGGTGTGAACGCCCAGACCGAACAGGTCGACGACCTTCGACTCGTCGCGCTGCCCACCGCGGTGAACGTCGCGGACATGTTCGTCCGCTTCTCGCTCGGCGAATGGCGCCTGCGGGCCATGCAGGACGAGGCCGCGCAGACCATCCGGCGGCTGGTCGGTGCCGCGGTCGACGTGGCCGACCGGCGCGCGCCCGGCTTCCTGCTGGTGCGCCTGCGACTGACCGGCACCTACCTGGTGGTCGAGGTCGAGGGCAACCGCGTCGCGCTGCCGCCGGAACTGGCGGGCTCCCGCGCGGGCCTGGTCGACCTCACCGCGGGCGGCCACCTGGCGTGGTGCGAACTCGCCCTGCCGTCGGGCATGAACGCCTCGGCCGTGCCGCTGCCGCGCCGCGAGCCCCGCCGCTCCCCCGCCGCCGAGAAGCTGGGCGACGAACCGGACGTGGACCCGGAAGTGATCCAGCGCATCCTCTACGGCCTGGGCGGCGGAGCGCACCGCACCGACTAGCGGGCCGCCACCGGCCGGTTCCCTCCTCCGAACGGGCAATACCACCGTTCGATCGACTGCACCGGCGGCCGAATGGCGGTATTCCTGAGGTTCCCCGCTCCGCGAGGGGCGCGCCTCAGGAAGGGATCCGTTGATGATGATTCTCCGACGTGCCGTCAGGGGGGCGGTCGCGTGGGCCGTAGCGGTGCTGGCGTTGGCCACCGCGCCCGCGGCCGTGGCGTCGCCCGCCCGCGTGGTCCCCGACGGGGTCTACCGCATCGCCCTCGGCGGCGACGGGAACGCCCTCCTCACCCACATCTCGAACCAGCAGGGCTCGCCGACCGTCCTGCTGCCGACGTTCGGCGACCCGGGGCCCCAGGAGTGGGAGTTCGTCCGGGACAGCCGGACGAGCCAGCTCATCCGGAACCTGCGCACGGGCCTGTACCTGGGGCTGGGCGGGCGTGAGCCGCAGGACCGCCGGCCGGTCGTCGCGAGCCCGTACCCGTTCTCCTGGTCCGTCCGGGTCGTCGGCTCGGCGCCCGAGCGCGTGCACATCTACCCGGTGCTGGGCGGCGCGTTGCGGCTCGACCGGTCACCGCGGCCGGTCCACCCGCCGCGGGTCGACATCCAGGCCGTCCGTGACGACGGCACCCAGGAGTGGGTGCTGGTCCCGCGCGGGTGACCCGCCGGGGTCGGCGCCCCGCGTTCGGGCGCCGACCCCGTCCGGTCACCTGCGGGCGAGCGCGACCAGGGCGAGCCCCAGCAAGCCCATGCCGCACCACGACACGAGCGGCAGGCGCTCGTGCAGCACGACCACGCCCAGCACCGCCGCCACGGCGGGCTCGGCGAGGGTCAACGTGGTCGCGGCGGCCGCGTCGACGTGCCGGAGCCCGAGCCCGAACAGCAGGTAGGCCGCGAACGTGGTGAACACCGCCAGGTGCGCGGTCACCGCCAACCCCGAGGGGCTCGCCACCCACCCGACGCCGAGCACGAGCAACACCGGCAGCGTCAGCACCGACGCGCCGCCGAACACCGTGCCCACCACCGCCCGGGACGGGTGCCCGAGGCCCACCAGGTAGGCGCAGATCACCGAGTACACCGCGTACGACAAGCCCGCGACCAGCGCCAACGCCACGCCGACCAGGTCGACGTGCGCGTCACCGCCGCCCAGGACGAGCACCGTGCAGCCGAGCACGGCGGTCGACGTGACCACCGGTCGGGAGCGCAGCCCGAGCACGATCGGCGCGGTGGCCAACGCCACGGTGGTGGCCACCGCCACGCCGGTGCGCGCGACGGCCGGGTAGAACGCGAGCGCGTAGCCCGCCACGGTCACCGCGCCGAGCAGCAGCAACCGCCGGTCGGCGGTCCGCAGCACGGCACGCGTGCCGCGGGCGGTGAGGAAGAGCAGCAAGCCGCCCACCACGAGGCCCGCCGCGCCGACGGCCGCGGCCGGTGCGGAGGCAGGCGCCAGCGAACTGGCCGTGCCGGTGGTGCCCCACAGGACGCACGCGGCCAGGATCGGCAGCGGTCCGCGGGTGACGGAAGGACGTGCTTGTACGAGGATGGTCGACACGAGGTCTCCGTTCGCGAGACGAGAAGAGGACGCGAACGGGCGCACTGCGCGATCAGGCAGGCGTGAAGGGGTGTGTCAGCGAGTGCGCCCGGTCAGGCGCACGGCGGCGGAAGGACCACGTGCCAGTGGGTGTTCACGACCGGCATCCTAGCCGAACCCGGTCCCGGTATCGTGGGATCATGGAGATCGGCGTCGCGGACGACCTGCTGCGGCGGTCCCTCGTGGTGTACAAGTTCGCGGTCGACGAGCTCATGACGAAACTGCGGATCCTGAGCGAGGAGTTCGACCTCGTCCACCGGCACGACCCCATCGAGCACGTCACGCACCGGGTGAAGCGGCCCGACGCGATCCTCGACAAGCTCAGGCGCAAGGGGCTGCCGGCGGACCTGGCGCTGGCCGCCGAGCACCTCGACGACGTCGCGGGCGTCCGGGTGGTGTGCCCGTTCGTGTCCGATGTGTACCGGGTGCGGGACATGCTGGCCCGGCAGAACGACGTGGAGATCCTCCGGACCAAGGACTACATCGCCGCGCCGAAGCCCAACGGGTACCGCAGCCTGCACCTGATCGTGCGCATCCCGGTGTTCCTGTCCGACCGGGTCGAGCACGTGAAGGTCGAGGTGCAGCTGCGGACCATCGCGATGGACTTCTGGGCCACTTTGGAGCACAAGCTCTACTACAAGTACGACGACCAGGTGCCCGCGGGTTTCGTCGAGGAGCTGACCGCCACCGCCGCCATCGCCGCCGAACTGGACGCCCGGATGCAGGCCCTGCACCACGAAGTCCAACGCGACTGACCCCTCCCCCCGCACCCCCAACCCCCGCGCAACCCCACCTCCAACCCCCGCGAGTCCTACGTTCAGAACGCGCGAGTCCTACCTCCAGAACGTGCGTGTCCTACGTTCGCGTACCCCGAGTTCAACGCTCAGGACGACGCGCGGTCAGGCGAGCGGGAGGTCGGCGGGGCCGGGCAGGCGGCGGTCGGTGGCCGCGATGGGCACGTCGTTGATGCTCGCCTCACGGCGGCGCATCAGCCCGTCCGACGCGAACTCCCAGTTCTCGTTGCCGTAGCTGCGCCACCACCGGCCCTCGTCGTCGTGCCACTCGTACTGGAAGCGGACCGCGATGCGGTCGCCGGTGAACGCCCACAGCGACTTGCGCAGCACGTAGTCGTGCTCGCGCCGCCACTTCCGGGTCAGGAACGCGACGATCTCGTCGTGCCCCCGCACGAACTCGGACCGGTTGCGCCACACCGAGTCCGATGTGTACGCGGCGACGACGCGACCGGGGTCGCGGGTGTTCCACACGTCCTCGGCCGCCTGGACCTTGGCGCGGGCGGAGTCCTCTGTGAACGGAGGGACCAGCAGCACGGGCAACCCCTTCTAACGTTTGATCAGCCATCCAAACGTTAGATCGCCCGACTAACGGATGCAAGCCCGTGTTAGCGTTAGAGGCGTGCCGGAACCACGCACACCGGACGAGCGGCCCGACGAGCCGCGGCCGATCCGCCTGACAAACACCCTCCGCGCGGACCGCTCCGGCGTGCACGACCACCTCACGACGACCGCCGAGCTGAGTGCGTGGCTGGACGGCCCACCGGCCACCGAGGCCGACCTGGCGGCGTTCCGCACCCTCCGCCGGGCGCTGCGCGACCTGGCCGCCCTGCTCACCGGCGACACCCGCCCCATCGCGGCGGACCGCGACGCCGGGCGCGCCGTGGCCGACCTGAACCGGGCGGCCACCGCGGCGACCACCTGGCCCCAGCTCGAACTGCACGACGGCGCACCGCGCCTGCGCACCACGTCCGACGCGCCCGCGGCGACCGCCGCACTGGCCGGCACGGCCGCCGAGGCGATCGCGATGTTCACCGGTCCCGACCACGCACGGTTGCGCGCCTGTTACGCACCGGGGTGCGTGCTCTACTTCACAAAAGACCATCCGAGGCGCGAGTGGTGCTCGCCGGCGTGCGGTAATCGGGCCCGCGCCGCGCGGCACTACCGGCGCACCACCTCGGCTACGCCCGAGTAACGTCAAACGACGTTCTTCGAGAAAGGTTACGGCCTTCTCGGAACATCCTCTAAAATCCGTCTGAACGGACCACCAAGAACATTTTCATGCCCACCTGATGGACAGCCTAGGGGGCTGCGCAAGCCGTTGACACGTGACTGCGAATAACCCTCGCGTACTGCACGTATATACGAGACGGGCCGGTCCAAACCAGGCCGTTCGAGTGAACCCGGGAAGTGGCGCTTCTAACATTGGGTTACAGTTCCCTCAAAATAGGGAATCTCCATTCGGTGAATGCTCCGTTCGGCGGTCGCGACGATCTCGTGCCGACGGCCAACGTTGCCCCAAGCCCCGGTAACTCATTGACGCTGTGGCACATTTCAGAGGATCACGCATGGACACCGACCGGATCGCCACCCGATTAACGGCGCTCGCCCGGGAGCACCTCGTGCCCGGAGTGCAGCTCGCCGTGCACCACGCCGGAAGCACCTGGACGCACGAGGTGGGCCTGGCCGCGGACGCGGCCGTGCCCATCGGCTCGATCACCAAGACGTTCACCGCGACCGTGGCCATGGCCCTGGTCTCCGACGGGGACCTGGACCTGGACGCGCCGCTGTCGGACCACCTGCCCGGGGTGGCCGACGAGCTCACGTTGCGCCACTTGCTCAGCCACACCGGCGGCCTGCCGTCGGACCCCGAGGACGTGCGCACCACGTCCCTGCGCAACCACGTGCGGCAGGCACTGCGCGAGCTGCACCCCCTGCACGAGCCCGGCGCCGGCTTCTCCTACTCCAACATCGGCTACTGCCTGGTCGGCCACCTGATCGAGGTGACGACCGGTATGTCCTGGTCGGAGGCGGTGGAGGCGGTCCTGCTGCGCCCGCTGGGCGTGCGCGCCAGGTTCACCACCCCCGTGGACGCCGACGTGGTCACCGGCCACGCGGTCAACGCCACCACGGGCCGGGTGGTCCCGGTGGCCCAGTCGCTGGCGCCGGTCGACGCGCCCGCCGGCGCCCTGGCGGCCAGCGCCACCGACCTGGTCGCGTTCGGCCGGATGCTCGGTGGGTCCGCGCCACACCTGATCGACCCGGCCGACCTCGCGCTGATGCGCACACCGGTCCGGCACGCCGAGCCGTTCGGCATGGCCGACGGCTGGGGCCTCGGCCTGGCGCTGTTCCAGCGCGACGGCGTGCGCTGGGTCGGCCACGACGGCACCGCCGACGGCACGTCGTGCCACCTGCGGATCAACCCGGCCGACGGCACCGCGGTCGCCCTGACCACCAACGGGAGCAGCGGCTTCGCGATGTGGCGGGACCTCGTGCCGGAATTGGTCGCCGCGGGCCTGCCGGTGGCCGATTACGACGGAATGAGCGGCCTGCACCGCCGCATCGCCCCTCCCCCGGACTGCGCCGGGAGCTTCCGCAACGGGGACGTCGAATACGCGGTGCGCGCCGTGGACCGCGAGCGCCTGGCGCTCACGGTGGACGGCGAGCCGTTCGCGGACCTGTCGTTGTTCGACGGCCTGGTGTTCGCGATGCGTGATTCCGACACCGGCGACACCAACCAGACCGGGCGTTTCCTGCGGGACCCGGACGGCGGCGGGATCAGGTGGATCCAGATCGGCGGCCGGCTCGCCCGCAGGCAAGTCGCGAAAATGCACTGAACTTCACGTTTGAACCCCCGCGGAATGGGTAAGCCGCGCCCTCGGTCAGAAAGGCACCTCTCGCGATGACGCACGCCCGCACACTGCCGGAATTGATTGCCGCGCAGGCGCTGCGCACCCCCGACGCACCGGCCGTCATATCCGCCGACGAGGTGGTGGACTACCGGGAGCTCGACGAACGCGCGAACCGGCTCGCGCACCTGCTGGTCGCCAAGGGGGCAGGGCGGGAACGCGTCGTCGGGGTGGCCATGCCGCGGTCGGTGGACAACGTGGTGGCGCGGCTCGCGGTGCTGAAGACCGGTGCCGCGTACCTGCCGATCGACCCGGACTACCCGGCCGACCGCATCGCGTTCATGGTCGAGGACGCCGAGCCGCTGCTGGTGCTCGACGGCACGCCGGAGCTCGCCGGCGGACCCACGACGGCACCCGACGTGGAGATCCGGCCGGAGGACCCCGCGTACGTGATCTACACGTCCGGCTCGACCGGCCGCCCCAAGGGCGTGGTGGTGCCGCACCGGGGCTTACCGGCGTTCTCCGCCGCCGAGATCGACCACTTCGACGTGCGCCCGGGCGACCGGGTGCTCCAGTTCTCCTCCCCCAGCTTCGACGCCTCGGTGCTGGAGCTGTGCATGGCGCTGCCCGCCGGCGCGGCGCTCGTGGTGCCGCCGCCCGGCCCGCTGCTGGGCGACCAGCTCGCGCAGGTGATCGCCGGGTTCGGCGTCACGCACGCGCTGATCCCGCCGGTGGCGCTGGCGACCGTGCCGGACGTGCCGCTGCCCTCCTTCCGCACGCTGGTCGTCGGCGGTGACGCCTGCCCGCCGGACCTGGTGGCGAAGTGGGCGCCCGGCCGGCGCATGATCAACGCCTACGGGCCGACCGAGTCCACCGTGGTCACGTCGTGGAGCGAGCCGCTGGAGCCCGGCGGCACGCCACCCATCGGCCGTCCCATCCCCGGCACCGAGGTCAGGTTGCTGGACGACGACCTGCGCCCGTCCGCCGAGGGCGAGCTGTACGTCACCGGCGTCGGCCTGGCGCGGGGCTACCTGGGCCGGCCGGGGCTGACCGCGCAGCGGTTCGTGGCCGACCCGTTCGGCCCGCCCGGCGCCCGCATGTACCGCACCGGTGACGTGGTCCGCACCCGCGCCGACGGCCAGTTGGAGTTCGTCGGCCGCGCCGACCACCAGGTGAAGATCCGGGGTTTCCGGGTCGAGCCCGGCGAGATCGAGGCGCTGCTGCGCGGGCAGCCCGGTGTCGAGCACGCCGTCGTCGTCGCGCGCGGCGAGCCGAAGCGGCTGGTCGCGTACGTGGTCGGCGAGACGGGGTCGGACGAGCACCTGGCGGGGTTGCGCCGCAGCCTCGCCGCGAAGCTGCCGGACTACCTGGTCCCGTCCGCGTTCGTCGCGCTGGAGGCGTTCCCGTTGACGCCCAACGGGAAGCTGGACCGCGACGCGCTGCCCGAGCCGGTCGTCGGCGACGTCCCGGAGGGTCACGTCGAGCCGCGCACCGCGGCCGAGCGCCGGGTCGCCGAGGTGTGGTCGGACGTGCTCGGCGTGCCGCGAGTGGGCGCGCACGACGACTTCTTCGCCCTGGGCGGCGACTCGATCCTGGCCGTGCGGGCGCTGTCCCGGCTCGGCGGGCTGCCGGTGCGGGCGATGTTCGACCACCGCACGGTCGCCGCGCTCGCCGAGGCCCTGCCCGAACAGGACGGCACGCCGATCCCGCGCGTGCCCCGGGTCACGCCGCTGCCGCTGTCGTCGGCCCAGCGCCGGCTGTTCTCCCTGGACGGCACCGCCGAGCAGAACACCGCGGTCGGGATCCGGCTGACCGGGCCGCTGGACGTGCCCCGGCTGGCCCGGGCGCTGGACGCGGTCGCCTGCCGGCACGACGCGCTGCGCACCACGTTCGACCTGATGGGCGACGAGCCGGTGCAGGTCGTGGCGCCGGACGGCACGGTACCGCTGCGCGTGCTGCCCGACCGCGCCACGACCGCCGACCTCGGCCTGGACGAGCCGTTCGACCTGCGGCGCGGTCCGTTGACCCGCGCCGTGCTCAGCCCGCTCGGCACCGACGAGCACCTGCTGGTCCTGGTGCAGCACCACATCGTCACCGACGGCTGGTCGGTGCAGGTGCTGCTGGAGGAGCTGGCCGAGCTGTACGCGGGCGGGCAGCCCGCCGAGCCGGCCGTGCAGTACCCCGACTTCACCGTGTGGGACATGGCCAGGCCCGCGGGCGACCCGGCGTACTGGCGCGACCGGCTCGACGGCATCGAGGCGCTGGACCTGCCCACCGACCGACCGCGACCGCCGCTGCGCACCACGTCCGGCGCGGTGCTGCGCCGCCCGCTGCCCGCCGGGCTGGTGCGGCGGCTCACGGCCGTCGGCCGCGCGCACGACGCCACCCTGTTCATGGCGCTCACCGCCGCCGTGCAGGTGCTGCTGTCGTCGCGCAGCAGACAGCGGGACATCGCCGTGGGCACGGTCAGCTCCGGCCGTGACCGCGCCGACCTGGAACGCGCCGTCGGCTTCTTCGTGCGCACGCTCGTGCTGCGCTCGTGGGTGGACCCGGACCTGCCGTTCAGCGCGTTCCTCGACCAGGTGCGGGACACCGCGCTGGAGGCGTTCGCGCACGACGACGTGCCGTTCGACCGGGTGGTGGAGGCGGTGCGGCCCGACCCCGACCCCAGCCGCACGCCGCTCGTGCAGGCCGTCGTGGCGCTGCACCAGCCGCTGCTGCGCGACGCCGCGTTCGGCGGGCTGACCGCGGTCGAGCACGACCTGCCCCGGCCGGTGGCCCGGTTCGACCTCGTGGTGGAGTTCTGGCCGCGCGGCGACGACCTGGCGCTGACCGTCGAGTACAACACCGACCTGTTCGACGCCGCCACCGTCGAGTCGCTCGGCGACGACCTGGAAGCGCTGCTGCACCTGGTGGTGGACGACCCGGACCGCCCGCTGCGCGGCCTGGTCGACCTCGACCCGGGGTCGGACGACGGCACGCCGGACCGGACGGTCCGCATCCGGGGCGTCCGGGTCGACCTGGCCGAGGTCGAGCAGGCGATCCGGCGGCACGACGAGGTCACCGACGCGGCCGTGGTCGTCGCCGACCGGCGGCTGGTCGCGTACGTGACGCCCCCGGTCAACGCGGCCGCGTTGGAGGGGTTCCTCGGTCAGGTGCTGCCCGCGCACGCCGTGCCCACGACGTTCGTCGGGCTCGACCACCTCGACCGCGACGCGCTGCCCGCACCGCCGGACCAACGCGCCGAAGTCCGTTACGTGGCACCGCGCACGCCGGTCGAGGAGGTGCTGGCCGACGTGTTCGCCGACGTGCTCGGCGCGGCCCGGGTCGGCGTGCGGGACAACTTCTTCGCCCTGGGCGGCGACTCCATCCTGGGCATCCAGGTGGTCACCCGCGCCCGCCGCGCCGGCCTGGTGCTGACCTCGCGGGACATCTTCGCGCACCAGACCATCGCCGCCATCGCGCCGCACGTCACCCGCGACCTGCCGCCGGACACCGACCAGGGCCCGGTCACCGGCGACGCGCCGCTCACCCCGATCCAACGCTGGTTCCTCGACCGCCACGCCGTGCGACCCGAGCACTTCGACCAGTCCGTCGTCGTGGACCTCGACGCCGACCTCGACGTCCCGGCGCTGCGCACCGCCCTGGCCGCGCTGGTCGAGCACCACGACGCGCTGCGCACCCGGTTCGAGGGCGACCGGCAGGTGGTCGAGCCCGTCACGCACGCCGACCCGTTGGCGCTGGAGCACTTCGACCTCACCTGCGGTCCCTTGCTGCGGGCCGAGGTCCTCGACGCGCGGTCGGTACGGCTGACCGCGCACCACCTCGTGGTCGACGGCGTCTCGTGGCGGGTGCTGGTCGAGGACCTCACCACGGCCTACCGCCAGGCCCACGCGGGCGAGACCGTCCACATCGGACGCAAGACGACGTCGTTCCGCGACTGGGCGAACCGGCTCGCCGAGCACGCCGGACGCGGCTTCGACGCCGAGCTCGACCACTGGACCGGCGTGGCCGCCACCCCGACCGACATCCCGGTGGACCGGATCGGCCCGAACACGGTCGGCTCGCAGCGGGAGGTCACCGTGCGGCTCACCGCCGAGGAGACCCGCGCCGTGCTGCGCGACGTGCCCGGTGTGTACCGCACGCAGGTCAACGACGTGCTGCTGACCGCCCTGGGCCGGGTCCTGGCCGACTGGACCGGCCGGTCGCGGGTGCTCGTCGACCTGGAGGGCCACGGTCGCGAGGAGCTGTTCGCCGACGTCGACCTGTCCCGCACGGTCGGCTGGTTCACCACCGTCTTCCCGGTCGCGCTCGACCTGCCCGACGGCGACGGGACGCGCGGGACCGACTGGGGCGGGACGCTGAAGTCGGTGAAGGAACAGCTCAGGGCCGTGCCCGGACGCGGCATCGGGTACGGCGCGCTGCGTCACCTGGCCCGCACCGCGCCCGCCTGCGACCCCCGGATCTCGTTCAACTACCTGGGCCGGTTCGACGCCGACCAGCGCGACCTGGAGCTGTCCGCCGACCCGCGCGCACCGCGGCCCCACCTGCTCGACGTCGTCGGCCAGGTGCGCGGCGACCGGTTGGAGTTCACCTTCCACTACAGCGAGCACAACCACGACCAGGACACGATCTCCCGGCTCGCCGACGGGTTCGCCGCGGCGCTGCGCGGCATCGTGGCGCACTGCGCCGAGCCGGGCGCGGGCGGCCGCACGCCGTCGGACTTCCCGCTGGCCGACCTCACCCAGGCCGAGGTGGACCGGATCACCGGCGAGGACGCCTACCCGCTCACCCCCATGCAGGCGGGCATGGTCTTCCACGGCCTGGGCGACAAGGGCGTGTACTTCCAGCAGACCACGTTCGTGGTCGACGGGGTCACCGACCCGGCCGAGTTCGCCGCCGCCTGGCAGCGGGTGGTGGACCGGACCCCCGTGCTGCGCAGCAGCGTGCTGTGGGAGGGCGTGCGGCAGCCGTTGCAGGTCGTGCACGAGCACGTCCGCGTGCCGTTCACGTTCCTGGACTGGAGCGACCTCGACGACGACGCCCGCGCCGACCGGCTGCGCGAGCTGCTGGCGGAGGACCGGGCCGAGGGCATCGACCTGGCCGCGCCGCCGCTGATGCGGGTCGCGATCGCACGCCTGTCCCCCACCAGCGTGCAGGTGCTGTGGACGTTCCACCACGTGCTGCTCGACGGTTGGAGCATCTTCCACGTGCTGTCCGACGTGCTCGGCGAACCGGCGCAGCGGCGGCCGTTCCGCGACTACGTCGCCTGGACGGCCGAGCAGGACGAGGCCGAGGCGCGGGCCCACTGGCGTCGGGTGCTGGCCGGGTTCGACTCGCCGACCCCGTTGCCCGCCGACCGCCCGGCCGAGCACGGCACGTCGTCGCAGCGCCTCGAGGTCGAGCTGACCGGCGAGGAGTCCGCGGGGCTGTACGAGTTCGCGCGCCGGCACCGCCTCACGCCCAGCGCCATCGTGCAGGGCGCGTGGGCGCTGCTGCTGGCGCGCTCCAGCGGCAGGCGTGACGTCTGCTTCGGCGCGACGGTCTCCGGTCGGCCCGCGGAGCTGCCCGGCGTGGACGCGATCACCGGCATCTTCATCAACACGCTGCCGGTCCGGGTGCAGGTCGACGGGGCGGCGCCGGTCGCGGACTGGCTGCGCGCGTTGCAGGACGCGCAGGTCGAGTCGCGGCGCTTCGAGCACGTGCCGTTGACCGACATCCAGTCGTGGAGCGAGGTCGAGCGCGGCACGAACCTGTTCGACAGCGTCGTGGTGTTCGAGAACTACCCGGTCGAACTCGCCGAGGGCATGGGCCTGCGCGAGCTGTCCGCGGTCGAGACCACGAGCTTCCCGCTCAGCGCCACCGTCTACCCGGCCGAACGGCTGGGCGTGCTGCTGGGCTACGAGCCCGCGATGTTCGAGCGGGCCGGGGTCGAACGGCTCGGCGAGCGGCTGCGCAGGTTGCTCGTCGGTCTAGTCGCCGACCCGGACCGGCCGGTGGCCGCCGTGCCGTGGCTGTCCGACGACGAGGTCCGCCAGGTGCTGGTCGACTGGAACGGCACCGCGGTCGACGAGCCGACCACCACGATCCCCGAGCTGTTCGCCGCCCAGGCCGCGCGCACGCCGGACGCGGTCGCGGTGACGTGCGAGGGCGCGCACCTGACCTACCGCGAGCTGGACGAGCGCACGAACCAGCTGGCGCACCACCTGATCGCCCTCGGCGCCGCGCCGGAGCGGATCGTCGCGCTGCGGTTCCCCCGCTCGCTGGACCAGGTCGTCGCGGTGCTGGCGGTGCTCAAGTCGGGCGCGGCCTACCTGCCGCTGGACCCGGCCTACCCGGCCGACCGGATCGCGGCCACGATCGCCGACGCGCGACCGGTGGCCGTGCTGTCGGAGGTCCCGGAGCTGGCCGGCCTGCCCACGACGGCGCCGACGCCGGCGCTGCGCCCGGACCACTCGGCGTACGTCATCTACACCTCCGGTTCCACCGGACGGCCCAAGGGCGTGGTCATCCCGCACGGCAACGTGGTGCGGCTGTTCTCCGCCACCGACCACTGGTTCGGCTTCGGGCCGGACGACGTGTGGACCCTGTTCCACAGCTACTCGTTCGACTTCTCCGTCTGGGAGCTGTGGGGACCGCTGCTGCACGGCGGCCGACTCGTCGTCGTGCCGCACGACGTGGCGCGGTCGCCGCGCGAGTTCGCCCGCCTGATCACCGACGAAGGCGTGACCGTGCTCAACCAGACGCCGTCGGCGTTCTACCAGCTGCTGGAGCACGCGCCCGACCTCGGCGTCCGCCACGTGATCTTCGGTGGCGAAGCCCTCGACACGCGCAAGCTGTCCGCGTGGCGCGGGACCGGCGCGTTGATCAACATGTACGGGATCACCGAGACGACCGTGCACGTCACGTGGACGCACGCCGACGGCTCCATCGGCGTGCCCATCCCGGACCTGCGGGTCTACGTGCTGGACGAGGACTTCAACCCGGTTCCGCCGCGCGTGCCGGGCGAGATGTACGTGGCCGGGCCGGGCCTGGCCCGCGGCTACCTCGACCGGCCGGGGCTGACCGCGTCCCGGTTCGTCGCGGACCCGTTCGGCCCACCCGGTACCCGCATGTACCGCAGCGGCGACCTCGCCCGGTGGGAGGACGGCGTGCTGCACTACCTGGGCCGCGCCGACCAGCAGGTGAAGATCCGCGGGTTCCGGATCGAACTCGGTGAGGTGGAATCGGTGCTCGCCGCGCATCCTGCCGTCGCCCAGGTCGTTGTAGTGGCGAACGAACAACGCTTGGTGGCGTACTTCGTGCCGGACAAGCCGACTACGGCGGCGGAGTTGCGCGACCACACGGCCAAGGTCCTGCCCGACCACATGGTGCCCGCGGCGTTCGTCGCACTGGAAAGCCTGCCGTTGACCGTGAACGGCAAGCTCGACCGCGTCGCGCTCCCCGCGCCCGAGCGCGACGCGGTCACATCCGTCGAGTACGTGGCCCCCCGGACCGAGACCGAAGAGGCGATCGCCGCCATCTGGGCGGACGTGCTCGGGGTCGGCCGGGTCGGCGTGGAGGACAGCTTCTTCACCCTGGGCGGCGACTCGATCCGCAGCCTGCACATCACGTCCCGGACCAAGGCGGCGTTCGGCGTCGACCTCTCACCGCGCGACGTCCTCACCGCGCGCACCGTCGCCACCCTGGCCGACCTGGTCGAGGACCTGGTGCTCGCGGACCTCGAAGCCCTCGCTGCCGACACGGAGGCGTGACCCGTCATGACCGCGTCCAAGAACGACCGCATCTCCGCGTTGCCGGAGCACCTGAGGGACAAGCTGCGCGCGCGGCTCGCCGGGCGCGCCGCGCCGCAGGTCGACGTGATCCCGCCCGCGCCGCGCGACGAGCCGCTACCGCTGTCGGCGGGCCAGCAGCGGCTGTGGTTCCTGGCCCAGTTCCAGCCCGGGAGCACCGAGTACACCAGCGCGATCGCGCTGCGCCTGACCGGTCCGCTCGACGAGCGCCGGCTCACCGAGGCCGTGCGCGGCCTGGTGCGCAGGCACGAGTCGCTGCGCACGACGTTCGACCAGGTCGACGGCCGCCCGGTGCAGGTGGTGCACGATGACGTCGAGGTCGACCTCATCGCCGCCGACGACCTGCGCGAGGTGCTGGACGAGCCGTTCGACCTGCGCCGCGGCCCGCTGTTCCGCGCCGGACTACTTCGGCCTGCCCAGCTGACGGAGTCCGACGACGCGCACGTGCTGCTGCTGACCTCGCACCACATCGTGGTCGACGGCTGGTCGCTCGGCGTGCTGGCGGACGAGTTGGGCGCGCTGTACCGGGGCGAAGCCCTGCCCGAACCCCGGTTGCAGTACGCCGACTACGCCGTCTGGCAGCGCGGGCGGCCGGTGGACACCGGGTTCTGGGTCGACCGCCTGGCCGGGGTGGCGCCGCTGGACCTGCCGACCGACCGGCCGCGACCGGCGGAGCGCACGTCGGCGGGCGCGACGCACGAGTTCACCGTGCCCGCGCGGTTGGCGGGCGACCTGGCCGAGCTGGCCAGGGTGCACGAGACCACGCTGTTCACCACGCTGCTGGCCGCGTGCCAACTGCTGCTGGCCCGCTACACCGGCCAGGACGACATCGCGGTCGGCACCGTCACCAGCGGCCGCAACCGGCCGGAGCTGGCCGGGCTGGTCGGCTTCCTCGTCGGCACCGTGGTGCTGCGGTCCACAGTGGACTCCTCGCGGTCGTTCACCGAGTTCCTGGCCGAGGCGAACCGGGGCGCGTTGGACGCGTTCGCGCACGACGACGTGCCGTTCGACCGGGTGGTGGAGGCGGTCGGCGCGTCACGCGACCCGAGCCGCACGCCGCTGTTCGACGTGATGGTCGTGCTGCAGAACGCCGGGCGGACCCTGCCCGAGCTGCCGGGCCTGCGCGTCGAGGAGCACCCGCTCAGCCGCGAGTGGTCGAACTTCGACCTCACCTTCGAGTTCACCGAGACCCCCGAGGGCCTGCTCGGGTCGGTCGAGTACAGCACCGACCTGTACGACGCCGACACGGTCGACCGGATGGCGCGGCACCTGCTCGCGCTGATGAGCGCGATCACCGCCGACCCGTACCGGCCGATGGCCGAGCTGCCGATGCTGCTCGGCGACGAGCCGGACGGCCGCGGGCCGGCGCTGACCGTGCCCGACACCACGTTCCCGGCGTTGTTCGAGGCGCAGGCACGCCGCACGCCCGGGGCCACGGCGCTGGTGTGCGACGGCGACGCGCTCACGTTCGCCGAGGTGGACGCCCGCGCCAACCGGCTCGCGCACCACCTGCTCGCCGAGGGCGTCGAGCCCGAGCAGATCGTCGCCCTCTCCCTGTCGCGCGGTGTCGACTGGGTGGTCGCGGTCCTGGGCATCCTCAAGGCCGGTGCGGTGTACCTGCCCGTCGACCCGGGCCTGCCCGACGCGCGCCGGGAGTACCTGCTGGCCGACTCCGGCGCGGTGCGGGTGATCGACGCTCCGGTCGACACCTCCGGTCTACCCGGGACCGCGCCGGACGTGCGGCCGCGGCCCGACCACGCCGCGTACGTGATCTACACCTCCGGCTCCACCGGTCTGCCCAAGGGCGTGGTGGTCGAGCACCGGCACCTGGCGAACCTGCTGCACAACCACCGCGAGACGTTCGCCGGCGAACGGATGCGGGTGGCGCTCAGCGCCGTGTTCTCGTTCGACACGTCGTGGGAGGGCATGTTGCTCATGGCCGACGGCCACGAGCTGCACGTGCTCACCGACGACGTGCGGCTCGACGCCACCACGTTGATCGGCTACGCCCGCGAGCACCGGATCGACCTGCTCGACCTGCCGCCGTCCTACGTCCGCCAACTGCTGGCCGACGGCCTGCTGACGGCGGAGACCGGCCCGAAGGTGCTGCTGCTCGGCGGCGAGGCACTGGGCACCGCGCTGTGGCGCGACCTGGTGGCCGCCGGTCTGCGCGCGCACAACTACTACGGCCCCACCGAGGCCACGGTCGACGCCGTGTCGTGCCGCATCACCGGCGACCGGCCGGTCATCGGCACGCCGCTGGGCAACGTGACCGCGCACGTGCTGGACGACGACCTGCGGCCGGTGCCGGTGGGCGTGCCGGGCGAGCTGTTCATCGCGGGCGCCCAGGTGGCCCGCGGCTACCTGGACCGGCCCGGGTTGACCGCGCAGCGGTTCCTGGCCGACCCGTTCGGCGGGCCGGGCGAGCGCATGTACCGCACCGGTGACCGGGTGCGCTGGTTGGCCGATGGGACGTTGGAGTACCTGGGGCGGACCGACGACCAGGTGAAGATCCGCGGGTACCGGGTCGAGCCCGGCGAGGTGGAGGCCGCCGTCTCCACCCACCCGAACGTCACCGAGGCCGCCGTCGTGGCCCGCGAGGACGACGGGCACACCCGCCTGGTCGCGTACGTCGTCACCACCGGCCCGGCCGACCTGCGGGCGCACCTGCGCGAGTCGTTGCCCGACTACGCGGTGCCGTCGGCGTTCGTGGAGCTGGACCGGCTGCCGCTGACGCCCAACGGCAAGCTGGACCGGGCCGCGCTGCCCGCGCCCCAGGCGGTCGCCGACGGCGAGTTCGTCGCGCCCCGCACGCCCGTCGAGGCCGAGCTGGCGCGGATCTGGGCCGAGGTGCTGCGCGCGGAGCGGATCGGCGTCGAGGACAACTTCTTCGCGGTGGGCGGCGACTCGATCCTGTCCATCCAGCTGGTGTCCCGCGCCCGGCAGGCCGGGCTGCACCTGACCTCGCGGGACGTGTTCCGGCACCAGACCGTGGCCGAGTTGGCGCTGGTGGTGTCCGAGGCCGCCGAGACCGCGCCCGAGCCGGAGTTCACCGGCCCGGCGCCGCTCACCCCGATCCAGCGGTGGTTCTTCACCGAGTACGGCGGGCTGCGGCACTTCACCATGTCGTTGCTGGTCGAGCTGGAACCGGAGGTGGACGCCGAGGCGTTGCGCGCGGCCGTGCGGACCGTGGTCGGGCACCACGACGCGCTGCGGCTGCGGTTCCGCGAGGTCGACGGGCGGTGGGCGCAGGAGGTCGCGGACGCCGAGGTCGACGTGTTCCGGGTCGAGGCGGACGCGGACGTGGAAACCGCGGCACGGGAGGCGCAGCGCAGCCTCAACCTGGGCGCGGGACCGCTGCTGCGCGCGGTGTTCTTCCCGGGCGCGCGGCCGGAGCTGCTGCTGACCGTGCACCACCTGGCGATGGACGGCGTCTCCTGGCGGATCCTGCTCGGCGACCTGGAGCAGGCCTACCGGGGTGTGCCGCTGGAGCCGGTCGGCACCTCGTTCACGCAGTGGGCGCACCGGCTGGACGAGCACGTGCGGTCCGGCGCGCTGGACGGCGCGCGGGAGCACTGGGGCTCGCTGCCCGAGCCCGAAGCGCTGCCGGTCGACCGCGACGGCGCCAACACCGCCGGTTCGGCGCGCGTGGTGTCGGTGCGGCTGGACCGGGCGACCACGGAGGCGTTGCTGACCGCCGTGCCGCCGGTGTACCGGACGCAGGTCAACGACGTGCTGCTCAGCGCGCTCGGCCGCGCGTTGGCGCAGTGGACCGGACGGGACGCGGTCACCGTGCTGCTGGAGGGCCACGGCCGCGAGGAGCTGTTGCCGGGCGTGGACCTCAACCGCACGATCGGCTGGTTCACCACGCAGTTCCCGGTGGTGCTGCCCGCGTTCGAGGAGTGGGACCGGACGCTGAAGTCGGTCAAGGAGTCGCTGCGCGCGGCGCCGCACCGGGGGCTGAGCTTCGAAGCACTCGATTTCGGACGTCTGGGCGGCGGGTCGCTGCCGCAGGTCTCGTTCAACTACCACGGCCGGTTCGACGTGGCCGACGGCGGTTTCTTCCGGGCCCGGCGGGACGCGGTCGGTGAGGACCTGGCGGCCGACGGGCACCGCACCCAGCTGCTGGACGTGACGGGGCTGGTCGAGGGCGGCGAGCTGGAGCTGAGCTGGCAGTACTCCGAGCACGTGCACGACGAGGAGACCGTGCGGCGGCTGGCCGAGCGGACCCTGGACGGGCTGCGGGAGATCGTGGCGCACTGCGCCCGGCCCGGTGCCGGCGGCCGCACGCCGTCGGACTTCCCGCTGGCCCGCCTCACCCAGGAGCAGGTCGACGCGCTCGCCGGGCCGGACGTGGAGGACATCTACCCCCTCACGCCGCTCCAGGCGGGCATGGTGTTCCACAGCCTGGTCGAGCCCGGCACGTACGTGGACCGGATGCGGCTGGTGCTCGAAGGCGTGCGCGACCCGGCCGCGTTGCGGCAGGCCTGGCAACGGGTCGTGGACCGCACGCCGGTGCTGCGGTCGAGCGTGGTGTGGGACGGGGTGGCCGAGCCGGTGCAGGTCGTGCACCGGCACGTGGAGCTGCCCGGCGGACCGGTCGACGCGCCGTTCGACCTGGGTGTCGCGCCGCTGCTGCGGGTCTCCGTCACGCCGCTGGGCGAGGACCGGGTCGAGCTGGTCTGGTCGTCGCACCACGTGATCCTGGACGGCTGGAGCACCGCGCAGGTGTTCGGCGAGGTGCTGGAGCAGTACCGGGCGATCACCACCGGCACGCCCGCCCGGCTGCCCGCGCGGCGCTCGTTCCGGGACTACCTGCACTGGCTGGCCGAGCAGGACCGGGCCGCGGCCGAGGCGCACTGGCGGACCGTGCTGTCCGATGTGGACGGACCGACGCCGCTGCCGTTCGACCGCCAGCCCACGCGGGCGCACCGCGCCGAGGCGTCGGAGTCGGTGCGGTTCTCGCTGGAGCTGGACGACGCCGTGCAGCGCGCCGGGCTGACCGTGAACACGGTCGTGCAGGGCGCGTGGGCGTTGCTGCTGGCCCGCGCCTGCGGTGAGGCCGACGTGGTGTTCGGCAGCACGGTGTCCGGCCGCCCGGCGGAGCTCGCCGGGGTCGAGTCGATGGTCGGCATGCTGATCAACACCGTGCCGACCAGGGCGGTCGTGGACGGCACGGCCGAGGTGGGCGCGTGGCTGCGCGAGCTCCAGGCGGCGCAGAGCGAGTCGCGGCGGTTCGAGCACACGTCGCTGGCCGAGATCCAGTCGTGGGTCGGGACGAGGTTGTTCGACTCCGTCGTGGTGTTCGAGAACTACCCGTTCGAACGGGACGGCGACGGGCCGCGCGTGGCCGAGGTCGACGCGGTCGACAACGCCACGCTGCCGTTGACGTTGAGCGCGTCCCTGACCGACCGGCTCAACCTGGACCTGGCCTACGACCCCGAGCTGTTCGACGCCGCCACCGCCGAACGGCTGGCCGGGTGGCTGCGCGAGCTGGTCCGGGCCATCGCAGCCGACCCGACGACGCCGATCGCCGACCTGCCGTGGCTGACCGACGCCGAGCGGCACCAGGTGCTGGTGGAGTGGAACCGGACCGCGCGGGACACGCCCTGGGGGCTGTACCCGGAGGTGTTCGCCGAGCAGGCCCGCCGCACGCCGGACGCGACCGCGCTGGTCTGCCACGACCGCACGGGGTCGCGCACGGCGTTGACCTTCGCCGAGCTGGACGCACGCACGAACCGGCTGGCGCACCACCTGCTCGCGCACGGCGCGGGCCCGGAGCGCACGGTCGCGGTCGTGCTGCCGCGCTCGGCCGACCTGGTGGTGGCCGTGCTCGCGGTGCTCAAGGCGGGCGCGGTGTACCTGCCGATCGACCCGGGGCTGCCCGCCGAGCGCATCGACTTCCTGCTGCGTGACGCGAGACCGGCCCTGGTGCTGGATTCCGTGCCGGACCTGACCGGCCTGCCGGACGCGCCGCCGCCGGTGGTGTCGCGCCCCGAGCACGCCGCCTACCTGATCTACACGTCCGGCTCGACCGGCACGCCGAAGGGCGTCGTGGTCGAGCACCGGCAGCTGGCGAACCTGTTCCACGCCAACAGCGCGGCCCTGATGCGGGAGCGGACGCGGTTCGCGGTCACCGCGACGTTCTCGTTCGACACGTCGTGGGAGGGCCTGCTGTTCCTGGCGGCGGGCAGCGAGCTGCACGTCATCGACGAGGAGCTGCGGCTCGACCCGCCCGCGCTGGTGCGGTACATCACCGAGCACGGCATCGGCACGGTCGACCTGACCCCGTCCTACGCGCGGCAGCTGGTGCAGGCCGGGCTGCTGGAGTCGGGGTTGCGCCGGATCATGCTGGGCGGCGAGGCGGTGGACGGGCCGCTGTGGCGGGAGATCGCCGAGTCGCCGGTGGAGGGCTTCAACTACTACGGCCCCACCGAGGTCACGGTCGACTCGGTGGCGACGCGGGTCGTCGGCGAGCAGCCGGTGATCGGGCGCCCGCTGGACAACCTCACCGCGTACGTGCTGGACGCCGACCTGCGGCCGGTGCCGCCGGGCGTGCCCGGTGAGCTGTTCGTGGGTGGCGTGCAGGTGGCCCGCGGTTACCTCGGCCGGCCCGGGCTCACCGCGCAGCGGTTCATCGCCGACCCGTTCGCCGCTGTGTCGGACCCCTCGGCGGGCGCGCGCATGTACCGCACGGGCGACCGGGTCCGCTGGTCGACCGTCGGCGGAGCCGACGATCAGACTGCGCCGGGGGTCCTGGAGTACCTGGGCCGGGCCGACGACCAGGTCAAGATCCGCGGCTTCCGGATCGAGCCCGGCGAGGTCGAGGCGGCGCTGCTGGACGTGCCCGGTGTGCGGGAGTCCGCCGTGGTGGTCCGGCACGACCGGCTGATCGGGTACGTGACGGGCACGCCGGAGACCGACCCGCGTGACGTGCTGGCGCGGGCGCTGCCCGACTACCTGGTGCCGGCCGCGGTCGTGGTGCTCGACGAGCTGCCCCTGTCGCCCAGCGGCAAGCTGGACCGGCGGGCGCTGCCCGAGGCCGACCTGGCCGGCGACTTCGTCGCGCCGCGCACCGACGCCGAACGGGTCGTCGCCGACGTGCTGGCCGACGTGCTCGGCCTGGAGCGGGTCGGCGCGCTGGACGACTTCTTCCGCCTCGGCGGCGACTCGATCCTCAGCATCCGCGTGACCTCGCGGTTGCGCGCGGCGTTCGGCGTGCAGCTGTCGCCGCGCGCGGTGTTCGAACACCCCACGGTGTCCGGGCTCGCCTCCGCCATCAGCACCGGGGCGGGGTCCGGCAAGGATGAGGTGGACGCCATCCCGGTGATCCCGCGCGATGGCGTCCACCCTCCGCTCGTGCACCCGCAGTCGCCCGCGCAGCGGCGGTTGTGGTTCCTGGACCAGTTCGAACCCGGCGGCACGGAGTACGTCACGCCCACCGCGCTGCGCCTGCGCGGACCGCTCGACCTGGACGCGCTGCGGCGTGCCCTCGACGGTCTGGTGGCACGGCACGAGTCCCTGCGCACCACGTTCGACGACGACGTGCAGGTCGTGCACGAGCCGTACGAGGTGGCGCTCGCGGTCGAGGACGCAGCCTGGGACGCGGTGCTGCTCGACGAGGTGGGCACGCCGTTCGACCTGCGCCAGGGCCCGTTGTTCCGGACCCGGCTGGTGCGGGTGGCGCCCGAGGAGCACGTGCTGGTGCTGACCCTGCACCACATCGTCACCGACGGCTGGTCCACCGGTGTGCTCGCCCGTGACCTCGGCGCGCTGTACGCGGGCGAGGAGTTGCCCCCGCTCACCGTGCAGTACGTGGACTACACCGCCTGGCTGCCGGAACCCCCGGTCGACTACTGGGCGACGCACCTGACCGGTGTGCCGCCGCTGGAGCTGCCGACCGACCGGCCGCGCGCCGCGGTGCGCGGCACGGCGGGCGCGATGCACGAGTTCACCGTGCCCGCCCCGGTCGCGAAGGCGGTGCGGGCGTTGGCCGCCGAGCACGGCGACACGCTGTTCACCGCGCTGGTGGCGGCCACCAAGGTGCTGCTGGCCCGCTACACCGGCCAGGACGACATCGCGGTCGGCACGGCGGTGTCCGGTCGCGGGCGCGCCGAGCTGGACGACGTGGTCGGCCTGTTCGTCAACACCGTCGTGCTGCGGTCCTCGGTGGACCTGCGGCGGTCGTTCACCGGGTTGCTGGCCGACGTGCGGACCACCGTGCGGGACGGTTTCGCGCACCAGGACGTGCCGTTCGAACGGGTGGTGGACGCCGTCCGGCCGGACCGCGACCCGAGCCGCAACGCGTTGTTCGACGTCATGGTGCTGATGCAGAACTTCGGCGCCGACGTGCCCGAGCTGCCCGGCCTGCGGGTGGAGGACGTCGGGCTGCCGCTGCTGACCTCGACGTGCGACGTCACGTTCGAGTTCGGCGAGGTCGACGGCGCGCTGCTGGGCGCGGTCGAGTACAGCACCGACCTGTTCGACGCGGACACGATCGACCGGATGGCGCGGCACCTGGTGACGCTGCTGGAGGGCGTCACCGCGGCGCCGGACCGGCCGCTGGCCGAGGTGCCGATGCTGCTCGGCGACGAGCCGGACGGGCACGGCGAGCGCTGGGACGTGCCCGACACCACGTTCGCCGAGGTGTTCGGGGAGCAGGCCCGCCGCACGCCCGACGCGGGCGCGCTGGTGTGCGGCGACACCCGGCTCACCTTCGCCGAGGTCGACGCGCGGGCCAACCGGCTCGCGCACCACCTGCTGGCGCGGGGCGCGGGCCCGGAGCGGACGGTCGCGGTGTCGCTGCCGCGCTCGGCGGACTCCGTGGTGGCGATCCTGGCCGTGCACCGGGCGGGCGCGGTGTACCTGCCGGTCGACCGCGACCTGCCGCGCGAGCGGATCGACTTCCTGCTCCGCGACGCACGCCCGGCGCTGGTGCTGGACGTGGTTCCGGACCTCACCGGCTACCCGGACACCCGGCCGGAGGTGTCGGTGCGGCCGGACCAGGCCGCGTACGTGATCTACACGTCCGGCTCGACCGGCGTGCCCAAGGGCGTGGTGGTCGAGCACCGGCAGCTGACGAACCTGCTGCACAACCACCACCGGGCGCTCGCCGGTGAGCGCACCCGGATCGCGCTGACCGCCGTGTTCTCGTTCGACACGTCGTGGGAGGGCCCGTTGCTCATGGCGGCCGGCCACGAGCTGCACGTGATCACCGACGACGTCCGGCTCGAACCGGCCGCCCTGGTCGGGTACGTGCGGGAGCACCGGATCGACTTCCTCGACCTGACCCCGTCCTACGTGCAGCAGCTCATCCCGGCCGGGCTCCTCGACGGCGATCACGTGCCGGCGAACGTGATGCTCGGCGGCGAGGCGCTGCCCGAGGCGCTGTGGCGCACGCTGGCCGCGTCCCGCACGACCGCGCACAACTACTACGGCCCCACCGAGGTGGCGGTGGACTCGGTGTCCACCGTCGTCACGGGTGACCGCGCGGTGATCGGCCGCCCGCTGTCCAACCTCGTCGCGCACGTCCTGGACGAGGACCTCCGGCCCGTGCCCGTGGGCGTGCCCGGTGAGCTGTTCCTCGGCGGCGCGCAGGTGGCCCGCGGCTACCACGACCGGCCGGGGCTGACCGCGCAGCGGTTCCTGCCCGACCCGTTCGGCGCCGCGTCCGGTTCCCCGGCGGGCGCGCGGATGTACCGCACCGGCGACAAGGTGCGCTGGGTCGGCGACCGGTTGGAGTACCTGGGACGCACCGACGACCAGGTGAAGGTCCGCGGCTTCCGGGTCGAACCGGGCGAGGTCGAGACGGCGCTCCTGCACCACCCCGACGTGACGCAGGCCGCCGTGGTGGCCCGCGAGCACAACGGCCACCAGCGGCTCGTCGCCTACACCGCGGGCACGGCCACCGACCTGGCCGGCTGGCTCAAGCAGCGGCTGCCGGACTACCTGGTGCCGTCGGCGTTCGTGACGCTGGAGTCGTTGCCGATGACCCCGGCGGGCAAGGTGGACCGGCGGGCGCTGCCCGCGCCGACGTTCACCGACGCCGGCTACGTCGCGCCCGAGCCGGGTGTCGCGGCCACGCTCGCCGACATCTGGGCCGAGGTGCTCGGCGTCGACCGGGTCGGCGCGCGGGACAACTTCTTCGCCCTGGGCGGCGACTCGATCCTGAGCATGCAGGTCGTGTCCCGGGCGCGGCAGGCCGGGCTGAAGCTGACGTCCAAGGACGTCTTCCTCCGCCAGACCGTGGCCGACCTGGCGCTCGCCGTCACCGACGACACCGGGACGACCCACGAGACGGTGGCCGGACCGGCGCCGCTCACCCCGGTCCAGCGCTGGTTCTTCACCGAGCAGGACCCTTCGGCGCACTTCACCATGTCCGTCGTGGTGGAACTCGGCGACGTCGAGCCGGCCGCGGTGCGCGACGCGGTGCGGGCCGTGCTCGCCCACCACGACGCCCTGCGGCTGCGGTTCACGCAGGTCGACGGCGCGTGGCGGCAGGAGGTGGCGGAGGTGGAGTCCGCCGAGGTGTTCCGCGTCGCCTCCGGCGACCTCACCGACGAAGCCCGGCTGGCCCGGACGAGCCTCGACCTGCGCCACGGCCCGCTGCTGCGCGCCGTGCTGTTCGACGACGGCAGGCTGTTCGTCACCGCCCACCACCTGGTGGTCGACGCGGTGTCGTGGCGGATCGTGCTGGACGACCTGCAGACCGCGCTCGCGGGCCGCGACCTGGGCCCGAAGAGCACGGCGTTCACCGCCTGGGCGCACCGGCTGGACCGGCACGTGCGCGAGGGCCGGTTCGACCACGCCCTGCCGCACTGGGCGGACGTGCCGGTCGAGGAGCCGGTGCCGACGACGGCGGGCAGCGCGCGCAGCGTGTCGGTGCGGCTGGGCAAGGCCGAGACGGACGCGCTGCTGCACGCCGTGCCCGACGCCTACCGCACGCAGGTCAACGACGTCCTGCTCGCCGCGCTGGCCTCGGCGTTCGCCGGGCGGGTGCTGGTGGCGCTGGAGGGTCACGGCCGGGAGGAGCTCTTCGACGGCGTGGACCTGTCCCGCACGGTCGGCTGGTTCACCGCCCAGTTCCCGGTGGCGCTGGAGCTGCCGGACGCGGACTGGGGGGCGGCGCTGAAGTCGGTGAAGGAGCAGTTGCGCGCCGTGCCGGACAAGGGGTTGGGCTACGAGGCCCTGAAGTACTGGGACCGGGGCGTCACCGGCGCGCTGCCGCGCGTGTGCTTCAACTACCTCGGCCAGTACGACGACGAGGGCTCCGACGTCGACCACGGCCGTGAGGTGCCCGACGACGCCGTCCGCCCGCACCTGCTCGACATCACCGCCGCCGTGTCCTCGGGCGAGCTGGTGCTGGAGTGGGAGTACTCCACCGAGGCGCACGACGAGGCCGCGGTGCGGGCGCTGGCCGACCGGATGGCCGACGCGCTGCGCGGGATCGTCGCGTTCTGCGCCCGGCCCGACGCCTGGGGCCGCACGCCCTCGGACTTCCCGCTGGCGAAGCTGACCGCCGAGCAGGTGGACCGGATCGCCGACCGGGACGTGGAGGACGTCTACCCGCTCACGCCGTTGCAGGCGGGCATGTTGTTCCACAGCCTGATGGACGACGGCACGGCCTACGTGAACCAACTGCGCGTGCGACTGTCCGACGTGGACGACCCGGAGCGCTTCGCCGAGGCGTGGCAACGCGTGGTCGACCGCACACCCATCCTGCGCACCGACGTGGTGTGGGAGGGCCTGGACGAGCCGGTGCAGGTCGTGCGGCGGGGCGTCACCGTGCCGGTGACCTACGCCGACGTCACCGACGACCTGGTCGCGGCCGACGCGGCGGCGGGCATCGACCTGACCACCGCGCCGCTGATGCGGCTGGCGATCGGTCGGGTGTCCGACACCGAGGTCGACCTGCTGTGGACCTCGCACCACGTGCTGCTCGACGGCTGGAGCACCGCGCAGGTGTTCGGCGAGGTGCTCACCGAGTACGCGGGCGGCACGGCGCCGGCGCGGCGGCCGTTCCGCGACTACCTGGCCTGGCTGGCCGAGGTCGACCAGTCGGCCGTGGAGTCGTACTGGCGCGGTGTGCTGGCCGGGTTCGACACGCCCACCCCCCTGCCGTTCGACCGCACGCCCGCCGAGGCGCACCGCGCCGAGTCTTCCGCGCAGATCGTGCTGGACCTGCCGGCCGACCGGCTGGACGCGGTCGCCCGTGCGCACGGCCTGACGGTGAACACGCTGGTCCAAGGCGCGTGGGCGGTGCTGCTGTCCCGCACCTCGGGTCAGCGGGACGTGGTGTTCGGCAGCACGGTGTCCGGTCGCCCGGCGGAGCTGCCCGGCGTCGAGTCGATCGTCGGCATGTTCATCAACACCGTGCCCACCAGGGTGTCGGTGGAGTCCGACGCCGAGGTGGTCGACTGGCTGCGCCGGTTGCAGGACGCGCAGACCGAGTCGAGGCAGTTCGAGCACGTGTCGCTGGCGCAGGTGCAGGGCTTCGCCGAGGTCGGGTCGGGCACGGGCACGCGCCTGTTCGACAGCCTCCTCGCGTTCGAGAACTACCCGGTCGAGAAGGACTCGCCGGACGGGGCGCCGGGCATCGGCGAGGTCGACAGCCTGGACACCACCTCGTTCCCGCTCACGGTTCGCGCGCACGTGGACGACGCGCTGCACGTGGAGCTGACCTACGACCCGCGGCTGTTCGACGCCGGCACGATCGGCGCGCTCGGCGACCGGCTGGCCCGGCTCCTCGACGCCATCGGCGCGGACCCGCGCCGGCGGGTGTTCGAGCTGCCGTGGCTGTCCGACGAGGAACGCGACCAGGTGCTGGTGTCGTGGAACGGCACGTCGTCCGGCGCGGTGGTGGCGGACACCATCCCGTCGCTGTTCGCCGCCCAGGCGGCCCGCACGCCCGACGCGGTCGCCGTGACGTGCGAAGGTGCGAGCCTGACCTACCGCGAGCTGGACGAGCAATCCAACCGGTTGGCCCACCACCTGATCGCGGCGGGCGCCGGGCCGGAATCGCTGGTGGCCCTCAGGTTCCCGCGATCGCTGGACCTCGTGGTGGCGGTGCTGGGCGTGCTGAAGTCGGGCGCGGCCTACCTGCCGCTGGACGTCTCCTACCCGGCCGACCGCGTCGCCTACATGATCGGGGACGCACGGCCGGCGGTGACCCTGGATGCCCTGCCGGACCTGACCGGGATGCCGGTGGACGCGCCGGACGTGCCCCTGCGACCGGAGAACACCGCCTACGTGATCTACACGTCCGGTTCGACCGGCAGGCCCAAGGGCGTCGTGGTGCCGCACTCGAACGTGGTGCGGCTGTTCGCCGGGACCGACCACTGGTTCGGCTTCGGACCCGACGACGTGTGGACCCTGTTCCACAGCTACGCCTTCGACTTCTCGGTGTGGGAGCTGTGGGGCCCGCTGCTGCACGGCGGCCGGCTCGTCGTGGTGCCGTACGAGGTGTCGCGGTCGCCGCGCGAGTTCGCCCGGCTCGTGGCCGACGAAGGCGTGACCGTGCTCAACCAGACGCCGTCGGCGTTCTACCAGCTGCTGGAGGAGGCGCCCGACCTGGACGTGCGGTACGTGATCTTCGGCGGTGAGGCGCTGGACATGCGCAAGCTGTCCGCGTGGCGCGGTTCCGGCGCTCTGGTCAACATGTACGGCATCACCGAGACCACGGTCCACGTCACCTGGACGCCCGCCGACGGCTCGATCGGCGTGCCCATCCCCGACCTGCGCGTCTACGTGCTGGACGACGAGCTGCAGCCGGTCGCGCCCGGCGTGGTGGGCGAGATGTACGTGGCCGGGCCGGGTGTGGCGCGCGGCTACCTCGACCGGCCGGGCCTGACCGCCCAGCGGTTCCCGGCCGACCCGTTCGGCACCGGGTCCGGTTCTTCGGCGGGCCGGCGCATGTACCGCACCGGCGACCTGGCCCGGTGGGTGGACGGGCGGCTGGAGTACTTCGGCCGCGCCGACCAGCAGGTGAAGATCCGCGGCTTCCGGATCGAGCTCGGCGAGGTCGAGGCGGTGCTGGCCGCGCACGACGCCGTGGCGCAGGTCGCGGTGATCGTGCGGGAGGACCGGCTGGTCGCCTACTACGTGCCCGCCGGCACGGCGGACGCGGGCGGGTTGCGCGAGCACGTCGGGCGGTCGCTGCCCGACTACATGGTGCCGACCGCGTACGTGGCGCTGGAGCGGTTGCCGCTCAACGCCAACGGCAAGCTGGACCGGGCCGCGCTGCCCGCGCCGGAACGGGAGGCGTCGGCGGCGGGCGGGTTCGTCGCGCCGCGCACCGACGCCGAACGGCTGGTCGCCGAGGTGTGGGCCGACGTGCTCGGCCTGTCCGAGGTGGGCGTCGAGGACAACTTCTTCACCCTCGGCGGCGACTCCATCTCCAGCATCCGGGTGGTCTCACGGCTGCGGTCGCGGTTCGACGCCTCGCCGCGCGACCTGTTCGACCACCCGACCGTGGCGGCGCTGGCGGCCCGGTTGTCCGGGTCCGCGCCATGGGAGTCGGGCTCGGCCGGCGCGGTGATCCCCCGGCTCGACGGGGACGCGCCGCTGTCGTTCGCGCAGCAGCGGTTGTGGTTCCTGGACCAGTTCCAGCCCGGTGGCACGGAGTACGTGACGCCGCTGGCCGTGCGGCTGCGCGGTGAGCTGGACGTGCCGCGGCTGGAGCGGGCGCTGACCGCGCTGGTCGAGCGGCACGACTCGCTGCGGACCACGTTCCCGGCGGTGGACGGGCTGCCGGTGGCGGTGGTGCGGCCGGCGACGGCGGTGACGCTGCCGCTGGTGGACGCCCTGCCCGCGCCGGAGCCGTTCGACCTGGCCGAGGGGCCGCTGTTCCGGCCGGCGCTGGTGCGCCGCGGCCCGGACGACCACGTGCTGGCGCTGACGATGCACCACATCGTCACCGACGGCTGGTCCGGCGGTGTGCTGATGTCCGACCTGGCCGCGCTGTACGGCGGCGAGGAGCTGTCGCCGCTGCCCATCCGGTACGGCGACTTCGCGGCCTGGCAGCGGGAGCAGCCGCTGGACGCGCAGCTGGACCACTGGCGGGAGGCGTTGGCCGACGTGCCCGCGCTGGAGCTGCCCACGGACCGGCCGCGGCCACCCGTGCAGACCACGGCGGGCGCGCAGACCGAGTTCGCCGTGCCCGCGCCGGTCGTGCGACGGCTGCGGGAGCTGGCGCGTGCCGTGGACGGCACGTTGTTCATGGCGTTGGTGGCGGCGTGCGAGGTGTTGTTCCACCGCTGGTCCGGGCAGGACGACTTCGCGGTCGGCACGGTGGCGTCCGGGCGGGACCGGCCGGAGACGCAGGACCTGGTCGGGTTCTTCGTCAACACGGTCGCGTTGCGGGCCCGGATCGAGCCGTCGGCGACGTTCCCGCAGTTCCTGGCCCGCACCCGGGAGACCGTGCTGGACGCGTTCGCCCACCAGGACGTGCCGTTCGAGCGGGTGGTGGACGCGGTGCAACCCGACCGCGACACCAGTCGCACGCCCCTGTTCCAGGCCGTGGTGGCGTTGCAGAACGCGCCGCAGGCGCCGGGCTTCCCGGGGCTGGACGCGGAGGACGTCACGCAGCCCACGGTGAGCACCGGGTTCGACGTCACGGTGGAGTTCGGCGAGGCCGACGACGGCGGGCTGCACGGTTCGGTCGAGTACAACACCGACCTGTTCGACGCGGGCACGGTCGAGCGGCTGGTCGAGCACCTGGGCGTGCTGCTGGCCGGCATCGCGGCCGACGCCGACCGTCCACTGTGGTCGCTGCCGGTGCTGCCCGAGGCCGAGCAGGACCTGCTGGCGGAGTGGGGCGCGGGCGGCCCGGCCGTCGACGGTCCCGGTCTCGTGGAGCTGATCGAGGCGCAAGTGGCCCGCACGCCGGACGCGGTGGCGTTGACCGGCGCGGCGGAGGTGACCTACGCCGAGCTGAACGCCCGCGCGAACCGGTTGGCGCACCACCTGATCGGGCTGGGCGCGGGTCCGGAGCGGATCGTCGCGCTGCGGCTGCCGCGATCGGTGGACCTGCTGGTGGCGGAGCTGGCGGTGCTCAAGGCGGGCGCCGCGTTCCTGCCCGTCGACCCGGACTACCCGGCCGAGCGGATCGCGTTCATGGTCGACGACGCCCGGCCGCTGGTCGTGCTGGACGGTCCGGTCGACGTGACCGGGCAGCCCGACTCGAACCCCGGCGTGGCGGTGCGGCCGGAGCACCCGGCGTACGTGATCTACACGTCCGGGTCGACCGGGCGACCCAAGGGCGTGGTGGTGTCGCACGCCGGCCTGGCCACGTTCTCGGCGGCCGAGATCGCGCACCTCGACGTGCGACCGGGCGACCGGGTGCTGGAGTTCTCCTCGCCCAGCTTCGACGCCTCGGTGCTGGAGCTGTGCATGGCGTGGCCCGCCGGCGCGGCGCTGGTCGTGCCGCCGCCGGGGCCGCTGCTGGGCGACCAGCTGGCCGAGGTGGTCGACGCCTGCGGCGTGACGCACGCGTTGATCCCGCCGGTCGCGCTGGCCACCGTGCCGGACGTGGAGCTGCCGACGTTGCGCACCCTCGTGGTCGGTGGTGACGCGTGCTCGGCCGACCTGGTGCGCCGGTGGGCACCCGGTCGGCGGATGATCAACGCCTACGGTCCGACCGAGTCCACCGTGGTCACGTCGTGGAGCGAGCCGCTGCGACCCGGCGGGGTGCCGCCGATCGGCGGGCCGATCCCCGGTACGCGGGTGCACGTGCTGGACGCCGAGTTGCGGCCCGTGCCGGTCGGGGTGCCCGGTGAGCTGTACGTCTCCGGTGTCGGGCTGGCCCGCGGGTACCTGGACCGGCCCGGGTTGACCGCGTCGCGGTTCCTGGCGAACCCGTTCGGCGGCGGGTCCGGCGGCGCGGCGGGGTCGCGCATGTACCGCACCGGTGACGTGGTGCGGTGGAGCGCCTCCCCCGGCGGAGCCGGAGATCGGACCACCGGCGTGCTGGAGTTCGTCGGCCGGGCGGACGAGCAGGTGAAGATCCGCGGGTTCCGGATCGAGCTCGGCGAGATCGAGACGGCCCTGCTGCGCCACCCCGACGTGCGGGAGGCGGTCGTCGTGGCCAAGGCGGACGCGCGGGGCCACAAGCGGCTCGTCGCCTACGTCGTGGCCACCCGGTTCGAGGTCGAGGAGGTCCGGGAGTTCCTGGGCGGGTCGTTGCCCGACTACCTGGTGCCGTCGGTGTTCGCGCCGGTGGACGCGCTGCCGATCAGCCCCAACGGCAAGGTGGACCGGGCCAGGCTGCCCGAGCCGGACTTCGGTGCGCTCGTCGGCGCGGCGTACGTCGCGCCGTCCGGGCCGGTGGAGGAGGCACTCGCGGCGGTGTGGGCGGACGTGCTCTCCGTGCCGCGGGTCGGGGCGCAGGACAACTTCTTCGCGCTGGGCGGCGACTCGATCCTGAGCATGCAGGTGGTGGCGCGGGCGCGGCAGGCCGGGTACCGGTTCACCACCCGCGACCTGTTCGTGCACCAGACCCCCGCGTCGCTCGCGCCGCACGTCACGGTGGAGGTCGTGTCGTCGGCCGATCGGGCGCCGGTGGTCGGCGACGTGCCGCTGACGCCGATCCAGCACTGGTTCCTGACCTCGGGGCGGCGCAACCCGCACCACTTCAACCAGTCGCACCTGGTGGAGCTGGACCCGGCGGTGGACGAGGCGGCGCTGCGGCGGGCGTTGGGCGCGCTGCTCGCGCACCACGACGCGCTGCGGCTGCGGTTCACGTCGGCCGACGGGGTGTGGCGCCAGGCCAACGACCCCGTGTCGGAGGTCGACGTGCTGACCGTCGTGGACGGCGTGGACGAGTTGGAGAAGGTCGCCGACGACGTGCACGCGTCGTTCGACCTGGCCTCCGGGCCGCTGTTCCGGGCCGTGCTGTTCCGCACCGGGTCACCCGGCGCCGAGCCGCCGCTGCTGTTGCTGGTGGCGCACCACCTCGTGGTCGACGGTGTGTCGTGGCGGATCCTGCTCGACGACCTGGAGACCGCCTACCGGGGCGGTGACCTGGGCGCCAAGACCACCTCGTACCAGGAGTGGTCGCGGCGGCTGGAGGCCCACGTGCTCGGCGGCGGGCTGGCGGACGAGGTCGAGTACTGGACCCGGTCGTTCCCGTCGTTCCCCGCGCCGTCCGGCGCGCCCGGATCGGTGACGGTCGAGCTGTCGGAGGAGGACACCGACGCGTTGCTGCGCGGCGCCCCCACCGCCTACCGGACGCAGATCAACGACGTGCTGCTGGCCGCGTTGGCGTACGCGCTGTCGCGGTGGACAGGCTCGTCGCGGGTCGCGGTGGACCTGGAGGGCCACGGGCGCGAGGACGTGCTGGACGTCGACCTCTCCCGGACCGTCGGCTGGTTCACCACCGTGTTCCCGGTGGAGCTGGAGCTGCCCGAGGGCACCTGGCGGGACCGGGTGAAGGCGGTGCGCCGCCAGCTGCGGGCCGTGCCGGGCAACGGGTTCGGGTACGGGGCGCTGCGGCAGCACGGCATGGTGCCCGACGGCGGGCGGCCCCCGGTGTCGTTCAACTACCTGGGCCAGTTCGGCTCGGGCGGGTCCTCCGGGGGAACCGCGGAGCCCACCGGGCTGTACCGGGCGGTGCTGCCCTCGGTCGGCGCGGAGCACGACCCGACCGACGTCGGCGACCACCTGCTCGACGTGGTCGGCGAGGCCGGCAGGACGTTGGGCTTCACCTGGTACTTCCACCAGTCGGCGCACCCGGCCGCGGAGGTCGAGGCGGTGGCCGCCGACTTCGCCGCCGCGTTGCGGGCGATCGCCGCGGACTGCCGGGGTGCGCTGTGACCACGTCGTTGGCGCGCAACCGCAACTACACGCTGCTGTGGGGCGGTCAGGCGCTGGCCGAGGTGGGGTTCAGCGCCTCGATGCTCGCGCTGCCGCTGCTCGTGCTGGTGCTGACCGGGTCGCCGCTGCTGTCGGGTCTGGTGCTCACCGTCGACGCCACCGCGCAGCTCGTGGTCGGGCTGCCCGCCGGCGCGCTGGTGGACCGGTGCGACCGGCGCCGGATCATGCTGTGCTGCGAGGCCGCCCAGGTGTTCACCCTGGGCGGGCTCGTGGTCGCGGTGTGGTTCGACGCGGTCACGATCCCGCACGTCCTGGCCGTCGCCGCGGTGCTCGGCGTGTGCCGGGCGCTGTTCGAACCCGCGGAGGACGCGTCCCTGCCCCGGCTGGTGCCGGAGTCGCAGCTGGCCACCGCCGTGGCGATGAACAGCGCCCGGTCGTCGTTGGGGCAGATGTCGGGCACGGCGCTGGGAGGTGTGCTGTTCGCGGTCACGCGGTGGCTGCCGTTCCTGGTGGACATGGTCACGCACGCGGTGGCGTTCGTGGCGCTGCTGTTCCTGCGGGTGCCGCCGTCCGCGCCGGTCGAGTCCCACCCGCCCCTGCTGAGGTCGATCGGCGAAGGTCTGCGGTGGGTGTGGAGCCGGCCGGAGATCCGGGTGACCGCGTGGTGCGCGGTGGTGCTGAACCTGTTCTTCACCGCGTTCTACCTGGTCATAATCGTGCTCGTGGAGGGCCGCGGCGCGTCCGGCGCGGAGATCGGTGTGATGGCGGCGATGCTCGGCGTGGGCGGTGTGCTCGGCGCCCTGGCCGCGCCGTGGCTGCACCGCGTGCTCGGGCCGCACCGGTCGATCGCCTCGGTGTTCTGGGTGCTGACGGTGCTGGTGCCGTGCGCCTTGCTGGTCGAGTCGGCTTACCTGATCGGGGCGTTGTTCGCCCTGATGAGCTTCTTCGCGCCGACCGCCAACACCACCATCAACACCCACCAGCTGCTCCTCACCCCGGACGAGCTGCGCGGACGGCTCAGCGGGGTGATGGGCGTCGTGGTCGGCGCCGCCGGGGCCGTCGGACCCCTGGTCGGCGGCGTGCTGACCGAGTCGCTGTCGGCGCGCACCGCGGTGCTGGTGTGCGCCGCGGGCATCGCCCTGATCACGGTTTTCGTCACAGTCAGCCCGACTCTGCGCGGGTACGCGAAGGAACAAGAGGAGAAGAGCTCATGAGGGACGACATCACCTACCAGGTCCTGGTCAACGACGAGGGCCAGTACTCGTTGTGGCCCGCCCACCACGACGTGCCCGCCGGGTGGCGGTTCGAGGGCACCAAGGGCACCAAGGACGAGTGCTCGGCGCACGTCGACACGGTGTGGACCGACATGCGCCCGGCGTCCCTGCGCGCGGCGATGGACTGAGCGGCCCCGGTCGTGGCCCGCCCACCCGCGGGCCACGACCTCCCGCAACGCCGGTTCCACCGGCCGATAGCGTCTCGGCCGTGACCGCACACGACTGGCTGACCGACACCAGGGTTTCCTACGACACCGTGGCCGAGAGCTACACCGACTTCACCCGTGTGGCGTTGGCGAAGGCCCCGCTGTTGCGCGGTGTCCTGGCGCTGTTCGCCGAGGCGGCACGCGAGGTGGGCGGGCCGGTGGCCGACGTCGGGTGCGGACCCGGCTTGATCGCGGCCCACCTCGCCGGCCTCGGGGTGGACGCCTTCGGCATCGACCTCTCGCCCCGGATGGTCGAGATCGCCCGCCGCGACCACCCCGGGCTGCGGTTCGAGGTCGGCTCGATGACCGACCTCGACCTGGCCGACGGCTCGGTCGGCGGCGTGCTGGCGTTCTACTCCGTCATCCACGTCCCGGACGCGGAGGTCCCGACGGTGTTCGCGCAGTTCCACCGCGTGCTGCGCCCCGGTGGCGTGGTCATGGTCGGTTTCCACGTCGGCGACCGCGACCACCTCAAGACCGAGGGGTACGGCGGCCACCCGATGTCGCTGCACGTGCACCGGCGCCCGGTGGAGCGGGTGGCGACCTGGCTGCGTGCCGCGGGCTTCACCGTCGAGGCGCAGGTGCTCGTCGAACCGGACGCGGACGTGCCCGGCGGGATGCTGCTGTGCCGGCGCTGATCACGTCCACCACGCGCCCGGGGAACGCCTGGTAGCGGGCTCAGTCGAGGCAGAACTCGTTGCCCTCGACGTCCTGCATCACGATGCACGACTCGTCGTGGTCGTCGGCGGGCAGCAGCCGCACGCGGACCGCGCCGAGCGCGACCAGTCGTGCGCACTCGGCCTCCAGCGCGGCGAGGCGCTCCTCGCCCACGAGCCCGGTGCCGACTCGCACGTCCAGGTGCACCCGGTTCTTGACGACCTTGCCCTCGGGAACGCGCTGGAAGAACAGGCGGGGGCCCACGCCGTCGGGATCCACGCAGGCGAAGTCCGCGCCCTGGCGCTCGGGCGGCAGTGAGCGGTCGTAGTCGTCCCAGGTGGCGAACCCGTCCGGTGGCGGCGGTACGACGTATCCGAGCACCTGGCACCAGAAACGGGCGACGCGCTCGGGTTCCGCGCAGTCGAAGGTGACCTGTACCTGCCTGACCGACGCCATGGGTCCACCATAGTGGCGCGTGATCTTCACCGCGGGCCGGCGGCCGGCACGCCTCAGGTGACCGGCACGATCCGGGCGGTCACGAGTTCGCCGTCCGCGATGTCGAGCAGGCCGACGGTGCCGTGCGGTTGGCGGCGGCGGTCGGTGGGCGAGCCCGGGTTGAACACCCGCACGCCGTCGCCGGTCACGTCCATCGGGATGTGGGAGTGGCCGAACACCACCAGGTCGGCCTCGGGGAACCGGCGGCGCATCCGCGCGGTGCGGCCGGTGGCCTGGCCGCTGTCGTGGATAATCGCCACCCGCAGTCCGGCCAGGTCGAGCTCGACGGTCTCCGGCGCGCCCCACCCGACCACGTCCGGCCCGTCGTTGTTGCCGCACACCGCGGTCACCGGCGCGTACTGGGCCAGTTCGTCCAGCACGGCCGCCACGCAGACGTCACCGGCGTGCAGGATGACGTCCGCGTGGCGCAGGTGTTCCGCCACCGCCGGGGGACACGACTTCCACCGCCGGGGCGCGTGGGTGTCGGACAGCACGACTACCCGCATGGCGCGGAACCACCGCCCGGCCGGCTCAACCGACGGCCGGGCCCGCGTCGCCGCTGAGGGACAGCTCCTTGAGGAACTCGTGGCACTGCTTGGCGCGCGCGGAGTCCTCCTCCATCACGCGGCGGAAGAAGTCGGCGATCTCCTGCTTGCCCGCGTTCTCCGCGTCCCGGACGTACTGGCCGTAGTCGTGGCCGGCCTTGAGCGCGTGGTACTGCACGGAGATCAGGTCGTAGCTGACGTCGTCGAAGCCGGTTTCCCCGGTGGCCATGGTCCCTCCTCGGTCGTCGAGCGTGGTCGCCCTGTGCCATACCCGGCAGCCGCCCGGTCAACCACACCCTTCCGTCATGCGCTCCGGTGGCACCGGTCGTAGGTTGCTTGTACGGTGCCAACTTGGGTTGAGACGACAGCCTTGGTCGGACGTGACGCGGTCGAATCCGCATCCGCGGCTGGAGGAAAACCCATGAAGATCGCGCTGATCTCGGCGCACGCGAGCCCGTTGCCCGTGCTCGGGGACGCCGAGGAGGGCGGGCAGGACGTCCACGTCGCCGACTTGGCGGCGGCCCTCGTCGCCACCGGTCACGACGTCGTCGTGCACACCCGTCGTGACTCCCCTCGATCCCCCGACGTGGTGCGCGCCCGGCTCGGTTACGACGTGGTGCACGTGACGGCCGGACCGCCCAGCCCGGTTCACCCGGACGAGCTCCTGCCTCACCTGGACGAGTTCACCCGGTTCCTGCGCGCGCAGTGGCGGGCCGACCCGCCGGACGTCGTGCACGCCCACTACTGGACGTCCGGCGTGGCGTCGGTGCTGGCCGCCAACGGCCTTGACGTGCCGGTGGTGCAGACGTTCCACTCGTTGGGCGTGGTGGTGCGGCGCTCGGGCGACGAGGCCGTGCCGGAGGTGCGGCTGTCCACCGAGAGGTTGATCGGGCGCGAGGCGACCCGGGTGGTGGCCCGCTGCACGGACGAGAAGGACCAGCTGGTGCGCATGGGCGTGCCGCGGGCCCGGATCGCCCTGGTGCCGCAGGCCGTGGACGTCGAGCAGTTCAAGCCGGAGGGACCGCGGCTCAACCGGCCGCTGGCGCACCGGCTGGTCTGCCCCGCCGCCGGCGCCGGTGGCGTGATCACCGCGTTGCGGTCGGTGTGGGACACCGAACTGGTGGTCGTCGGCGGCCGGGCGGAGGAGGTGCGCCGGTTGCGCGAGCACGCCGGCGCGTCAGGGGTCGGTGACCGGGTGCGGCTGGTCGGCCGGGTGCCCAGGGCGGCGATGCCCGCGCTGATGAGGTCCGCCGACGTGGTCGTGTGCGGCGCGCCGGACGCGCCCGGCGTCACACCGCTGGAGGCCATGGCGTGCGGCGTGCCGGTGGTGGCCGCCACCGTCGGCTCGGCGATGGACACGGTCGTGGACAGCGTCACGGGCCTGCTCGTGCCGCCCGACGACCCGCGTGCGCTGGCCCGGGCGCTGCGCCCCCTGCTGGCCGACGAAGCCCGCCGCGAGGCCTACGGCATCGCGGGCGCCGACCGCGTCGAGGCCCGGTACAGCACGGTCCGGATCGCCGCCGAGACGGTCCGCGTCTACCGCGAGGCGGCGGGCCGGCCGGAGACGGTGGAGGCGTCGGTGCACGACGGCTGACCGCGGCGCGGTCGCGGCGCCGGGGCGGTGTGCCCGCCGGCGGCACGGCTCGCGGGACGGCTCGTCGGCGGAACGCTCGTCGGCGGGCCGGCTCGTCGGCGGGCCGGGGTCACGAGGGACGGGACCGGGTCACGAGGGGTAGGCGCGGAGGCGGTCCACGAGGTCGTCGGGGGTGCCGTACGCGCGCAACCGGATCGGCCTCGGGTCGCCGGGGTGCCGGTCGTACCTCAGCGCGGCCACGAACGCGACCACCTCGGCCGCACCCGGCAGCACGTCACCACCCAGGTAGGTGATGACGACCGGTGGCTCGTCGTGACCGGCGCGGACGGCGGCGGCCCAGCCGTACTCCTCGTCCCACAGCAGGGCGAAGTCCCGGTCGGGGAACGACGGCAGGGTCGCGTCCACGGCGAGCCCGGCCGTCGCGGGCGGGCCCGGGTCGACGTGCCAGCACTGGCCCGCCAAGCCGAGGCCCGCCGCGACGGCCCGCACGTAACGCCGCAGGCCGCGGGTCGGCGTGTCGCCGAGGTCCGGGTCGAAGTCCGGGTCCACGCCGCTCGCCGCCGTTCTCCGGTCAGGTCGCCCGGGGCACGCCGCCGGCCCGGACCGAACGGCCCAGCGCGAAGCCCAGCGCGATCATGCCGAGGCCCAGCACCAGGTGCAGCCAGTTGTCGGCGGTGTTCACCGGCACGAAGTTCGCCGCGCTGTCGTGGTCGATGATGAGGCCGTACAGCCACAGCACGAGGTACACCACACCGCCGGCGACGAGGTACAGGAACGCGTTGCGCGCCGTCCGGGCCATCGCCAGGCCGATGGCGCCGAACGCCAGGTGCACGATGTTGTGCAGGATCGAGACGGCGAACACGCCGAGCAGCATGGCCTGGGAATCGTGACCCGCGAACTGCAGCGTGTCGTAGTTGGTGGTCAGTCCCGGGATGAACCCGGCGATGCCGACCACGAGGAACACCGCGCCCACGACCGTGGCGGCCAGCTGGACCGGTGTGCGTGACATCGTTGTGTCGGGTCTTGACATGTCGACTCCCGTCGCATCGCGGAACCCACTTCCGATGCCGTCCGACTACCCGGAGCCGGGTGGGGCAAACGACCCGACCCCGCGCCACCCCACCGAGCCCGGTGCGGGCGCCCAACCGGGTCAGTGCACGACCAGCGGGACCTGGTCGAACGCCACGGCCAGGTCTGCCTCGATCCGGTCCGCGGCGGCGCGCAGCCCGGGCAGCAACCGCCGCACGGCCTCCTCCGGTGTGGTGCGGCCGACGTGCAGGGCCACGTTGACCGCCGCGACCACCGCGCCGGACCCGTCGCGCACGCCGACCGCGAGCGAGCGCAGACCCTCGTGCAGCTCCTCGTCCACCATCGCCCAGCCGTCCCGCGCGACCGCCCGCACGGCGGCTTCCAGCGCGTCGGGGTCGACGAGCGTGCGGCCGGTCAGCGGGCGCAGGTCGGCGGCGCGGATCAGGTCGGCCCGTTCGGCGGCGGGGAGGCCGGCCAGCAGCACGCGGCCCATCGACGTGGCGTACGCCGGCAGGCGGGTGCCGATCGCGATGTCGACCCGCACGACCCGGCCGGCCGCGACCCGCGCCACGTACCGGACCCGGTCGCCGTCGAGCACGGCCATCGACGCCGACTCCCCCACGCCGGCGGCCAGGTCGGCGAGGTGCGGTTGGGCGATGTCGGACAACGTGAGCGGCGCGAGGCGGGCGTAACCCAGGTCGAGCACCTTCGGCAGCAGCACGAACCGCCTGCCGTCGGTCTCCGCGTAGCCCGCGTCGCACAGCACGTGCAGCGCCCGACGCGCCGTGGCGCGGGCGAGGCCGCACGCCGCGGCGGCGGTCGCGATCGTGTGCCCGTCCGGCGCTTCGCGGAACGCCGTGAGCACGGCCAGGCCCCTGGCGAGGCCTTCCAGGAAGCTCATGCCGAGCTCCGCCTTCGCCGACCGCGGGTCGTCGGCGGGGGGCACGGTCCGCCGCGGAGGGGTCCGCTCGGCGACCCGGCGGGTCTCGCGCAGCGCCGCCTCCATGTCCGCCACCGCGGCGCGCAGCCGTGGCAGCACGGTGTCCGGGAACGTGTCGGCGGTGTGCCTGCTGGTGTGGCTCAACACGCTCACCGCGGCCACCGGCCGGCCGGCCGCGTCGTGCACGGGCGCGGAGACGGCCAGCAGCCCCGGCTCGACCCACTGGTCGTCCAGCGACCAGCCCCGCGCACGGGCCGCCTCGACGCGGGCCCGGAACACGGCCTCGCGGTCCGGTGGCGGGTCGGTCAGCGTCGGCACGGCGGGGAACCCGGCGTCGAGCGGGTCGGCGGTGCGGCGGTGCCGCCACGTCTCGAACCGCTCCTCACCCCAGGTCGCGGCCAGCACCACACCCGCGGCGGTGCGGTCGTCCGGCAGCACGGCGCCGACGTGGAACGCCAGGTAGACGGCACGCCGCCGGGTCGACTGGGCGATCAGCCGGGCGCCGTCGTCGTCGGGCACGGCGAGCGTCACCGACTCGTCCAGCTCGTCGGCGAGCCGGGTGAGCAGCGGCGCGAGCGGGCCGACCAGCCCGCACGACGCGAGGTAGGCGTTGCCCAGCCCCATGGCGGGCAGCGCGAGCCGCAGGTCCTGACCCTCGGCGCGCAGGTGGCCGAGGTGCAGCAGGGTCGCCGTGACGCGGTCGACGGTGGAGCGCGGCAGGCCGCTCGCCTTGGCCAGGTCGCCTCGGCGGAGCCTCGGCTCGGGGTGCGTGGCGACGGCGTGCAGCACGGCGAGCCCGCGTTCGAACGTGCCCGCGGCCTCGGTGGTGGTGGCGGCGAACTGCACGTCGGTTCCAGTCTGGTCGGTCGCGGTGTCCGGGGGGACATCGTAGGCGGACCTTGACGCGGACGGGCGGTCGAACAACACTCTCTGCACCTCCAGCGAACTGGTTTTCGCTGAGCGAACGGAGCCCTGATGACCCTGACCCGCGGACTCCTCATCGGCGGCCGGGATGTGCCCGCCGCGGACCGGCGCACCACCGCCGACCTGAACCCGCACACCGGCGAGGTGTATGCGACCGTCGCCGCCGGTGGTGTCGTCGACGTGCGGCGGGCGGTGGAGGCGGCCGACACCGCGTTCGGGTCGTGGTCGGCGCTGCCGCCGTCCGCGCGGCGGGCGATCGTGCTGCGGGCGGCCGACGTGCTGGAGGCGCGGGCCGCCGAGGCGGTCGCGCTGATGGCCGCCGAGGTGGGCGCGGTGGCCGGGTGGGCGCACTTCAACGTGGGGTTCGCGGCGAGCGTCCTGCGCGAGGCCGCCGCGGCGGTCACCCAGCCCGTCGGCGACGTGCTGGCCACCGAGGCCGAGGGCCGGTTGTCGCTGGCGGTGCGCGAGCCGGTGGGCGTGGTGGCGGCGTTCGCGCCCTGGAACGCGCCGCTGATCCTGGGCGCGCGGGCGATCGCGACACCGCTCGCCGTCGGCAACACCGCGGTGCTCAAGCCGAGCGAGGACGCGCCGATCGCGAGCGGCCTCTTCCTCGCCGACGTGCTGCGCGAGGCGGGCCTGCCCGACGGCGTGCTCAACGTCGTCACCAACGACCGGGCGGACGCGGCGGTCGTGGCCGAGGCGCTGATCGGCGACGACCGGGTGCGCGTGGTGAACTTCACCGGCTCCACCCGGGTCGGTCGGGTGGTCGGCGAGTCGGCCGCGCGCCGCCTCAAGCCCGCCGTGCTCGAACTGGGCGGCAAGAACGCCGTGCTGGTGCTGGACGACGCCGACCCGGGGCACGCGGTGGACGCGGTGGCCTTCGGCGCGTTCGCCAACGCGGGCCAGGTGTGCATGTCGGCCGACCGCGTCCTGGTCCACGAGTCGATCGCGGAGGAGTTCACCGCACGGCTGGCGATGAAGGTGGCCGGGCTGCCGCACGGTGACCCGACCGACCCCGCGACGGTGGTCGGCCCGCTGATCGACGCCACGTCGGCGCGGCGCGTGGCCGACCTGGTGGCCGACGCGGTCGGGCGCGGCGCGCGGGTGCGCGCGGGCGGTGGCCCACCGGAGGGCGCCCGGTACCCGGCGACCGTGCTGGACCGCGTCACGCCGGACATGCGGATCCACCACGAGGAGGTCTTCGGCCCGGTCGTGACCGTGCTCGCGGTGGCCGACGACGAGGAGGCGATCGCGCTCGCCAACGACACCGAGTACGGCCTCACCGCCGGTGTCCTGACCGAGGACACCCGCCGGGGCCTCGCCGTCGCGCGTCGGCTGCGCACCGGGATCGTGCACGTCGGCAACCAGACCGTGGACGACGAGCCGCAGGCGCCGTTCGGCGGCGTGAGGGCCAGCGGCTACGGCCGCTTCGGCGGGCGCTGGGGCGTGGAGGCCTTCACGACCACCCGTTGGCTCACCGTCGCCACCACCCCGTCCCGCTACCCGTTCTGACCCCGCGTACCGGCGCCCGTTTAGGGCAACCCGATCGGACCAACGGCAAGCACACGATCCGGGACTGTCCGTGCCCGTGGTGACCGGCCGACAATCGGGTCATGTCCGCAAGCGCCGACGCCGACGGCCCGCCCAGCGTCCTGGTCGTGGGCGCCGGCATGGCCGGCCTGGCCGCGGCGCGGGCACTGCGCGACCTCGGCCACCCGGTCACCGTCCTGGAGGCACGTGACCGCGTCGGCGGGCGGATCCACACCGACGAGCACGGCGTCGACCTCGGCGCGCACTGGATCCACGGCACCGACGGCAACCCGATCACCGAACTGGTCGAGGACCTGGGCATTCCGTACAGCTACGTGGGCGGCGACAGCGCCTACACCGGTGGCTTCGACAGCCTGGACCTGTTCGGCGCGGACCACCGCCTGGCGAACCACCGCCGCAAGAGCCGCACCCTGGAACTGGCCGACGACGTGCTGCACGAGCTCGAACGGCGGGCCGCGATCGCGCGCAAGGGGCGGCACCCGGACATGCCGCTCGGCGAGGCCCTCCGCAGGGTGCTCGCCGAGCGCGGGTTGTCGCCCGAGGACGAGCAGGCGGTCCGCTACCACCTCAACGTGATCCTGCGCGAGGACGTTGCCGAGGACGTCGACAAGCTGTCGTTCCAGTACTGGGAGGACGGCTACCTGGTCTACGGCTACGGCGACAGCGTCCTGCACCAGGGTTACCAGTCCGTGGTCGACGCCCTGGCCGAAGGGCTGGACGTGCGGCTGCGGCACGTGGTCACGCGGGTCGACACCGGCGGCGGGCGGGTGCGGGTCACGACCGACCGCGGCGGGTTCGAGGCCGACAAGGTGCTGGTGACCGTGCCGCTGGGCGTGCTCAAGGCCGGGGTGGTGGACTTCGAGCCCCCGCTGCCCGAGGCCAAGCGGTCGGCGATCGCCCGGCTCGGCTTCGGCACCCTCAACAAGATCGCCCTGCACTACCGCGAGCCCTTCTGGCCGCGGGACCAGTACGTGTTCGGCTACCTGTGCCGCGACACCGACCGCTACCCCACGGTCGTCATCAGCATGTGGAAGTCCCACGGCAAGCCGGTGCTGGTGATGCTGCTCGGCGCCTCGCTCGGCCGGGAGGTGGAGACCTGGTCCGACGAGGAGGTCGCCGGCTACGCCACCACCGTCGTGCACGACCTCTTCGGCGCCGGGGCGCCCGCGCCCGAGCACGTCTCGCGCACCGCGTGGTCCGGCGACCCGTTCGCCCGGGGCACGTACACCTGCATCGGCGTCGACTCCTCGTCGAAGGACATCGGCACGCTCGCCGAACCGGTCGGCGACCGGCTGTTCTTCGCCGGCGAGGGCACCAACCCCTACCACTGGGGCTGCGTGCACAGCGCCTACGAGTCCGGCCTGCGCGAAGCCGCGCGGATCAGCGGGGACTCCGCCCTCTACACCCCGCCGAGCGCCGGCACCTCACGTCGCCAGTCGCGCAACACCGACCGGATGCTGCGCTTCGCGCGGATGCGGATGACCCACATCACCGACCGCGAGCTCACCGAGCGGGTGGCGTGCCTGCGCGAGTGCGTCGACCCCCACGGGGTGCGGCTGTTCGCCTCGCTGGTCGACTCCGAGTTGGAGACGCTCGCCTCGATGTTCGACGAGATCCCGTTCACCGCGGGCGACCAGATCTGCCGGGAGGACGAGGCCGCGCACGGGGTGTTCCTCGTCGCGCGCGGCGAGGTCGAGGTCGACTTCGGCGGCATCTACCAGCGCGCGGTGCTGGGCCGGGGCACCGTGCTCGGCCACCACGACCTGTTCTTCAACGCCCGCACCACCTCGGTCACCGCGCTCGGCGACGACGTCGTGGTGCTCTACCTGGACCACTACCGGTACCAGAGCTTCCTCCACGCCTTCCCCGACGTGCTGATGCTGATGATGTCGGACCTGGTCACCCGCTGGGAGCAACTGGAGAACGCCCTGGGCTCCGCCACCCTCCCCACCGCCACCCGCCGAACCGGCGCCGCCTGACCCCGCGAGTCCTACCTTCGCGTCCCGCGTGTCCTACCTCCAGAACGCGCGTGTCCTACGTTCGCGTCCCGCGAGTCCTACGTTCAGGACCCCCGAGTTCAACGCTCGGAACGCGCCACCAGGGACCACAGGTAGCTCAGCGGTTCACCGTCGGGCTCGTCGCGCCCGGCGAACTCGGTGACCAGTTCCAGCAGCCGGGTGTTGAGCTCGGCCTGGGACGCCGCGCCGAGGCGCAGCACCCCCCTGGCGGTCTCCCGGTTCGCGTCCGGCCCGGCTTCCAGCACCTCGGCGCGGTGCGCGGCGAGCATCGCCAGGTCCACCCGCTGGGCCAGGCCCTCCCCCGCCACGTCGACGAGCCCGAGCCGCCACGTCCGGCCGGTCGCCCGGTAGGGCCGCTCCAACGCGCCGCGCGCACCGCTGCGCACCGGGTCGGCGGCCAGGAACCCGGCCTTAACCAACGCCCGCACGTGCCGCAGCACGGTCGCCGGCGCGACGTCGAGCCGGTCCGACAGCTCCTTGTTGGTCAACGCCCGGTCCCAGCACAACCGCAGGACCCGCCAGCGCAACGGGTGCGCGAGCGCCTTCAGCTCCTCGACCGTGGCGTCGCGGGCGGGGTGATCGGGCAGGACCGGCACGCCGAAGAGGCTAACCCACCCGCTCTTGCCGCGACGGTCACCGATTTGGTTCACTGCTACCGATTGCACAAAGTGAAATCACTCGGGGGTGCCGGTGGGCAGCACGGTGGCGGACGAGGTGGAGCCGGGCAGGACGGCGGGTCACGCGGGCGACCGGCGGCGGGATCGCGGAGGTGGGACGGTGAGCTGGACCGACTTCGAGTGGCTGTACGGCGCCGACCCCAGCCCCGACGGCAAGGGCGTGGCGTACGTGAGCGACGCCTCCGGCCGGCCGCAGCCCTGGGTGCTGCCGCTGGACGGCGAAGCCCGGCACATCGAGGTCGCCGGGTCCGTCAACCGGTGCGCGTGGCGACCGGACGGCGCGCGGCTGCTGGTGCTGACCGACCCCGACGGCGGCGAGGACCACCGGCTCGCCGAGGTGGACCCGGTGACCGGTGACGTCGAGTGGCTGGTCGCCCAGGACGGCGTGCGGTGCGAGATCGGCGTGCCCTTCGGCAGCACCGGGCGCCCCTACAACGCCGACGGCACCCTGCTCGCCTACGCCTCCAACGCACGCGACCCCGAGGTGTTCGACGTGCTGGTGCGCGACCTGCGCACCGGTGACGAGCGGATCGTGCTGCACGGCGACGACCGGTACCTGCCGATGGGCTTCTCGCCCGACTCGCGGCTGCTGCTCGTGCTGCGGCTGCACCAGCAGACCGAGCAGGACCTGTTCGCGTGCGACCTGACCGACGGCGCGGTCCGGCTGCTCACCCCGCACGACGGTCCGGCGAAGTACCACCCGGTCGCGTGGCTGCCCGACTCCACCGGCGTCTACCTGTGCACATCCCAGGACCGTGACTTCCTCGGCCTCGCGGTGTTGTCCCTCGACGGCGGGCTGAGCTGGATCGACACGCCGGAGTCCGATGTGGAGGGCGCCGCGCTCGCACCGGACGGCACGCGGCTGGCGTGGGGCGTCAACGAGGACGGGTACACCCGGCTGCGGTGGGCGGACGTGGGCGGTCCGGCCGCCGACGTCGTCGGGCTGCCGCGCGGTGTCGCGGTCACCGAATTCGGCCTCGACGGGTTCGCCCCGCGCTTCACGCCGTCCGGCGAGCTCCTGGTGCAGCTCGGCCGGCCGGACGCGGCGACCGACCTGTTCCTGGTCGACCTGCCGCGCGGGGTGGCCCGGCAGCTGACCGACTGCGGTGCGGGTCTGCCGTCGCCGATCGTGCCGCCGACGGTGGTCCGCGCGGTCGGCGCGGACGGGCTCACCGTGCCGTGCCTGCTCTACCGGCCGCCGTCGGCGAGCGCGGAGCACCCGGCGCCGGTCGTGGTGACCGTCCACGGTGGACCGGAGGTGCAGTCGCTGCCGCTGTTCCAGCCGGTGGTGCAGGCGTTGTTGCACCGCGGGATCGGTGTGCTCGCGCCGAACTTCCGCGGGTCGTCCGGCTACGGGATGCGCTACCAGCGGTTGATCTACCGCGACTGGGGCGGCGGTGACCTGATCGACCTGGAGGCGTCGGTCCGGCTGCTGGACGACGTGCCGTGGGCCGACGCGACGCGGGTCGGCGTGCACGGCGCGTCCTACGGCGGGTTCGCCGCGCTGGCGTGCCTGACCCTGCTGCCGCACCTGTGGCGGGCGGGTGTGAGCGAGTGCGGGCCGTCGGACCTGCTCAGCGACATCCGGTCGTTCCCGCCGACCTGGCGCAAGCGGGCGGTGGACTGGATCGGCGACCCCGACGACCCCGCCGACGTGGCCCGCCTCACCGAGCGCAGCCCGCTGGAGAACGCCGAGCGGCTCCGCGCGCCGGTGCTGATCATGCACGGGGAGAACGACAAGAACGTGAACCCGCAGGAGTCCGAGCAGATGTACCGCAGGCTGCGTGAGCTGGACAAACCGGCACGGCTGGTGCTGCACCCCGGGGTGGGGCACGGCATCGACCGGGCCGGGCTCGCCGACACGGTCGACCTGATCGTCTCGTGGTTCGCCGAGCACTTGGCGCTGACTACCGCATAGCAACTCCACAGGCGGCCCACAGGAACCGGCGTCATGGTGGACGGCATGACGCCGATCCACGACCGCGGCCTCGCCTTCGACCTGGCCACCTTGACCCGCAGGCGGGCCCTCACGCTGCTGGGCGGCGTGGGGCTCGCCTCGCTGACCGCGTGCGCCACCGGCGGCGACCCGACCGGCACCACTGCGTCCACCACTGCGTCCACCACTGCGTCCACCACCGCGTCCACCACCGCCGCCGACTGCGGCGACGTGATCCCCCGGGAAACCGCCGGACCGTACCCCGGCGACGGGTCCAACGGCCCGAACGTGCTCACCCGGTCGGGCATCGTGCGCGGCGACATCCGCACCAGCTCTGGCACCGGTTCGCGCACCGCCGAGGGCGTGCCGCTGCGCATCGAGCTCACCGTGCTGGACAACAGGTCCGGGTGCGCGCCGTACGCGGGCGCGGCGGTGTACCTGTGGCACTGCGACATCGACGGCAAGTACTCGCTGTACTCCTCCGGCGTGACGGAGGAGGACTACCTGCGCGGCGTGCAGGAGGCGGACTCGTCCGGCGGGCTCGCGTTCACCAGCGTGTTCCCCGCCGCCTACGCGGGCCGGTGGCCGCACATCCACTTCGAGGTCTACCCGAGCCTGGCCGAGGCGACCAAGGCGGGCACGAAGATCACCACGACCCAGCTGGCGCTGCCCGAGCAGGTGTGCAAGGCCGTCTACGGCACCACCGGGTACGTGCAGAGCGTGCGCAACATGGCGCGGACCTCCCTCGCGGACGACAACGTGTTCCGCGACGGGCACGACGAGCAGCTGGCCGACGTCACCGGTGACGTCGACTCCGGCTACACGGCCTCGCTCACGGTCAGGGTGTGAGGGTCAGCAGCAGGTGCAGCCCGACCAGCAGGCCGCACGTGACGGTGTGCACGACCGGGTTGTGGGCGAGCAGCGCGGCGAACTCCCGCAGGAACGCGCTGGGCAGGAAGTACCACGCCGTGGGCGCGCCGATGATCTGCATGCGCAACCGCAGCCGGCGGGCCAGCACGGCGGCGCGGAAGACGTGGAAGTTGTTGGTCACCGCGACCGCCCGACCGGTCCAGCCCCGCTCGACGAGCAGCTCGGCGCTGTACTTCAGGTTCTCCTCGGTCGTGGTCGCCCGGTCCTCCGGCACGATCAGCTCGTCCGGCACGTCGCGCCGCAGCAGGTAGTCCCGCATCGCCGCCGCCTCGGACACCACCTCGCCCGGCCCCTGCCCGCCGGAGACGACGAGCAACGGCGTGCGGCCGGCGGCGACCTCCCGCCGGTACAGGTGGAGGCCGCGATCCAGCCGCGCGGCCAGCAGCGGCGGCACGCGGTCGCCGATCAGGCCCGCGCCGAGCACGACCACGGCGTCGAAGCCCGTGCGTCGGCCGACGCTGCCGTACACGATCGAGTACAGCAGGAGGCTGACGAACAGGAACGCGACGTAGGCCGCGACGATCAGCAGCGACCCGATCACGGCGTCCACCACGGGTCCGGTGTGCGCGGTGGCGAACCCGAACGCGACGACGACGCCGAAGATCGCGAGCCCGGCGAGCAACGAGAGCAGGTTCGCCAGGCCGAAACCCTCCCGGCGCACCATCAGCACGCCGTTGGCGATCAGCGCGCCCGGCAGCACGAACCCCAACCCCAGCAGCACGACCACGACCGCGTACCCGACGACGACGGCGGACCACCCGCCGTTCACCGAGGCCCGGAACACCAGCCACAGCACGAGGAACACCAGCGTCACGCCGAGCCACACCGCGTTGCCCAGTCGCCGCCGGTCGCGCAGCACGCCGACCACGAGGAACAGGGCGGTCACGAGCGCCGCGATCCCGAAGATCATGCCGGCCAATGTAGACGGCCCGCGGTCACGCCAGGTCCGCGTCCTCCAAGTGCCCGCCCTCCGGGCCCTCGTCCGCCGGGTCCTCCTCCGGATCCCCGTCCGCCGGGTCCCCCTCCCGCTCCGCCGCCTCCCGGTCCGGCAGCACGGTGGCGAGGTAGGAGCGCAACGCGGCGGTGGTGCCGACGTCGCGGCCCGCGTTCTCGGACAGGAACCAGCGGTGCACCAGCACCTCGTGGAACAGCTCCGCCGGCGCGAGCACGCCGAGCAGATCGGGTGGGACGGCGGCGACGACCGGGTCGTAGACCTCGTTGCGCCACAGGTGCCCGGCGGTGGTCTCGGGCACCGGGGCGCCGTCGCGCTGCTCCAGGTACGCGCGGAACGAGCGCAGGTCGTTGAGCAGGCGGCGGGCCTGGCCCTCCTGCGCCTCCAGGCCGGTGAGCTTGAACAGCTCGCGCCGGCTCTGGCCGATCTCGGCGACCCGGATGTCCACCCGCAGCCGCGCGCCGCTGTCAGAAGTGACGAGCTCGACCTCGCCGACGTCGAAGCCGAGGTCGTTGAGCCGGCGCAGGCGCTCGGCGACCCGGTAGCGCTGTTCGTCCAGGCGGAAGAACTCCTCGCGGGTCACCTCGTCCCACAACGCGGCGTAGCGCTCGGGCACGCTGTCGGCCACCACGACCGGGTCGATGTCGGCCGGCAGCAGACCACCCGCTTCGAGGTCCATCAGCTCCCCGCCGATGCGCTCGCGGGCGAGGTCCACGTCGTAGGTGCGCTGGCCGTCCGACAGCTGCGGGTGGCGCTCGACGGTCTCGGCGTCGACCAGGTACGCGGCCAGGTTGCCCGCGTCGAGCCGGAACAGCGTGTTCGACAGCGAGCAGTCGCCCCAGAACGTGCCGGACAGGTGCAACCGCACCAGCAGTTCGACCAGCACGTCCACCAGGCGCTCGGCCGAGTGGTCGCCGCGCGGGCTGGAGAACAGGTAGCGGTAGGACATGGAGTGGTCGAGGTAGCGGGTGACCAGGATGGCCTGCTGGTCGTCGGGGCGGTCGACGCACAGCCCGAGCACCGACACCGAGGGCATCCCCTCCCCCTCCAGCTCACCGAGCACGGCGTACTCGTGGCGGGCCAGCGCCTCGGAGATCTCCTTGAGCGCGTACACGCGCCCTTCGCTGGCCACGAACCGCACGACGTGCCGCGAGATGCCCCGCTGCGGGACGGTCAGCAGCAGCTTCTCGTCCCACTCCTCCAGGGGCTGGGCCCACGGCAGGGCGAGCAGTCCACCGGCCTCGGTGGCGGGTGGGCGGAAGAGGAATCGCATGTGCTCCCCGTGGCTGGTGCGCGGACGACGCCGAAGCTACCTCGTCACGACGCCGTCCAGCCACGCGATGTGTCCTGGTCATCACGATCCAGAACGGTCCGCGGCCGACCCCCCGGTGCGACTGCGGACCGCACGGCCCGGTCAGGCGCTCTCCAGTCGCTCGATCCGCTCGACGAGCGGCTGGAGCTCCCGACGGACCACCGCGGTGATCGCGGCGGTCTGGTCGGGCCGCGCCGCCGTGGCGGCCTGGAGGTGCGCGAGACCGCTCAACGCCGCCACCACGGCCTGGCGGGCGCCGCGCGGGTCGACGCCCAGGCCGCGCAGCACCCGGCCCGCCGAGCCGTCGGGTTCGGCGACGAGGCCGATCAGCAGGTGTTCGCAGCCGACGTAGTCGTGGCCCAGGGTGAGCGCCTCGGTGACGGCCAGTTCCAGCGCGGCGGCGGCCGTGGTGCCGTACGCGGTGGGTGCGGCGTCGCCGGACCGCTCGGGCAGGCGGACCCGCTCCGGGTCGACGTCCATCGCCCGCAGCACGCGCAACGCCAGGTTCGCCCCCTCCTCCAGCACGCCGCCGAGCAGGTGCCCGGTGCCCACGGTCGCCGAACCGTCCGCCCGGGCGCGGTCGGCGGCCAGCCGCAGCACGGTGCGCAGCCGATCGGTGAACCTCGACTGCCGGGCCGCCGCGTCCTGCGTCGCCGGCTCGTCCAGCCTGATCGCCCTGATCGTGCCGATCCGCCGCACGGCCTGTTCCAGCGCGCGCTGGCACACCGCCGACACGGGCACGCCCGCCTCTTTCACCTGCTCGGACAGGTCGTCGGGCAGGTAGACGTTGATCTTCGGCACGGTGCCCGACCCCCTCGGATTTCTATAACCCCATTCATACCCCCTAGCAGGGTTATACACAAGCTGTGCCGCAGGTCACACCCATGTGGTTCAACGTGGCGCGTCCTCTCAAGGGTTTCCCGAACGCAACGCGAAACCGACAGCGGCAGAAGGGGGCGACGTGCCGGACGACGACTACGACCAGTTCGTCACCGAACGTCTTGATCGACTCTTGCGCTACGCCACGGCCTTGACGTGCGACAAGCACCTCGCCCAGGACATCGTCCAGGACGTGCTGCTGCGCGCCCGGCAGCGGTGGGCGCGGATCGGGGCGGTGGACGTGCCCTACCTCTACGTCAAGCGGATGGTGACCAACGAGTACTTGTCGTGGCGGCGGCGTCGGGCGGCCAGGGACGTCTCCTCCACCCACGTCTCGCTGGACGACCTGGCGCCCGCGGTCGCCGACCCCGCGATCCGGCACGCCGAGCGGGACGCGATGCGCGCCCGGATCGCCGTGCTGCCGCGCAAGCAGCGGGCCGCGCTGGTGCTGCGCTACTACGAGGACAGCACCGACGCGGAGATCGCCGAAGTCCTGGGCTGCACGGAAGGCACCGTGCGCAGCCACATCTCCCGCGCGCTGCACAAGCTCCGGGTCAACGAGAAAACGCCGTCGGAGGTGCTGCGATGACCGACCACGAAGCTCTCATCCGGGAGGCCATCGCGGCCGAGGCCGACCAGGCCGTCGACCACCGCGCCGTCCTCGCCGAACTGCGGCGCAAGCGGTCCCGGCGGCGGCCGATCGCGCTGTTCGCCGCGGCCACCCTGACCGTCGCCGCGGCGGCCGTCGCGGTCATCGTGCCGCTGGCGGTCGACCGGACGGCCTCGGCACCGCCGGCCAAGCAGGTGGCGCCCGCCTCGAACGCGCGGACCGTGCTGCTGATCGGCACGGACGGCGGCGGGAACACCGACTCGATCGTGCTGGTGCGGATCGCCGCGGACACCCCGGTCAGCGCGGTGTGGCTGCCCCGGGACGCGTTGGTCGACCTGCCCGGCGTCGGCGTGGACAGGCTGAACTCCGCCTACGCCCGCGGCCGTGAGGTCGGGGGCGGTCAGGCGGGCGCGGAGGCGTTGGCGCGGGCGGTCGAGTCGCTGACCGGCGTGGCGGTCGACCACCACGCCGAGATCGACGTGGCGGGTGTCGCCGCGCTGTCCGACGTGGTGGGCGGGGTGGACGTCTGCCTGCGCAAGCCGGCCCGCGACCACCTCTCCGGCGTCGACCTGCCCGCCGGGCGCATCCTGCTGGGGGGACAGCAGGCGCTGGCGTTCCTGCGGCAGCGCAACGGGCTGCCCAACGGCGACCTGGACCGGGTCATGCGGCAGCAGGTGTTCCTGCGCGCCTTGGCGGCGAAGGTGGTCGGCGCGCAGGACCCGGCGCTGGTGGCGCGGGTGGTCGAGGCGGCGCGGTCCACCGTGCGCACCGACCCGGGCCTTGAGCTGCTGGAGTTCGCCCAGCGGATCACCCCGACCATGCGGACCGCGATCATCCCGCTGGGCGCTGAGGTCGACGTGGAGAACGGCACGGGCCCGGTCCGGGGCCATGCGGTCGACCCGGCGGCGGTCCGGGCGTTCGCGGCGGGTTTCTTCGCCGACGGCGCCGCCGACACGCCCACCGGCGGGTTCACCGAGCCGCCGGCCGCCACGCAGACCCAGTCACCCGGCGAGCAGGAGTCGGAGCGCGGCTGCGTGAGCTAGCTACAGCGGTACTGGCTACAGCGGTAACGGCTCGGTGATCTGCAGGCCGGCGTCCACGCTCGCCACCAGGAGTTCCGCCTGGTGCGGTGAGTGGACGCCGGCCCAGCCGCGCAGCGGGCCGAGGAAGTCGACCAGGTCGCGCTGGGCGGCGCGCAGCATCGCCGGCAGGGCGCGCCTGGGCAGGTCGACGTGCGGCACGTCGAGCCCTTCGTCCACCCACACGCGGACGACGTCCTCGCCCACGTACTCGACCCGCGGCGCGGGCGGGTGACCGAGGTCGACCGGCGCGCGGTGCAGCGCGCCGAGCCACGTGCGCCACTCGAACAGGTCGGTGCCGCCGGGTTCGGCGCGCACGCCGTCGTCGCCGTCGAGCAGCAGGCCGCCGCGCGCGAACAGGCTGTCGAAGCCGATCAGCTCGTGCACGGCCGCGTCCGCGTTCCGCGCGCCCCGGCCGCCGCTGTGCAGGTACAGCGTGCAGAGCACGGCGCCGACCTCGTCGTGGTCCACCGTCCCGTCGAGGTGCAGCCACGGGCCGTTGCCACCGGCCACCGGCCACAGGTCGAAGTTCTCCGGCACGTACCTGGCGATGACTGGCGAGAACCGGGCCACGTTCCCGAGGCTAGTGGCGAACCGCCCCGGCGACAGGGGCCGCCGGGGCGATCGTGGTTCTCCAACTGCCGGTAGGGCCAGCCCTACCCCTGGTCGGCCCGCCAGACCTGGTACTCGCGCATCCCGTAGAGCAACGGCAGGTGGCCTTGTTCCTGCGCGACTTGGAATGCCTCGCCGAACACCACCGTGTGGTCGCCGACCGCCTCGGTCCGGCTGACCTTGCAGTCGGCCACCGCGTGCGCGTCCTCGACCAGGTGCGGGCCGCCGGCGCTGGGTGGCAGGTGCCACGGGATGAGGTCGAACCGGTCCGGTGCGCCGGAGGCGAACAACTCCGCCACGGCCTTGGCGTTGCCGTGCAGGAAGTTCACCGCGAACGCGCCGCGGGCGAGCACGGCGTCCAGGGTGGGGCTGCCGTTGCGCAGGCAGACCAGCAGCGTCGGCGGCGACAACGTCACGCTGCACACCGACGAGACGGTCATGCCGCGCGGCGAGTCGTCCTCGGCGGTGGTGGTGATGATGGCGACGCCGGTCGGGAAGTGCGACATCAGGGTGCGGAACTCGGCGATCTCGATCGCGGGCAGCGACTGGGTCATGACCTGCTCCCGGGCAGCTCGGGGACCGGCACGCGCTTCGGGGCGCGGGTGCGTTCGATGAGGGAGAGCAGTGGACCGGTCATGCCGGTCGTCACCAGCGCCATCACCACGAGGGCCAGGAACAGCTGCACGGAGAGCAGACCGGCGCTGTACCCGGCTTGCAGCACGACGATCTCGGTCAGGCCGCGGGTGTTCACCAGCACGCCGACCGTGATCGAGGTGCGCCGGTCCTGACCGGCCAACCGCCCGCCGAGGTAGCCGCCGCCGACCTTGCCGACGACGGCGAGCGTGATGGCGATCACGATGGCGGCCCACGGCACCGAGCCGCGCGGCGCGTTCGCCACGCCCATGCCCGCCACCACGAAGAACACCGGCACCAGCAACCGGCCCAACCCCATGACTGGCCGCACGACCTTCGCCCACGCGCCGCCGGGGATCGCGAGGCCGACCACGAACGCGCCGAACACGGCGGTCAGGCCCCAGTGCTCGAACTGGAACGCGACCAGCAGCGCCAGCGCGGCGACGGCGGCGCCGGTGGCGCGGGGGAAGCGCTCGGCGGTCGACATGGGCACCCGGCCGCGCAGCAGGATCCGGCCCACCACGGTCACCGTGACGCCGAGGGCGACCAGGACCAGGGACACCACGACGCCGCCGGAGATGCCGACGGCCACCACCAGCAGCACCCACGCCGCCGAGTCGGTGACCACGGCCGCGGCCATGGAGAGCTTGCCCGCCGGGCTGTCGACCATCCCGCGGTCCTCCAGCACCCGGGCCAGCACGGGCACGGCGGTGACGCTCAACGCGACCGCGACCATCAGCACGAGCGCCGGTGTGGGGGCGTCGCCGCGCAGGTCCGGGGCGGCCGCCCAGATCACCCACGCGGCCATCGCCAGGCCGGTCAGCAGGGCGGGCACGAACGAGCCGGCGGTCACCCAGCCGACCGCGCGTGCGCCGGGCACGGAGCCGCCGTGCCGCAACTCGTGCGCCACGCCGACGAGGAACAGCACCAGGCCGATCTGGCCGATCACCTTCAGCGGGCCCACCACGTCGGTGGGCAGCACCGCCGCCAGGGTCGGCGCGCCGCCGACCGCGAGCACCGCGGGCACCACCAGGATGCCCGCCAGGATCTCGCCGATGACCTCGGGTTGCCGCGACGCGCGTGCCGCGAGCCGGCCCAGGTACGCCGCGACCAGCACGACCGCCAGGACGGCGACCACGTGCCCCGCGCGCAACAGGATGTCGCTCATGGTCGCGCCCCCGGTGATCCGAAGACGTCATGCCTGGTCATCGACAGCGCGCGGCTGCCCGCGAAGTTGGGGATGCGCATGTGCACGGCCAAATCCCTTCTCACCGGTCGGTGGTGCCTTCTGCGGTCGTGTCGATCAGCTCGGCGACAGGTGGAGCCCTGTGCGGTCGTGTCGATCGGCTCCGCGACGGGTGGTGCCGTCGGCGGTGGGTGTCGAGCGGCTCTGCGGTGGGTGCCGCTCAGCCCTGGGGTTGGTGCCCGACGAGGTTGAAGAACACGTCGTCGAGGGTCGGGCGGCGCAGCGCGAAGTCGGCGACGTCCACCCCCGCGTCCCTGAGGGCGACGGCGGCGGCGGCGATGCCGTCCATGCCGTCGCGCAGTTGCAGCTTCACCAGGCCCTTGGCCGGGTCGGTGGTCGGCTCGTCCACGGCCAGCGGCGCGAGCACGCCCACCGCCGCGGGCAACCGGTCGGGCAGCGCGACGGCCACCTCCAGCCACTCCTGGCCGACCTTGCGCTTGAGCTCGTCCGGCGTGCCGTCGGCGATCACCTGGCCGGCGGCGATGACCACGATCTGGTCGGCCAGGTAGTCGGCCTCTTCGAGGTACTGGGTGGTCAGCAGCACGGTCATGCCCTCGGCCACCAAGCCGCGCACCGTGTTCCACAGCGACTGCCTGCTGGCCGGGTCCAGGCCGGTGGTCGGCTCGTCCAGGAACAGCACCTGCGGGTGGCCCACCAGGCAGCTGGCCAGGTCTAGCCGGCGGCGCATCCCGCCGGAGTAGGTGCCCACCGGGCGGTCGCCCGCGGCCACGAGGTCGAACCGCTCCAGCAGCTCCTGCGCGCGCCGGCGCGCGCCCGCACCGCCCAGGTGCAGCAGCCTGCCCAGCAGCACCAGGTTCTCCCGGCCGGTCAGCAGCTCGTCCACGGCCGCGTTCTGCCCGGCCAGCCCGATCCGGCGGCGCACCTCGCGCGGCTCCCGCACCACGTCGAACCCGGCGACCTTGGCCTGCCCGCCGTCCGGCACGAGCAACGTGGCCAGCGCCCGCACGGCGGTGGTCTTGCCCGCGCCGTTGGGACCGAGCAGCCCGAGCACCGAACCCGTGCGCACGGACAGGTCGATGCCGCGCAGGGCCTCGGTCTTGTCGTAGGTCTTGCGGAGTCCGGTGACTTCGATGGCGAGGTCCATCAGCTCGCCCTGCTCTCGCCGGCGCCCGCCTCGCGCAGGCTGCGGGGGCGCATGTCGGTCCAGTTGTCCTCCACGTAGGACAACGCGGCCTCACGGGTGGACTCGGCGAGCGCGACGGTCCACCCGGCGGGGACCTCGGCGAACGCGGGCCAGAGGCAGTGCTGGCCCTCGTCGTTCACCAACACGAGGAACCTGCCGTCCTGATCGTCGAAGGGGTTCGTCATTCGGTTCTCCGTACCCTCGGGCGGATGGGGGACCCCAGTTGGTCAATGCTTTCGGCCCGCGCTGACCGGGCGCTGACAGATGGGTGATGCGGTGGAACGGCGGTCGTGCTCAGGACCGCGGCGACAGCCGCACGGGCAGGCTGCTGTAGCCGTAGACGAAGTTGGAGTACAGGCGGGTGGGCGGTCCTTCGACGTGGATCTCCGAGACCAGGTCGCGCAGGCCTTCCAGCACCGACGACACGTGCGCGCGGCCCAGGTAGGCGCCGACGCAGAAGTGCGGCCCGAAGCCGAACGCGATGTGCCGGTTGGGCGTGCGGCCCAGGTCGAACCGCGCCGGGTCCTCGAACACGTCCTCGTCGAAGTTCGCCGAGCTGTTCCACATGGTGACCACGTCGCCCTCGCGGATGGTCCGACCACCGAGCTCGACGTCGGTCACCGCGCGCCGGCCGAAGTGCATCGCGGGCGTGGTCCAGCGCAGGACTTCCTCGGTGGCGGTGGAGAGGGAGACGTCGCCGTTCTTCAGCGCCCGCCACTGCTCGGGGTGTTCGGCGAGGGCGAGGATCGCGCCGATCGACGACATCCGGCTCGACTCGTCCGCGCCCAGGATCAGGCTGTAGGAGTTGAACACCACCTCGTCCTCGGCCAGCGGCTCGCCGTCGATGAGGCCGTTGGCCAACGCGCTGAGCACGTCGTCGCCGGGGTTGCGGCGGCGCTGGTCGGCCAGGTCGCTGAAGTAGAGCAGGATCTCGTTGCGGGCCAGCCACTCGTCCATCTGGCTGTCCTCGGAGCTGATCCGGCTCAACGTGCGGTTGTTCCAGTCGACGAGCTTCGCCCGGTCCCCGGCGGGCACGTCCATCAGGTCGCCGATGGTGTTGATCGGGATGTGGTCGGCCACGTCGGTGGCGAAGTCGCACGACCCGCGCTCGATCACCTCCGACAGCAACGCCCTGGTGCGCTTGCGGACCTGCTCGGCCACGGACTCCAGGAACCGCGGCGAGAACGACTTGAGCATCAGGTTGCGCACCGAGCGGTGCCGCTCCCCGTCGGTGACGGCGAGCATCTTGCCCGACGCGGAGTCGTTGCCCTGCAACAACGTGGTGAGCACGTTGCCGCGCTCGGACGTGAGCCGCTTGTTGTCCTTGTAGGCGGCGACGCAGTCGGCGTGGCGGGTCACCGCCCAGAAACCGGGGTTGTCGCCGCGCGGTTCGTTCCAGTGCACCGGGCTCTCCGCGCGCAGGCGGCGCCACAGCTCGGGCAGGTCCACGTCCAGGAACGTCTGCGGGTCGGCGAGGTCGAGGGTGGCCGGATCGGCGATCATTGCGCGGTGCCGTCCCTTCAGGCGTTGCGGTAGCGGCGGACGCTCAGCACGGACGTGACCAGGAACAGCAGCCCGAGCGACACGAGGATCACCAGGCTGGGGTTCTCGGCCGGGAACCCGGTGCCGGTCGGCGAGGCGTTGCCCCACAGGTCCCGGCAGGCGCTGATCACCGAGCTGACCGGGTTCCACTGGGCGATCGGCTGGATCCAGCCGGGCAGCTTGTCCACCGACAGGAACCCGGTGGACAGGAACGAGAACACCACCGCCACCAGGCCGCCGACCGACTCGATGGTCTCCAGGTTGCTCATCGCCATGCCCAGCAGCACACCGACCCACAGCACGGTGAAGATGAACACCGCGACCAACCCGAACCCGGCCAGCGTCGGCAGGATCCCGTTGTGCGGTCGCCAGCCGAACAGCAGGCCGAACGCGACCACGACCACCAGCCCGATCAGGCTGATCAGCAGGTCGGCGATGACGTGCCCGATGAGCACGGCCGACCGGGAGATCGGCAGCGACCGGAACCGGTCTACCAGGCCGCCCTGCACGTCCAGCGCCACCGCGATCGCGGTCGGGCCGACGGCGGCCAGGGCGCCCTGCATCACCACACCGGCGAAGATGAACTCGATGTAGTTGGTGCTGCCCGGGATCTGGATGGCGCTGGAGAACAGGTACCCCAGCGCGACCATGGTGATCAGCGGGTTGAGCGTGATGCCGACGAGCCGGCCGGGGTTGCGGCGCAGCCGCCGCAACCGCCGGCCCGCGATGGCCAGCACCTCGGTCACGGACGCCAGCGGCGGTGCCGCCGACGGCGGGATGTCCAACGTGGTCACGGTCGTGCCTCCCCGGAGTGGTTGCCCTGCACCCGGCGGAGCTCGTCCGCGATCGCCGCGCCGATCAGCGCCTGCGGTTCGGGGTGCATCATGTACTCGTGCCCGCACGGGATGCGGTGCACGCGGACCTGTCCGTCCACGTGGGACTGCCAGGCACCGGCCAGTTCGGTGATCTCGGCCTCGGGCCGGTCGGCGGTGGCGGAGAACAGCACCAGGTCGCCGTGCAGGGTCGAGGGCGTGAAGCGCTCCATGATCCGGCCGTGGTTGCGCACCACGGCGAGCATGGCGAGCAGCCGCTGCTCGCCCAGCTCGGCCAGCGGGTGCCGGTCGCGGCGCAACACCTCGACCACGTCACCCGGCTTCAGCTCGCGGCCGGCGAACTCGCGCCGGTCGTGCCCGATCTGCTCCATGACGCGCAGCAGCAGCTCGTCGTCGACCTCCGTCGGATTCCCGGCTCCCGCCGGGGCCTCGTCCACTGTGCTCGCCTCTCCGGCCACGGGCCGGTGCGGGTAGCCGTCGAGGTTGGCCACCAGCGCCACCTCGTCCCCCTGTGCCTGCAGCCGCACGGCCAGCTCGTGCGCGAGCACACCGCCGAACGACCAGCCGAGCAGGTGGTAGGGCCCCTCGGGCTGGACGGACTTCAGGTGGCCGATGTACTCCGCCGCCACGGCCTCGATCGACTCGGGCAGCGGCGCGAGGTGGCCGACGCTGGGCGACTGGATGCCGTAGATCGGCACCTCCGGGTCGAGCGACCGGGCCAGGCCGACGTAGGGCAGGCTCGACCCCAGCCCGCTGTGCAGCACGAACAGCGGCGGCCTGGACCCGGTCGGCCGGATCGGCAGCACGATCGCGAACGGGTCGAGCGTGTCGTCGCCGCGGTCCAGGGCGCGCACCTCGTCGAACACCCGGGCCACCGCCGAGGCGCCCGCGGAGGGCGCGTCCTGCTCCTCGGCGATCGCCGCGAGCCCGGCCGCGGTCTTGTGCACGAAGACGTCCGCGATGGTGAACCGCAGCCCGGCCTTGCGCGCCCGGCTGACCACGCCGGTGGCCAGCAGCGAGTGGCCGCCCAGCTCGAAGAAGTCGTCCTCCACCCGCACCGACGGCACGCCGAGCACGTCGGCGAACACGTCGCACAGCAGCTTCTCCGCCGCCGTGGCCGGCTCGCGCGACGGGGTGCGGTCGGCGAAGTCCGGCGCCGGCAGGGCCGCCCGGTCCACCTTCCCGTTGGTGTTCAGCGGGAACCGCTCCAGCGTGACGAGCGCGGACGGGATCATGTAGTCCGGTAGCGACTCGCCGATCCGCCGCCGCACCGCGGCCGGCTCCGGCACCTCGGCGCCCGCGACCGGCACCACGTACGCGACCAGCCTGCCGTTCGCGGCCACCACGACCGCGTCCGCGACCTGCGGCACGGCCCGCAGCGCCGCCTCCACCTCGCCGAGCTCGATCCGGAACCCGCGCACCTTGACCTGGTGGTCGCGGCGGCCCAGGAACTCGATCTCGCCCTCGGCGTCCCACCGGACCACGTCGCCGGTGCGGTACATCCGCTCCCCCGGACCGGCGAACGGGTCGGCCAGGAACCGGTCCGCGGTCAGCGCGGTGCGCCCGAGGTAGCCGCGCGCCAGGCCCTCGCCGCCGATGTACAGCTCACCCGGCACGCCGACCGGCACCGGCCGCAGCGCGTGGTCGAGCACGTACACCTTGGTGTTGGCGATGGGCTTGCCGATGGTCGGCTTGCCGCCGTCCACCTCGGCCACCGTGGACCAGATCGTGGTCTCGGTCGGCCCGTACATGTTGCGCACGTCGTGCGCGTGCTCGCGCAGCGCCCTGGCCAGCGACTCGCTCAGCGCCTCGCCGCCGGTGAGCACCACGCGCAGCCGGCGCAGCGCCGACGGGTCGGCCTCGACCAACGCCTGCCACAGGCTCGGCGTGGCCTGCATGACGGTCGTGCGGGTGTCGACCACGGTCGCGCCGAGCGCGAGCGGGTCGCGCACCACCTCGCGGTCGGCGACGATCAGCGTCGCGCCGGAGACCAGCGGCACGAAGACCTCCAGGATGGAGATGTCGAAGCCGAACGTGGTCACGGCGAGCAGCCGGTCGTCCCGGCTCATCGCCAGGCGCAGCCGCATGTCCGCGATCAGGTTGCGCAGCGCCCGGTGCGGCACCACCACGCCCTTCGGCTTGCCGGTGGAGCCGGACGTGTAGATCACGTAGGCGGGGTGCTCGGGCCGCAGCGGCGCGAGGCGGTCCCGGTCGGTCAGCTCCGCCGCGCCGCCGCGGCCGCGCAGCAGCCTGCCCACCTCGGGCGCGTCGAGGTCCAGCCTCGGCGTGCCGTCGTCGGGCAGGTCCGTGCCCGAGGTCGTGACGACCAGGGTCGGCGAGGCGTCGGCCAGGGTGAGCCGGATGCGGTCGGCCGGGTGGTCCGGGTCGACCGGCAGGAACGCGGCGCCGGACTTGAGCACCGCCAGCGCCGCCACCACCAGGTCGCTCGACCGGGGCACGGCGATGGCGACGATCTTCTCCGGGCCTGCGCCGCGCCGGATCAGCTCGCGCGCCAGCCGGTTGGACCGCGCGCCCAGCTGCCGGTAGGTCAGCTCGCCGTCCGCGGCGACCATCGCGGTGACGCCGGGGATCTGCCTGGTCCGGTTGGCGACCACGTCCGGCACCAGCGCGCGGTCCAGCTTGCGCGCGGTGTCGTTCCACTCGACCAGGATCTTGTGCCGCTCGGCCGGGCTGAGCACGTCCACGTCGCTCAGCGGTCGGTCGGGGTCGGTCACCACGGCGGTGAGCACGCGGATCAACCGCTGCGCGATGGCGTCCACGGTGGTGCGGCGGAACAGGTCCGTGCGGTAGGCGAGCACGCCGTCCATGCCCGCGGGCACGCCGTCGAGCTGCCGCTCCACCAGGTCGAAGGTCAGGTCGAACTTGGACCGCTCGGCCTTCATCGGCTCCACGGCCGCGTGCACGCCGGGCAGCGCCTCGGTGGCGTCGTCGTCGTTCTGGAACGCCAGCATCACCTGGAACAGCGGGTGGCGGGCCAGCGACCGGGTCGGGTTCAGCGCCTCCACCAGGTACTCGAACGGCAGGTCCTGGTGGGCGTAGGCGGCCAGGTCGGTCTCCCGGACCCGGCGCACCAGCTCGCGGAACGTCGGGTCGCCGCTGGTGTCGGTGCGCAGCACCAGCGTGTTGACGAAGAAGCCGACCATGTCGTGCAGCGCCTCGTCGGTGCGGCCCGCGATGGGGCTGCCCAGCGGGATGTCGGTGCCCGCGCCCAGCTTGGTCAGCAGCACCGACACCGCGGCCTGCATGAGCATGAACACGCTCGCACCGGTCTCGCGGGACAGCGCCAGCAGCCCCGCGTGCAGCTCGGGCGACACGGCGAACTGGCGCACGTCGCCCTCGTGGTCGCTGACCGCCGGCCGGGGGAAGTCCGTCGGCAGGTCGAGCTCCTCGGGCAGGTCGGCCAACGCCCGCGTCCAGTAGGCCAGCTGCTCGGCCAGCACGCTCTTCGGGTCGTGCTCGTCGCCGAGCCACTCCCGCTGCCACACCGCGTAGTCCGCGTACTGCGCGGGCAGCGGCTGCCAGGACGGTGCCTTGCCCGTGCGGCGGGCCGCGTAGGCGGTGGCGAGGTCGCGGGCCAGCGGCGCGGTCGACCAGCCGTCGAACGCGATGTGGTGGAACACCAGCAGCAGCACGTGCTCCTGCTCACCCACCTCGTAGAGCCGGGCGCGCAGGGCGGGTTCCACGCCGAGGTCGAAGCCGCGGTCCACCTCTTCGGCGAGGGTGGCCGCGATGTCGTCCGCGCGGCCGGTCAGCAGCGCGCCGGGCCGGGCGGGCAGCACCCGCTGGTACGGCACGCCGTCCACGTCGGGGAAGACGGTCCGCAGGATCTCGTTGCGCGCCACCACGTCGTCCACGGCCTCGGCCAGCGCGGCCACGTCCAGGGCGCCGGTCAGCCGCACCGCGAGCGGGATGTTGTACGTGCCGGTGGAGCCCTCCTCCAGCTGGTTGAGGAACCACAGCCGGCGTTGCGCGAACGACAGCGGCAGGCCTTCGTCGCCGGAGCGCTCGACCGGGCGCAGCGCGGGCCGGGCCCGGTCCGCGCCGACGACCAGCCTGGCCAGACCGGCGACCGTGCGCGCCTCGAACAGCGCCCGCACCGGCAGCTCCACGTCCAGCACGGTGCGGACCCGGCTGACGACCCTGGTGGCGAGCAGCGAGTGGCCGCCCAGTTCGAAGAAGTCGTCCTCGACACCGACCTCGGTGGTGCCGAGCACCTCGCCGAACACGCCGCACAGGATCTCCTCGACCGGTGTGCGCGGCCCGCGGCCCCTGGCGCTCGCGGCCGGGTCCGGTTCGGGCAGCGCCTTGCGGTCCACCTTCCCGTTGGGCGTCAGCGGCAGCGCGTCGAGCACCACCATCGCGGCCGGGACCATGTAGTCGGGCAGCGAACCGGACAACGCCTCCCGCACCGCCGCCACGTCCAGCACCGACCCGGGCGCGGCCACCACGTACCCGATGAGCCGCTTGTGGCCGCCCTGGTCGCCGCCGACCGCCACGGCCGCGTCACCGACCTCGGGCACCGCGCGCAACGCCGCCTCGACCTCGCCCAGCTCGATGCGGTGGCCGCGGATCTTGACCTGGTGGTCGCGGCGCTCCAGGAACTCCAGCTGGCCGTCCGGCCGCAGCACCACCCGGTCGCCCGTGCGGTACATGCGGGTCCCGGGCTCCCCGTACGGGTCGCCGAGGAACGTCACCGCGGTCTTGGCGCGGTCGCCGAGGTAGCCGCGGCCGACACCGATGCCGCCCACGTACAGCTCACCGGCCACACCGGCGGGCACCGGGCGCAGGTCGTCACCCAGCACGTACAGCCGCGTGTTGCGGACCGGGCGGCCGATCGGCACGCGCGCGCCGGCCAGCGGGTCGCCGTGCCGGATGACCGCGTGCGTGACGTCGTCGGAGCACTCGGTCGGGCCGTAGGCGTTGACCAGCGGGATGTCCGGGTAGCGGGCGAACCAGCGGTGGCACAGGTCCGGCGGCAGCGCCTCGCCCGTGACCACCAGCCACCGCAGGCCGGGCAGCGCGGGCGTCTCCTCGGTGATGTCCCAGGCGTCCAGGGCCGCGCGCAGCAGCGACGGGACGACTTCGAGGATGGTCACGCCCTCGTCCGGGACGGTGGCGAACAACGCGTTGGGGTCGACGGCGGTGTCACGGCCGGTGACCCGCACCTGCCCGCCCACCACCAGCGCGGTCAGCATCTGCCACACCGAGATGTCGAACGTGACCGGCGCGTTGTGCACGATCTTGTCCGAAGAGGACACTCCGAGGTCGTCCACCTTGCACCACAGGTGGTTCACCATGCCCCGGCGGTGCACCATCGCGCCCTTGGGCTTGCCCGTCGAGCCGGACGTGAAGATCACGTACGCGAGGTCGTCGGGTTCGCCTCGGGCAGGGGCCGGCTCCGCGTCCACCGCGCCGTCGAGCACGACGATCTCCACGTCGCCGGCGACTTCCCGGGCCAAGCCCAGGTGCTCCTCGTCCACCGCGAGCCGCCGGGCGCCGCTGTCGGCCAGCAGCGCGGCGATGCGGGCCACCGGTGCCTGGACGTCCAGCGGCACGTACCCGCCGCCCGCGCCGAGCACGCCGAGCACCGCGGTGACGAACCCGACGCCGGGCGACGCCAGCACGGCGGTCAGCCCGTCGCCGACCCGCCGGGACAGCGCACTGGCCAGCCCGACCAGCTCGGCGTAGGTGGCGCTGCCGTGGTCGTCCACGACCGCCACCGCGTCGGGCCGCTCCAGCGCCAACGCGCGGACCCGTTCGACCACGCCCTCGTACGGCTGGGGTCGGACCGGACCGGTGCCGGCGGCCAGCACGTGCGCCCGCTCGGTCTCGTCGAGCACGTCGAACCGGCTCAGCGGCGCGGCCGGGTCGGTCACGACCGTGCGCAGGAACGCGACCAGGCGTTCGGCCAGCCTGCGCGCCGAGGCCTCGGTGAACAGCTCGGTGCTGTACTCCAGCACGCCGTGCATCCCGGTCGGGACGCCCTCGGCGTAGCGCTCCTCCAGCAGCACGGTGAAGTCGAACTTCGCCCGCTGCGACCGCACCGGCTCCACCCGCCCGGACAGGCCCGGCAGGTGCAGCGGGATGTCGTCGCTGGTCTGCAGCGCGAGCATGACCTGGAACAGCGGCTGCTTGTTCAGCGACCGCTCCGGGTTGAGCTTGTCCACCAGGTGCTCGAACGGCACGTCCTGGTGCTGGTAGGCGGCCAGGTTCGTGTCGCGGACCCGGTGCAGCAGCTCGGCGAACGTGGGGTCGCCGCCGGTGTCGGTGCGCAGCACCAGCGTGTTGACGAAGAAGCCGATCAGCTCGCCGAGCTCGTCGTCCGTGCGGCCGGCGGTGGGCGTGCCCAGCGGGATGTCGGTGCCCGCGCCGAGCTTGGTCAGCAACGCCGACAGCGCGGCCTGGAACACCATGAACACGCTCGCGCCCGCCTCACGGGCCAGCGCGACCACCCGGTGGTACAGCTCGGCGTCCACCTCGAACCGCAGCTCGTCGCCGTCGTAGTTGCTCACGGCGGGCCGGGCGAAGTCGGTGGGCAGCTCCAGTTCCTCCGGCACGCCCGCCAGCGCCCGGGTCCAGTAGGCGAGCTGGCGCGACAGCAGGCTCTCGGTGTCGTGCTCGTCGCCGAGCAGTTCCCGTTGCCACAGCGCGTAGTCCGCGTACTGCACGGTCAGCGGCGACCAGTCGGGCCGGGTGCCCGCCACCCGTGCGCGGTAGGCCGTGGCCAGGTCCTGGACCAGCGGCGCGATCGACCAGCCGTCGAACGCGATGTGGTGGAACACCAGCAGCAGCACGTGCTCCGACGGGGCGACGCCGAACAGCCGTGCCCGCATCACGGGCTCGGTGGCCAGGTCGAAGCCGCGGTCGGCCTCGGCGGTGAGCACGTCGGACAGCTCCGCCTCGGGCAGCCGGGTCAGCGGCAGCTCGGGGTAGTCGGCGGGCACGTCGACCACGCGCTGGTAGGGCGTGCCCTCGACGTCGGGGAACACCGAGCGCAGGATCTCGTGCCGCTGCACGAGGTCGCGCAGCGCGCCGCGCAACGCGGGCACGTCGAGGTCGCCGGACAGCCGCACGGCCATCGGCACGTTGTAGGTGCCGGTCGTGCCGTCCTCGAACCTGTCCAGGAACCACAGCCGGCGCTGCGCGAACGACAGCGGGATCCGCTCGTCGCGGGCGAAGGGGCGCAGCGGCGGGCGGGCGTCGGACGCGCCGCCGACCTGCTCGGCCACGCCCGCGACCGTGCGGGCCTCGAACAACGCCCGGATCGGCAGCTCGACGCCCAGGGCGGCGCGGGCCCGGCTGATCACCTTCGTGGCCAGCAGGGAGTGACCGCCCAGGGCGAAGAAGTCGTCGTCGATGCCGACCTGCGGCAGTTGCAGCACGTCCGCGAAGACCCCGCACAGGATCTCCTCGACCGGGTTGCGCGGCCCACGCCCCCGCGCCTGACCGGCGAAGTCGGGCGCGGGCAGCGCCTTGCGGTCCAGCTTGCCCTGCGTGGTCAGCGGCAGCTCGTCCAGCACCACGATCGCCGACGGCACCATGTACTCGGGCAGCGCCTCGACCAGTCGCTCGTGCAAGCCCGCCGGGACCGTCTTGCCCTCGTCGGTGACGATGTACGCAACGAGCTTCCGATCGCCCTCGTCGTCTTCCCGGACCACCGCGACCGCGAGGTTCACGTCGTCGTGCGCCAGGAGCGCCGACTCGACCTCGCCCAGCTCGATCCGGAACCCGCGCAGCTGCACCTGGTCGTCGGCGCGGCCCAGGTAGTCCAGCTGGCCGTCCGGGTGCCACCTCACCAGGTCGCCGGTGCGGTACATGCGGTCGCCCGGACCGCCGAACGGGTCGGCGACGAACCGCTCCGCGGTCAGGCCGGGCCGGTTGAGGTAGCCGCGGGCCAGGCCGCCGCTGACGTACAGCTCGCCCGTGACGCCCACCGGCACGGGCTGGAGCAGCGGGTCCAGCACGTACACGCGGTGCGCGGCGGTGGGCCTGCCGATCGGCGGTCGCCCGCCCGGCGAGAGCGGTCCACCGACGGTCGCGGCCAGCACCGACTCGGTCGGCCCGTACCCGTTGAACATGCGGTGGGTGACCGACCAGCGGGCCACCACCTCCGGTGGGCACGCCTCGCCCGCCACGACCATGGTCAGGTCGGCGGGCAGCACCGTGCCCTCGGGCATGCCGCCCGCCACCACCGGCGGCAGCGCGGCCAGGTTCACCCCGTTGTCGTTGATCAGGTCGATCAGCGCCTGGCCGGGTCCGCGCGCGTCGTCGCCCGCGACCACGACCGTGCCGCCGCCGCACAGCGCCAGGCCCATCTCCCACACCGTGGCGTCGAAGCTGTACGAGGCGAACTGCAGCACCCGCGTGTCCGGCGTGACCTGGAACTTGTCGATCAGGCTCAGCACCATCGCGACGAACCCCGCGTGGTCGACCACCACGCCCTTGGGCTTGCCGGTGGAGCCGGAGGTGTGGATGACGTAGGCCGGGTGGTGCGGACGCAACGGCGCGACCCGGTCGTCGTCGGTGAGGTCCACCGCGGAGAACGCGTCGAGGTCGACCGCGTCGATGGCGACCACCTCGACGTCCACGTCCAGCGTGGCGGCGACGGCCGCGGTGGACAGCAGCACGCCCGGCGCGGCGTCGGTGATCAGGTAGTCGACCCGGTCGGCCGGGTACTTGGCGTCGATGGGCAGGTAGGCCGCGCCCGCCTTGAGCACGCCCAGCACGGCGACCAGCATCTCCAGCGAGCGCGGCATGGCCAGCGCGACCACGCCCTCCGGTCCGACGCCCCGTGCGACGAGCATCCGGGCGAGCCGGTTCGCGCGGGCGTTCAGCTCGGCGTAGGTCAGGCGTGCGCCGTGGAAGACGGCCGCGGTCGAGTCGGGTGCGGCGCCGGCGCGTGCCTCGAACAGGTCGGTGACCACGGCGTCCGGGACGGGCGCGATCGTGCCGCCCCACTCGTGCAGGATGCGGGCGCGTTCGTCGGCGGACAGCAGGTCGACCTGCCCGACGCGGGTGTCGGGTTGCTCGACCAGGGTGTGCAGCAGGCGCGTGAAGCGGTCGACCACCGACCGGATGTGGTCCTCGCCGAAGATGTCCGCGCGGTACTGGGCGAGCAGCCGCACTTGCCCCCCGGCGGAGCCGGAAGTCGGGCGGAAGTTCGGGTAGACCGAGAGCGCGAACGGGTACTCGGCGACGAGTCGGCCCTCGGCGCCGGTCAGCCGGACGCCGGGGACGATCCCGGACAGGCCGTCGGTGTCCATCGGGTAGTTGTGGAAGCTGACCACCGTGTCGAACAGCTCGCCGACGCCGGTCACCTGCTGCACCTCGGCCAGGCCGAGGAAGTGGTGCGGCGCCAGGTCGAACTGCTCGTCCTGCACGCGGGCCAGCAGGTCGGACACCGACGCGGCCGGGTCGAGCCGCACCCGCACCGGCAGGGTGTTGAGGAACAGGCCGACCATGGACTCCATGCCGGGCAGGTCGACCGGGCGACCCGAGTGGACCGCGCCGAACACCACGTCGTGCCGCCCGGTGAGGCGGCCGAGCAGGATCGCCCACGCGCCCTGCATGACGGTGTTCAGGGTCAGGCCGCGGGCCCGTGCCCAGCTCGACAGCTTGCGGGTGAAGTCCTCCGGCAGGTCCACCACCAGCGACGCGGGCGGGTCGGTGACGCGCGCCCGGTCGGCGGGGCCGATCCGGGTCGCCTCGTCGACGCCCGCCAGCGCGGTCCGCCACGCCTCGCGGGCGGCCTCCTCGTCCTGGCGGGCCAGCCACTCCAGGTAGCCGCGCGAGGGCGCGACCGGCGGCAGCGCGGACAGGTCCGCGCCGTTGGCGGTGAGGGTGAACAGCTCGCGGGCGAAGATCGGCATCGACCAGCCGTCCACCAGGATGTGGTGCACGGCCCAGATTAGCCGGAACCTCCCGTCGCCCAGCCGGACCGCGGTGAACCGCAGCAGCGGCGGGTCGGCCATGTCGAAGCGGCGCACCCAGTCGGCGTCGGTCAGCCGCGCCAGCTCGCGCGCCGCGTCGTCGGGGTCCATGCCGGTGAGGTCGACCTCCTCCCACGGCAGGGCGGCGGCCACCGGGATGACCTGCACCGCGTCGCCGGACGGGCGGGAGTGGAACGAGGCGCGCAGGTTCGGGTGCCTGCGCAGCAGCGCCTCGGCCGCGGCGCGGAACGCCTCGACGTCCAGCGCGCCCTCGACGTCCACGACGACCTGGAGGGTGTAGACGTCCGCGCCGTCGCGGTCGAACTCGGCCTGGAACAGCAGGCCCTTCTGCAACGGTGACAGCGGCAGCACGTCCAGCACCGAGCCGGTCTCGCGCTCGATGTCGGCGATCTCCCGCTCGGTCAGGTCGACCAGGTCGAAGTCGGACGGGCTGTGCCCGCCCGCGCCGGGCAGCGCGGCGTGCTCGACGAGCGTCTCCAGCGCGCGGAACCACGTGCGGGCGATGTCCTCGACGTCGGCCTCGGTCAGCAGGTCGTCGGCCCACAGCCAGTCGGCGACCAGGTTCGGCCCGTGCGGGCCGTCCTCGGTCACGGGCGTGACCGCGAGGACGTGCCGCAGCGGCATGTCCGGGTTGACGCCGGTGCCGATGGCCGTGCCCGCGTCCAGCGACCACTCGCCGTGCTCGCCCGTCGTCTGGTTCCCGGCTCCGCCGGGGGTGGCGAAGCGACCGAGGTAGTTGAACCCGATCTGCGGCGTGGCGAACCGGGCCAGCGCGCCGACGGTCTGCGGGTTGAGGTAGCGCAGCAGGCCGAAGCCGATGCCGTGGTCGGGCAGCGCGCGCAGCTGCTCCTTGACCCGCTTGATGGCCGTGCCCGCGCTGGGGCCGCCGGCCCACAGGTCGGCGCGGTCCAGCTCGCCCGGGTCGAGGCGCAGCGGGAAGACGCTGGTGAACCAGCCCGCCGTGCGGGACAGGTCGAGCTCGTCGGCGACTTGCTCGCGGCCGTGGCCCTCGACCTCGACCAGCACCGCCGAGTCGGCCGTGCCGAGCCGCTTGCGCCGCCAGTCGGCGACCGCGACCGCGAGACCGGCCAGCAGCACGTCGTTGATCTCGGCGTGGAACACCGCGGGCACCGCGGTCAGCAGGGCCGCCGTCTGCTCGGTGGGCAGCACGAGCCGCATCGACCGCGCGGTGCCGTAGGTGTCGCGGGACGGGTCGAGCGGGCGGCCGCCCAGCGGGACGTCGCCGCGTTGGAGCTGGCCCAGCCACAGCGGCAGCTCGGTGACCCGGGCGGCGGCGCGGGCGTGCTCGGCGAGCACCTTCGACCATCGCCGGTAGGAGGTGCCGACGGGCTGCAACGGCGTGCCGGCCATCGCGTCGACCAGGTCGGGCACCACGATCCGCCACGTGACGCCGTCCACCACGAGGTGGTGGACCACGAGCACCAGCCGTGCCCCGACACCGGAGTCGACCAGCACGGCCTGGACCACGCGCCCCTCTTCGGGTGCGAGCGCGGCACGGGCGCGGGCGACCTCCTCGGCCACGGCCGCGTCCAGGTCGTCGGACTCGGCGACCTGCGCGCGGCGGACGAGCTTGGTGGCCCGGATCGCGCCGACCGGCAGCACTTCCATCGACCACAGGCCGGGCAGGGGCACGGAGAGCTTGGCGCGCAGCGCGTCGTGGTGGTCGATCACGGTCTGCACCGCGCCGGCCAGCTTCACCGCGTCCAGGCCGGTCGGCACGTGCAGCACGACGTACTGGCTGTACTGGCGGGTGACGTCGTCGAGCTGGGAGAGGTCCTCCCGCAGCTGGTGCGCGATGGGCGTCAGCTCGATCTCGCCGACGCCGTCGTCCGCGGCGACCGCCGGGCCGCCTCCGTCGGAGGCCATCGCGGCGATCGCGGCGGGCGTGCGGTGCTTGAGCACGTCACGCGAGGTGAACACGACCCCGGCCCGGCGCGCCCGGCTGACCACCTGGATGGAGCTGATGCTGTCGCCGCCCAGGGTGAAGAAGTCGTCGTCCACGCCGACGTCGCGCAGGCCCAGCACCTCGCCGACGACCTCGCACAGCACCCGTTCCCGCGGGGTGCGCGGGGCGCGGGAGGTGCCGGCGGTCAGGTCGGAAGCGTGCCCGGGAGGGATCACCAGAGCCTTGCGGTCCACCTTGCCGTGCGCGGTCAGCGGCATCCTCGGCAGCTCCACGAACGCCGACGGCACCAGGTACTCCGGCAGCACCTCGCCGAGCCGGGCCCGCAGGTCGCCGAGCGTGCGGCCGTCGGCGGCGACCACGTACCCGACGAGCCGCTTGCCGCCGGACGCGTCCGGGACCACCTGCACGGCGGCGTCGGCGATCCCGGACAGGCCGCGCAGGGTGGTCTCGATCTCGCCGAGCTCGATCCGGTGGCCGCGCACCTTCACCTGGTGGTCGCGGCGCTCCAGGAACTCCAGCTGACCGTCCTCGCGGCGCACCACCCGGTCGCCCGTGCGGTACATCCGACCACCGGAGAAGGGGTCGGCCATGAAGGTCGCGGCGGTGCGCCGCGGGTCGCCGAGGTAACCGCGGCCGACGCCGACACCGCCGACGTACAGCTCGCCGGGCACGCCGGTGGGCACCGGGCTCAGGTCGTCACCCAGCACGTACAGGTTGGTGTTGCGGACCGCACGGCCGATCGGCACGCGGGTGGTGCCCGCCGCGTCCTCGACCGTGACGAACGCGTGCGTGACGTCGTCCGAGCACTCGGTCGGCCCGTAGGCGTTGACCACCGGCACGGTCGGGAAGCGGGCGAACCAGCGCAGGCACAGGTCCGGCGGCAACGCCTCGCCGGTCACCACCAGGTGCCGCAGCGACGGCAGCTTGGGCCGCGCCTCGACCACGTCCCACGCGTCCAGCGCGGCCCGCAGCAGCGACGGCACGAGCTCCAGCACGCTGATCCGCTCGTCGGCGACCAAGCCGAACAGCTGGTCCGGGTCGGCCGCGGTCTCCCGGCCCACCACCCGCACCCGGCCGCCCGCGACCAGCGGGGCGAGCATCTGCCACACCGAGATGTCGAACGTCAGCGGCGCGTTCTGCACCACGCTGTCGCGGTCGGTCAGGCCCAGGTCCTCGACCTTGGCCAGCAGGTGGTTCACCATGCCGCGCCGGTGCACCATCGCGCCCTTGGGCTTGCCGGTCGAGCCGGAGGTGAAGATCACGTACGCCAGGTCGTCGGGTCCGCCGAGCACCGGCGCGAGGTCGGTGTCCTCCGCGCCGTCCAGCACGACGGTGTCGACGCCGATCTCGCGCGCCAACGCGCGGTGCGCAGGGTCGACCACGAGCAGCTCGATCCCGTTGTCGCGCACCAGTTCCGCCGTGCGCACGGCGGGGGCGCGCGTGTCCAGCGGGACGTAGGCGGCGCCGGCGCCCAACGCGCCGAGCACCGCCGAGACGAACCCGGCGCCGGGCGCGGCGAGCACGCCGACCAGGTCGGCCCCGATCAGCTTGCGGGACAACGCGCTCGCCCGTGCGACCAGCGACGCGTAGGTGACGTCGAAGTCGTCCTCGACCACCGCGACGGCGTGCGGGCGCTGCTCGGCGAACGCGCGCACCTGCTCGACCACGTCGGTGAACGGGTCGCGCCGGGTCGCGCCGGTCGTCGCGCCGAGCCACGCCGAGCGCTCCGCCGGGTCCAGCACGTCCAGGCGTGCCAACGGCTCGTCGTCGTCGGCGCGGGCGAACCGGTCCAGGAACGCGGTGAAGCGGGCCAGGTGCTCCCGCGCCTCCTCGTCGGTGTACAGCTCGGGGTTGCCGTTGAGGTGGACCTCCAGCCCGCCGTCGGGCGCGTCCACCACGGTGAGCATCAGGTCTTCGATGAGGCCGGTCGACAGGTTGTTGACCTCGACCTCGCAGTCGCCCAGCGCGAACGTCGTCTGCTGCGGCAGGATGTTCACGAACGGGCCGAACGGCCGCCGGTCGTCACCGGCCAGCCCCATGCCGCGGCGGATCCGGCTCACCCGGTACCGCTGGTGCTTGAGCGCCTTGGCCAGCGCGCGCGACGTGCGCCGCAGCAGGTCCGACCGGGTCTCGCGGGGGCGGACCGGCACCCGCAGCGGCAGGTAGTTCGCCACCATCCCGGGCACCGCGCGCATCGTCGCGCCCATCCGGGCGGTCGCGGGCAGGGTGAGCAGCACGTCGCCGACACCGGTCAGCCGCTGGGTGTAGACGGCGACCGCGGACAGCACGACCGCGGGCCACGTGGACGCCGACCGGCTCGCCAGCTCGCGCAACGCCTCCGCGGTGTCCTTCGACAGCACGTCGGTGCGGCGCAGGAAACCCCGCACCTCGGGACCGGACACCGTGCGGGTGGACAGGCTCACCAGGTCCGGCGCCTCGTCGAACGCGCCGGCCCAGAAGTCCTTGTCCTTCACCGCCGCCGCGGACTGCTCGTACGCCCGCTCGCCGTCCAGCAGCGCGCTCAACGGCGGGATCGGCGTGCCCTCCACTCCGGCGTACAGCTCGGCCAGCCGACGCCAGAACACCACCTGGCTGTACCCGTCGCACAGCAGGTGGTGGATGCGCATGTAGAAGAAGTGCCGGTCCTCGGCCACCTTGATCACGGCGAGCCGGAACAGCGGGAACTCGTCCAGCGAGAACGGCGTGGCCAGGTCGGCGCGCATCCAGTCGGCCGCCTCGTCGGCGGTCAGCGCCAGCTCGGTCAGCGGCAGCTCCGGCAGCGGCGTCACGACCTGCCGCGGCTCGCCTTCCGCCTCCGTCGGATTGCCGTCTCCGTCGACCTCTGTCGGATTGCCGTCTGCGTCGACCTCTGTCGGATTGCCGTCTGCGTCGACGGTGACGTACCGGGTGCGGGTGCACTCGGCCTCGTCGACCATCCCCCGTGCGGCGGCGATCAGGGCGGGCACGTCGAGCGGGCCCCGGATGTCGAGGTAGCCCGCCGAGTTGTAAGCGACGCCCCGCCCGTTGAGCTTCTCGTCGAACCAGATCTCGGCCTGTCCGGCGGAGAGGGGCAGGTTCACCGCTTCGGTCATGGCATTCTCCTCGCAAGCGTCGCGGGATCGGCCGCGGCGACCTGGTCGCCGAGCAGGTCCGCGCCGTAGATGTCCGCGATCCACTGGTCGTGGTAGACGGTGTCCAGGTAGCGGTCACCGAGGTCGGGCGCGATCGCGACCGCGGTCACGTCGCCGCCGGGTCGGTTGCGCGTGAGCCAGTCGGTCGCGCCGGACAGCACCGTGCCGGTCGAGCCGCCGAACAGGAACCCGTGCCGCAGCAGGGTTCGGCAGGCCCGGACCGTGTCCCGCTCGGCCACGTGCAGGACCTCGTCCACGAAGGACTCGTCCAGCAGCGGCGGGCGGACGCTGGTGCCCAGGCCCGGCAGCATCCGCGGCTGGGCGGGCGTGCCGAAGGTGACCGAGCCGACCGAGTCGACGGCGACGATCCGCACCGACGGCTTGTTCTCCTTGAAGTACCGCGCACAGCCCATCAACGTGCCGGTGCTGCCCGCGCCGATGAACACCACGTCGACCTCGGGGAAGCTCTTGAGGATCTCCGGGCCGGTGCTCTGGTAGTGCGCCATCCAGTTCGCCGGGTTGGCGTACTGGTTGAGCCACACGTGGTTCTCGTTCTCGCACAGCTGCTGCACGTGGCGGATGCGGGCGCCGAGGTACCCGGTCTCCGGGTCGGGCTCGGTGATGATGTGCACCTGCGCGCCCAAGGCCTCCATCAGCTGTCTGGTGGCGAGGTTGCAGCGCGCGTCGGTGACGCACAGGAACCGGTAGCCGCGGCTCGCCGCCACCAGGGCCAGCGCCACCCCGAGGTTGCCCGACGAGCTCTCCACCAGCGTGGCGCCCTCGCGCAGGGTGCCGGCGCGCACGGCGGCGGACACCATCTCGTTGGCGGCCTTGAGCTTGATGGACCCGGCGAAGTTGAAGCCTTCGCACTTGAGGTACAGCGGGTGGCCCGAGAGCCGCCGGAGGTCCACGTAGAGGTCGTCCACGTTGAACTCCTGGGGCGTCGATATCACTGGCATGCGCCGACTCCTAGGCGAGGTGCACGGTCAGGCGGCTCAGCGCTTGCCGTAGCGGTCGAGGTCGAAGAAGAAGTCCGGGACCACGGCCAGCTCGCCCGCCCGCGACACCTCGTCGTAGACGTGCTTGCCGACCGCCAGGTCCAGCACGCCGAGGCCGAACGGGGAGAACACCAGCGGCCGGTCCGCCGGTGGCGTCACCGCGCCGGTCATGACGTCGTACAAGGTGCCGGACAGGAACTCGCGGTTGCCGGTGAGCTGTTCGGCCAGGTGCGGCGAGGTGTTGGCCTTCAGGCAGTGCTCGACGTCGTCCACCAGGTTGGTGGAGGCGAGGATCACCTCGGGTGACAGGTCGCGCAACGACACGTGCAGCACCAGCGGGTTGTGGGCGAACCACGTCGGGTCGGTGACGTGGGGCGTGCCCGCGACGGTCGCGAACACGACCAGGTCGCTGTCCCGGATCAGGCTCTCCGCGCTGTCGTGGACCCGCACCGGGCCGTCACCGGATGCCTCGGCGTACTCGCGGAAGCCGTTCGCGGAGTCGGCGCTCAGGTCGTGCACGCCGACCTCGTCGAAGCTCCACCCGGTGGCGGTCAGGTAGGTGTGGATGTAGCGGGCGATCAGGCCGGTGCCGACGAACCCGACCCTGGTCGGCCGGGTGCGGTCGCGGCTGAGCCAGTCGGCGGCCAGGGCGGCCGACGCGGCGGTGCGCACCGCGCTGACGATGGAGCTCTCCAGGCAGGCGATCGGGTAGCCGGTCTCGCGGTCGTTGAGGATCAGCACGGCGGACGCGCGCGGCAGGCCCGCGGCCACGTTCGCGGGGAAGCTGGAGATCCACTTCATCCCGTGCACGCCGATGTCGCCGCCGATGGACGCGGGCAACGCGATGATCCGCGACGAGGGGTCTTCGGGGAACCGCAGGAAATAGGACGGCGGATTGACCGTGTCACCTTCACCGTGCCATCGGTAGGCGGCCTCGATGAGTTCGAGAACGTGCTTCTCGCGCCCTCGCAATACCTGGTTCACCTGAGCGCCGGAAATCACCGCGAAGGCAGGTGCCACGTTACCGCCCCTTTCTCGTTCAGGCCTGAGGACCAGCGCCGACCCAGCCGGGCAGCGGTCACCACCACATGTTGGCGAACACGGCTGACAAGCCGCTGACACGACACTGACGGCAGCCGATATAGAACTTCCATAGCTATTTGGGTTCAGGTTGTCCCGACACGAGAATCTCGGGCACTCGCCCTTCGAACACCGGCAGCACTGCGACGAACGTCGGTTCCGACGGCTTTTGTCGTGATCATGACGGGAGGACAAACCTCGATGGAAGATCGTAGGATCAAGAAGGTCGTGGTGCTCGGTGGCGGCACCGCGGGCTGGATGGCCGCGTCGTACCTCGGCAAGGCGCTCGGGCCGGCCGTGACCATCACCGTGCTGGAAGCGCCCGCCATCCCCAAGATCGGCGTCGGCGAGGCCACCGTGCCGAACCTGCACAAGACGTTCTTCGACTTCCTCGGCATCGCCGAGGAGGACTGGATGCGGGAGTGCAACGCCAGCTTCAAGATGGGCATCAAGTTCACCAACTGGCGCACGCCGGGTGTCGGTGAGGCGAACGGCCGCCCGTACCAGGGCACGACCGACCACTACTACCACCTGTTCGGCCTGCTGCCCAACCACGAGAACCAGCCGCTGTCGCACTACTGGGCGCACAAGAAGCTCACCGGCCAGACCGACGAGCCGTTCGACTACGCCTGCTACCGCGAGCCCCCGATCATGGACCAGAACCTGTCGCCGCGGTTCATGGACGGCACCAAGTGGACCAACTACGCGTGGCACTTCGACGCGAACCTGGTCGCCGACTTCCTGCGCCGCTTCGCGACCACCAAGCAGGGCGCGATCCACGTGCAGGACAAGATGGTCGAGGCGGTCATCGACCAGCGCGGCCACGTGTCGGCGCTGAAGACCGAGACCGGGCGCGTCCTGGAGGGCGACCTCTTCATCGACTGCTCCGGCTTCCGCGGCCTGCTCATCAACCAGGCCATGAAGGAGCCGTTCCTGGACATGAGCGACCACCTGCTCAACGACAGCGCGGTCGCCGCCCAGGTCCCCCACGACGACGCGGTCGACGGCGTCGAGCCCTACACCGGCGCGATCGCCATGTCCTCGGGCTGGACGTGGAAGATCCCGATGCTGGGCCGCTTCGGCAGCGGTTACGTCTTCTCCAGCCGGTTCCAGTCGCGCGACGACGCCACGCTGGAGTTCTGCAACATGTGGGGCCTGGACCCGGAGAACACCCCGCTGAACCAGGTGAAGTTCCGCGTCGGCCGCAACCGCCGGGCGTGGGTCAAGAACGTGGTCTCGATCGGCCTGGCGTCGTGCTTCCTGGAGCCGCTGGAGTCGACCGGCATCTACTTCATCTACGCGGCGCTGTTCCAGCTGGCGAAGCACTTCCCGGACAAGAACTTCGACTCGATCCTGCAGGACCGCTTCAACGCGGAGATCGAGACGATGTTCGACGACTCCCGCGACTTCGTGCAGGGGCACTTCAGCTTCGCGCCCCGCAACGACACGCCGTTCTGGCAGGCGTGCAAGGAGCTGGAGCTGGCGGACGACTTCAAGGAGAAGGTCCGCATGTACAAGGCCGGTCTCGCGGTCAACATGCCGATCACCGACGAGTCGACCTACTACGCGAACTTCGAGGCGGAGTTCCGCAACTTCTGGAACAACTCCAACTACTACTGCATCTTCGCCGGGCTGGAGTACCTGCCCGACCACACGCTGCCGGCGCTGGCCGCGCGGCCCGAGGTGCTCGACTCGGCCGAGGCGGTGTTCGCGCAGATCAAGCAGACGCAGAAGGAACTGATGAGCACGCTGCCCACCACGTACGAGTACCTCAAGCAGCTGCACGGCAAGTAGGACTTCCCTCCCCGGGAAAGACGAGCCCACCGGTCCCCGACCCGGTGGGCTCGTCGCCGTGCACGGGCGGGTCCGTGCGCGGGCGGCCCGGCGGCCACCGCCTCGTGGGAAAGCGGTGGCCGCCGGGTCGGGGGAGCTGGTAGATCTGCGAGGTCCGGTCCGGATCCGCAGGAGGCCTCCGCATGACCCCACGCCGCATCGTCGTCCTCGGGGTGAGCGGGGCGGGCAAGTCGACCTTGGCGCGGCAACTGGCCCGCGTGGTCGACGGCCCGCACGTCGAGCTGGACGCCATCCAGCACGGACCGGACTGGACCACGCCGCCGGACGACGAGTTCCGGGCGCGGCTCGCGGCGGCCACCGAAGGGCCCGCGTGGGTGGTCGACGGCAACCTCGCCGCCCTGACCGCGGACGTGCTGTGGCACCGGGCCGACCTGATCGTGTGGCTGGACCTGCCGCTGTGGGTGGCCCTGCCGCGGCTGGTGCGCCGCAGCACGACCCGGATCGTGCGCCGGACCGTGCTGTGGAACGGCAACCGGGAACGGCTGGACTTCCTGGTCGGCCGGGACTCGGTGGTGGCGTGGGCGGTGCGGGCCCGGCGCCGCCACCTCGCCGAGTACCCGGACCGCCTGGCGCGCGCCGGGGTGCCGTGGGTGCGACTGCGGTCCGCCGCCGGGGTGGGGCGGTGGCTCGCGGGGTTCAGCGCGGTGAGCCGACGCCCACCCGGAACGGGTCGTCCCGGTCCAGCTTCCCGGTGAACAGGCCCTGGAACAGGTTCAGCTTCTGCATGTTCGACGTGCCCTCGATGAACTCCAGGCCGCGTGCGTCGCGCACCAGCTTGTCCAGCTGCGGGTGGTCGAAGCGGGCGCCGACACCGAAGAACCCGCAGGCCGCGCGGGTGGCGTCGAGGGCGAGCCGGGACGCGCGCGCCTTGGCGGCGGACGCCAGGTAGCCGTCGGACGTGCGGGCGTCGACCGCCCGGGCGGCCAGGTGCACGAGGGCGCGTGCCGCGGTGATCCGCCTGCCCAGCTCGTCCAGCCGGTCGCGTTCGTCGCGCCGCAACGTGGTGCGGTGCTCGACCACGTACTCGTGGGCCGCCCGTGCGATGCCCAGCGCGATCGCCGCGACACCCGGCCGGAGCAGGTTGAACGTCTGCACGAACGCCCACATGCCCCGCCGTGACGGCGAGAGGTGCCGTCCGACGAACCGGGACGCGGGCACGTGCACGTCGTCCAGCGTGATCGCGCTGATCCGCGCGCCGCGCAGGCCGAGGCTCGGCAGCGCGGTCGCCGAGAACCCCGGCGCGGGGGTCTCCACCAGCACCGCGTTGATGCCCAGCGGTCCGGAGCCGACGCGCGCGAACACGACCCCGAGCTGCGCCCGGCACGCGTTGCCGACGTACCGCTTCTCGCCCGCCAGCACCGCGCCGCCGTCGACCGGGGTCAACGTCGAGGTCAGGCCGCCCGCGTCCGACCCGCGGTCGGGCTCGGTCAGCGCGAAGAACGTCCACAGCGGCTCGGCCAGCATCCGCCCGTAGAACCACTCCTTCTGCTCGTGGTCGGCGAGCAGGTCGACCAGGACCCCGGCCAGCAGCGGGCCGGGCGAGGCGACCAGCATGCCGACGTCGGCGCAGGCCAGCTCCTCCATGATGATCGCGCGTTCGAGGGCCAGCGTGCCGTAGAACCGGTTGCCCCCGATGGGGATGGGCACGTTGCCGTACTCCGGCGGGATGCCCATCGTCGACAGGTACCGCACCGCGGGCAGGTCGAAGTGCGCGCGGATCAGCTCGGGGTCGCGGTCCAGGGCGAGGCCGAGGCGGCGGAAGTCCGCGCCCCACTCGCGCACCTGGTCGCGCAGCGCGACCAGCCGCCCCTCCAGCCCGCTCACGGCTCGACGCCCTCGGGCCGCGCGTCGACGGCGTCGGCGCCCTGGGCCGTCACGTACGCCTCGGCCACCAGCTCCGACACGTGCGCCACCTGTCCCGGCCCGCCGACCAGGTAGCCGCTCGCGCCGAGCAGGTTCACTAGCCACCGGTCGGCCGCGGTGATCCGGGCGTGCAGGTGGGCCAGGAGCACGCCCGGCAGCCCACCGGCGTCCACGCCGGTCAGCACCGCGCGCACCTCCAGGTGCTCGATCAGCCCGTCGGCCACGGTCGCCTTCACCATCTGCTGCTGGAGCAGGGTGGTGGAGCCGGTGCGCCGGCCGTTCAGGTAGCGCATGCACGTCTCGCGCAGCGCCTCCGACAGCCCGAGCCGCAGCCACACCAGGCCCAGGGCCCAGGCGGAGCGCTGGTCGGACGTGCCGGGGCTGGTTTCGGCGTCCGATTCTCTCAACCGAGGTACGGGAACGGTGTTTCCGTACATTTCCCGGCCGACTTCACCCGATCGTGTACCCAACCCCCGCAGCAGCACGACCGCGCCACCGGGCAGCTCGATCGTATCCACAGTGGACTCGTCGAGCAACGACCGGTCCACCACGACACCGTCCAGCCACACCCGGTTCGCCGACGCCGCGACCTCCTGCGGCACGACCGCGTGCCCACCCGGGCCGCTCGGCAGCACGCCGGGCAGCACGAGCGAGCCCAGCACCGTCAACGCGGGCGCGAGCCCCTCCTCCCGCGCCGCCAGGTGGCAGCGCGACAGCTGGTCCGCACCCAACCGCACCGACGTGGTCACCGGGCCTCCCCCACCACAGCGATCCCCAGGTCACCGGTCGCCGCGTCGTGCTCCACGAGCACCACCCGGCCCAGCGACTCGGCCAGCCCCTCCCACAGCGCGGTGCACGGGTACCCGGCCGGCGCGGACCGCACGGTGCCGCCGTGCCGCACCAGCTCCGGGTCGATCCCGGCGCCCGCGACCACCGCCACCCGCTCGTCCTCGCCGACCAGCGACGCCAGCCCGGCGGTGATCGCACCGGGCAGGTCGGCGGTCGACACACCGGGCGTGTGCACCACCGACACCGGCGCGCCGCCCGGCTCCAGCAGCAACGCCACCCCGGCGTCGCCGGCCGGCCGGTCGTCCACCTCGTACGGCAGCGTGGCCTGGTCGGCGATCACCACCAGCGCACGCGAGTAGCCGTGCCGCACCGCGTAGTCGGACGCGATCCGCAACGCCGCGAACGGCGCGCACCGGCCGACGTCGGACAGCGAGAACGACAGCGGCCGGCCGGGCACGGCCTCGGCCAGGTACGTCGCCGCGGCCAGCCGGCAGTCCAGGTCGGGCGTCGCGTGGGCCACGATCGCCAGCTCCACCGGCCCCAGTGGCTCCAGCGCGTGGTGCAGCGACCGCGTCAGCGCGGTGAACGTGGTGCCCGGCGAGGCGAGCAGGTCCGGCCGCACCGCGACGCCGAACCCGGAGGTGAGGTCGGCGAAGTGGCGCGACGAGAACTCGTCGTCGAGCGCGCGGTCGGGGGTGGCCCGGGTCCGCACGACCCGCGCCACGCCCAACGTCCGCGCGTCCGGCCGGGACGACGTGCCCCCGGCCGAGGTCTGCCCCGACAGGGTCGGCGCCGTGGTCCGGTACACGGCTAGCGGTCCATTTCCGCGGCGACGAAGTCGGCCAGCGAGCGGACCGTCTCGAAGTGCGCCATCTCCAGGTTGTCGGTGTCGAACTCGACCTCCAGCGCCTCCTCCAGCTGCATCAGCAGCTCGAAGACGCCGGTCGAGTCCAGGCCGAGCTCGTCGAACAGCCGCGACTGCTCGGTCAGCTCCGGCAGCTCGTAGTCCAGCACCTGGGCCAGGACGGCGGTGATGGCGCCGACGATCCGCTCGCGCGGGGCGACGGTGGTGGATTCGCTCATGATGCGGTTCCTTCGGTGAGTGCCTTGGCGGCGGCGCGGTCGGGGAGGTGTTGGTGGCGCAGCAGGTCCTCGGTCTCGTCGCGGGAGCGCACCAGGTGCGCGCGGCCGCCGTGGACGAGCACTTCCGCCGGGTAGCCGTGGCTGAGGAACAGCACCGGCGAGGCGGTCGGGCCGTACGCGCCGGAGCGCAGCACACCGACGAGGTCGCCGGGCCGCACGGGCGGCAGGTCGACCTTCTTGCCGAGGGTGTCGTTGGGCGTGCACAGCGGGCCGGTGACGTGCCAGCTCTCGGTGGCGGGCTCGTCCACGCGGTTGAGCACCCGCATGGGGAAGTTCCGCTTGACGAACGAGCCGATGCCCACCGCCGCCATGTGGTGGTTGGTGCCGCCGTCGGCCACCGCGAACCGCTCCCCCATCGACTCCTTCACGTACCGCACCCGCACGACGTACGTGCCGGACGTGGCGGTGAGGTAGCGGCCGAGCTCCATCACCAGCCGCGTGCCGGGGTGCCGGTCGGCGAACTCCTCGATGATCGGGTTCACCCTGGCCGCGAGCAGGCCGAGGTCGAGGTCGCGCTCGCCGTCGAAGTAGGCCACGCCGAGGCCGCCGCCGATGTCGACCAGGTCCAGCGGGATGCCGAGGTGGTCGGCCAGCCGGTCGGCCAGCTCGAAGATCCGCTCGGTGTTCTCGGCGACCGCCTCCTCGGACAGGATGCGGGTGCCCATGTAGACCTGCACGCCCATGAACCGGACGTTCGGGTGCCGTGCCACCAGGTCCTCGGACGCGAACAGCTGGGACTCGTCGATGCCGAACTGGCGCGGCTTGCCGCCCATGGTGAGGCCGGAGCCCTTCACCGAGAAGCTCGGGTTGACCCGCAGCGCGACCGGGGCGCGCAGCCCGCGCAGCCCGGCGAACTCGTCGATCAGCGCCAGCTCGCCGAACGACTCGCACACGATCGCGTAGACGCCCTCGTCCAGGCAGGCGGCCAGCTCGTCGGCGCTCTTGCCCGGACCGAGGAAGATGATGTCGGCCGGGTCGACGCCCGCTCGGCGCGCGGTGACCAGCTCGACCATGGACGAGACCTCGGCGCGGGCGCCGCGTGCGTGCAGCACGGACAGCACGCCGATGTTGGGGTTCGACTTGAGGGAGAAGAAGAACTCCAGCCGCGGGTGCATCAGCTCCTTGAGCCCGTCCACCCGGGACTCCAGCTCGTCGCCGTCGTAGAGGTACAGCGGGGTGCCGTACCGCTCGGCGATCTCGGTGATCCCGATGCCCTGGACCTCGAACTCAGCGCTCACGGTCGCGTCTCCAATCGGGCGGTGATGTCGTCGTCCACGTCGCGCAGCCGTTCCTCCGACGACGCGACGAGCAGGCCGTAGAGCCGCCCGTCGAACGCCGAGTCGGTGCGGTGGCCCGCGTTGACCGTGGCGAAGTTGTTGACCAGCAGGCCGGTGCCGCCGGCCCGGTCGAGCAGCAGGCCGCGCAGCAGGTCGCGGACCTCGGCGAACGGCAACCGGTGGTGCAGCCGCACGGGGTAGTGCCGCGCCAGCGCGATCTGCCCGGCGCCGACGAACCGCTCCTGCACGCGGGCCTGGTAGGTGGACATGTTGTTGCGGGCGTTGATCTCGATGACCGGGTAGAGCCCGTCGTCGGGGTCGACCATCGCGTCCACGCCGACCACGCCGAAGTAGCCGTCCGCGGCGAGCTTCTTGCCCAGGCGGTGCGCGGTCTCGGTGAGCTCGGCGACCTGGCCGGTGGAGAGCCGGGCGGGCATCCGGTGTCCCTTGTGGACGCCGCCCTCGGTGTGCAGCTCCTTGACGAAGTCGAACCGCACGTCGCCGTCACGTGCCACGGTGAACTGGTAGTTGAGGTCGGCGCGCTTGGCGACCCACTCCTCGACCGCGAACGCGACCCGGGGCTGCCCGGACTTCTCCACCTGCTTGGCGACCATGCCGAGCAGCCGGTCCATCCGGCGTTCGCTCTCCAGCACGGCGATGCCCTTGCCGGAGACGCCCAACGCCTCCTTCACCACGACCTTGCGGCCCTCCGCGACCAGCGGACGTGCCCGGTCGAACGCCTCGCGCAGCTCGTCCACCGTCTCGCAGGCCCACCCGGTGGGTTGGCGCAGGCCCAGCTCGTCGGCCGCGCGCCTGCTGTAGACCTTGCTGTTGACCGCTTTGCACGTCGCGGCGTCCGGTGCGGCCAGCGCCATGCCGGTGCGCTCGGCGAGCTCGACCTCCAGGTCGGACACGCCGTGCGCGGTCAGCCGCACGCCGCGTTCCGCGAGCCCGGCCAACGCGGCGAGGGTGGCCGGGTCGGCGAGGGCGTCGGCGGTGACCGTGCGGCGGGGGTCGGAGTCGGCCACCACGTGCACGGTCGGCAGGTCGATGCCCAGGTCGGTGAGGTAGGCCAGGTAGACCGGGTCGGGCGCGGCCTTGAGCACGACGTGGTCGTCGCCGCCCGCCAGCAGCAGCGCGAACTCGTCCATGTGGTTGACCACGGCCGCGCCGCTCTCGGCCGACAGCCGGGGCAGGGTGTGCTCGCCCAGCGCCCAGCGCTCCTCCACCTCGAAGTTGCCGAGGAACGCGAGGGAGGCGTCCGGTGTGCCGAGCAGCGCCGTCTTGAGCCTGCGGGTGAAGTCGGGTTCGTCCATGTCTGCGCTCCGGGACATCTCAGTGCTCCAGGACCATCGCGGCGAACGTCTGACCCAGGCCCACGGCCGTCATCAGGTACTTGTCGCCCGGCTTGAGCAAGCCGAGCTCGGTCACCGTCTGGTAGTTGATGAACGGGTCGGCGCAGAAGCAGTGGCCGGTCCGGCCCACGTTGTCCAGGAAGAACCGGTCGTTGGGCAGGCCCAGGTTCTTCGCCGCGACCGTCCACGACACGCGGTTGACGTTGTGCGGCAGCACCAGGTCGAGGTCGGTGACACCGATGCCCGCCTCCTCGGTGGCCGCGCCGATGATCTCGGCCAGGGTGTCCTGGTAGATGCGGCGCGCGTCCTTGGCGATCTCCGGGGTCATGTCGATCACGCCGTCGTCGCGGCCGTGGATGTGGCTGGCGTAGCCGCGCACCAGGTCGCGGTCGCCGTCGGCGGCCACCAGGATCGCGGCCATGCCCTCGCCCATGATCGACGTGTCGCGCACCCACTGGTTGAACGGGGTGAACGTCTTGTCACCGGCCAGGATCAGCGCCAGCGCGTCCGGGTCGCCGTCGGCGGCCAGCAGCGTGCCGGCCACGTCCATGGCGAGCAGGCCGGTGGCGCAGCCGTGGTCGGCGACCGCGAGCGTCGTGGCGTGCCGGAGGTTCAGCGCCTCGCGGATCTCGTGCAGCGGGCTGATCGGGTAGGGCGCGGTGGTGCGCATGCCCTTGGCGCGGATGAGGTAGCGGACCCGCTCCTCCTGGCCGCGCAGCCCGTCCAGCTTCTCCGCCGCCGCGATCAGCAGCTCCGCCTCGGACAGGTCGGTCTTGCAGATCCGGTCCAGGCCGTAGAGCCGGGTGAACCGGCGCACCTGCTGCTCGTCGAGGCCCAAGGACTCCTGCAGGTCCGCGACGGCCACCGTCTCCGGCAGGTGACTCGAGACCGCCACCAACGCCGTCATGTGTCCTCCTCGCTCGCCCTGGTCCGTTGCCGGATCAAGGTTCGCAAGCGCCGCTGACACCGTGCTGACACTCGGCTGACCGCCAACCCCGCGGGAAGGCAAAGGCCACCTCGACCGTGGTCGAGGTGGCCCTCCATCCCCAGTGGACCGCTCAGGTGGCGGCGGTGCGCGAGCTCGCCCCCGGTTGCTGGTCCCCGGCCGAGTCGCGCGGCCACCACCGGCTCGGCCGGGGCAGGAACGCGGCCAGCTCCGGGAAGTCCGTGGGACGCTCGGTCATCCAGTTCCAGTAGCGCGGGATCGTGCGGGCGTACTCGCAGTAGTACCGGCGCAACGCGTCGATCAGCTGCCGCAGGGTGTTCGGGTGGATCGATCCCGGCCGCCACACCAGCAGCAGCCGGCTGCGCAACGGCTCGGTCATCGCCACCAGGCTCACGTCCGACGTGGACCCGGTGGGCGTGGCCAACGCCGCCGCGCCCGCGTCACGCACCCAGCTCATCGCCTCGGCGTGCCCGCCCGCGTAGTGCAGGACCTCCGGCGTGGGGTGGTCGAGCTTGCGGAACAGGTGCTCCTCGACGGTGTGGAACCAGTGCCCCGGCACGTGGTGCACCCAGCTCAGGGACATCATGTGCCTTCGGCTCACCGTAGTCCTGCGCGCGAGAGCGTGATCACGGGGCAGCGCCAGCCAGATCGGCTCGCGCACGATGATCTCCTTGGCCAGCCCCGGGTCCAGCTCCCGCACGCCGTCCACCGCCTCCGGGCTGGGCACGAGCGCCGCGGTGAGCTCGCCGCGGCTGACCGCGTCGACCCCCAGGTCGGGGTTGAGCGTCACCGTCTGCACCTCGACCGAGGGCAATGACGACTGCAGCGCCCGCCGCAGCGTCACCGGGGTCCATTCGGCGTTGCCGATGCGGAGAATTCCCGACGACAGCGAGGACGCCTCCGCGACCACCGCGTCCGCCCGGGTGGCGAGATCGGCCAGCATCGGGATTAATCGTTCTCCGAGGGGTGTCGGAGTAATCCCGAAGGCCGAACGCACGAACAGGTCGCCGCCAACCGCCTTCTCGATCCGTCTCAATTGGGCGGTGAGGCTCGGTTGGGGCAGGGACAACTTCGCCGCGGCCTTCGAGATGCTGCCGGCCTCGGCAAGGGTGGTGACCACTCTGGCATGACGTATCTCCAGGTGCATGCATCCAACCCCTTCGCGTCGTTACTCGGGGTCCACTCACTACGGCGGAGTTCGGGGATTTCCCGGCCCCACCTCGTTCGTGCCGGGCGGCCGTTCCAACCTACCCCACCGGAGAACGCGAGAGGAGAAGTTCATACGACCGCCAACTATTCGTTGACTTCTCAACAGAAATTATGGAAACGGTGGCTACGATCGCCGGCACGTACCTACTCGAAAGTCGGTTGCACGCGGGCCCGCACCAGTGCGGACGCCGACCGCCACCGGCAGACCCGACCGTCGATGCGGGGGGCAGCACCAGTGCCGCCCGCTTGATCACATCCGTATGGTCTGCGGCGCGTGCACACACCGATAGGTCCCACGTGGGGAGCAAGAACGTGAATCTATCTCCGATTCAAGGCACGGATGACGTCGTCCGACTGCATTCCGTCCGCAAGGTTTACGGCAGCGAGCGGAACGGCGTAGTGGCCCTTGATGGAGTCACGCTCGGCATCGCGCGTGGCACCTTCACCGCGGTGATGGGCCCTTCCGGGTCGGGCAAGAGCACCGCGCTGCACTGCGCCGCCGGCCTCGACCGGCCGACCTCGGGTTCCGTGCTGCTCGACGGCCAGGAGATCACCGGCCTGAGCGAGCGCGAGCTGACCAGGTTGCGCCGGGAGCGCATCGGCTTCGTCTTCCAGTCCTTCAACCTGCTGCCGGCGCTGACCGTGGTGGAGAACGTCCAGTTGCCGCTGCGCCTGGCGGGCCGCCGGCCCAAGCGGTCCCAAGTGGACGACGTGATCGCCCGCGTCGGGCTCGCCGACCGCCGCAGGCACCGCCCCGGCGAGCTGTCCGGCGGCCAGCAGCAGCGGGTGGCCATCGCCCGCGCGCTCATCACCGAGCCGGCGGTGATCTTCGGCGACGAGCCGACCGGCGCGCTCGACACCCGCACCGCGCTGGAAGTCCTGGCCCTGCTGCGCCAGGCCGTGCGGGACGTCGGCCAGACCGTGGTGATCGTGACCCACGACCCGGTGGCCGCCGCGCACGCCGACCGCGTCGTCTTCCTCGCCGACGGCCAGATCGCGGGCGAGCTCACGTCCCCGACCGCGCACGCGGTCAGCGAGCGGATGACCCAGCTCGGCGCCTGGGCCGACGTGCCCGCGGGCGACCTGGCCGGCGGGGTGCGCTGATGCTGCGCCTCGCCCTGCGCACCCTGCGCTACCGGATCGGCGGCTTCACCGCCTCGTTCATCGCGCTGTTCCTGGGCGCGGCGATCGTGATGGCGTGCGGCGGCCTGATGGAGACCGGCATCCGCGAGGCCGTTCCGCCGCAACGGCTCGCGGCCGCGCCCCTGGTCGTCACCGGCGACCCGTCCTACCTGGAACGCGCGCCGATCGACGCCTCGCTGGCCGCCAAGGCCGCCGACGTCGACGGCGTCGCCGAGGTCGTGTCGGACGTGGCGTTCCCGGTGACCCTGCCCGACGGCGCGGAGGCGACCGGCCACACGTGGTCCGGCGCGCGCCTCGCGCCCTACACCGTGGACCAGGGCCGTGCGCCGCAGGGTCCGGGCGAGGTCGTGGTGGTCGCCGGGGCCAGCGCGCCCCTGGGTGGCACGGTCGCGCTGCGCATCGGCTCGACCGAGGTCGACTACCGGGTGGTCGGCATCGCCAAGGCCCCGGTCGACGCGGCGGCGGTGTTCTTCGCCGACGACGAGGCGCGCCGGCTGTACGCCAAGCCCGGCAAGGTCGACCTGATCGGCGTGCTGCTCGACCCGGGCGCGACCGCGGACGGCGTGCGCGAGGGCCTCACGGCCGCGGTCGCCGACCGCCACGTGACCGTGCTCGCGGGCGACGAACGCGGTCTCGCGGAGTTCCCCGACGCCGGGGGTGGCGGCGAGGCGATCATCACGCTGTCCGCCGTCTTCGGCGGTCTGGCGATCATGGTCGCGATGTTCGTCGTGGCGGGCACGCTCGGGCTGTCGGTGCAGCAGCGGTACCGGGAAATGGCGCTGTTGCGGGCGATCGGCACCACGCCGGGCCAGCTGCGCAGGCTGGTGCTGGGCGAGACGACGGTCGTCGCGGTGCTCGCGACCCTGCTGGGCTGGCCGGTGAGCGGGTACCTCGGCGAGTGGCTGCTGACCCAGTTGTCCGGCGCGGGCGTGGCGCCCGCGGCGATGGTCTACCGGCAGGGCTGGGTGCCGGTGCTGGCCGGTGTCGGCATCTCGTTGCTCAGCGCGCTGATCGCGGCGTTCGTCGCGGGCCGCGGCGCGGCGGTGACCAGGCCGACCGAGGCGTTGATGGCGGCCAGCCTGCAGAACCGCTGGTTCAGCGTGCCGCGACTGGTGTTCGCGCTGCTGTGCCTGGGCGGCGGCACGGCGTTGAGCATCATCACCGCCCTGGTCATGGACGGCCCGGTGGCGGCGAGCACGGCCGGTCCCACGGCGATGCTGTGGGCGTCGGGCATCGCGCTGCTCTCCCCCGCCGCCGCACGGGTGCTGATCGCGATCCTGCGCTGGCCGGTGCGCGCCGTGTCCGGGCTGGCCGGTTACCTGGCGGTGCTCAACACCGGGGCGCGGCGGGTGCGGGTGGCCGGCGCCATCACGCCGGTCATGCTCGCCACGGGCCTGGCCACCGCGCTGATCTACCTGCAGACCACGCAGGCGGACGCGGCGTCGGGGGCGTTCGCGGAGAGCCTGCGGGCCGACGCCGTGATCACCAGCTCGACCGGCGGGATGCCGCTGGAGCTGGTGGACGAGGTGCGCGCACTGCCCGGCGTGGAAGCGGCGTCGGCCGTGGTCGACACCGAGGCCTACTTCCCCGACCACGAGGACGGCGACGAGGAGATCACCGTGCTCGGCGTGACGCCCAGCGGTGTCACGCGAACCATGGGCGTGGACGTCACCGCCGGGTCGTTGGACGACCTGCGCGGCGACGCGGTCGCGTTGCCGACCGGCTGGGCGGAGTCGTTGAACGCCGCCGTCGGCGACTCGGTGAGGATGAAGCTCGGTGACGGCTCGGTGGTGGACCTGGAGGTCGCCGCCCTGCACGCGGGCGCGTTCGACGCGGCGCTGATGCCCGCGGAGCTGGTCGTCGCGCACACCACCGGCGGTCAGGCGGCGCAGATCCTGGTGAAGGGCCCGGAATCGGCGCTGGCGCCGCTGACCGAGCGGAACCCGGACCTGGAGGTCGCCGACCGCGAGCGGGCCCTGGCCGCGGGCGGTGGCGGGGAGCAGACCGGCGCGTGGGTCAACTACCTGCTGGTCGGCATGATCCTGGCGTACACGGTGATCTCGCTGGTGAACACGCTGGTGATCGCGACCGGTGAACGGCGGCGCGAGTTCGCGCTGCAACGGCTGATCGGCGCCACGCACGGGCAGATCCTGCGCATGGTCGGCGTCGAGTCGGTGGTGATCTCGTTGGGCGGCATCATCCTGGGCGCGATCGTGTCCGCGGTGACGCTCATCCCGTTCGCCATCGCGTTGAACGGCACGTACTGGCCGCAGGGCCCGATCGGGATCTACCTGGTCGTGGTGGGCTCGGCGACCGGCCTGACGCTGCTGTCGACCCTGTTGTCCACGGCGTACGTGCTGCGCACTCCGCCGGTGGAAGCGGCGGCGGCGCTGGACTGAGGTGTGGCACCGAGGTGTGTCACGGCCGGCGTCGGAGGTCCACTTCGGCGCCGGTCGCGGCCGACCGCACCAACGCCTCGCCCACCCGGGCCGTGCGCGCCGAGTGGGCGGGCGACACCAGCGGCGTGACCTTCTCCCGCACGGCTTCGGCGAACGCGGCCGCCTGGTGCTCGTAGGCGTCGGACGCGGGTACGACCTCGTCCCGCACGCCGTCGAGCGTGACGACGGTGATCAGCCCTTCCTCGTCGGGACGGGTCCACGCGTTGCGCACGGCGATCGAGCCGCGCGTGCCCTGGAACTCGTAGGCGGCGCGCGGCCCGTAGTCGAGGCCGTAGTCGAGCACCGCCCAGCGGCCGTCGCCGAAGTCGAGCGTGGCGACGGCGCTCAGGTCGACCTCCCGCGCGTGCCGGTGGAACCGCGCCCGCACCGAGCGCGGTTCCGCGTCGAACGCCCACAGCGGCACGTCGAACGCGTAGCAGCCGACGTCCCACGTCGCGCCGCCGCCCAGGGCCGCGTCGAACCGGATGTTGCCCTCCACCGCGGTCGGGTACGCGAACGCCGACCGCACCACCCGCAGCTCGCCGATCTCACCGGACGCGAGCAGCTCGGCGGCCCGCACCTGCTGGGGGTGGAAGCGGTACATGTACGCCTCCATGACCACGAGGTCGGCGGCGGCGCGTTCGACCCGCACGCAGTCCTCTTCGGACAGCGCCATGGGCTTCTCCACCAGCACGTGCTTGCCCGCGTCGAGCGAGCGCAACGTCCACGGCACGTGCAGGCTGTTCGGCAGCGCGATGTACACCGCGTCGACGTCCGGGTCGGCCAACAGCTCGTCGTACCCGTCGTGCACGCGCGCACCGAACGGTCGCGCCACCTCCTCGGCGGCGGCACGCCTCCCCTGACGACCTGCCACCGCCACCACCGCGTTGCCCGGCGTGCGGTGGATGGCGGGCACGACCCGGCCCGCGATGTGGGCGGTGGCCCCGAGCACACCCCAGCGCAGCGGCTTCACAGCCGGAGCTTAATCGCTTAACCCGTCGGGTCCGCACCCCGGAGCCGGTCGGTCCGCCGCGCCGCGAGGACACGTCCCGGTTGTCTCCGCGGTATCGGGTAGCTCCTCCTCGTCGGTGAGCCGACCATCGGAGGTGGACGACGGGGGTGGGAGTGGCGGACCGGACCGAGTACGACGCGTTCATCAGCTACAGCCACGCGCGTGACGGACGGTCGGGCCCCGCGCTGCGCACCGGGCTCCAGCGCCTGGCCAAGCCGTGGTACCGGCCGCGGGCGATGCGGGTGTTCCTGGACGACGCGAGCCTGCCGGCCGACCCGGACCGGTGGGGCCCGATCGAGCGGGCGCTGGCCTCTTCGCGGTGGCTGGTGCTGATGGCCTCGGTCGAGGCCGCCCGGTCGGCGTGGGTGGCCCGCGAGGTCGAGTGGTGGCTGGTCCACCGGTCCGCGGACCGCATCCTGGTGGTGCTGACCGACGGCGAACCGGACCCCGACCACGAGGCCACCGCGCTGCCGCCCCCGCTGCGGGCCGCGATGACCACCGAGCCGCGCTGGGTGGACCTGCGGTGGCTGCGCGACGTCGAGCGCGTCGACCAGGCCGATGCCCGCTTCCGCGACTGCGTCGCCGACGTCGCCGCGACCGTGCGCGGCGTGCCGAAGGACGACCTGCTCGGCGAGGACGTCCGCCGCCACCGCACGACCCGGCGCCTGGCACGCGGCACCGCGGTGGTGTCGGCGCTGCTCGCGGTGCTGGCCGTGGTCGGCGCGGTGGTGGCGGTCGTGCAGCGGGACGACGCGCGCACCGAGGCGCGGATCGCGACCGCGCGCGGCCTGGCGTCCGCCGCCCTGGCCAACGTCGACACCCGGCTCGACCTGGCGCACCTGCTCGCGGTGGAGGCCTACCGGACCGATCCGCGGCCGGTGACCAGGTCGGTGCTGTTCCAGGTGCTGACCGCGAGCCCGCACCTGGAGCGCTACCTGCACGTGGGTTCCCGCGTCACGTCGGTCGCGGCGTCACGTGACGGCCGCGTCGCCGTCGCGGGCACCGCGACCGGCCGCGTGGTGCGGTGGGACCTCGTCGGCGGTACCAGGACCGAACTCGCGCTGGACCACCCGGTGGTCGACGTCGCGGTCGACGCCGACGGCAACGCGGCAGCCGTGCTCGCCGAGGGTCGCGCGGTGCGCTGGGACGGTCGGGACGCGGTCACCGAGGTCGGGGTGCCGGCGGGCCACAACCGCGGCAGCGCGGCGATCTCCCCGTCCGGCGAGGTCGTCGCCTTCCTCTCGCACCGCCTCGAACCGGGCGGCACCCGCGACCCCGCGGGCCGGGTGGTCGTGCACGACCGGCGCACCGGGCGGTCGGCCGAGTCCTCGGCGCGGAACTGGCCGGAGAAGGTGGCGCTGAGGTCCGATGACGAACTCGCGGTGCTCGCCCCCACCGAGTGGCAGCTGCGCTCGGTGGACGACCTGGCCGTGCGCCGGTCCACACCGGTGTCCGTGCTGCCCGCGGACGGCGGGCACGCCGCGGGGTATTCCCCCGACGGCGCCCACTTCGCCTGGACGCGGGACGGCGAGACCTGGCAGTGGCGCACCGACGGGGTCGCGACGGCGCACTACGACACGGCGGACGTCCGGTTGCCGGTCGGCGAACCCGATCCCGAGTCGCTCGCCGTGAGCCCGGACGGGACCCGGATCGCCGCCGGCCACACCGGTGTCCTGCAAGTGCTGGAGACCTCCGGCGCGGACCAGGGCCGGCGGTGGCGGCTGCCGGGCAACGACAGCCGGGCCGACGCGCTCGCGTTCGCGGGCGACTCCGACCACCTGCTGTCCGGCACCGACGACGCCCTCGTGCTGTGGGACCTGACCCGCAACACCCGCGTCGGCGAGCCGTTGCGCGGCGACGTACCCGACACCTGCCGGGCCTGCCGCGCGCCGTGGCTGGTGACGTCACGGGACCGGATCGCCGTCGTCGCGCGGCAGAGCGTCCTGGTGGAGACCGAAGACGGCGTCTCCACCGGGTTCGAGGACCCGAGGGTGGACGACCACCACGCGGCACCGGTGTGGAGCGCGGACGGCAACCGCCTGCTGGTGCTGTCGCTGCCGAGCGCGACCGTGGACGTCTACGACCGCGATGGCGCCGAGCTGCTGGACCAGTGGCCCGCCGTGCCCGGGGTGGAGGACCTCATGGCCGCCCGCGCGTCGGCCGACGGCGCCCGGCTGGTGCTGGTCGACCAGGACGGTCGGGTGCACGTGCTCGACAGCTCCACCGGCGCGGTGCTGGACGTGGTCGAGACCGGCGTGGACACCTCGCTGCTCGCCCGACCCGTGCAAGCCGACCGCGCCTCGGTCAGCGCCGACGGCGGGAGGGTCGCGGTGTCGGGGGCGGCCGGTGTGGTGCTGGTCGACGTCACCGCGGGCACGACGCGGGAGTTGTCCGGCGGACCCGCCACCTCGGTGCACCACACCGAGGCGCACCTGCTGGTGGAGCGGGCGACCGCGGTCGAGGTGTGGGACCGCGACGGCACGACGTTGCTCCGCTCGGTCCCGTCCACCGGGCGGTGGGTCCCCGGCCTGGCCGCCACCCCCGACGGTCGCGTGGCCGCCCGCGTCCGCGCCGACCACGTGCTGGTGCTGACCGACCTGGGCTCCGGCGAGACCCTGGGCACGATCCCGCCGGCACGCCCCTCCCAAGGGGTGTCGCGGCTGACCGCCGTGGCGCCGGGCACCGACGGGAGCCACCTGCTCACCGTCGAGCCGGGCGGCGAGCTGACCCGCTGGCACCTCGCCGAACGGGAGTGGACGCGCGCCGCGTGCGCCGCGGCCGGGCGCGACCTGACCACCGACGAGTGGCGGCGCCACGTGGGCACCCGGCCACCCGACGTGCTCACGTGCGCGCGCTGACCGCGTCCGGTGTCAGCCGCACCCGCCCGCGTGACCCTCGTCCGTCGACCGCCCCAACCCCACCGCGCTGGACGAGGCCGGCATCGCCGCGGCCGGCACGAGCTTCGACCGCACGTGCGCGACGAAGTCCGGCAACCGGTCCACCCCCCAGAACCGGGTGAACCGGTGCACGAAGAACGGCACACCGAACGCGCCGTCCTTGCAGACGTCCATCAGCAGCTCGACACCTCGCGCCCGCAGCTCCGGGTCCTCGCTCGCACCCGACACCTCGCCCGGGTCGAGCCCCAGTTCCACCGCGATCCCGGCGACGGTCTCGCGGGAGCAGATGTCACGCCCCTGCTCCCACCGCGCCCGGTACGCCGCAGCGATGTACTCGCGCCCGACCCCCTCGCGCAGCGCCACCACGTAACCCAGGTGCGGTACCTCCCACACCGGCTCGCGGTCCACCGGCCACGTGAGCGCCAACCCGCGCGCCGCCGCCAACCGGGCCACGTCCTGCAGGATGTAGAAGTGCTTCGCCCGGGACATCGCGGTGTACGGGAACTGCTCACCGCGTTCGCCCAGCGCCCGCTCGTTGCGCTCGTCGGGCTCCCAGAACGGCGCCCACTCGACCGCCTCCGCCACGTCCGGGTACTCGCGCAGCAGGTCGTGGTAGGCCAGCCAGGAGTACGGGCTGCGCAGCGAGAAGTAGAACCGCGGGGTGCGCGCCACCTCAGATCACCAGCCCGCCGTCGACCCCGAACACCTGGCCCGTCACGTAGGACGCCTGGTCCGACACCAGGAACGACACCAGGTCGGCCACCTCCTCGGGCCGGCCGAACCGCCCCAGCGGTATCTGCGCCGCCATCCGGTCGGCGAACTCCTCGCCCAGCCCCGCGACCATGTCGGTCTCGATGAACCCCGGCGCCACCGCGTTGACCCGGATGCCGTACTTGCCGACCTCCTTGGCCAACGCCTTGCTGAACCCGATGATCCCCGCCTTGGACGCGGAGTAGTTCGTCTGCGTCGCGTTGCCGTACACGCCGGCCACCGACGACAGCGTCACCACCGAGCCCGCCTTGCGCTTCATCATCGCGAACACCGCCGCCTTCGCCAGGTGGAACGTGCCGTCGAGGTTGACCCGCAGCACCCGCTGCCAGTCCTCCTCCTTCATCAGCACCAACGGGTTATCGCGCACGATCCCCGCGCACGACACCACCGCGTGCAACGGCCCCAGCGCGCGCTCGGCGTCCTTGACGAACCGGTCCACCTCGCGCTTCTCGGCCACGTCCACCTGCGCGGTGAACACGGCCGCGCCCGCCGCGGCGGCCTCCTTCTCCACCACCTCGGCGGCGTCGCGGTTCGACTGGTAGCAGAACGCCACGTCGAACCCGTCCCGCGCGAGCCGGGCCACCACCTGGTGCCCGATGCCCCGCGACCCGCCGGTCACCAGCGCCACGCGCCTCATGCCAGTTCCTCCGCCCTGCGCCGTGCCATCGTGAACGAGCCGACCTCCAGCACCTTGCGCCCGGCGACCAGGCTGTGGCCCGCGAGGATCGCCGCGTCGGCCACCTCCCGGACCAGCCGGACGTGGTGCTCCACCACGTCGCCGGGCACCACGTCGCCGTGCACGACGACGTCGCGGATACCGCTGATCAACTCGACCTTGTCGGCCAGGACGTCCGGGTTCGGGTTGCCCCAGCGGGTCAGCAGCACCGCGGACTGCGCCCACGACTCCATCAGCAGCCCCAACGGGTAGGCGTCCTCGACGTCGGTCCCCGCGTAGCACGGTTCGCGGCCGCTGACCGCCTTCAGCGTCACGATGCTGCCGCCCGGGTCCACTTCGGACACCCGGTCCACCAGCAGCACCGGGAACCGGTGCGGGATGATCCGGCGGATGCCGGCCAACCCGGTCACGACGTCACCAGCCGCAGCTTGAACTCCGCCACCGGACCCGCGCCCGTGGACACCGTCGCCGCGCACCGCACCTGGTCCTCCTCCGCCGTCAGCACCGTCTCGACGGTCAACGTGTCGCCGGGGAACACCGGCCGCAGGAACTTCGCCCGGTCCAGCGCGGCCACCCGGTGGCCGGGCAGCGCCGCCCGCACGTGGTCGAGCACGAACAGCCCCGGCATGATCGGGAAGCCCGGGTAGTGCCCGGCGAACACCGGGTCCGCCGGGTCCACGTACACGGTGCTCACGGCAGGTCCAGCACGACGCAGCCGACCGTGCCGTCGCGTTCGACGCCGGTCACCAGCACGGTGCCCGACCGGCCGGACGCGACCGCCGCCGCGAGCTGGAAGCTCGCCACCGCCGCCGACGTGTCGCCCACCAGGGGCACGCACCGCAGCCACTCGGGCGTGCGGCCCAACGCCGCCACCACGGCCGCCTCCTCGGCGCCGTCGGTGGAGACGAGCACGACGTCCGCCGGGTCCACGGCGGCCTCCGCCAACGCGGTCCGCACGCACTCGCGCAACGCCTCCGCCGCGCCGCCGGGCTCGAAGAACCCGCGGAACCGGGTCGTCACCACGCGGGCCAGCACCGGCCGTCCCGCCCGGGTCGACTCGCGCTCCAGCAGCACCACCGCGCCGCCCTCGCCGAGCGGCCCGGCCGTACCCTCGCTGCCGCGCCACTCCAGCCACGCGCGCTGCTCGGAGTACTCCTCGGCCGCACCGACCAGCACCCGGTCCGCGTGCCCGCCGCGCAGCAGCCGTGCCGCGTAGTTCAACGCCAGCAGCCCGGTCAGCGCGCCGCCCGCGATGGTCGTGTTGGGGCCCTTGATCTTGTGCCAGATCGCGCTCTGCCCGGCGGCGCGGTTCATCACCGTGTTCGGGAACAACGCCGGGTCGACGTGGTAGGGCTTGTCGCCGGTGAGCCCGTCGCGGGTGAAGTCCATGATGGACTGCACGCTGCCGGACCCGGTGCCCAGCACCACGCCCACCCGCTCGGGCTGCTCCAGCAACTCCGGCCCGCACTCCTCCAGCAACCGGCCGACCGTGCTGACGGCCAACGCCGTGACGCGGTCCATGGTGCGCGTGCCCTTCTTGCCCAACGCGCCCGCCGCGCTGAAGTCCGGCACCAGCGCCGCCCGCTCGAACGGGCCGCCGGGCGCCGGGGCGAGCGCCGGGACGCCCGCCCGCACACCGCCGGCGAACGCCTCCGAACCCATCCCGAACGGCGACACCGCCGACCACGCCGAGATGACCAGCGCGTCCGCCGCGGTCGCCGCTGCCGGTGAAGCCGTCACGACGCACCACGCCCGCTCAGCGACCCGGCCTTGCCGGTGATGGCGCCGATGAGGCGGTCGTCGAAGTCGACCAGGCTCCAGTCCTTGCGGTTCTCGATGACCGCCCAGCCGTGCGTGATGCGACCGGTCGCGGTCGGCACCAGCTCGCCGTCGCGCAGCACGTAGCAGTCCATCCGGGCGGTGAAGGTGTACCGCTTGAAGACCTCCTCCACGGTGAACACCGTGTAGAGCGTCTCCTCCATGTTCGCCTCGCCGAGGAACGTGATCCGCGACTTCGGCACCACCGGGATCCAGTTCTGCTCGTCCAGCAGCGTCTTGATCGACGCGCCGCGGTCCTCGACGAAAAGGTCGAGGATCTCCTCCATCTGGCGGAGGTAGCCCGACATCTGCACGCGCTCGGTGAAGTGGCAGTAGAAGTAGGGGATCCGCCACGCCCAGGCGAAGGCGTTCTTGCCTGCCGTGAGCAGGTCCAACGGGTCCGCGTCACCGACCGCGAGCGGCTCTAGGGCGCCGACCTTGTCCAGCACCGCCTGCTCGGGCGCGCCGATCGCGTCCACCACGTGCGGCAGCAGCTCGGCGGGCGCCGGCTCGGCGTCGAAGCCGTGCGGGTCGAGCCGGAACGACACCGCGACCTTCGACTTCACCGCCTTCACCGCCTTGCCGTCGCGCTCCACGGTGAGTTCCACGACGAGGTTGAGCGGCCCGTTCCCCTCGACCCGCCGCACCGTGGCCTGCGCGAGGTCGTCGATGTGGAACGCGGTGAGGATCTTGGTGTCGAGGTCGGTGATGTCGGTGCACAACCCGAACCGCTCGTAGAGCGCACCCGCCGGGAACCCGCTCTGCCGCAGGTGGTCGAGCACCGCTTCCTCGACCATGTAGTTGACGTGCTTGAAGCCGATCCAGGTGCAGATGTTCGAGCCCTCGTAGCGGGGCCGCAGCGAGACGGTCGTGGTGGTCACCTGTACTCCAATCTGGTACCAGGAGCCGGGTCGGGCCCCGAGTTGCGGTCGAACTGATGTTCGCTAGGGTCTGCCGCGTGAAGCAGACGGTGCAGGTGAGAGTGGTGCCGACAGCGTCGGAGGCGTCGGCCCTGCTGAGCACGCTGCGGGTCTGCAATCAAGCCGCGACCTGGCTGTCCGAGCAGGTCCACAGGGACGCGGCGATTCGGAAGTTCGACACCCAAAAGCGGTTCTACCTCGAACTCAAGAGCAGGTTCGACCTCGGCGCACAGCCCGCGATCCCGGTGATCGGCAAGGTCGTCGACGCCTACACGTCCTTGCGCTCCAACAACCAGGTCAGGTCGGGGCGTCGCGGCAGGGCGGACACCGCACCGGTCGTCTTCCGTCCCACCGCCGCGCAACCTTTCGATCGGCGTTGCCTTTCCTGGCAGCTCGACTCGGCCGACAGGACAGGTACAGTCTCGATCTGGACCGTCGCTGGTCGCCTCAAAGGTGTGCGGATCGCGGGAAGCCCCGAGCACATGACGTTGTTGCGCACGAGGCCGATCGGCGAGACCGACTTGATCCACCGCGACGGCAAGTGGTTCCTGCATGCCGTGGTCGAGAGTCCTGCGGCTTCGGAACGCCCGCCGGTGAACGGGTTCCTCGGCGTGGACCTCGGTATCGTCAACATCGCCACCACCAGCGATGGTGAGCGCATGTCCGGATCGCGCCTCAACCGCTACCGCAAGCGGCAACTGGGCATCCGGAAACGTCTGCAAGCCAGGAAGACCACCTCTGCGCGCCGGTTGCTGAAGAGACGGCGAAGGAAGGAGGCGCGCTTCGCGGCGGACACCAACCACCGGATCAGCAAGCGCATCGTGGCCGAGGCTGAACGCACCGGGCGGGGCATCGCCGTCGAACAGTTGACGGGAATCCGCGCGCGGGTACGGCTTCGCAAGCCCCAACGGGCCACGTTGCACTCGTGGGCGTTCGCCCAACTCGGTCGCTTCTTGGCGTACAAGGCGGCGCGAGCCGGGTTGGCGTTCGTCCGAGTCGACCCCGCCTACACGTCCCAGACGTGCGGGGACTGCGGATACGTCGACAAGAGAAACCGACGCTCTCAGGCGTCCTTCATCTGTGGCCGGTGCGGCTTCGTTGGGCATGCCGACCACAACGCAGCGGGCAACATCGCCGATCGCGGTGCTGCCTGCTGGGGCGAAGCCATGCGTCCGCACGCAGCGCCGACCCTCGCAGCCAGCTAGGGCGGCAGCAGCAACTCTACCGAGGCCCCGGCGATCCAGAGGGCGAAGGCCCTCGACGCGCCGGGTCATGGCGTCAGCTCCAAGTGTTCGTCGAAGAAGTCGCGGACCAGGGCCGCGAGGCGGTCGGGCTGTTCGATCATCGGGAAGTGGCCGCAGCCGTCCAGCAGCTCGAACCGGCCGCGGGGCAGGGCTTTGGCCAGGGCGCGGCCGTCGTCGGGGCGGGCGGCGATGTCGTCCACGCCGCTCACCACGAGCACCGGCGCGTCGACCCGGGACAGGTCCAGGAACGGGGTGCGCAGGTAGGTCTGGAACCACCGGGTCCAGCCGTACGGGCCGACCTGGTCGCGCAACGCCCTGGCCAGCCACTCGCGCTTGGCCTCGGGGAAGCGGACCGTCTCGCCGACGCGCAGCGCCTCGGTGAACGTGCGGTGGAAGTCGTTGAGGTAGTAGGAGATCGTGGCCCAGTCGAAGTCGGCGGGCTCCGGCCGGTAGAACGGGCACACCAGCACCGTCGGGCGCGGCGGCACGCGGCCGTCGGCGTAGCACTCCAGCAGCAGGTTCGCGCCCAGCGAGTGCGCCACCACGACGTCGTGGGAGGCCGAGACGACGTCCACCACGAACCGGCCGGGGTCGGGCGCGTGGCCCCACGCCGGGTCGGCCATCCCGTGCCACGGCAGTTCCGGCTTGACGGCGGCGAAGCGGGGCGGCAGGGCCAGGGCGTCCCACACCGCCGCCTTGCCCGCCAGACCGTGCAGGAACAGCGCTCGAACCTGCCGGACCACTTCCCGCCGGTCCCCCACCTGTCGGGCGTCGACCATCACACGGTGTCCCGGTACCGGCCCAGGATCAGCACCGAGTTGTTGCCCGCGAACGCCAGCGCGTTGTTCTGCACCACGTTCAGCGTGGCCGGCCGCGCCTGGTTGGGCACGCAGTCCAGCCCGACCTCGGGGTCGGTCTCGGTGTGGTTGATGGTGGGCGGGATGAAGCCCTCGGTGATCGCCAGCGCGCACGCCGCCGAGGCCAGCGCCGACGCCGCGCCCATCGAGTGGCCGAGCATCGACTTGATCGACACGGTGGGCGGCGGCGCGTCGAACACCTGCCGGATCGCGCCGGACTCGGTGACGTCGTTGGCCTTGGTGCCGGTGCCGTGCGCGGAGATGAAGTCGATGTCCTCGGGCTTGACGCCCGCGTTGCTGTGCGCCAGCTCGATGCACCGGGCCAGGCTGTCCCGGTCGGGCGCCACGGGGTGGTTGGCGTCGCAGTTGAGGCCGTAGCCCAGCACCTCGGCGTAGATCCGGGCGCCGCGGGCCAGCGCGGACTCCAGCGACTCCAGCACCAGGATGCCGCCGCCCTCGCCGGTGAGGATGCCCTTGCGGTCCTTGTCGAACGGCGCGCACACCTCCGGCGCGATGGTGCCCAGCCGGTAGAAGCCGGTGAACGTCTTGCGGCACACCGCGTCCGCGCCGCCGACCAGCGCGACGTCGACCTCGCCCTCGCGGATGGCGTCGAAGCCGTTGCCGATGGCGTAGTTGCCGGCGGCGCACGCGGTGGGGATGGTCACCGCCTCCACGTCGGTCAGCGCCAGCTCGCGCACGATGCTGGACGACAGCCGCCCGGCCGTGGACCGGCGCGCGACCACCGGGTTCCACGACTCGGGGCCGTGCTCGATCTGCTGCGCGACGAGGTTGTCCAGGTCGCGGGACTCCGCGTCGGTCGTGCCCACGGACACCAGCGCCCGCTTGCCGCGCAGCTCGTCCAGGGTCATGCCCGCGTCGCCGACGGCCATCCGCGCGGCGGCGGCGGAGAACTGCCCGGCCCGGCCGAGCTCGTCGGGGTCCACCCGCTCCAGCCACGCGGCCGGGTCGAAGTCGGTGACCTCGGCGCCGTTGGCGTGGCTGAAGCCGGTGGTGTCGAACGAGGTGATGGGTTTGATCCCGCTGCGGCCCTCGCGCAGGCCGGCCAGGAACTCGCTGACGCCGATGCCGATGCTGGTGACCACCCCGAGACCCGTGATCACCACCCGGCGCGGCTGCCGCCCTCCGTCGTGCATCGTGTCCTCCAAGTCCGGTGCCGGACCGCTCGACGGTGCGGGGCTACTTGGCGGCCTGGGCTTCGGCGACGACCGCGATGACGCCTTCCAGGTTGACCATCCGGGTCAGCTCGGCCTGGTCGATCTCCACGCCGAAGGTGCGCTCCAACGCGGACAGGATCTCGATGGCGCCGAGCGAGTCCGCGTCGTGGTCCTCCTTGAAAAGGCTCGTGTCGGTCATCTCCTCCGGGTCGATCTCGAGGATTTCCGACACGATCTCCTTGATCTTCGCCTTGCCGTCCGCGTCGATCTGCACCGAACTGGTCACCGAGCACCTCCGAGAACACGGGTTTCTGCGCTACCGGTGCCCAGAATGCTTTTCGCGGCTATATCCGGCCTATGCGGCGGGCTATACGGCCGCCTGGCCGCGCTACACCGCCACGCGGCGCGGCGAGGCCAGCACGGGGTCGGCGGTGAGGATGGCCAGGTGCACCTCGCGCAGCAGCGAGCCGGGGTCGATGCCCAGTTCGTCGGCGAGCATGCGGCGGCCCTCCTCGTACAGCACGAGCGCGTCGGCCTGCCGGTCGCAGCGGTAGAACGTGGTCATGAGCTGGGCGCGGAACCGCTCCTGCAACGGGTACTGGTGCACGAGCTTGGTCAGCTCGGGCAGCAGCTGGGCGTGCCGGCCCAACGCCAGGTCGGCCTCGATGCGGCTCTCCAGCGCGGCGATGCGCGCCTCCTCCAGCCGCGGTGCCTCGGCGTCGGCCAGGTGCTCCGACACCCCGGTCAACGCGGGACCGTGCCACAGCCGCAACGCCGAGCGCAGCAGCCGTGCCGCGTCCTCGTACCGACCGGCGGCGAGCGCGGACTGGCCCTGCGCCGCCTGCTCCTCGAATTCCCGGAGGTCGAACGCGCATTCGGTGAGCCGCAATTCGTAGCCGCGGGACCGGCGGGTGATGCCGACCTCGCCGCGCAGCGTTTTGCGCAACCGGGAGACGTAGGTGTAGATCTGCGCGTTGAACGTGGCGGGTGGGTGGTCGCCCCACAGGAAATCGCTCATCTGGGTGTCGGAGACAGCGCCGTTGTCGGCGAGCAGCAGCGCCGTGAGGACGGTGCGCGGTTTCGACCCGTCCAGCGGCACCTCCTGCCCGTCGTGGTGCACCTCGACCGGCCCCAAGACCCGGAACTCCAGCACTTCGCCTCCTACAGCAGTACCTGGTCGTGGACGAGGATCGCCTGGTAGAGCCGTCGCATCGCGCGGCCGGGCTCCAACCCGAGCTCGCTCGCCAGGCGCCTGCGCGTGTGGTGGAAGACGTCGAGCGCCTCCGTCTGCCTGCCGTTGCGGTACAGCGCGACCATCAGCTGCTCGCTGAACCGCTCCCGCTCCGGGTACTCGGCCGCGAGCTGCTTGAGCTCGGACACGACGCCGCGGTCCTCGCCGTTGGCGAGCTTGGCGGCGATGAGGTCCTCCCGGGCGCTGAGCCTGCGCTCGTCGAGCCGGGCGGCCTCGATCCGGAACCGCAGGCCGTCGCTGACGTCGAACAGGGCCGGCCCGTGCCACAGCCGCAGCGCGCGCTCCAGCAGGTCGATCGCTTCGTCGGGGCGTTGCAGCACGAGCGCGGAACCGCGGTCGGCCAGGTCGCGGAACAGGTGCGCGTCGACCGCCTCGGCGGGCAGGTCGAGCACGTACCCGCTGCTCACCGTGCGGACCAGGCAGTCGCCCGGCACGTCGGCGAACTGCTCCAGCAGTTTGCGCAGCCGCACCACATTCGCCTGGAGCGCGTTGCGGGCGTTTCCCATCTGTTTACCCGCCCACAATTCCTCGACCAACTGGTCGAACGGAACGGGGGTGCCCGGTGAAAGCGCCAGCAGCGCGAGCAGGGTGCGCACCTGACGAGCGGCGACACCCATCCGACGATCCTCACGTGCGAGGGCGACAGCACCGAGAATCTGCACCTGCATGGTCACGACCCCCAGTCTCTAGACGACGCAGAGCGCGCTCCAACCGGCCGGTGAACCCAAAACGTCCAGCTAAAGCGGTTGACATGTTGCCCAGCCCGGATCGTTGGGGGGAAATATCATTTGGACCACCGGGAAGGTGCCGCCGAGGTATGCCGCCGATCGGGCCACCGCGTGACTCCGGCTGCTGTTGCCGTGATCGACGAACTTGGACCTGACGGCGGTCACGGCTACAGCGCGTCACGACCGCCTAGCCGCTTCGGGTGATCCGGGGCGTCCCGGGGGCCGGAACCGGGCCGGCGGTCGGGGTGCGCACGTCCGTAGGCCTCCAGCACGATCGCGGAGATCCGGCCGCGGTCGCAGACGCGGTACCCGTGCCGGCGCGCCCAGTGCCGCACGGTCGGCGCCTCTTGGGCATCGACGCTGCGTACCGGTGCGGGCGTGGTGCCGGGAAGGCGGCGCGCGGCGCGCACGAACCGGTCGAGCGCGGCGCGCAGCCGGGCCGCGTTGGCGGCGCCGAGGCGGATCTCGAACCACACGCCGTCGAGGCCGAACGAGACCGGCCGGACGTCGTGCCCGGTGTGCCCGTCCAGGTCGTCCACCGCCACGCCCACCACCCCCGGGTCGAACACTCACGCTCGGTATTGACCCGCGGCACGCTACCGGTGAGTTGACCATGAAGGGGATGCCGATCGCGAAATATAGGAGAGGTATAGCGGGCGGCTCCAGTGTTGCCTTCGGGTGAATCCCCGGTTCCGCGGACCGGCGACCGGTGCACCGGTGTTCGTCCGACCGGCCGACGCGCACCTTCGGGTTCACCCCCTCGAAATGACTTCACGTCGCCGTCGCGGGGTGATTCCCGATTCGTTCACCGACTCGTCCGGCGTCGCCGCACCCACCGTTAACCGTCAATTCGCACGAATTCCGGCGGTCAACTGTTGACGTGGCACGTGACGGACCGGATGTGCGCACCACGTCTTCGCGCGCAAGCCGGCCGCGCGGTTCCCACGAGTGGATCTTGATCGGTCCGCGCGTGCCGCCGGGTGGCGGTACGCGCCAGGCGACCCCCCTCACCGAGCGGTTCGAGGGCGATCAGCGAGACTTGAGGGTATGAACGACGAGCCCGACGACCGGACCAGCTTCGCCGACCTCGGGTTGCGCCCCGAACTCCTCCGGGCGCTGACCGGCCTCGGCTACGAGGAGCCCACCCCCATCCAGCGCGAGGCGATCCCGCCGTTGACCGGAGGCCGTGACCTGCTCGGGCAGGCCGCGACCGGCACCGGCAAGACGGCCGCGTTCGCGCTGCCCGTGCTGGAGCGCCTGGCGGCGAGCGAGCGCAACCAGAGGGCGCCGTTCGCGCTCGTGCTGGTGCCCACGCGCGAGTTGGCGGTGCAGGTTTCCGAAGCGGTGCACCGGTACGGCCGGGAGCTGGGCGCGCGGGTGCTGCCGATCTACGGCGGCCAGCCCATCGGGCGGCAGCTGCGGGTGCTGGAGCAGGGCGTGGACGTCGTGGTGGCCACGCCGGGCCGTGCGGTCGACCACCTCAGCCGGGGCACGTTGAAGCTGGAGCACCTGGAAGTCGTCGTGCTCGACGAGGCCGACGAGATGCTCGACATGGGCTTCGCCGAGGACCTGGACACGATCCTGGCCGAGACGCCGGCGGGGCGGCAGACCGTGCTGTTCTCCGCGACCATGCCCGGCCGCATCGACCGGCTGGCCCGCCAGCACCTGTCCGACCCGGTGCGCATCACCATCGGCCGGGAGCAGGCCGAGCCGGGCGAGGCGCCGAAGGTGCGGCAGAGCGCGTACGTCGTGCCGCGCGCGCACAAGCCCGCCGCGCTGGGCCGGGTGCTGGACGTCGAGGCGCCGACCGCGGCGATCGTGTTCTGCCGCACCCGTGACGAGGTCGACCAGCTCACCGAGACGCTGAACGGGCGCGGCTACCGGGCCGAGTCGCTGCACGGCGGCATCAGCCAGGAGCAGCGCGACCGCGTGATGGCGCGGCTGCGCAACGGAACGGCCGACCTGCTGGTGGCCACCGACGTCGCCGCCCGCGGCCTGGACATCGAGCAGCTGACGCACGTCGTCAACTACAACGTGCCGTCCGCGCCGGAGTCCTACGTGCACCGCATCGGCCGGATCGGGCGGGCGGGCCGCGAGGGCGTGGCGATCACCCTGGCCGAGCCGCGCGAGCACGGCATGCTCAAGACCATCGAGCGCGTCACCAAGCAGCGCATCCACATGGAGAAGGTCCCCACGATCGCGGACCTGCGCGCGCGCAAGCTGGAGCTGACCCGCGCCGCGCTGCACGAGAGCCTGCTGGAGGACGACCTGGAGAGCTTCCGGGTCGTGGTGGAGACGCTGACCGACCAGTTCGACGTCATGGAGGTGGCGCTCGCGGCGGTGAAGCTCGCGCACGAGGCCACCGGCGCGGCGGCGGACGAGGAGGAGATCCCGGAGTACGTGCCGAGGTCCGGGCCGTCCGGTGAGCGCCGCGGTCGCGAGGGCGGCGGCGAACGCCGCGAACCGCGCAAGCCGCGCCGCCCGTCCGCGGGCATGACCAGGCTGTTCGTCGGTGCGGGACGCAGCTCGGGCATCCGGCCGCAGGACCTGGTCGGCGCGATCGCGGGCGAGGCGCGGCTCAACGGCCGCGACATCGGCGCCATCGAGATCGCCGACCGGTTCTCACTGGTGGAGGTGCCGGACTCGGCGGCGCAGCAGGTCATCGCGTCGCTGCGGGGCGCGACCATCAAGGGCCGCAAGGTCACCGTGCGGCGGGAGCGCGACGACCCGCGTTGACGGTGCCGCGTCGGCGGTGCCGGCGCGCTGACGGGTGCGGGCGCGATCGCGGTGCCGCGCGTTGCCGGGTGCCGGCGCGATGGCGATGCCGCGCGCTGCCGGTGCCGCGTCGGCGGTGCCGGGGTCAGCCGTCGAGCATGCCGAGCCGGTAGGCCGCGGCCACGGCGGACGCGCGGTCGGGCACCTCCAGCTTGGCGTAGATGTGCAGCAGGTGCGTCTTCACCGTCGCCTCGCTGAGGTAGAGCCGGGCGGCGGCCTCGCGGTTGCTCCGGCCCTCGGCGACGAGCGCGAGGACCTCGCGTTCCCGCGCGCTCAGCCTCGCCCGGGTCAGCGGTCGCGGGCGGATGCGGGTGAGCAGCAGGGCCGCGACCGACGGGGCCAGGACCGTCTCGCCGCGCGCCGCCGCGCGCACCGCCCGGAACAGCTCCTCGCGGGGTGCGTCCTTGAGCAGGTAGTCGATGGCGCCCGCCTCGATGGCGGGCAGCACGTCGGAGTCGGTGTCGTGGGTGGTCAGCACCAGGACCCGGGTGGTCGGCACGCGGTCCAGCAGCAGGCGGATCAGGACGCCGCCGCTCGGGTCGGGCATCCGCAGGTCGGTCAGCACCACGTCCGGGCGGGCCGCGGCCACCACGGTCAGGGCCTCGGTCCCGGAGGCCGCCTCGCCGACGACGGTGAGGTCCGGCTGCGTGCCGAGCATGCCGCGCAGCCCGTCCCGCACCACCGGGTGGTCGTCCACGACGACCAGGCGCAGCGGCGTCACCGGTCCACCCCGATCACCGGGACGGTGACGCTGACCGCGGTCCCGGCCCCGGGCGCGGACTCGATGTCGACGTCACCGGCCAACGCGCGCACCCGCTCCCGCAGCGCGGTGAGCCCGAACCCGCCGGCCCGCCCCGGCGTGAACCCGGTCCCGTCGTCGCGCACGTCCAAGACCACCACGTCCTCCATGTAGGACAGCGTGACGTCCACGCGTCGCGCCCCGGCGTGCCTGCCCACGTTGGACAGGCTCTCCTGGGCGGCGCGCAGGACGGTCACCTCGACCTCCGAGTGCAACGGCTGCGGCGTGCCGGTCACGGTGAACGTGGCGGGCACGCCGTACTGCTCCCGCCACGTCGCCACGGCCTGCCGCACCGCGTCACCCAACCGCGCGTCCTGCAACGGTCCGGGCCGCAACGCCTCGATCGAGCGGCGGACCTCCGCCAGGCTGGTGCGCGCCAGGCCGCCCGCGATGTCGATCCGGGTGCGCGCCGGACCGGGTGGGAGGGCGCGCTCGTCGAGCGCCTCCAGTTGCGTGACGATCCCGGTCAGCCCCTGGGCGACGGTGTCGTGGATCTCCCGGGCCAGCCGCGCGCGTTCGCCGGCGATCCCGGCGGCCCTGGCCTGGTCGACCAGCAGACCGTGCAGCCGGGCGTTCTCCGCGGCCACGGCGACCAGTTCGGCGTTGGTCTCCCGCCGCCGGACCGCCTCCCGCTCCATCGCCCTGATCATGGCGCCGACCAGCACGGCCAGCGCCGTGCTCAGGCCGAGGTTGAGCAGCAGCCGCCGCGGGTCCGGGCCGGGGATCATCAGCCACGGGATGTTCGCCGCCACCACACCGACGTACGCGCGCCACCCCGGCAGCGCGACGAACGCGAGCACGTAGCACATGGGGACGAACAGCTGGAACACCTCGCCGTGCAGCACCAGGACGGAGGTGAACACGAGCAGCCCGACGAAGTACCAGACCATCGGCCACACGAACCGGTCCCACCACTGCGGGTGCGCCACCACGAACCACCAGTGCCACACGGCGAGACCGGCGGCGATGCCCAGGGTGACGGCGTGGTGGGACCACCCGCCGGGATCGGTGGCCACCGACGCCGCACCGGCCACGAGCAGCAGGCCGAACGGGGCGAACGCCCATGCCTGGTTCCACCGCCGTTCCCGCAGCAGGCCCGACCGCTCGTCCACCGTCGTCACACCGCCATCTTCGCCGCCGCACGGCGATAAGTCAGCCGACGCAACACCGCCTCCGCCGGGCCACGCCTGCCCGTCCGCCGCAGCAGGGCGGCGAGGAGCACCGAGACCAGCCACGTGCCGAGGGCCACGACCGCCACCTCGGCGGTACCGAGCCACGCACCCCACCCCAGGCCCCAGGGCGTCAGCAACGCCACGAACACCGCGGACTGGAACAGGTAGCAGCTCAGGGAGCACTGCCCACCGGCGACGAGCAGCCGCACCACCGGTCCCCGGTGTTCGCCGACGCGGACCGCGACCAACCCGATGAGGGCCGCGTACCCGAGACCACCGGCGACCCCGGTCACCGCGTGCGACGCCGAGATGCCCCACAGCGCGAGCGGCGACGTCGGCGCCCAGACGCCGCCGACCGCGAGCGCGACCGGCAACCCGCCCGCCACCGCCGCCGTGAGCCCGATCGCGGCGGTGCGGACCAGCAGGGCGCGGTGCGCGGCCGGGTCGGTGAGCACCCCGCGCCGGCCGGCCCACGTGCCGACCAGGACGGCGCTGCCCACGCCGATGACGCCGAACGGCGTCAGCAGCCACTCCGCCGGTCGCAGGGCGAGCGCCCCCACCGCGTCCGACTGCTCGAAGGAGAGGAAGAAGGACCGTCCGCCGTCCGAGGGCACCATGTGGGCGGCTCCCTGCACCACCGCCACGACGACCAGCCACAGCGCGGCGGCGGTGAGCAGCTTGTGGTCCGACACCCGCCGCCACGCCACCACCAGGAACCCCAGGATCCCGTAGGTCACCAGGATGTCGCCGGGGAACAGCAGCACCACGTGCGCCGCACCGAACACGATCAGCCAGCGGCTCCGCCGGCGCAGCAGCCGCACGGCCTCCCGGTCGTCCACGTCGGACTCCCGCTGCCGCCGGTACGTGTGCACGACGCCGTAGGCGAACAGGGCCGCGAACATCGGGTACGCGCGCCCGTCGACCAGGGCCACGTCGAGCACACCGACGATCCGGTCGAGCACGCCGTCCTCGACTATGTGCTGGCGCACGCCGTACGGGCGGCCGTAGAGGTAGACGACGGAGTTGGCCAGGGCGATCAGGGCGAGCATCAGGCCGCGCGCCAGGTCCGGCGCGAGCGACCGTTCCCCGCCGGTGACCGGCCCCGGCGGGATTCGTGTGTGCGTCATGGCCCCAGCCTGGTGCGGCGCGAGGCGTGCGGGATCAACGATCCGGTCGACGGCGCGGGTCCACCGCGGACCCACGCCCGTCAACCGATCGGTCGATGCGCCGCGGCGCTGGAGGTGACGGGCTCGACGGGGTGGTCGACGGGCGCGAAGACGTCCACGCCCCGCCACGGCTCGCGCCGGGCCTCCACTTCGTCACCCCGGTGCCCGTCACCCCAGTGCCGCACACCGGTCCACCCCGGGTCACCGGTGGTGCAGAAGTCCACCCAGGCGCTGAGCATCCGACGGGACAGCGCGCGCTCGTCGTCGCCGGCCGGGCCGCCGATCAGGAAGTCGCCACCGTCCAGGTTGCCGAACGAGAACGGGACGTCCGCCGTGTGCCAGGCGGGTGGCCGGGTGAACCGCGCCAGGAACGCCCGCCCGTGCGCCTCGGCCAGCCTGGTGGTGGGTTCGGCGAACACGAGGTCACCGGCGAGCCGCACGTGCGCGTCCTCGAAGTGCTCGTATGCCGCCACCACGTGGTCCGGGACGCCCCAACCGCGGCCGAACGCGCGCAGGTCGGCCGGCGGTCGGAACGTGCCCACCGCCTCGAACAGGGCGTACTCGACGTCGGTGTGGCACAGCAGGGCGTCGACCGCCGGGGCCGGCGCGGGCAGCGCGTCGGCGACCGGCCCGAACAGCACCGGGTCCCAGCTCAGCGGTCCCCGGCGCTGCGCGGCCACGAGCGCGTCCGCCGAGGCCACCGCGGACTCCGGCGTCGCGGTGTCGATCCACTCCGCGACCCGCCGCGCGAACCCCCGCGTGTAACAGCGGCCCGGCACGCTGTGCGCGATGACCCGCCGCACCGGCTCCCACGCCGCCAGGAACAACGCCGATGCCGCGCCCGCCGACTGCCCGCCGACGGTGATGGTGCCGGGGTCGCCCCCGAACACCGCGATGTTCTCCCGCACCCACCGCAGCGCGGCCCGCTGGTCGAGCAGCCCGCGGTTGTCCGGCCGCCCGTCCACGTGCCCGAACCCCTCGAACCCGAGGCGGTAGTTGCACGTCACCACGACCAGCCCGGCCCGCGCCAGCGCGGTGCCGTCGTAGTCGGGCTGAGCCGACGACCCGAACGTGTAGGCGCCGCCGTGCACGTAGAACAGCACCGGCCACGGCCCGTCCGATGTGGACGGGGTCCACACGTTGAGCGTCAACACGTCCTCGTCACCCGGCCGCCACACCGGCGCGCCGGGCAACCGCGCGGACTGCGGCGCGATCGGCCCGAACTCCAGGCAGTCCCCGGAGGGGTCGGCGGGCACGGGCGCGGCGAACCGACGCGCACCGAACGGCGGTTCCGCGTACCGGATCCCCAGGAACGCGTCCACCCCGGCGTCGACCGCCCGGCCCCTGAACTGTCCACGTCGCGTCATCACGGCATACCCTGCCACGATGGGTGATCCGCTGAACGCCAGAGAGGACGCCGCCGAGGCGTTGGGGATGGTCGCGCGTGCCGCCGGGCCGTACCTCGACGCGCTGCCGCACCTGCCGGTGCGCGACGCCACGCACGCCCACCTGGTCGACGAGCTGGACGGTCCGCTGCCGGAGTCCGGTGACGGCACCATCGCCGCGATCGCGGACCTGTTGCGGATCGGCACGCGGGCCGCCACGCACTCGTCCGGGCCGCGGTTCTTCCACTTCGTGGTCGGCGGCGCGACACCGGCCGCGCAGGCCGCGGACTGGGTGACCTCGCTGCTGGACCAGGCCGCCGGGCTGTGGTTGACCTCGCCGTTGGCCGCGCGCGCCGAGACGGTGGTGCTGCGGTGGCTGAAGGAGGCGTTCGGGCTGCCCGCGTCGCACGGCGGCGTGCTCACGCCGAGCGCGACGTTCGCGAACCTGACCGGGTTGGCGTGCGCGCGCCACTGGTGGGCGCGGCAGCACGGGGTGGACGTGACCGCGGACGGCCTGGTCGGGTTGCCGCGGCTGCCGGTGTTCTCCAGCGGGTACGTGCACCCGAGCAGTCGCAAGGCGCTGCAGCTGCTCGGGCTGGGCCGCGACTCGGTGCGGACGCTGAGCCGTGACGACGCGGGCAGGCTCGACGTGGACGCCCTGGACCGCGAGCTGGCCTCGTCCGGGCCCGCGGTGCTGATCGGCAACGCGGGCGAGGTCAACGGCGGCGACTTCGACCCGATCGACGAGCTGGCGGACCTGGCCGAGCGGCACGGGGCGTGGCTGCACGTGGACGGCGCGTTCGGGCTGTTCGCCGCCCTGTCCCCGCGCACCGCCGGCCTCGTGCGGGGTGTGGAGCGCGCCGACTCGGTGGCCGCGGACTGCCACAAGTGGTTGAACGTGCCGTATGAGAGCGGTGTCGCGTTCGTGCGGGACCGGACGGCCCTGAGACGCGCCTTCGGCGGCTGGAACGCCGCGTACCTGCCGACCCCGGACGAGGAGTTCGTCGACCACAACAACCTGGGCCCCGAGTCCTCGCGCCGGGCACGCGCCTTCCCGATCTGGGCGACGCTGCGCGCCTACGGCCGCGACGGTCACCGGGCGATGGTCGAACGCCACCAGGACCTGGCGCTGCGCCTGGGCCGCCGCATCGAGGAAGCACCGGACCTGGAGCTGCTCGCCCCGATCACCGTGTTCATCGTCTGCTTCCGCTACCGCCCGCCGGGCGTGCCGGCCGAGGACCTCGACGCCCTCAACCGCGAGCTGGGCGAGGCCCTGATCGAGGACGGCCGGGTCTACGCGGGCACCACCGTCTACCGCGGCATGGTGGCGCTGCGACCCGCGATCGTGAACTGGCGGACCACCGCGGACGACATCGACCTCCTGGCGTCGGTGGTCCGCGAGATCGGTGGTCGCCTGCTCGCGTCCGGTGACCGGCGCGCCCGTCGCCCGGAGCCGCCGCGGCCGGCCGACAAGTAGCATCGGCGGCGTGCGGAACGCGATCACCGATGTGCCGGGCGTGCTGGTCGGGCACGCCACGCGGATCGGTGGCGGCGCGTTGACCGGCACCACGGCCGTGCTGTTCCCGCCCGGCACGCTGTCCACTGTGGATGTTCGTGGTGGCGCGCCCGCGACCAGGGACACCGTCGCGCTCGACCCCCGCCACGGCGGCCGGGAGGTGCGGGGTGTCGTGTTGACCGGCGGCAGCGCGTACGGGCTGGCCGCGGCCGACGGTGCGGCGCGGGAGCTGGGTTCGTTCGTGCCCGCCGCCGCGCTGTTCGACCTGGGCCGCGGCGGTGACTTCCACGCCCGCCCCGGGGCGGAGGAGGGTGCGGAGGCGGTGCGCGACGCGGGCGTCGAGGTCGCGCAGGGCAACGTCGGCGCGGGCACGGGCGCGCTCAACGCCACTCTGAAGGGCGGGTTGGGCACCGCGAGCGCCGAGTTGCCCGGTGGTGTGGTCGTCGGCGCGATCGCCGTGCTCAACGCGGTCGGCCCGTCGGTCGACCTCGACACCGGCCTGCCGTTCGCCGCGCACCTGGGCCTGCCCGACGAGTTCCCCGCCTACCAGGGCGACGACCTCGACGCGGCCCGGATCGCGGGTCACGCGCAGCCGTTCAACACGGTCATCGGCGTGATCGCCACCAACGCCCGCCTGCCGCACCCGTTCGCCCTGGCCAACGCCGCGCAGGACGGCCTGGCGACCGCCGTCCGCCCGGCCCACGGCCTCACCGACGGCGACACCGCGTTCGCCGCCTCGACCGGCACCCACGACGCCGACCCCGGCCGGGTCCTCGCCGCGGCCAGGGCGGTCTTCGCCCGGGCCCTGGTGCACGGCCTGCTCCGGGCGGAGTCCGTCACCACGCCCTGGGGCCACCTCGCGGCCTACCGCGAGCTCTACCCGCGCACCGCAGCCACGTACCGGGGGACCTGACATGCACGCGATGCACTACGAGATCACCCTGCCCGCTGACTACGACATGGACGTCATCCGCACCCGCGTCGCCACCCGCGGCTCGGCGTTGGACGCGTTCCCCGGCCTGGGGCTCAAGGCCTACTGCATGAGGGCACGGGGTGTCGACGGCTCGCCGGTCAACCAGTACGCCCCGTTCTACCTGTGGCGCACCGCCGAGGGCATGAACGCCTTCCTGTGGGGACCGGGCTTCCGCGGCATCGTCAACGACTTCGGCCGCCCCGCCGTGCAGCACTGGGCCGGCCTCGCGTTCCACCGGGGTGCCGCCGGGAACGCCACCGCGGCCACCAAGCGCACCTGGCGCCTGCCCGCCGACGCCGACCCGGCCGAGGCGATCGGCCAGGCCCTCGACGACCTGGAGCGGCTCAGGCACGACCCCGAGCTGCACTCGACCTCGTTGGCGATCGACCCCCGGAACTGGGAGCTGGTGCGCTTCAGCCTCTGGCGCACGGCGCCCGACACCGACGACGCGGTGCTCTTCCAGGTGCTGCACCTGTCACGGCCCGAGCTGGAGGACCTCAGCGAGGGTCGGCACTGGTAGGCCGCGACCGGCTCACGCCGGGGTCGCGGGCGCGTTCGGCGTAGGGCACGGACAGGTAGCCGACCAGGTCGATCACCCCGCCGCTGGTGCGGTCCAGCTCGCGGGCGAACGCCAGGATGCCCGCGTCGGCGCGGTCCATCAACCACGCCAGCAGCACGACCACCACGTCGGCGAGCAGACCCACCTGGAACGGCATGTCCTCGCGCCTGCCCGCGGTCACCGCGCTGGCGAAGTCGGTCATCCCGCGCTCGGTCAGCGGCAGCGGCCCGGTCTCGATCGCCCGCTTCATCGTGTCCACCACCAGCGGCACGAGCGACGCCCACACCTCGCGCGGGGCGACCTCGCAGATCAGGCCGCCGGACAGGGCCGCGGTCCACAGCGCCTCCGGGTCACCCGCCCGGACCGCGCCGACCGCCAGGTGCGGCAGCAGTTCCGCGCCGCGCTCCCACGCGCCGGTCGCGACCAGCTTCTCCACCGCGTGCCGGTAGTGCCCCAACGCCTTGCCGTGCTCGCCGCGCGCGGTCAGCACGCCGCCCAGGTCGTCGTGGAACGACGCCACCTCGGCCGCCGCGCCCACCTGCTCGGCGCGCGCCAAGCCCACGGCGGCGTAGTGCTGCGCGGTCTCCAGGTCGCCCCGGTCGCGGTGGCACGCGCCGAGCCGGCGCAACGCGGCCAACTCCTGCCGGTCATCGCCCAGGTCGCGGAACAGCTCCACGGCCCGCGACCCGGCCTCGATCGCCGCGGCGAGGTCGCCGCGGTCGCGGTGGCGGTCGCACTCGGCGAGCTTGAACGCGGCCTGCCTGGCCCGGTCGCCCAGCTCCTCGGCCAGGTCGTGGCCCTCGACGGCGTAGCGGAGGGCGGTGTCGGCGTCGGCGTCGCCGAGGTCGTCCAGCACGGTGATCGACTCCAGCTGCCCCGGTCCGTCCCCGCGCACGAGGTGCTCCTCGTACGCCAACCGCGCCGCCTGTCCGGCTTCGTCGGTTCTGCCTTCGCGCATCAGCAGCCTCGCCATCCGCAGCAGGACGTCCGCCCGGTCGCGGCACGCGTCGCCCAAGCCCACACACCGTTCGAAGTCCGCGAGCGCGGCCCCGTATTCCCCGCGCCGCTCGGACCGGGCGCCGGTGAGCTCGAACCTGGTCGCCCAGAGGGCTTCGAGCTCGTCGTCGGGCAGGTCCAGCTCTGCCAGCAGCACGTCGACCCGCTCCACCAGGGCCGCGGCCCGCTCGTCGTCGTCCTCCAGCTTCAGCTCGGCCAGCAGCACGTCGGCGTAGGACGCGGTGTCGGTCAGCCCGCCCGCCTCGGCCACCTCGCGCAGCGCGGTGATCTCCCGGTGCAGCACCGGCGACAGGGTGTCCGAGCCGTCGCGTGCGGCGGCGGCCAGCAGCTCGCACCCGGTCAGCGCCGCCTCCGCGTCGGTGGTGGACCGGTCGCGCCACTCGTCCAGCCTGCCGTTGACCGTGCCGACGTACAGGTAGGACCGCTCGATGCCGCCCGGTGTGCCGGTGTTGACGATGGCACGCGCGGCGGGCGTCTCCTCGGCGGTGAGCCGCCGCACGACGGTGCGGGCGAACCCGGCGGCCAGGTTCGGCGGGATGGTCCACAGCGTGCCGATGTAGCCGCGGGCGCCGGCGCGGACGAACTCGCGGCCCAGCCGCGTCCAGGACCGGCACGAGTTGTTGAACACGATCGGCCGGTGCCGCAGCGTCACCGGGATGTCGTCGTCGGGCAGGGTGTGGCCGTCGAGCACGATCGCGCCGTCGGTGTCGTGGCAGTTGAAGAACACCAGCTCGACCGGCAGGTCGACGACGAGGTCGCGCAGCACGTCCGGTGAGGCGTCCTGCTCGGACAGCACGACGGGGTGGGTGTGGTGCCTGAGCTGCCCAAGGGACGTCTCGGGCACTGTTGTCTGATTCTCGGCTCCGCCGAGGGCGAACGCCCCGGAGTCGAACACCAGGCTGAACGCGCCGGGCTCGCGCGCCACGCCCGCCCGGTGCAACTCGGTCAGCACGACCAGCGCCGGGTCGGCCACCACGTGCCCGATCGGCTTGCGCGCCCAGTTCACGTCCTCGGTGTGCACGAACGAGTACGGCAGGCCGGTGGTGAACGCGGTCAGCCGCCGGTCGCCGACCTCCGCGACCGCCTCGGCGGGCACCTGCCCGGTGACCACGGCCTCGACCGCCGCGTACGGGTCGTGCCCGCCGGTGGACAGGTACCGCCACAGCGCCTCGACGAACCCGATGCCCTTGACCGCGTCGCCGATCGCGCCGGCCGCCGCGGTGACCCGCTCCTGCTCCTCGGCCACCACCCGGCCCACCTCGACCAGGTCCGGCTTCGGCGTGATCACCAGCCGGGCGCCGCGGTGGTGGGCGTAGCCGGCGGCGGCCAGGTCGTCCACCTCGCCGGTGCGCTCGACCAGCACGGCCTCGTCGACGTCGTCCGGGTTGCACCCGGCGAGCGGCACGGGCGGGGCGCCCTCGTCGACGCGCAGCGCCGCGCCGGTGCGCAGGGCGGTGAACAGGGCGGCGACGAAGTCGGCGTCCGGCGCCACGTCGAGGGTGCGGTCGGGCTCACCACCGCGCAGCAGCTCCCACGCCTTGGCGGTGAGCCCCACCGGGTCCTCGCACGGCAGGTGCAGTCGTTCGGGCAGGTCGCCGAACAGCTCCTCGTCCGGTTCGGCGAGGAACACCACCCGCCGCACGCCCACGGCGTCGAGCAGGTGGGCGACCAGCCGGTCGTGCCGGTGCGACGAGGCGTCCGCCGGTCTCAGCGCGACGACGGGCGTGACGCGGTCCGGTGGCAGGCACGACACCACCACGGCGGCCTCGCGCACCTGGTCCGGGCGGCACACCACGACCGTGTCGCCGACCTCGAACACCGGCTCGCTGATCACCGTGACGCTCAGCTCCGACTCGCCCGCCGGCAGCTGCACGGACACGCCGCCGTCCTCGACCGCGCACGGCGACGAGCCGGACACCAGCAGCGACACCGCGTCGGGCAGGGCGAACGACACCCCGTCCGCGGTCTCGGTGGCGGGCGCGTCGACGGCGAGCCGCCAGCGGGCGGGCGCGGGCAGGTCGAAGCGGTGCCGCAGCACCGCGCGCACGTGCCCGTCCCGGGTCTCGTCGACCAGCAGGTCTCGGGCGCCCGCCTCGGCGGTCAGCTCCTCGACCGCGTCCACGGGCGGTTTGCGGTGCACGTCGAGCAGGACGGCACGCAGCAGCCCCGCTTCGAAGCGGAAGCGGATTCCGTGCGGGGCACCGAGGTCCACTGGCTCACGACCCTTGCAAGCGAGGAGAGGAGACCACCGTGTCGGAGGTGGCGGGCAGAAACTACGCCACCCACGCCCCGACCTGTAGGAGATCCGGCAGGTAGTCGCGCTCGTTACACGCCGGGCCGCTCGGAGCGGGCCGCGGGCGTCCACCGGGCGCGGCGGTGCCTGCCCGCCGCCTGCACCTGGTCGCGACCGAGCCGCTTCGCGTCGTACAGGGCCGCGTCCGCCGCCGCGAGCAGCCCTTCCACGGTGTCCTCGGCGACCTCGGGCCACACCGCGATGCCGATGCTGACCGTGAGGCCCGCCACCGTGCCGCCGTCGCCGTCGTCCACGAGCACCCGGTGGACCTCCGAGCGCATCCGCTCGGCGATCGCCACCGCCTCCTCGTGCTCCACGCCGGGCAGCAGCACGGCGAACTCCTCACCGCCGAAGCGGCCCACCGCGTCACCGCGCCGGACCGCGCTCTCCAGCGCCGCCGCGATGCGCCGCAGCACCAGGTCGCCGGTCTGGTGGCCGTGGGTGTCGTTGATGTCCTTGAAGTGGTCGACGTCGATCATGAACAGGCCGACGCGCGCGCCCGGCGGCTGCTGCCGGGTGCGTCGCAACTCCAGCGTGGCCTGCAGGTGCCAGGCCTCGGCGTTGAGCAGGCCGGTCTTGGTGTCGGTGCGGGCGGCCAGCTCCAGCTGGTGGATGAGCACGGTGCGGTGCAGGGCGACGGCCGCGACGACCATCGGCAGCGCGAACCCGGGCCACCACGCCACGGCGAGGGCGACGAACCCGCCCATCGCGAGCTGACCGGCTTCGAGCAGGTTGTCCGGGCCGCTGCCGATCGAGTCGCGCACCGAGCGCGGCCGGACGGTCAGCAGGATCACCGCGGCCACCAGCACGGTGTTGACCAGCCACTGGGCGGCGCCCGCGCCGACCACGCCGACGAGGTCGAGCGCGCCGCCGGGTCGCCCGGCCTGGAGGTGCCCGCGCAGGCCGGTGAGACCGGACACGGCGCTCGCGGCGAGCGTGGCCAGCACCATCATCGCCGTGGTGAACACGCACCGGTGCGGTGGGCGTGAGGCGTCCCAGCGGCCGACGACCCACCAGCGGTGCGCGTACACCAGCACGACGAGGGCGACCGCGAGCGACGGGGGCAGCACGAGCGCGCCGGCCAGGATCCAGATGCTGCACAGGTCGACGTGCGGCAGGTGGCTGTGGTCGCGTCGGATGCGCTCGATCCAGCGCGAGCAGTGCAGGTGCAGCGCGGCGCAGCCGGCCAGGACCGCGAACGTGGTCCACGAGCCGGCGGGCACGGGCCACGCGGTGGTCGCGGCGATTCCGACGACCGCGAGCAGATCCACCGACAGCACGTACACCAGGGCCTGCCTCGGCAGGGACCATAGTGACCAGCGTCGATCGCCCGACGACGTCGAACGCGCTCTGCCCATGGTTCCTCACGACTGTCTATCCCGGACTGTCATGGCGTCCGGACGGAGGGTCACAGTAATGGTGACCTGTGTCGATGTCAGCCGCTACCGGGGTGACCCGACCCACTGGAGGTGAGCGCGGTGCGCGACAAGATCTGGTGACACCGCCGGCCGGGACCAATCGAGACAGGACGGAGGTGTCGTCGTGCGCGACAAGATTTGGTGAACCCCCGATATCGCGATCCGCGCCGGCAACCACGTCGAGGGAGGTGCGCCGCCATGCGCGACAAGATCTGGTGAAGACCGGAGCCGGGAACCACCGTGAACGGCAAGACCCGAGGTCAGGCGCGGGCCGCGGCGAGCGCTCCCCACTCCCGCGGCCGGCGTGCGGTCAGCCGACCCGTGCCCGGACCAGCCACAGGCACGCCGTCGCGGCGCCCAGGCCGCTGAGCACGAGCGTCGCCCGCGGGCCGACCAGGTCGCCGAGCAGCCCGCCCGCCAGGGCGCCGGCGGGCGCGGTGCCCCAGACCGCGGTGCGGATGGTCGCGTTGACGCGCCCGTGCAGCTCGGCCGGCGTGACCTCGTAACGCACGGGCACCTGGTGGACGTTGTAGACCTGGAGGGCGAACCACATCACCGCCACCGCGACGACCACCAGCTGGTCCACCGCGACCAGCGCCTGCCCTCCCCCGGTGGCCAGGACGGCGGCGACCATCGTCCGGCGGCGCCCCCACCGCTCGCCCAGCCGCGCCGCGACCAGTGCGCCGAGCAGCCCGCCGACCGCTCCGGCGGACAGCGTCAACCCCACTCGCACCGCCGACAGCCCCAACGCCGTCACCAGGTGCAGCACGACCACGACGGTGAAGGCGTTGAACCAGAAGACGTGCGTCGCGGTGCACAGCGTGACCCGCCGCAACCCCTGGTGGCCGAAGACGGCCCGCACCCCGGCCCACATCCCCGCGCCCGCCTGCGGCCGTTCCACCACCCGCACCCACACCAACGTGACCGCCGCGACGAGGAAGCTCACCGCGTCCGCCGCCAGCGCGCCCGCCGCGGTGAACGCGCCCACCAGCCACCCGCCCAGCGCGGGCCCGGCGACCTGCGCCGTGGCCTGGCCCACCTCCACGACCCCCTGCGCCCGCGTCAACAGCTCCCGCGGCACCACCATCGGCACCAACGCCAGGCCCGCGATGTCCCCGAACACGGCGAACGTCCCGGCCACCGCCGCCACCACGGCCAACAACCCCACCGACAACACCCCGAGCCCCGCCGCGACCGGCACCACCGCCAGGCTCGCCGCCTGCCCGAGCGCGCACACCCCGGCCACCACCCGCCGCGGCAACCGGTCCACCCACACCCCGGCCGGCAACCCGAACACCAGGTACGGCAGCCGCGCGCACGCCGCCACCACCCCGATCCCCCACGGTCCCGCACCCAACGTCAGCGCGGCCACCAGCGGCACCGCGACCACCGTCACCTGCGACCCGACCAGTGACACCGACTGGCCCGCCCACAACAGCAGGAACGACCGGTTTCGCCTGAGCACGGCATCATGATCCCGGGGACCGCTGCGGAGGGGACGCGATGGAGCACGAACCCGATTTAGCCCGCCAGGACGTGACGACGGCCAACTCGCTGTCCGGCGCGGTGACCGGGACGGCGGTGCAGGCGGGCAGCATCGGCGAGGTGCACCTGCACGGGCCGGGCGCCCGCTCGTCGGACACCTGGGTCGTCACCGGGATCTCGACGGCGGTGCCGAGCGAACCCGGTCCGCCGGTGGCGCACGGCCGCGACGTGGTCGTGACCGATCTGCTCGACCGGGTGGTGAGCCCGCGCCCCGGCGGTCCGCGGTTGCTGTTCGGCGCGGGCGGCATGGGCAAGTCGACCGTGGCGCGGATCGTCGCGCGGCGGGCGGAGCAGGAGCACGGGCGGCGGGTCTGGTGGCTCAACGCGGTCACCGAGGAGCACCTGTCGGGCGGGTTGGTCGGGCTGGCCCGCGACCTCGGGCTCGGCGCGGCGCACCAGGAGGCGATCCGCACGCACCGGGTCGCGGGCCTCGGCGACGTCGCCGACCTCGTCTGGCGCCGGTTGGCGGGCGTCGAGCCGGGGTGGCTGCTCGTCGTCGACAACGCCGACGTGCCGGAGCTGCTCGGCCCGCCCGAGGGCACCGGGTGGATCCGCGAGTCGGCGACGGGGCTGGTGCTGGTGACGACCCGCCGGCACGACCGGTCGAGCTGGCCGGGGCACGTGGAGGCGACCTCGATCGGTCCGCTGGACCGGGCCGCGGGCGCCCGCGTGCTGCTGGACCTCGCGCCGCGCGCGGGTGACGAGCGGTCGGCGGGCGCGCTGGCCGACCGGCTCGGCGGCCTGCCGCTGGCCCTGCGGCTGGCGGGGCTGTACCTGGGCGGCGACTTCGTGTCGTGGCCGACGTTCGACCGGTACCGGCACGCGCTCGACGTCGACGGCGTGGCGGGCGTCTTCGACGTCTCCCTGGACCGGGACCGCCGCGACCTGGTCGGCCGGACCTGGGAGCTGTCGCTGGACGCCCTGGAGGGCAACGGCCTGCCGCACGCCAGGCGGCTGCTGTGGCTGCTGGCCTGCTACGCGCCCGGCGCGCCCGTGCCGGAGGAGCTGATCACGGCGTTGGCGCCGGAGGAACCGGGACGGCGGCTGCTCACCCGCCTGCTGGACCTCGGGCCGTCCCCGGCGGGCGACCTGGAGACGATCTTCCGGTGCCTTCGCGGCCTGGCGTCGGTCGGCTTGGCGCAACGCCCCAAGGCCGGGGGCGACATCCCGGCGGTGGAGGTGCACCCGTTCATCGCCGAGGTCACCGGCGCGGTGATGGACGCGCTGCCGCCCGGTGACCCCAGGCCCGCGCGGACGCGTCGGGCGGCGGTCGCCGCGATCGGCGCCGCGGTCGACGCGCTGCGGGTCGGCGCCGCGGCGGACTGGCCACGGTTCCACCTGCTCACCCCGCACGTGCACCACCTGCTCACGCAGGTCGGCCCCCGGCTCGACCACCGGGAGCGGGTGCGGCTGCTCGACTGCGTGGCCACCTGCGCGACCGCCTACCTGTGGAGTCGCGCCGAGCGGCGGGCCGAGGACCTCGTCGTGCGGGCCATGGCCGTCGCCCGCGAGCTGGGTTGCGACGCGGACCCGGCCTACCTGCGGCTGCGGCACGTCCAGGGGTGGGCGCTGCGCGAGCAGGGCGGTTTCGCCGAGGCCGAGGAGGTCCTGCGGGACGTGCTGGCGGCGCAGACCGCGTTGCCCGGCGGTCCGGACCGCCCCGACACCCTGAGCACCCGCCACGATCTCGCGTGGACCACGGGGCGGCGGGGTGACTGGGCCCGCGCCGAACGCGAGCTGCGCGAGGTCCGCGACCGGCGCCGCGCCCGGTCCGGCCTGCACCACGACGACATCGACGTCCTGCACACCCGGTGCATGCTGTGCTGGAGCGTGGGCATGCAGGGCCGCTGGACCGAGGCGGAACACGGCTACCGCCGGGTGCTGGCCGAGCGGACGGTGCTGATCGGCGCGGACCACCCCGACACCCTGGACACGCGGGAGAGCCTGGGCAAGGCGCTGGCGTGGCAGGGCAGGTGGGTCGAGGCGGCGGCGGAGTTCGAGGAGCTCGCCGCCGAACGCGCGCGGCACCTGGGGCGCCGCCACCCCGACGCCCTGCTGGCCCGGCAACTGCACGCCTACGCCGTGGGTCGCCTGGCCCTGGCACGGCAGGAGGCCGTCCGACCCCGGTGGGCGGTCCGCACGCTGCGCCGCACGAGGACGCTGCTGCGGGACGTGCGCGGTCCCGACCACCCGGCCACGGTGCACGCCGGTTCGTTCTTGGCGGCGCTGGCCGGCCGCTACTCGCCCGCGCTGCCGTGGCCCGGCGACGTCCCCCGACCCGGGTGAGGGTCAGGCGACCGCGGTGGGTGCCACCCGGGACCACGCGGTCGTGACGGTGACGGCCAGGACGGTGCCCGCGATGCCCGCCACGGCGATGGCGGTGGTCGGGGAGCCCGTCGCGGAGGCCAGCAGGCCGCCCGCGGCCACGCCGACGCCCTGCGCGGCGACCAGGCCGCTGCGGGCGAAGCCCAACGCCTGGCCCCGCTGCTCGTCCGGGACCAGGCGGACGAACGTGGCGCCCGCCGTCACCTGGTAGGCGCTGAACACCCCGCTCAACGCGAGCAGCGCCACCGCACCGACCAGGTTCGGCGCGAACAGGTAACCGACCAGGGGCAACGCGGTGGCCACGGCCAGCAGCCCGAGCAGCCGCACCCGCAACGACGCGGGCAGGAACCGCAGCAACACCGTGCCCAGCACCATCCCGGCCGGGTCGGCGGCCAGCAGCAGGCCGACACCGGCCGCACCCGCGCCGACCTCCGCCGAGAACGGCGCGGCCAGCCCCTCCGGCACCACGGTGAACAGCGCCAGCCACCCCAGCGCCACCAGCAGCCGCAGCCGCCGGTCCCGCCACACCAGCGCCGCACCGGCCCGGATCCGCACGTGCGCGGCGGGCACGGACGCGGGCGCCGGCCGCGCGCGCAGGCCGAAGCGCAGCAGCAACGCCGACAACGCGAACGTCACCGCGTCGGCCAGCAGCGCACCGGACGTGCCCAGCCACGCCACCACCAGGCCGCCGCCGACGAACCCGAGCAGCAGACCGGCCTGGTGGGTGATCAGGTGCACCGACTGCCCGGCCTCGTACCGCTCGCCCAGCACGGACGGCAGCAGCGCGCCCTGCGCGGCGGCGAACGGCGGCTCGGCCAGCTGCGCGACCACCAACAACGCCGCCACCAGCGGCAGCGGCACGCCCGGCACCGCCATCACGGCCAGCAGCACGGCCCGCACCACGTCGGCGACCACCATCACGGTCCGCCGCGGGTACCGGTCGGCCAGGCCCGTCAGCAGCACCCCGGACACCAGCGCGGGCAGCATCGTCAACGCGTAGGTCAACGCCGTCCACGCCGCCGACCCGGTGCGCTGGAACACCAGCACCGACAACGCCACCCGGGCCAGCTGGTCGCCGACCGTCGACAGCACCGCCGCCGACCACAGCACCCGGAACTCCGGCACCGCGAACACCGCGCGGAACCCCGTGCCCCCGACCACCCGCTCCCCCGATCCGACGCGACCGGTCCCCGAGCGACCGATGAGTTCTCCGGGCCCGCCGGGTCACATGTTGTGCGACGTGCGACCGGCACGTCACCGTACAAGCCCGGAGGGTGACCATGAGCGAGGTTGCGCAGATGACGGTGGACTTCACGCGGGAAGCGGAGCGGTACCGGCACGAGCTGCGGGTGCACTGCTACCGGCTGCTCGGCTCGTTCGACGAGGCGGAGGACCTGGTGCAGGAGACGTTCCTCAAGGCGTGGCGCTCCCGGGACACCTTCGAGGGGCGGTCGTCGTTCCGCGCCTGGCTGTACCGCATCGCCACCAACGCGTGCTTCGACGTGATCAACCGCCGGCCCGCGCAGACCACCACCGAGGACATGCCCGCGGCCGACGTGCCGTGGCTGCAGCCGTTCCCGGACGCGCTGCTGGACGCCGAGCCGGACGAGGAGGTGGTGGCGCGGGAGACGATCGAGCTGGCGTTCCTGGCCGCGGTGCAGCACCTGCCCGCCAAGCAGCGGGCGGTGCTGGTGCTGCGGGACGTGCTCGGCTGGCCCGCGAACGAGACGGCGGCGTTGCTGGAGGACACGGTGCCCGCGGTGAACAGCGCGTTGCAGCGCGCCCGCGTGACCATGCGCAAGCACCTGCCGCAACGGCGTGCCGACTGGTCCGGCGACTCGAACCCGCGGGAGAAGGCGGTCGTCCGCAGGCTCGTGGAGGCCACCGAGCGCTGCGACGTGGAGCTGATGGCCTCCACGTTGCGCGAGGACATCACCTGGACGATGCCGCCGCAGCCCGAGTGGTACGTCGGCCGCGACGCCGTGATGGAGCTCTGGACGCCCGTGATGGTGGGTCCGGAGGCGTTCGGCGAGTGGAAGACGCTGGAGACCAGGGCGAACCGGCAGCCCGCCATCGCCGCCTACGCCCGCAAGCCCGGCGAGGAGCACTTCCGGCCGGTGGCGCTGGACGTGCTGCGGATCGAGGACGGCGAGATCGCGGAGATCATCACGTTCCCGTCCGACCGGTTCCCGCTCTTCGGCCTCCCCGCGACGCTGTGAACTTCGACGTCCGGCTGGTGACCGTGGCGGGCACCGGCCCGTACGACCCGCGGGAGTGGCGGGACGCGCTGGTGATCGTGCTCAGCGGCACGCTCGACCTGGACGGCGAGCTGTTCGAGGAGGGGTCGGTGCTCGCGTTGGCCGGGTTGCCGCTCCAAGTGCTGCGCCAGCACGGCGGGCAGCCCGCCGTGCTGGCCGCGGTCACCCGGTCAGCCGGCCGCGAACAGGCCGCGGGCGAAGGCGACGAGTTCGGCGGGCGCCCGCTCGGGCGACCCGGTCCGGTAGGGCGGGTCGGGGTCGTACTCGATCACCAGCTGGGTGAACCGGGCCCGCTCGTCACCCCAGATCCGGCCGACGAGGGTGAGCGCCATGTCGATCCCGGCGGACACCCCGGCGCCGGTGGCCACGGACCCGTCGACCACCACCCGCTCGGTGCTGACCACCGCGCCGAGGGCGGCCAACTCGTCGCGCAACGCCCAGTGCGTGGTCGCCGGACGGCCGTCGAGGATGCCCGCCTGCGCCAGCAACGTCGACCCGCTGCACACCGACGTGGTCCAGGTCGCGGTCGGGTGCACCTCGCGCAGCCACGCGGCGACCACCCCCTCCGCCAACACCTCCGCCCAGCCGGCGCCGCCCGGCACGACGACCACGTCGGCGCGGTCCAGCGCGTCGAACGTGGTCGTCGGCACGATCGTCAACCCCGCGTCGGTGCGCACCGGCTCGGGTGACGCGGCCACGAAGTGCGCCGTCACCTCCGGCTGGTGCCCCAGCACCTCGTACGGCCCGACCAGGTCCAACGCGGTCATCCGCGGGTAGAGCACGAAAGCGACGTCCATCCGATCCCCCTGCTGCATCCGTTCCTCCTCAGTCATCCGTTCCCCCTGCATCCGATCCCGCTGCCATCCGATCTCCCGCACCGAATCCCTTGCACCAAGTCCCTCTGGTCTCATGCCATGCCGGTGGTGCGGAACCGGTCGCGGTAGCCGCCCGGCGGCACGCCGAGCACCCGCAGGAACGCCCGGCGCAGCGTCTCCGCCGACCCGAAACCACAACGCCTGGCCACGACCTCCAGTCCTTCGTCGCCGGACTCCAACACCCCCGCCGCCGCCTCGACCCGGACCCGTTCCACGTACCGGGCGGGCGACACGCCGACCCGACGCGGGAACACCCGGGCGAAGTGCCGCGGGCTCATCGCGGCGCGACGGGCCATCCGCTCGACCGTCCACGCCGCCGCCGGGTCGTCGACGATCGCGTCGAGCAGGGCCCGCAACCCCGGCTCGCGCACCGGCGGCACGCTCGACCTCACGCTGAACTGCGACTGCCCGCCCGGCCGTTGCAGGAACACCACCATCCACCGGGCGATCAGCCTGGCCAGCGCGGCGTCGTGGTCGCTCTCGACCAGCGCCAGCGCCAGGTCGATGCCCGCGGTGACGCCGGCGGACGTGACCAGCCGCCGGTCCTGCACGTAGATCGCGTCCGGCACCACGTCCACCGACGGGTGCTCGGCGGCGAGCCGGTCACAGTACGCCCAGTGCGTCGTGGCCCTGGCGCCGTCCAACAGGCCTGCCGCGGCCAGCACGAACGCCCCCGTGCACACACTGCCCACCCGCCGCGCGCCGTCCGCGACCCGCCGCAGGTGGTGCCGCAGCTCGGCGTCACGGGCCGCCCGGGCGAAGGTGAACCCGCCGACGACCAGGACCGTGTCCACCCCGCCGGACACCTCCCGCAGGTCCTCGGCCTCCACCCGCAGCCCGCCGGTGACCCCGAACCCGCCGCCGACGGCCGCCAGCCGCACCCGGTAGCCGCCGCGCACCCGGTTGGCCCCGTCGAAGACGTCCGCCGGGCCCGCGATGTCGGTCAGCGCCGCACCCTCGTACCCGACCACCAGGACCTCGCGTTCCACACCGTCCACCCTCTCCGCCGCCCGGGACGGCGGCAACGACCGGTGACCCTCGATTCCCGCCACGCTACGGTCCTGATCCGTGTTGAGGATCGAGATCGACGGCGCACCGCCGACCACCGAGGCGCTGGCCACCGGCCTGCTGGCCAACTACGGGCACTTCACCGCGATGCAGGTGCGCGACCGCCGGGTGAAGGGGCTCGACCTGCACCTGCGCCGCCTCGACCGGCAGAACCGGGAGCTGTACGGCGACGGCCTGGACGCGGACCACGTCCGCGCCCTGATCTCCCACGCGCTGGGCGACGACGTGCGCGACGCGGCCGTGCGGGTCGTCGTGTTCGGCGTCGGCGCGCCGTCGGTGATGGTCGCCGTGCGCCCGCCGACCTCCACCCCGGCCACACCGCGGAGCCTGATGTCGACGACCTACACGCGGCCGCTGCCGCACGTGAAGCACATCGGCGGGTTCGGCCAGATCCACCACGGCAACCGCGCCCGGCAGGCGGGCTACGACGACGCCCTGCTCACCGCCGACGGCCTGGTGGTCGAGGGCGCGATCGCCAACATCGCGTTCTTCGACGACGACGGCGCGGTCGTGTGGCCCCGGGCCGACTGGCTGCACGGCGTCACCATGCAGCTGCTGGAGCGTGCGCTGCCGGCACGCCGGGAGGTGGTGCGGACGGCCGACGTCGGTCGGTACCGGGGCGCGTTCCTGACCAACTCCGTCGGCGTGGTCGGGGTGTCGCGGATCGACGACGTCACGTTCGACGTGCACCCGGCGCTGGCCCGCGTCCAGGCCGCCTACGACGCGATCCCCGCCGACCCGGTTGAGTAGATCCACCGATGTCGGCCGCCGCCGGCGCACGGGATCGTGTGCTGGTGATCGACTTACGGGTGCCCGTGCAGCTCGCCGCGGTGTGGCTGGTCGGCGCGCTGTCGGCCGCGGCCGTCGGCTGGTTGGTGATCATCGGGTTCTACCTGGGCAGCGCCGTCCTGGTGGCGGTCGGCATGATCGCCCCGTTCGCGCTGTTCTTACTCGTCGCCACCTTCACCTCCCGCGCCAGCCCGCTGACGGCCACGGCGGGGCGTCGGGTCGGCTGGACGACGTCGGTGACGGTGCTCGGGTTGGTCGGCGCGGTGCTCTACACGTCGGTGCTGGAGGCGAGCGGCCCGGCGCAACCGCCGCCGTGGCTGGGCATCGCGGGCGTCGGCGTGCCGTTCGCGCTGGTCGCGGCGATGCTGGCGGACGGCTTGGCGGTGCGGCTGGTGGCCGTCGGCGTGACCGGCGCGGCGGTGGCGTTCGGGATCTGGCTGCCGACCACCATGCCGGGTGACGACGCGGCGTCCCGGATCGCCCACGCCGAGGCGCCCGGCGGCGTGCTGCTGATCGCCACGCCCGGGGGCTACGACTTCCCGCGGCTGACCATCACCGACGGCCGGGCCGTCCTGGACTACACGCGATCCGGCCCGACCGGCGAGCTGCGGGAGTCCCCGCGGCTGGTGGTGCGGCCCGCGACCGTCGAGACCACCGGGCTGGTGCACCAACCCGACACCACCGACCACGTGGTCGTGCGGCGGATGGGCGACGTGGAGGCGGTGGCCGTGGTGTCCGACGCGGCGGACGTCTCGGCGGCACGCGAGTTCGTGCTGTCGGTGCGGCCCGCGACCGACGACGAGGTCGAGCGCCTCCTGCCGCGGGCACCCGACCGGCCCGACCGCGACGTGCTCGCCCGGTTCACCCGCGTGTGGCGCGGCCTGTTCTGAGCGCTCAGACCGCGGGCGGCCGGTCCTCGTACGGCGTGGACAGCACCACCGTGGTGCGGGTCGACACGTTCGCCACCTCACGGATCTGCCGGAGCAGCTCCTCCAACGCGTGCGGCGACGCCACCCGCACCCGCAGCACGTACGAGGCGTCGCCCGCGACGGAGTAGCACGCCTCGATCTGCGGCAGGTGCTCCAGCCGTTTCGGGTAGTCGTCCGGGGCCGCCGGGTCGATCGGGGTCAGCGAGATGAACGCGGTCAGCGGCAGGCCGACCTCGTCGCCGTCCAGCCGCGCCGCGTAGCCGCGGACCACGCCGCGCTGCTCCAGCCGCCGCACCCGCTGGTGCACGGCCGACACGCTCAACCCCACCCGTTCGGCGAGGTCGGTGAAGCTGCACCGGCCGTCGGCGGCCAGCTCGCGCAGGATCGCCCGGTCTATCGGTTCCAGGTTCGTCACGCGGGCAACACCACCAGCTCGTGCGGTCGGTTGTTGAGGCTCTCCACGCCGTCGGCGGTGACGACGACGATGTCCTCGATCCGCGCGCCCCACCGCCCGGGCAGGTAGATGCCGGGTTCGACGCTGAACGCCATGCCCGGCTCCAGCCGCAGGTCGTTGCCGGTGACGATGTAGGGGTCCTCGTGCACGTCCAGCCCGATGCCGTGGCCGGTGCGGTGCACGAAGTGCTCGCCGAAGCCCGCGTCGGCGATGACGTCGCGCGCGGCCGCGTCGACCTCCTCGCACGTGACGCCCGGCCGGACCGCCTCGACGGCCGCCCGCTGCGCGGCCTGGAGCACCGCGTAGGTCTCCCACACGTCGGCGTCACGCGGCTCGCCCAGCACGTAGGTGCGGGTGGAGTCGGAGTTGTAGCCCTCGGCCACCGGGCCGCCGATGTCGACCAGGACCACGTCACCGGCCTCGATCACCCGGTCGGACACGTCGTGGTGCGGCGAGGCGCTGTTGGGGCCGGAGCCGACGATGACGAACTCGGCCAGCGAGTGACCCTCGGCGACGATCGCCGCGGCGATGTCGGCGCCCACCTCGGCCTCCGTGCGGCCGGGGCGAACCCACTCGGCCATCCGCGCGTGGACCCGGTCGATCGCCGCGCCGGCCGTGCGCAACGCGGCCACCTCGGCGGCGTCCTTGCGCATCCGCAGCTCCCGTAGCACCGGACCGGCCAGCACCTGCTCGCCGCCGACGACATCGCGCAACCGCAGCGTGTGCAGCGCGGGCATCATGTCGGAGACCGCCGTCCGGTCACCCTTCAACGCCCGCTTCACCAGGGCGTACGGGTCCTCGCCGTCGACCCAGGTGGCCACCTCGACGCCCAGTGCGTCCGTGGGCACGTCGGCGTAGCCCGGCTGTTCCAGCTTGGGCACCACCAACACCGGTGTCCCACCGACTGGCAGCACGAGGCAGGTCAACCGCTCGAACGACTCCCCGCCGGCGCCGATGAGGTAGCGCAAGTCCGAGCCGGGCGAGACGAGCAACCCGTCCACGCCCGCTAGGGAAGCCGCAGCAGTTGCCCGGTCGAGGCGCGCGCGCAGGGCGTCGACGTCGACGGGCCCAACTTGGGTCGACATGGGAGGGAGCCTAGTGGTGCGCGGCCGCGCGCACGCCAACAAGCCACTCGCGCCACCCCGACCCGCCAAGCGTGGAACCGCCCTCCCCGGCTCCACTACCGGGTGAACATCGCGGGTTCGACAAAAAACCGTGCGCCGAAACGCCGTTATCGCCAACCTCGAACGTCGGTTGGAACAACGAGGCCGCGCCAACCACCTCCCGACCGCAAACCCGCCCCTCCCACTCCCCCGCCCCACCTACTCCTCTTGCCCCTCTCCCACCCACCCGCCTCTCCTCTCTCCCACTCACCACCTGTCTCCCACTCACACACCCACCCACCACCTACCGGCAGCCTCACACCACGGATGCACCACGGATGGGAGTTATCGCTCGCACCACGGATGGGAGTTATCCCTCACGCCATGGATGGGGAGTTATCCACAGGGACGAGCGGGTCGATCAACGATGTCGGTGGTCTCTGGCAAGCTGTCCCGGGTGAGCAACCCGCTGGTCCTGATGGACGCCGCCAGCCTGTACTTCCGGGCGTTCTACGCGCTGCCCGAGTCGATGACCGCACCGGACGGCACACCGGTCAACGCGGTGCGCGGGTTCGTCGACACGATCGCCAAGGTCATCACCGAGCGGAAGGCGAGCCGCCTGGTGGCCTGCCTGGACGCCGACTGGCGGCCGGAGTTCCGCGTCGCCGCGCTCCCGTCGTACAAGGCCCACCGCGTCGCCGAGAGCGCCGTCGACGGCGAGGAGGAGGTGCCCGACACCCTCACCCCGCAGGTGCCGATCATCCTCGACGTGCTGGACGCGGTCGGCATCGCGACCGCCGAGGCCGCCGGCTACGAGGCCGACGACGTGATCGGCACCCTGGCCGCGCGCGAGACCACCGACCCGGTCGAGGTGATCACCGGCGACCGCGACCTGTTCCAGGTCGTGCGCGACGAACCGACCCCCGTGCGAGTCCTCTACCTCGGCCGCGGGTGGGCGAAGGCGGAGCTGCTCGGGCCGGAGGAGCTGGCCGCCAAGTACGCGCTGCCGGTGCACGACGCCGGGCGCGCGTACGCCGGCATGGCCGTGCTGCGCGGTGACCCGTCGGACGGCCTGCCCGGCGTCGCGGGCATCGGCGAGAAGACGGCGGCCAAGCTGATCAGCGAGTTCGGCTCGCTGCAAGCCGTGCTCGACGCCGTGCACGACGGCCGCGACCGCAAGCTCACCACCCGCGCCCGCACCGCGTTGCTCAACGCCCAGGACTACCTCGCCGTCGCACCGACCGTCGTCAACGTGGCGACCGACGCGGAGATCGTGATGGACCGCCCGGACCCCGTACCCGCCGCGCCGGTCGACCCGGACCGCGTCGCCGAGCTGACCCGCCGCTGGGGCCTGGGCAGCTCCCTTCCCCGGCTCCTGTCCGCCCTCGAACGCCGCTAGTTCAGCTCAGCGGAAGCCACAGCCGACGGACCCGGGACCCGGTAGACGCCGCAGCCGACGAGCCCGCAGGTGGCGTCGCCGCCGCGCCGAGCCGGGCACTCCCGCTGGCCGAGCCGGGCGCTCCTAGGGGCCGAGTCGGGCCTTCCCGCGGGCCGAGCCCGGCGTCGCCGCCGTGTCCAGCCGGGCGCTCCCAGGGGCGAGCCCGGCTCCGTCGCCGCGTCGAGCAGGGCTCGACGGAAGCGTCGAGGAGGGCTTGGCCGGCGTGGCGGGTCGGAAGTCGCCGGCGCGGCGGGCCGGGCCTGGCTGTCAACGGCGGGCCGGGCGTCGCCGACCGACCAGGCTGGAGCGGAGTCGACGGGCCAGGCTGGGGCGGGGTCGACGGGCCAGGCTGGGGCGGAGTCGACGGGTCGGGTTCGGCGGGGAGTGGGGTTGCGGCACCGAGTTGTAGCGTGCGCCGCATGTGTGTCTCCACGGACGACGCCGAGTTCCGCGGCACGATCCTCTACGCGGGTCGGTGTGGGCATCGGTTGCACGGGCGCATCGAGGTGCTCGGGTACCAGAACAGCGTGGTGAACCTGGCCGACGGGCCGAACTCGATGATCTTGCACGTGCCGGCGGTCGGCGTCACGCGCGAGAACTTCCTGTCCGCGGGACGCGACGGCGCTGTGCTCACCCGGATGGTGGACGCCGTCGGCGCGTACGCCACGGGGTTCGACGGGGCCGCGACGATGGACTGGACGGGCGGTGACGTGGAGGTGTTCGAGCACGACGTCTACACCGTCGTGCTGGCGTCGGACCCGACGCGCATCCCGCAGGCGCTCGAACAGGTGCCGCCGCACAAGCGACCCCGGCTGCGGCCGGAGTTGTTCCAGTTCTACGCCGATGTCTTCCCTGGTCACACGATCGTGCTGTGCTGCTTCGACAACGCCGAGGCGCGGTGGGCCAAGCCGCTGCTGCTCTGGTACCGCCCGACCGACCCGGACCGCCTGGTGCTGCCGGCGTTGGACAGCCACACCGGTGCGGTTCCGGATCTCGATGCGTGGGTTCGTCCGGATCACTGGTTGCTCTACGGCACCGACGGCACCGACGGCGTCGGCGGGACGGGCGGGGTGGACCCGGATTGGGGTCGCCCGGTCGATCACGGCAGCACGATGCGTCACAAGCTGCGCGAGTTCCTGCCCGACCGGGTGATCGGGATGCGGGTCGCGCACGACCCGGCGCCCAACGGTGACTTCGTCCTGGCCCGCGACGACCTCCTGCGCGGCGACCTGTCGAAGGTGCAGCGGCTTCGCCCGACCAGGTAGAGAGGCGGATCAGGCGACGAGGTGGAGACCCGGTGCGGTCAGAAGTACGAGCCGCACCAAGGAACCTCGGACGTCGCGAACAGCGCGTCGGCACGCGCGAGGGCACCCGGCTCGACAACGTCCAGCCGGCGCGTCGCCGCAAGGGTCGAGAACGACACGTCACCCAGGTAGGTGGAGGCAAGCGCGTCCACGTCCAGCACCAGCTCGGGTTCGTCGTCGACCCGGGTCACGCCGTCCGCCGCTACCCGGTACGACCCCGAGTTCTCCGGCAGGTACGTGTCGCGCACGCCGATCACCACCGGTTCGCCCGAACCGTAGGTCCGCGCCGACAGGGCGGCTTGGACGTCGAGCAGGCGCAGCCACGTCTCGTCCTCCTCGTCCACCACCCGGCACGCGCGCCGGTCGCCCAGCAACCACTGCACGGGCTCGTCCACCGGCCTGCCGAACGCCGTCACCTCGGCGACGAGGTCGACGCCGAGCACGAACAACCACAGGTCGGCCCACGCCTCCGCGTTCCGCGCCCACAGGTCCAGGACGGTGAGCGTGGTCGGCTTCTCGTCGCCTGAGCCGTGCCCGCCGGGCACCACCTTGAACACCACGTAGCCGTCGTCACCGGGGCCACCGGGGCCACCGGAACCACCGGGACCGCCGGAGCCGCCGGACCGGACCGCGATCTTGATGTTCTCCTCGGCCGCCACGCGCCGGACGTTCAGCCCCCACCACGCGGGCCACCGGGAGATCGTGCCCGCACGCCCCGGCGACAGCTCCTCGAACAACCCGTGCGCGATCCGCTCCCCCGCCTCACCCTCGACCAACCGCACCCGACCGACCGGGCGGGTGCGTGGCGCGGCCCGCCGCCGGTCGATCCGCAGGACCCGGTACCGGGTCGCCACGCCGTAGCCGTACCGGCCGTAGATCGCGGTCTCGGACGCTCGCAGCGACGCGACGACGTCACCTTCCGCCCGCATCGTCCGCAGCTGCGCCCGCTGCAACGCGCTCAGCACACCCCGGCGCGTCCAGTCCGCCCGCACGCCGACCCGGCTGACCGCCGCGTGCGGCAGCACGGCACCGCCCGGCACGGCGAGACGCGACGGGAACGACTGGACCGTGCCGATCATCTCCCCGTCGGCGAACGCGCCGAGCGCGCGGCCCGACTGGTACGACTCCTGCGCGAACTTCCACTGGTCGTCCGGCGCGGGCGTGTGGTGCAGCGTGCCGCGGAACAGGGAGTGCGCGGTTCGGTACTCGGAGTCGTCCAGCACGCGGACGTCGTGGTCGGTCACCACCGCATGGTGCCGGCGGAGTCGCTCGCACCGCTAACGACTTTCACCGTGGGGTCGGCCACAAGCACCGGGGCCACTCCCGCGACGAACGCGGAAGTGGCCCCGGGCGCGAACAGCGAAGCGTGATCAGCCGGCGGGCTGGCCGACCTCGTACTCCCCGTCCTCGGTCTTGACCGTGATCTTGACCGTCTTGTCCTTGCCGCCGACCTTGACCTTGCACTCGAAGGTCGTGTTCGGCTTGACCTCCTGCTCGGCGGGGCAGGTCGCGCCCTCCACGTCGGAGATCTTGTAGTCGTCCTTCAGCACGCCCACGACGCCGTTCTGCACGGCCGCCTGGTCGAAGACCTTGGTGTTGAAGAAGCCCGGCGTCACGAAACCGGTGATGCCGACGGCCGCGACCACCAGCACGACCAGCGCCACCACGACCCACAGCACCGCGCTGGACTTCTTCGGCGGCTGCTGGCCGGGCTGCCCGTACTGGCCCGGCTGACCGTACTGACCCGGCTGCTGCCCGAACTGGCCGGGCTGACCCGGCTGGCCGTACTGGCCGGGCTGCCCGTACTGACCCTGCTGCGGCTGCCCGTACGGGTTCGACTGCGGGTTGTTCGGGTCGTACCCGGCGGGGTACTGCTGGGTGTACGGCTGCTGGGGCTGCTGCGGCTGGCCCCACTGCTGCTGCTGGGACGGGTCCGGCTGCCCGTACGGGTTCGGCTGCTGCGACGGGTCTGGCTGCCCGTAGGGGTTGGGCTGCTGCGACGGGTCCGGCTGCCCGTAGGGGTTGGGCTGCTGAGCGGGGAAACCACCCGACGGCGTGCCGGGGTACCCACCACCGTAGGGCTGTTGTTGCTGGCCCCACTGCGGCTGCGGGTCGTTCCCTCCGGACGGTCCGTACGGACTGGTCATGCTCGGCCTCCGACGGTAGGTCTGGAACGGTGGTGGTGAAGCTGTTCAAGGCTTGCGGGCGCGATCAAACCACAGCTGTGCGGAGGGTACCCACCCACCCCGCAAAGCTTTGTCAAACGGTGGCCATCGCCACCACTCCGCGGCGCAACGCGTCGACCGCCTTTCGGGCGGCCGCTCCCACCGGGTCGCCGCCGCCGACGACATCGCGGATCTGGTCCAGGAAGTCGATCACCTGGCGGCACCACCGGACGAAGTCGCCCGCGCCGAGTTCGGCGCCGTTCTCCTCGGCCGCCGAGAGCACCTTCTCCAGCGACTCGCCGCGCGCCCACCGGTACACCGCCCACGCGAACCCGGGGTCGGGCTGGCGGGTGCGGTCGAGCCGGTGCCTGCGCTCGTCGTCCTCCAACTCGGCCCACAGCCGGGCGGTGGCGGTCAACGCGTCGGAGACCTTGCCCGGTGGCAGTCGCGCTTCCAACGGGCCGTCCCGGCGGGCCTCGTACACCAGTGCCGAGACGACCGCGGCCAGTTCCGCGGGGTCGAGGTCGCGCCACACGCCGTGCCGGAGGCATTCCGCGGCCAGCAGGTCGGATTCGCTGTAGAGCCTGGTCAACCGCTTGCCGTGCTCGGTGACCTCCTCGCCGGGCCCGTTCTCCTCGGCGTGCAGGTAACCGCGTTCGCGCAGCAGGCCGCGGATCCGGTCGAACTCGCGGGCCAACGAGTGCGTGGTCGCGGCGACCTTGCGTTCGACCTGGTCGGTCTCGGCCAGCAGCCGGTGGTAGCGCTCGCCCCAGCGGGCGTGCTCCTCGCGCTTCTCGCAGCCGTGGCAGGGGTGCGCGCGCAACGCCCGCCGCAAGGTGGCCAGTTCCGCGTCGTCGTCGGCGTTGGACCGGCGCTTGCGCATCGCGGGCGCGACGATCCCGGTGGCGCGCAACGACGCCGCCAGGTCGCGCCGGGACTTCGGCGAGCGGGTGTCGACCTGCTTGGGCAGCCGCATCTTGCCCAGCACCTCGACCGGCATGGGGAAGTCCGCGGACGACAGCCGACCGGCCCACCGGTCTTCGGTGACCACGAACGGACGTGCCTCGCCGAGCGGTTCCAGGCCGGGGTCGATCACCACGGCCAGCCCGGACCTGCGCCCGGACGGCACCGCGATCACGTCGCCCTTGCGCAGCCGTTCCAACGACTGCGCCGCCTCGGCCCGCTTCGCCGAGGTGTTCTGCCGCGCCAACGCCTTCTCCCGCTCGGCGACCCGGCGGCGCAGCGAGGCGTACTCCGTGAAGTCACCGAGGTGGCAGGTCATCGCCTCGGCGTAGCCGCCCAGTGCCTCGCGGTTGCGCTCGATGCGCCGGGCCAGTCCGACGACCGACCGGTCGGCCTGGAACTGGGCGAACGACTGCTCCAGGATCTCCCGTGCGGCCGCCGCGCCCAGCTGGTTGACCAGGTTGACGGCCATGTTGTAGCCGGGCCGGAACGAGGACCGCAGCGGGTAGGTGCGGGTGGACGCCAGGCCGCCGACGGCCTTCGGGTCGACGCCGGGTTGCCACACCACCACGGCGTGGCCCTCGACGTCGATGCCGCGCCGGCCGGCGCGTCCGGTGAGCTGCGTGTACTCGCCGGGGGTGAGGTCGACGTGCGCCTCGCCGTTGTACTTGACCAGTTTCTCCAGCACGACGGTGCGCGCGGGCATGTTGATGCCCAGCGCCAGCGTCTCGGTGGCGAAGACGACCTTCACCAGGCCGCGGACGAACAGCTCCTCCACGGTCTCCTTGAACGCGGGCAGCAGACCGGCGTGGTGGCTGGCGATGCCGCGCTCCAGCGCCTCGCGCCACTCCCAGTAGCCCAGCACCATCAGGTCACCCTGCGGCAGGTCCTTGGTCTTGGCCTCGATGACCTCGCGGATCTGCTCGACCTCGTCGTGGGAGTTGAGCCGCAGCCCGGCCCGCACGCACTGGAGCACGGCCGCGTCGCAGCCGGCGCGGCTGAACACGAAGTCGATGGCGGGCAGCAGGCCCGCGCCGTCGAGCCGTTGGACGATGTCCACCCGTGACGGCGGTTTGAACCCGGACGCCCGCGGTGGCCTGCCCCGCTGGTCCTTGTTGTTGCGGTTGCGGCTCCACGGCACGTGGAAGCGGGCCAGGTCGTCGGTGTGCCGCAGGAGTTGCGGGTTGATCCGGGCGTGCCCGTCGGGGCCGTCGCCCGCGAAGAGGTCGAGCATCCGGCCGCCCGCCATCATGTGCTGCCACAGCGGCACCGGTCGGTGCTCGTCCACCACGACGGTGGTGTCGCCGCGCACCTCGACCAGCCACTCGCCGAACTCCTCGGCGTTGCTGACGGTGGCGGACAGGCCGACCAGCCGCACGGATTCGGGCAGGTGGAGGATCACTTCCTCCCACACCGGGCCGCGGAACCGGTCGGCCAGGTAGTGGATCTCGTCCATGACCACGTAGGCCAGGCTGTTCAGCGTCGAGGAGCCCGCGTACAGCATGTTGCGCAGCACTTCGGTGGTCATCACGACGATGGGCGCGTCGCCGTTGACCGACGTGTCGCCGGTGAGCAGGCCGACCTTGCGGGCGCCGTAGCGGGCGACGAGGTCGGCGTACTTCTGGTTCGACAGGGCCTTGATCGGCGTGGTGTAGAAGCACTTGCGGCCCTCGGACAGGGCCAGGTGCACGGCGAACTCGCCGACGACGGTCTTGCCGGCACCGGTGGGGGCGCAGACCAGCACGCCGTGCCCGTCCTCCAGGGCCTCGCAGGCGCGTTCCTGGAACGGGTCGAGTTCGAACGAGATGACCCCCAGGAAGTCGGCGAGCTTGGGCCGGGAGGAGCGGCGGCGGAAGTCCGCGTAGGAGTCGGCCGGGGACCGCGAAGTGCTTGACACCTGTCCAGGCTGTCACACGAGACCGACAAAATCGCTTCAGATCCGCAGCGGACCCCGGAACACCGCATTTAATCAACACTGAAGATATAAAGACCACAAACGGTGGCCCGTGCGGCACACTCGTGTGCCGTGGAGGCGATTCCGTTGGTGGAGGGGGACCTCCGGTGGGTGTTCCCGGACCTGGTCGACGTGGACCCGGTGCTCGACGTGCTGCGGCTGGCCGCGGCGCGGGTCGAGCGGCTGGCCGGTCACCTGGGCGGACCGGGCACCGGCCTGGTGTTCGACCACCTGCCCGGCGCTCCCTACGCGGGGCTCTCCGCCCTCACCGAGGTCGAGGAGGTCTCGTTCAGGGTGCACGTGTCGCTGCCGCGCGATCCGCACCGCCACGTGCTCACGCCGCCACCGCCGTGGCAGGTGGAGGGCGAGATCTCGGTCCGCTGCGACGCGATCCGGGACTGCGGCAGGCACGAGATCGAGACCGTCGAGTCGGCGCACGACACCCCGTTGGACGCCGCCAACGGGGTGCTGTCGTTCACCGGGTGGCTGTGGGAGCGGGGCACGACCGAGCCGCACGGCTCGTGGCGCAGGCGCGACGTGCTCAGCCGCCACCGGTGACGGCCGCACCGGTGGCCGCGGCACCGTTGACCGCGGCTCCGGTGACGGCGGTGAGGGCGCCGGGCACGCAGGTCGTCGTCAACGGCACCTCGCTCAGCCGCTCACCGTCGGCGTAGGCCACCCAGGAGGGGCCGGACAGCCTCGCGGAACGCGCCCGCAACGTGCGCACCGCCGGGTGGTCGACGTGCCGCCCGGTGCGCAGCGTGGGCAGCATCCGCAGCAGGGTCCGCCGCGGCGCGGCCCGCACCACGGTCAGGTCGAACAGGCCGTCGGTCGGCGAGGCGTCCGGGCACACCGGGATGCCGCCGCCGTAGCTGGTCGTGTTGCCGACCGCGACCAGCAGCGCGTCCAGCTCCAGCACGTCGTCCTCGGTCTCCACGACCAGCCGACGCGGTCGCAGCACGGCCAGTTCGGCCAGGATCGCCAGGTCGTAGCGCCGGGGTCCGGCGGGCCAGCGCATGGCGTTGGCGCGTTCGTTGACCGCGGAGTCGAAGCCGGCGCACAGCACGGTGGCGAACCACGGGCCGTGCTCCACGCGCCCGAGGTCGTACCGGGCGCGGGTGCCCTCGCACAACGCGGTGACCACGTCGTCCACCGAGGTGGTGCCCAGCGCGGTGGCCAGGTCGTTGCCGGTGCCGGCGGGCACCACGGCGAGCGCGGTCCCGGACTCGGCGCACGCCTGCACGGCCAAGTGGGCGCCGCCGTCGCCGCCGAGGACCACGAGCACGTCCACGCCCGCGTCGACCGCCCGGCGCGCGGCTTCGGCCGTGCCCTCGGCGGTGGGCGCCACGTGCAGGTCGAGGTGGTCGACGACGGCGCGCAGCCGTTCGGCCACGGTGCCCGCCATGCGCGCGGCCCTGCCCTTGCCCGAGGCGGGGCACACCAGCAGGGCCGCCCGCGTTGACGTCGACATGGTCGGCAAGCCTACAAAGATTCCACCCGATCGAGTGATCTCGCTCAGGTCACGTCGTCGTAGCGGACCCGTCCGGGCGAGTCGGGTGTCGGCGTCGGGTCCGGTGTGGGCACCGGGTCGGGCGACGGTTGCTCGACCGGCGTCGGCGTGTACTCGAACGGCGCGGCGACGTCGTCCGGGATGTCGTCCATGCCCTCGGCCTTGCGCTTGCGCTCGACGCGCCGGTCGTGCACCCGGGCGAGCTGGATGGCCACCTCGAACAGCAGCACGAGCGCCACGGCCAGCGCGACCATGGAGATCGGGTCGGTGCCCGGTGTCGCGACCGCGGCGAAGATGAACAGGGCGAACACGATGCCGCGCCGCCACTTGTGCAGCTTCTCGTAGCTGACCACGCCCACCTGGTTGAGCATCACCACGATGAGCGGCAGCTCGAAGCTCACGCCGAAGATCAGCAGCAACGCCATGACGAAGCTGACGTACTCGCCGGCGGTCAGCGCGGTGATGAACTGCTCGTCACCGAAGCCCACCAGCACGGCCAGGCCCTGCGGCACGACGTAGAACGCCAGGGTGGCGCCTGCGGCGAACAGCACCGACGCGCACGCCACGAAGACGATGGCGAAGCGCCGCTCCTTGGCGTACAGGCCGGGCGAGATGAACCGCCACACCTGGTAGAGCCACAGCGGCGCGGTCAACGCCATGCCCGCGCCGGTGCCGACCTTCAGCCGGATCATGAAGACCTCGAACGGCTTGGTCTGCAACAGCTGGCAGCCCTGCCCCTGCTGGGTGAGCCGCTGGGTCTCCGGGATGCCGCAGTAGGGGGCGACGACGATGTCACCCAGGCTGGGCAGGCCGAAGATGCGCCAACCCCACCAGATGAAGCCGAAGACCGCGCCGACCGCGATGAACAGCAGCGCCAACCCCAGCCGGTGCCGGAGGTCGTAGAGGTGGTCCTTCAACGACATGGTGCCGTCGGGGTTGCCCCGACGACTCGTGACCTTGCGGCGCTCCCGGCGCTGGGACCACCACCGGACCGGACTTGCCCCCACCGTGCGGACCGTCCTTCGGCTCTCGTTGACGCGGCTCTAGTTGGTGTTCTGCTTGTTCTGCAGGTTCTGCGCGGACTGCTCGATGGGCGGCGCGACCTGCGGCTGCACCGGCTGCGGCGGCGCGACGGGCTGGGCCACGGGCTGCACGACCTGGGGCGGCTGGACCACCTGCGGCTGGGCGGGCGGCAGCTGCTGCGGCGCGGGCACCTGCTGGGCGGTGGTGCCCGGCTGGGCCTGCTGCTGCGGGTCGTCCTCGCTGCGCAGCCCCTTGGTCTCCGCCTTGAGGATCTTCGCGGAGCGGCCGATGGAACGGGCCATGTCGGGCAGCTTCTTCGCTCCGAAGAGCAGGATGATCACCACGGCGATGATGATCAGCTCGGTTGGTCCGAGGTTAGGCACCGTTGTCCTCCTGTCTCCCCCGGTCCACCGATGGTACGCGGGGCTTGCCCTCACGGGCGTGATCCGGACGCCGTTCGGCCACGGCCACCGCCAGCGCGGCGTACCGCGCCCGCAGCAGACCGACGCCATCGCCGACCCTGTCACCCACCAGAGTGCTTGCGGCGCGGAAGCGGCGCAAGGGTCCGATGACTCGGAACGCGGTCACGACGAGCACGACCACCCCGAGGACGATCAGCGCCAGGATCGGCAAGTACGGCACGCCACCACCGTACTTGCCCTAGGTGGACGGGAGGTGATCCGCCCGGCGCAACGCCGCCTCCGCCTGCCGGGCGACCGCGGACACCAGGTCGGACGGTTGCTCGACGTGCACTTCACCGCCCAACCCGAGCAGCAGCCGCACCATCCACGCGGTGTCGGCGTACCTCATGAGCACCCTCGCCCGACCCTCGCCCAGCTCCACCAGGCCCTCGGTCGGGTAGTACTCGGCCACCCAGCGGGCGTCCGGTTCGAGCACCAGCACGGCCGTGCGCTGCGACGGATCGGGCTGGAACAACCCCTCCGATGTGTCGGTGGGGGTGGCGTGCGGCGGCGGGGCGGCGGGTTCGGCCAGCACGTCGACGGCGTCGATCCGGTCGAGCCGGAACAGCCGCACGCCGTCCGCCGCGCGGCACCACGCCTCCAGGTAGCCGCGGCCCTCCACGAGCAGCATCCGCATCGGGTCGACGACCCGTTCGGTGATCTCGTCCCGTGACGGGGTGTAGTAGCGCAGGTTCAGCGCGCGCCCGCGCAGCACGCCGTCGGACACCGCGTCACGCACGCGTGCGGTCTCCGGGGCCTCGCGCAGGGCCAGGCCGACGGCCACGCCCGCGGGTTGGGCCTGACCGACCGCGGCCTCGATCTTGGCGACGGCGCGCTGCACCGCGTCCTGGTCGACCACGCCAGGTGTCTCGGCCAGCGCGCGCAGCGCCACCAGCAGCGACGTCGCCTCCGCCGCGGTCAGCCGCAGCGGGCGGCTCATGCCCGCGTCGAACGTGACGGTGACCGTGTCGCCCTCGAACGACAGGTCGATCAGGTCGCCCGGGCCGTAGCCGGGCAGGCCGCACATCCACAGCAGTTCCAGGTCCTTGCGCACCTGCTTGGGCGTGACCTCGAAGTCCTCGGCGACCTCGTCGATCGGGATGCCGGGGCGGGCCAGCAGGTAGGGCACAAGGGCGAGCAGCCGGGGCAGCCGGTCGGTGGCGGCGTTCACGCGCGCACCCCCGCGCCGCGCAGCGCGCCCAGCAGCTTCTCCCGCACGGTCTTGGCCAGCAGCTCCGGCTCTAGCACCGCCACGTCCGGGCCGAAACCGGCGATCCACGCCGCGGCCGAGTCGGGGAACCGCAACTCGATCTCCAGCACGTCGCCCGGCTCGCCGTCGAAGTCCTGCGCGCCGACGACCCTCGCCCGCCTGCGCACGCCCTGCGCCCGGCCCCGGGCGACCCACAGCCTGGCCGTGGCCGGCACCTGGTCGGCGTCGGGTTGGGTGCGGGCCACGAACGACAGCAGGTCGACCTGGTCGGGCCGCTGCACCGCGCCGGGCTTGCCGAGCACGCGGACGTCGCCGACGATCCGCGACAGCCGGAAGCAGCGCGGCGCGTCGCGGTCCCGGTCGTGCCCGACGAGGTACCACCGGCCGCGCCAGGCGACCACGCCCCACGGCTCCACGGTGCGGGTGCGCACCTCGACCGGCACCGGGCGGCGGTAGTCGAACTCGACCACGCGTCCCTCCTGCACGGCGCCGAGCAGCGGCGGGAACGCGGGTTCGCTGGTGCGGACCTTGGGCTCGACCGGCACGTGCACGTCCTGGTCGACGTCGACGCCCGCGGCGCGGAGCTTGATCAGGGCTCCGTGCGCGGCGCCGGTGAACTGCGGCGAGTCCCACAGCCGGGCGGCCAGCGCCACTGCGGCGGCCTCGTCCGGCTCCAGGTCGATGTCGCCGAGCTCGTAGTCCCGGCGGGCGATGCGGTACCCGTCGATCGCGTCGAAGCCCGCGCTGCGGCCGGTCTCCAGCGGCACGCCGAGGTCGCGCAGCTCCGTCTTGTCGCGTTCGAACATGCGGAAGAACGCCTCGTCCGTGGGTGCGTCGGCATAGCCGGGGACGATGGCGCGGATGCGCTCGGCGGTCAGGTACTGCCGGGTCGACAGCAGGCACAGCACCAGGTTGACGAGCCGTTCGGCACGTGCGATGGCCACACCGGAACCCTAACCCCGGACGAACACCCCATGACGCCATCCCCGCCCCCAACGCGGATGAATGGTCCATTCAGCCGATTGTCGAGCCGATCGGCCCCGTCCGGCGGGCGCGTCCCGCGCCGGCCGCCGGTGGTGCGCCTCAGCCGTCGGTGAGCATGCCCTCGGGCAGTCCGGGCACGTCGGGCTGCAGCCAGATCGGCCGCCAGTCGGGCAGCTCGTGGAACCGGCGCAGCTCCGCCACGCCCGACAGCCAGCCCGCCCACGCGCCGTACGGCGGCTGTCCGGTGTCGAACCCGCTCTGCACGAACGTCAGCCGGGTGCCGCCGTCGGACTCGGCCAGCTCCCAGGTCGAGACCATGCCGCCCCAGTCGACGCCCATCCGCCTGCCGGGCTCGAAGTCGACCACCTTCGCGGGTTGCGGGTTCAGGTCGAAGCCGCCCATGGCGACCCGGCCGCCCTCCCACGCCTCGATGTCGATCTTCGCGCCGAACCACCGCGAGTACTGCTCGGCGTCGACCAGCGAGTGCGCCACCGCATCCACGGGTGCGTCGATGTGGACCTCGCCGCGCATCTCGGTGGTGCCGAAGTCCACCTTCGGTGTCAGCGGGCGCCCTTCGACGTGGTCGACCAGGTTGGCCAGCGACAGGCCCCAGTAGGTGGCCAGGTAGCCGAGCACGCTGGTCGACACGACGGCCACGTCCCCCCAGCCCGGGAAGTGGCTCTGCGACAGCGTGACGACGGTGTCGCCGTCCTCGGCGGCCCAGGTGATCTCGACGGTGGTGTCCTCGCCGCCGACCTTCCAGCCGAACCGCAGGGAGTGGTCGTCGACGTGCCGCACGGTCTGGCGAGGCACGTCGCCCTCGGGCGTGAACCGGCCCCAGAACTCGAACCGGCCGGGCAGCTCGACCGCCGCGTGCTCGGCCAACCACGTGCTCAGCTCGGTCGCGTCGGTGAGCGCCCGGCGCACCCGCTCGACGGGCGCGGTGGTGCGGGCGCGTAGGACCACGGTCTCACTCATCGGTCTCCTCCTTCGGGTAGCACGCCACGGCCAGGCGGAAGGCGTCGCCCTCCGCGCCGCCGTAGCGGGCGAACAGGTCCTGCAAGGTCGTCTTCAGGTCGTCGAAGAACTGCTGCCGCTGGTCGGGCCGGACGCGGATCTCGCCGGACACGCCCAGCGACGGCAGCTCGGGCCGGGTCCGGTCCAGGCCCGCGATGTCCGCCTGGACCCGTTCCACGAGGTCCAGCAGGTACCCCAGGCTCAGCTCGTCCTGGGCGCGGCGCAGCCCGAGCCGGCCGACCAGCCCCGGCGACAGCCAGTACGAGCGCGCGCTGGCCTGGTACAGGCCCTCGTTGATGCCACGCACCCGCCGTTCGTTCACCTGGGTCACCAGACCGGCTTCGACCAGGCGTTTCACGTGGTAGTAGACCCGCTGCGGGGTCTGGTCGAGCGCGGCGGCCACCTCGGTGCACGACCGCGGCTCGGCCAGTTGCCGCAGCACCTCGATGCGCTGCGGCTTGAGCAGTGCCTCGGCCTGCTCGATCTGCTCCAGGTACAGGACGTCTCTCATCGCAAAAATCATCTTGTACGTAAAAATCTGTTTTGTCAATCAGGCGAGAGGAAGGCCCCGGGCCACCCGACCCGGGGCCTTCGAGGTGCGCTCGACCGCTAGAGGGAGGAGATCAGCCGCTCCACGCGCTCGTCCACCGCGCGGAACGGGTCCTTGCACAGCACGGTGCGCTGCGCCTGGTCGTTGAGCTTGAGGTGCACCCAGTCGACGGTGAAGTCGCGGCCCGCGGCCTGCGCGGCGGCGATGAAGTCACCGCGCAGCTTGGCCCGCGTGGTCTGCGGCGGGGTGTCCTTGGCGGCCTCGATCTCGCCGTCGTCGGTGACCCGTTCCACCTGGTCCTTGCGCTGGAGCAGGTCGAAGATGCCGCGGCCGCGCCGGATGTCGTGGTAGGCGAGGTCGAGCTGGGCGATGCGCGGGTTGGACAGGTCCATGTCGTGCTTGGCCTGGTAGCGCTCCATCAGCCGGTACTTGATGGCCCAGTCGATCTCGCGGTCGATCTTGGACAGGTCCTCGGCCTCGATCGCGTCCAGCGTGCGACCCCACAGCTCCAGCACCCGCTCCGCCATCGGGTCGGGCGCGCGCTTGGCCACGTGCTCGACCGCGCGCTCGTAGTACTCGCGCTGGATGTCCAGCGCCGAGGCCTCCTTGCCGCCCGCCAGCCGCACGGTGCGCCTGCCGGTCAGGTCGTGGCTGATCTCGCGGATGGCGCGGATCGGGTTGTCCAGGCTGAAGTCGCGGAACTGGACGCCCTGCTCGATCATCTCCAGCACGAGGTTGGCGCTGCCCACCTTGAGCAGCGTGGTCACCTCGGACATGTTCGAGTCGCCGACGATGACGTGGAGCCTGCGGTAGCGCTCGGCGTCGGCGTGCGGCTCGTCGCGGGTGTTGATGATCGGGCGCGACCGGGTGGTGGCGCTGGACACGCCCTCCCAGATGTGCTCGGCCCGCTGCGACAGGCAGTAGACCGCTCCGCGCGGCGTCTGGAGCACCTTGCCCGCGCCGCAGATGAGCTGCCGGGTCACCAGGAACGGCAGCAGGACGTCGGCGATGCGGGAGAACTCCCCCGCCCGCGCGACCAGGTAGTTCTCGTGGCAACCGTAGGAGTTGCCCGCGGAGTCGGTGTTGTTCTTGAACAGGAAGATGTCTCCCCCGATGCCCTCGTCGGCGAGCCTGCGCTCGGCGTCGACGAGCAGGTCTTCGAGGATCCGCTCACCAGCCTTGTCGTGCGTCACCAGCTGGACGAGGTCGTCGCACTCCGCGGTCGCGTACTCCGGGTGCGAGCCCACGTCCAGGTAGAGCCGAGAGCCGTTGCGCAGGAAGACGTTCGACGAGCGTCCCCACGAGACGACCCGGCGGAACAGATAACGCGCGACCTCATCCGGGGACAGCCTGCGCTGCCCGTGGAAGGTGCAGGTCACCCCGAACTCAGTCTCAATGCCGAAGATCCGCCGCTGCATCCCTCAACAGTAGGCGCATTCGGAGCTTTCCTCAGTGATCCAATCGGGCGTCGCACCGATTTCGCGGATAACGTTCGAGTGTGCTCCGACGAGTGAACCGCCTGGACCTGGCCATCATGAGGCATTCCGGGGCGTTGCGCGCCTCGCCCGTGGACGCCGGTATGAAGAGATTGTCACGCTTGGCCAACCACAGCGTGTTGTGGCTCGTGGTGGCGGGTGTCCTGGCCGCGCGCAAAGGGGTGACGCGGCGGGCGGCGTTGCGCGGGGTGGCGGCGATCGGGGGCGCGAGCTTCAGCGCGAGCCTGGTCGCGAAGCGCCTGTTCCCGCGCCGCAGACCCGCGGCCGAACTGCTGCTCACGCCCCGGCGGCTGACCAGGCGTCCCACGTCGTCGTCGTTCCCGTCCGGGCACGCGGCGTCGGCGGCGGCGTTCACCACGGCGTTGGCGATGGAGTCGCCCGCGCTGGCCGCGGCGGTCGCGCCGGTCGCGGTCGCGGTGGCGTACTCGCGGGTGCACACGGGCGTGCACTGGCCGTCCGACGTGGCCGCGGGCGCCGCCATCGGGGCCGGCGCGGCCCTCCTGACCAGGCGTTGGTGGCCGCTGGGGCGGACCGAGCCCGCGTCGGCGCGGGAGCACCGGACGTTGGACGCCCTGGTCGACGGCGAGGGCATGGTCGTGGTGGTCAACCCGAGTGCCGGGCTGGGCGGCGACGACCCCACCGAGCGGATCCTGGAGGAATGGCCCAAGGCCACGATCGCGGGAATCGAGGATCTCGACACGGTGATCGCCGATCACGCCCCGCACGCGCTGGGGGTGGCGGGCGGTGACGGGTCGGTGGCGGCGGTCGCGGCCCTGGCGGCGGCGCACCGGCTGCCGCTGGTGCTCGTGCCCGCCGGGACGTTGAACCACTTCGCGCGGGACGTGGGCGTGCAGGGGCTGGACGACGCCGCGCGGGCGGTCGCGGAGGGTGACGGCGTGCTGGTGGACCTGGCGGCCGTGTCCGTGGACGGCGCCGGGCCGCGCTGGTTCGTCAACACCGCGAGCCTCGGCGGCTACCCCGACATGGTGCGGCTGCGCGACCAGTTGCAGGACAAGTGGGGCAAGTGGCCCGCGGCGGCCATCGCGCTGGCCCGGGTGCTGCGCACGTCCCGGCCGATGCGGGTCGAGCTGAACGGCGAGCCGCGGCTGGTGTGGATGCTGTTCGTCGGCAACGGCCCCTACCGGCCGAAGGGCTTCGCGCCGACCATGCGCCCCGCCCTCGACGCGGGCCTGATGGACGTCCGGTACATCCGCGCCGACACCCGGTTCTCGCGGGCGCGGTTCTTCCTCGGCGCCCTGCTCGGCTCCCTGCACCGCAGCCGGACCTACGGGCACCTGGAGACGCGCTGGCTGGACGTGCGACTGCTGGACGGTTCGGTGGCGATCGCGACGGACGGCGAGGTCGGCCCCACCGGGTCGACGTTCCAGTTCCGCTCCCGACCGGCGGCCTTGGCCGTCTACCGACCGCAGAGCTAAGGTTGACTCAGTCAACGGTTTCGTTGAAGGAGTCACAGATGACGGTCGCGGACGTCCGCGCGTTCAACCGCTTCTACACCGGCGTGATCGGCCTGCTCGACCGCGGCTACCTGTCCTCGCCGTACTCGTTGACCGAGGTGCGGGTGCTGTTCGAGGTGGCGGCGGGCCCCTGCGAGGTGCCCGACCTGCGCACCTCGCTGAACCTGGACGCGGGCTACCTCAGCCGCATCCTGACCGGCTTCGACCGCGACGGCCTGGTCACCCGCACGCCGTCCGAGCGCGATTCCCGCCGCCACGTCGTGGCCCTCACCCCGCGCGGCGAGTCGGTGTTCGCCGAGCTGAACGCCCGGTCAGACGCCGAGATCGGCGCACTGCTGGAACGGGTGCCGCCGTCGGACCGGGCCGGGTTGGTGGCGTCGATGCGCAAGATCGAACGCCTGCTCACCGGCACGCCGAGGGCGTACCTGCTGCGCCCGTTGCGGCCCGGTGACCTGGGGTGGGTGGTGCAGCGGCACGGTGTGCGGTACGCGGAGGAGTGCGGTTTCGACCAGACCTTCGAAGCGCTGGTGGCGCGGGTCGCGGGCGAGTACGTGCAGCACCACTCCCCCGACCGCGAGGCGGCGTGGATCGCCGAGGTCGACGGCGAGCCGGTGGGGTCGGTGTTCTGCGTGCGGGTCGACGACCGCACCGCCAAGCTGCGCCTGCTGCTGGTCGAGCCGGCCGCCCGGGGCCTGGGCATCGGTGCGCGACTGGTCGACGAGTGCCTCCGCTTCGCCCGGCGGGCCGGGTACGAGCGGGTGGTGCTGTGGACCGTGGCCGGGTTGGCCGCGTCGCGGCACATCTACGAGAAGGTCGGCTTCACCATCGAGCAGAGCACGCCCGAGCGCCTGTTCGGCCGTGACGTCGAGGCCCAGACCTGGTCGCTGGACCTCTAGCCGACGACCCGACGGGTTCGGCCGCGCCGTCGCGCGGCCGAACCCGGACCGGTCAGCCGAGGGGGATGCGCACGACCGTGCCTCCTCCGGGGCACACGCCGCAGTTGGAGACGTAGGCCGCGCCGTCGCGGATCGCCAGGCCGCCGGGCATGACCAGGCCCTCCGACGCGACGACCGTGTGCGAGCCGTCGCGCTCGACCCGGATCAGCGCGCCGGTCGGGTCGCCCGAGAGCAGGCCGTTGTGCGCGATCTCCAGCACGTAGAGCCTGCCCCGGTGGTCGAAGGCGACGTCGATGATGTTGGTGAAGCCGGTGGCGAACACCGTGGCCCCGCGCCCCGGCTGCACGCGGTGCACCCGCGCCTGGCCGGGCGGGAACGGGAAGCCGGTCAGCTCACCGACGTAGAGGGCGTTGTCCCGACCGTGTGCCACCGAGGTCGGCACGGCCTGCACCGGCTGACCGTCGATCGTCCTGGTGTCGAAGACGGCCAGCGTCGAGATCCCCTGGTGGTGGGCCAGCAGCAGGGCGTTGCCGCCCGCGTCGACGACGGCCTGGCCGCCGGGCACGCTGAGCACCGAGTTGGGATTGGTGTCCGGCAGGCCGCCGTCCGGGTTCGCCTCCGCCTCGTAGGTGCCGATGTCGGCCACCTGCCGCCAGCCGTCGTGGTGGCCGCGCAGCAGCCAGGCGGACGCGTTCTGCCCCAGTGGTGGCAGCCCGGCGCGCACGGCGGGGTCGGCGCCCAGCCCGACGGTGAAGTACAGCCCGCCGCGACCGAACGGGTCCACGTCGCTCGGGCCGATCGCGCCGGAACCGTCCGGCGCGGCGATCGAGGGCAGACCGGTGATCACCCGGTTCTGCGCGCCCCCGGCGATCCGGGTGATGGCCCCGGAGTCGCCGAAGCACACCTCGCCGCCTTCCGGGCCGGGGAAGCACGGCCCGGCACCGCCCCGGCCGGACTCGGCGACGTACAGCGCGCCGTCCGGGGCGAATGCCAGGCCGCGTGGGCCGTCCAAGCCCTGGGCCACCACCGTCATCCCACCGGCGTTCGCGGTCGCGGTCGCGGTCGCGGGCGTCAGCACGGCCACGACCACCGCACCCACCGCGGCGAGCACTCGGGTCCTCATGTCCACTCCTCTCGTAGGCCACCCCCTCGGGGAGTTTGCGCCGAACGGCCCAACGCGGCCATTGGTCCAACCGGTCGAGTGACCCTCCGGCAGGTCCGGCCGCACGGCGCCGGTACCGAGGTCGCGACGAACCCGACCGGGTCGGAGTTCGACATGGTCGAACGGTCAAGCGCTAGAGTGATCTCGTGCCGGGACCCATCCAGTCCATCGAACGGGCAGCCGCGGTGTTGCGACTGCTGGCCAGTGGCGCGCGGCGGATGGGGGTCGCGGAGCTCGCCCGAGCCCTTGAGCTGCCCAAGCCGACCGTCCACGGCATCCTCAGGACGCTCCAGCTGGTCGGGTTCGTCGAGCAGTCGCCGGACAGCGGCAAGTACCAGCTGGGCGCGGCGCTGTTCCACATCGGCAGCAGCTACCTCGACGGCAACGAGCTGCGCACGCGCGCCCTGAACTGGTCGGACTCGCTGGCCTCGCGCAGCATGGAGAGCGTCCGCATCGGCACCCTGCACGAGAACCAGGTCCTGGTCGTGCACCACGTGTTCCGCCCGGACAACTCGCGCCAGGTCCTGGAGGTCGGCGCCCTGCTGCCCTCGCACGCCAGCGCGCTGGGCAAGGTCCTGCTCGCCGACGACCCCGTCGGCCTCACCGACGAGGAGCCCCTCAAGGCCTACACGGCCGCCACGATCACCGACCCCGACCGGCTCGGCGACGCGTTGGAGCAGGTCAGGCAGCGCGGCTGGGCCTCCGAGGTGGAGGAGCTGGTCGAGGGCGAGGTGTCGCTGGCCGCGCCCATCCGGGACCGCCGGGCGGTGACCGTCGGCGCGGTCGGGATATCCGGTCCCGTCGAGCGGTTGTGCGACGAGCACAAGCAGCCGCGCACCGAACTCGTGTCCTACGTCCGCGAGGCCGCGCGCTCCATCTCGCGCGAGCTCGGCGCCATCCCCTGGTAAAGCGGACGTTCCGAGAGGGTTGACATCTTGTGAGCGTCGGCACAGGATTCACGCGCACCGTACGACATTGTCGAACGGCATTCAGGCCAGAGAGGGCGCGTGGATGACCAACCAGTCCATCTTCATCGGTGAGTTCCTGGGCACCGCACTGCTGTTGCTGCTGGGCAACGGCGTCGTCGCGGGCGTGGTGTTGGCGAAGTCGAAGTCCAACGGCGCGGGCTGGGTGGTGATCACGTTCGGCTGGGGCTTCGCGGTCCTCGCGGGCGCCTACGCGGTCGCACCGCTGTCCGGCGCCCACCTCAACCCGGCCGTCACCCTGGGCCTGGCCATCCACAACGGCGACTGGGGCACCGTCCCGATCTACCTGCTCGCCCAGTTCCTCGGCGCGTTCACCGGCGCGGTCCTGTGCTACCTCGCCTACCTCGGCCAGTTCCGCGCCAACACCGGCGAGGTGCTCGGCATCTTCGCCACCGGCCCCGAGATCCGGCACCGCGCGCAGAACCTGACCACCGAGGTCATCGCCACGTTCGTGCTGGTGTTCGTCATCCTGGCGACCGGCCAGACCAAGGGCCTGGAGACCTCCGGCACCGGCGTGCTGATCGTGGCCCTGCTGGTCGTCGGCATCGGCATGTCCCTGGGCGGGCCCACCGGCTACGCCATCAACCCCGCGCGCGACCTCGGTCCCCGCCTCGCGCACGCCGTCCTGCCGATCCCCGGAAAGGGTGGATCGGACTGGGGATACGCCTGGATCCCCGTAGTCGGTCCGCTGATCGGTGGAGCATGTGCCGGTCTGGTCGACATCGCCGTCTTCTGAATCGCCGTCTCGTAGGCAGCTGAGGAGCAACCCCGTGAGCACCTACTCCGCCCGTTCTTTCGTGGCCGCCATCGACCAGGGCACCACGTCCTCCCGCTGCATCGTCTTCGACCACGGGGGCGGGATCGTGTCCGTGTCGCAGAAGGAGCACCGGCAGATCTTCCCCAAGCCCGGCTGGGTCGAGCACGACGCCGAGGAGATCTGGGCCAACGTGCTCGACGTCGTGCACGGCGCGCTGCAGAAGGCCTCGCTGACCGTGCACGACCTGGCCGCGGTCGGCATCACCAACCAGCGCGAGACCACGCTGGTGTGGGACAAGGCCACCGGCAAGCCGGTGCACAACGCCATCGTCTGGCAGGACACCCGCACCGACCAGCTGGTCAAGGAACTCGGCGAGCAGAACCGGTTCCGGGACAAGTGCGGGCTGCCGCTGGCCACCTACTTCTCCGGCCCCAAGGTCCGCTGGCTGCTCGACCACGTCGACGGCCTGCGCGAACGGGGCGAACGCGGCGAGGTGCTGTTCGGCACCATGGACACCTGGCTGATCTGGAAGCTCACCGGCCGCCACGTCACCGACGTCACCAACGCCAGCCGCACCATGCTGATGAACCTGGAGACGCTGGACTGGGACGACGAGCTGGTCGACGCGATCGGCGTGCCCAAGGCGATGCTGCCCGAGATCCGCTCCTCCGCCGAGGTCTACGGCCACGCCACCGGCACGCTGGAGGGCGTCCCCGTGGCGTCCGCGCTCGGCGACCAGCAGGCGGCGCTGTTCGGCCAGACCTGCTACTCCCCCGGCGAGGGCAAGTGCACCTACGGCACCGGCAGCTTCCTGCTCGTCAACACCGGCGACAAGCCGGTCGTCTCGGAGAACGGCCTGCTCACCACGGTCGGCTACAAGATCGGCGACCAGCCGGCCGCGTACGCGCTGGAAGGCGCCATCGCGGTGACCGGCGCGCTGGTGCAGTGGTTCCGGGACAAGATGGGGCTGATCTCCAGCGCCCCCGAGATCGAGACGCTGGCCAGGTCGGTCGAGGACAACGGCGGCGCGTACTTCGTGCCCGCGTTCTCCGGCCTGTTCGCACCGCACTGGCGGTCGGACGCGCGCGGCGTCATCGCGGGCCTGACCGGCTACATCGACAAGGGCCACATCGCCCGCGCGGTGCTGGAGGCGACCGCGTGGCAGACCCGCGAGGTCGTGGACGCGATGAACGCCGACTCCGGCGTCGAGCTGGTGGCGTTGAAGGTCGACGGCGGCATGACGGCCAACAACCTGCTCATGGGCTTCCTGTCCGACGTGCTGGACGTGCCGGTGGTGCGGCCGATCGTCGCCGAGACCACGTGCCTGGGCGCGGCCTACGCGGCGGGCCTCGCGGTCGGCTACTGGTCGGACACCGAGTCCCTGCGGGAGAACTGGCACAAGGCCGCCGAGTGGCTGCCGACCATGGACGCGAAGACCCGCGACAAGGGCTACCGCAAGTGGAAGAAGGCGGTCGAGCGGACCGTCGGCTGGATCGACGAGGACGACAACGATGAGTGAGCAACGGGCCAGGGCGCGCGAGGCGTTGGGACACGGCGCCTTCGACCTGGTGGTGATCGGTGGCGGCGCGCTGGGCATCGCCACCACGTGGGCGGCGGCCCGGTCGGGCCTGCGGGTGGCGCTGGTGGAGGCGGGCGACTTCGCGGGCGCCACGTCCAGCGCCTCGTCCAAGCTCGTGCACGGCGGCCTGCGGTACCTGGCGATGGGCCCGGGCGCGGTGCCGATGGTGCGGGAGAACCACGCCGAGCGGCGCGCGTTGGGCGACCACCTGGCACCGCACCTGGTCCGGCCGCTGCCGTTCCTGGTGCCGGTGTACCGGGGCGGACCGCACTCGCGGTCCGTGCTGGGCGCGGGCGTGGTGCTGTACTCGGCGCTGTCCGGGTTCGGCGACGGCGTCGGCAAGGTGCTGTCCGCGCGGCGGGCCGTCGAGTACGTGCCGCACCTGCGCACGGAAGGGCTGCGCGGCGCGGCGCTCTACTACGACCACCAGATGAACGACTCACGCGTGGCCATCACGGCGGCGCGTGCGGCGGCCGAGGCCGGTGCCGTGCTGCTCAACCACGTCGAGGTGGTGGGGATGCGCAAGCGCGGCGGGCTGGTGACCGGTGTCGAGCTGCGCGACCGCGTGGACGGCTCGGCCTTCGGGTTGGACGCCTCGGTGGTGGTCAACGCGACCGGACCCTGGCTGGACGCGTTGCGGCGGATGGAGGACGCGGCGGCCGAGCCGAGCATCCGGCTGTCCAAGGGCTCGCACCTGGTGCTCAAGACGGACACGCCGTGGCGTGCGGCCATGACCATCCCGGTGGACGACGTGCGGGTGTCGTTCGCCATCCCGTGGGAGGGGCAGCTCCTGCTGGGCACCACCGACGAGGCCTACGAGGGCGACCCGGCCGACGTGCGGTGCTCGCAGGCCGACATCGACCAGATCCTGGGCGAGGCGTCGGTCGGCATCAACCCGTCGGCGTTGGACCGGTCGCGGTTGGCGTACACGTTCGCCGGGCTGCGCGTGCTGCCCCGCGGTCCGGGTGACAGCGGGTCCGGCGACACCAGCCACGCCAGGCGCGAGACGGTGATCACCCGCGGGCGCGGCGGGATGATCAGCGTGGCGGGCGGCAAGTGGACCACGTTCCGGCGCATCGGCGCCTCGGTGCTGGCCCGCGTCGGCGAGTCGCTCGGGCGCGACCTGTCGCACGCGTTCGACGGCGTGCCGTCGGCGTTGCCGGGCGCGGCGCTGCCCGAGCGGGTGAGCGCGCAGCTGGGCCGTGAGCTGCCGTCGGTGCCGCACGACGTGCTCCGGCACCTGGCCACGCACTACGGCACGGTGAGCCACGAGGTGCTGGCGCTGGCGCTGGACGACCCGTCGTTGCTGGACCGGGTGCACCCGGACGGACCGGACATCTGGGCGCAGGTGGCGCACGCGCAGCGCTACGAGTGGGCGACCGAGGTGGACGACGTGCTGCGGCGGCGGACCACGGTGGTGGTGCGCGGGCTGGACACGCCTTCGGTGCGTGAGCGCACGAGCCGGTTGCTGGCCGAGGCGGTCGCTTGACCGGGTGACCGGCGGGTGGTGCCGGTGGGGGTGCGCATACTCGGCGCATGCCCTTCACCAGCACCACCCACGTGCGCTGGCCGGACGTCGACCAGAACGGCCACATGCGCACCACCGCGTACCTGGACGCGGCCGAGGACAACCGGATGCAGTACTTCGCCTCGGCGGACTTCCCGGTCACCGAGTTCGCCGCCCGCCGCATCGGCCCCGTCTCCCACGGCGACGACATCCGGTACCGCGCCGAGATGCGCCTGCTCGACCCGATCGTGGTGGAGCTGCGCCTGGCCGGCCTCGCGGCGGACGGCGCGCGGTTCCGCCTGCACAACAGGATCATCAGGGCGGACGGCCGCACCGCCGCCACCGTCGTGACCACCGCGGGGTGGCTGGACCTGGACGCCCGCAAGCTCACCGCGCCGCCCGCCGACCTGCTCGCCGTGCTGACCTCGTTGGAGCGCACGAAGGACTTCACCGACCTGCCGTCACCACTGGCGCACGCCTGAGGACAGGCGAGAGGGGCACTCTCCCGAGTGCCCCTTCGCCGCGTCAGCCCCGCCTCCGGGTCCTCTCTCCCGACCAGGACGCACGTCGCGCGATCATCGCGACCAGCCCGAACAGGCCGATCTGACCGGCGGTCAAGCCGACCGTCGCCCACACCGGGAAGTCCACCGGGACCGCCCTGAGCGTCAGCACGGGGCCGAGGACCACCCCGCTCATCACCAGTGCCAGCACAGCCGCGTGCAGGAGGCGGGGCGCTTGGTTGGAGGGCACGGCCACTTCAACCTTGAGACCCGACTTCTCCACGCGCACTCGCGCTTCGCGGGTCGGGTCGCCCCAGCCCGCCGGGTTGTCGGTTCCGGGCGTGCCCGGTTCCGGCGTTGCGATACTCATGCGAGGCGCCTTTCTCTCCCCCCTCCCCCCTGCACCCACGTAGGTGCAGAACGTCGGAGGAACCAGGGTTGTCGTGATGGCCGGCTGTCACCCCCACGATCGCCGGCCGACCACGCCCCTCGGTTCGAGGCGCCGCGTGAACTCGCAAGTTGATCCTGCCACGCACTCGTGCCCGGAGTCCACACTTTCACCACCGAATCTGTGGCGGATTCGCACAGATGGTGCAATGCTGGGCAGAACAACGGGGAGCGGGGTGCGCCATGTCGTCGGTCGAACGGGTCGCGTCGGACAAACCTGCCGTGGCGGACCGGGTCAACGTCGCGCTCATCGCGGAGGCGGTCGCGGCGTTGGGCACGTTGCAGGAGCGGACCGGGCTCAAGAAGGTCGACCTGGTCAACCGGGCGTTGCTGGTCTACGAGTTCATCGACTCGGAGCTGCGCGCGGGCAACCAGGTGGTGCTGCGCGACCCCGAGGGGCGCGACCAGCTGGTCAAGATCTTCCTGTAGCGCGATGAAGGCCCCCGGCGGTGTGCCGGGGGCCTTCGCGGTCGGGTGCGGAACCTACGCCTTGTCGTCGTTCGGCGGCAGGTTCACGTCCGTCACCGGCTTCTGCTTGCCGCCCTTGGCGGGCGGTTCCTCGGCCTCGGCAGGCGCCGGGTCGTCACCGGGCAGCAGGGCCGCCAGGGCGGCGCCGGTGATGCGCCGGAACGCGCGCCGCGGCCGGGAGCGCTCCAGGACCGCGACCTCCAACTTGCCGCGGTCGAGGATGTCCGGCTTGCCGTTGCCGGTGGTGGTGCTGCCGGAGCTGAGGGCCTTCACCGCCGTGCGCACGGCGTCGGCCAACGGCTGGGACTCGGTGTAGGCGTCCTTCAAGGCCGTGCTCGTCGCCTCGGCCTGGCCGCCCATCACGACGTACTGCGGCTCTTCCACGATCGAACCGTCGTAGGTCAGCCGGTACAGCGTGTCCTGCTCGGGCGCGGTGCCGACCTCGGCCACGCAGATCTCCACCTCGAGCGGCTTGATCTGCTCGGCGAAGATCGAGCCCAGGGTCTGGGCGTAGACGTTGGCCAACGACCGGCACGTCACGTCGCGCGGGTCGTTCTGGTACCCGCGGATGTCGGCGAACCGGATGCCCGCCTGGCGCAGGTTCTCGAACTCGCTGTAGCGGCCGACCGCGGCGAACGCGATGCGGTCGTAGATCTCGGACACCTTGTGCAGGGTGGCGGAGGGGTTCTCCGCCACGAACAGCACGCCGTCGGCGTACCGGAGCACGACGACGCTCCGGCCTCGGGCGATGCCCTTCCGGGCGTACTCCGCGCGGTCGCGGAGGATCTGCTCGGGTGAGGCGTACAACGGCATCGTCACTGCTGCGGCTCCCGGGCTCGGCGGATGCGGGTGGGGATGGGGGTCGGCACGGCGCTCAGCCCGCCGGCCTGATCCGACGGCCTTCGACGACCGACTCGGCCAGCGTGGCGGTCTGCTCGTCGGTCATGTGCGCCGCACCGTCGGCGGTGATCGTCACGACGACCGGGTAGATCTTGCGGATCACGTCCGGGCCGCCGGTGCCGGAATCGTCGTCGGCCGCGTCGTACAGCGCCTCGATCGCGGTCCTGGCGGCCCGCTCGGCGTCGGCGTCCGGGTCGTAGAGCTTCTTCAGCGCCGACTTCGCGAACAGCGAGCCCGAGCCGACGGCCTGGTAGCCCTGCGACTCCTCGTAGCGCCCGCCGGTCACGTCGTAGGACACGATGCGGCCCGCGCGGTCCGTCTCGGGCGCGTCGGTGTCGAAACCCGCGAACAGCGGCACGACCGCGAGGCCCGCCAGCGCGGCGTCCAGGTTGCCTTTGATCATCGCCGAGAGCCGGTTCGCCTTGCCGTCCAGCGACAGCGAGACGCCCTCGATCTTCTCGTAGTGGCGGAGCTCGACCGCGTAGAGCCGGACGATCTCGACCGCGATGCCCGCCGTGCCCGCGATGCCCACCGCCGAGTAGTCGTCGGTGATGAACACCTTCTTCATGTCGCGCTGGGCGATCACGTTGCCCATCGTGGCGCGCCGGTCGCCCGCGATCACCACACCGCCCTTGAACGTGAGGGCGACGATGGTCGTGCCGTGCGGGGCCTGCACCGCGCTGCCCTCGGGCAGGGTGCGGCTCGACGGCAGCAGTTCGGGGGCCTGGGCGCGGAGGAAATCGGTGAACGACGACGACCCCGGCCTGAGGTAGGCCGGGGGCAACGACGCGGCCGGGTAGCGCCCGGTCGAGCTGTGGTCCATGTGTGCGTTCTTCTCCTGTCCCGCCGGCGGCTTCTTACTCGCCGCCCTTTTGCACGTATGCGCGGACGAAGTCCTCTGCGTTCTCTTCGAGCACGTCGTCGATCTCGTCGAGGATGGCGTCGACGTCCTCGCCGAGCTTCTCCCGGCGTTCCTGGCCGGCGCCGGCCGCGCCGTCGCCGTTCTCGTCGCCGTCACCGCCGCCTTGGCGCTGAACCTGTTCCTGGGCCATGTCGACCTCCCGGTCCTCGGGTCCTGCGAGTTAAACACTACCCACCAGGTACGACATCCTGCGCCTGCCACTCGGGTCTGTTGATCAGCCCCGGGTCAGCGCCTCCACCAGTTGCTCGGCCGTGTCCGAGGCCTCCAGCAGGGCTCCGACGTGCGCTTTCGTGCCGCGCAGTGGTTCGAGGGTGGGGATCCGGACGAGTGATTCCCGGCCGAGGTCGAAGATCACCGAATCCCACGATGCGGCGGCCACCGAAGTGGGGTAGCGCTCCAGGCAGCGGCCGCGGAAGTAGGCGCGGGTGTCCTCCGGCGGCGCGAGGATGGCCGCGCGCACCTCCTCCTCGCTGACCAGGCGTTTCATCGAGCCGCGCGCCACCAGCCGGTTGTACAGGCCCTTGTCGAGCCGCACGTCGGAGTACTGCAGGTCGACCAGCGACAGCCGGGGCGAGCCCCAGGCCAGGCCGTCGCGGGCGCGATAACCTTCGAGCAACCGCAGCTTCGCCACCCAGTCGAGCCGGTCGGCGCACTCCTGCGGGTCGCGGGCCAGCGCGTCGAGCACCTCGCCCCACACGCGCAGCACGTCCCGGTCGCCGTAGCCCTCCTGCTCGACGAACGCGGAGGCGCGCTCGTAGTAGGCGAACTGCAGGTCCAGCCCGGTGAACTTGCGCCCGTTGGACAGCTCGACCTTCACCTTGAGCGTCGGGTCGTGGCTGATCTGGTGCACCGCCCGGACGGGCTCCTGCAGCCGCAGGTCGTCGAACCGGCGGCCGGCCTCGATCATGTCCAGCACCAGCGACGTGGAGCCGCACTTGATGTAGGTGGAGTACTCGGCGAGGTTCGCGTCACCGATGATCACGTGCAGCCGGCGGTACTTGTCCGCGTCGGCGTGCGGCTCGTCGCGGGTGTTGATGATGCCGCGCTTGAGCGTGGTCTCCAGCCCGACCTCGACCTCGATGTAGTCGGAGCGCTGGGACAGCTGGTAGCCGGCCTCCTCGCCCGCCGAGCCGATGCCGACGCGGCCGGAGCCGACCACGACCTGGCGGGACGCGAAGAACGGCGTGAGCCCGGAGATCACCGCGGTGAACGGCGTGCTGCGCTGCATCAGGTAGTTCTCGTGGGTGCCGTAGCTGGCGCCCTTGCCGTCGACGTTGTTCTTGTACAGCTGGAGCCGGGGCTGACCGGGGACGGTGGCCGCGCGCATCGCGGCCTCCTCCATCACCCGCTCCCCCGCCTTGTCCCAGATCACCGCGTCACGCGCGTTGGTGACCTCGGGCGCGGAGTACTCCGGGTGCGCGTGGTCGACGTACAGGCGCGCGCCGTTGGTGAGGATGACGTTGGCCGCGCCCAGGTCCTCGACGTCGCTGTCGCCGGGGTGGCCGCCGGGCGTGCCGAGGTCGAAGCCGCGCGCGTCGCGCAGCGGCGATTCGACCTCGTAGTCCCAGCGCGCCCGGCGTGCCCGCGGTATGTCGGCGGCCGCCGCGTACGCCAGCACGACCTGTGTCGAGGTGAGCACCGGGTTCGCCGTGGCGTCACCCGGCACCGAGATGCCGTACTCGACTTCGGTTCCCATGATCCGCCGCATGTACGCAGACTACGACCTTCCACCGGCACACCGCCGGAACCCGGGTCACGTTTCAGCCGGCGGCGAGTCCGGCGGCGGGCCTGATCCGCGACGCGCCGCGGGCCGGACCGAACGCCGCGAGCACCGCGAGGACCACCACGCCCGCGCCACCGAACAGCAACGGCGCCACGGCCGCGGTCGGCCACATGAACACCCCGAGCGCGGCCAACGTCAGCTCGGCGTAGAGGAGGCCGAACAGACCGCCGCCCAGCACTCCGACCAGCGCCAACAGCACCGCTTCGGCCACCACGCCGCCTTGCAGCCCGCCCTTGGTCACGCCGAGCGCGCGCCGCAGTGCCAGCTCCTTGCGCCGTTCCTGCACGGAGATCGTCAACGCGGTCCCGATGCCGGTCACCGCGACCGCGACGGACAGCCCCAGCAGCACCATCAGCATCACCATCCCCAGGTCGAGGTAGCGCTGGTTCTGCGCGCTGGTCTCGGCCTTGGTGTTCACCAGAACGGTGGGTGAGTCGGCCAGGGCCGCCCGCACCCCCGCCTGGTAGGCGGCCGGGTCCGCGCCGGGCTTGAGCGTCACCAGCACCTTCGACGGTGGCGCCAGGTCGGGGTCGGGCAGCACCACGTCGGCGTCGTCGAGCAGCGAGCCGGTGAACGTGCCGACGACCGTGGCCGTGCGCGGCCCGCCGGGCAACCCCTCCACGGTGAACGGCCGGCCCCGTTGCGCGCCGAACCGCTCGGCGTACCACTCGTTGAGCAGCACGGTGCCGTGGGTGAAGTCGGCGGCGTTCACGTTCTGCCTGGTCAGCCACTCGCGCATGCGGTCGGGGTCGGCGCCGACGACCTGCGTCGGGAACGTGTCGCCGTCCGCGTCCGCCTGCTCGACGTCGAGGCCGTGCACGACGACCGTGCCGGCCGCCTCGGGCCGGTTGGCCGCCGCGCCGACGCCGCCGGCGAGCGCCCGGCCGCCGGCGTCCGCCACCACGGCGTCGGGCTGCGGCTCGTTGCTGAACTCGTCCTCCATGCGCTGTGCCGAACCCACCGTGACGGCGAAGAAGGTGACCATGGCGGCGGCCAGGAGCAGCGGCATCGCCACCGACGCGGACCGCTGCGGCACCCGCCGCACCTCGGCCGCGGCCAGCTTCCACTGCGCGCCTCCGAAGCGGCTCGCCACCGAGCCGAAGATCCGGCCCAGCGCGGGCACCACGACCGGCCCGAGCACGCCGAACAGGCCGAACACGGCGGTGATGCCGGAGAACAGGACCAGGAAGATCGCCGCCAGCGACGGCCCCGTGAGCACCGCCAGCGCACCCATGGCCGCCGCGGTGGCGACCAGCACGATGCCGAAGATCCGCCGACGGCGCACCACGGCCTGGTCCGGTGTCTGGCCTTCGGACGTCCGCAGTGCGGCGAGCGGCGAGATGCGTGCGGCGGCCAGCGCGGGCCGGACCGCGGCGAACGCGCTGAGCGTGGCGGCGGTGACGACGCCGATGACGAGCTGGCCGACCGTGGGCAGCAGCGAGGGGCTCAGCTCCACCGCGCCGAGCAGCGCGGACAGGCCGGTGCCGTCGAACAGCCTGGCCAGCAGCCACGCCACCGACCCGCCGAGCACCGCGCCGACCGCACCCGCGGCGACGCCGGTGACGAGTGCTTCGAGGAGGTTCGCCCAGACCAGCGGGCCTCGGTGCGCGCCGAGGCAGCGCAGCAGGGCGGTGTGCCGCTGGCGTTGCGCGTAGACGGCGCGGTAGGTGGCGGAGGCGACGAAGACGGACGTGGCCAGCGCCAGGATGCTGAACGGCAGCAGCACGGCCGCCAGGTCGTTGTTGGGCGGTTCCGCGGCGATCGCCGCCTTGGTGTCCACCCGGAAGTTCCCGCCCGCGGCCTGCGCGACGGCGGCCCGGTCGCCGCCGAGGACGTAGATCGCCTCGACCCGGGGCGTGCCGCCGAGCTTGGCGGCCAGGCGCTCGCCGACCACGATCAGCGGCTCCTCGCCGAGCGAGCCGCGCTTGGTGATGCCCCGGACCACCACGTCCACCGGCTTGCCCGCCGCGTCGGCGAGCTTGACCGACGTGCCCGGCATGAGGCCGTGCTCGTAGGCGGTGACCCGGTCGACCGCGATCTCGCCGTCCGGGCCGGGCGAGCGGCCCTCCAGGATCGGCACGCGGTGCAGGTCGGCGCGGTCCGGTTCGATGTCGGCGGTGGCCCGGCGGTCGTTCGCCCGTCCGCCGTCGAGCAGCAGGTCGGCGCGGACCTCGCGGATCGGTTGCGCCAGCGTCACCCCGGCGGCCTGCGCCACCCGGTCGGCGGTCGCCTGGTCGAGGTCCGCGGTGTCGCCGCGGACCGGTGGGCGGACGACGAGGTCGACCCCTGCGGGCACGGTGGGCGCGCCCTCGTCGGTGGCGCGGACCATGGCGTCGCTGAGCATCAGGGCGGCCAGCAGGCACGCGACGCCGACCACCAGGGCGACACCGGGCAGCACGGCGCGGCCGGGTCGGTTGCGGAACTCGGCGACCGCGAGCCGCAGGGATGTGGGCACAACTCCTCCTCGTGACGCGAACGCCACGACGGTAGGAAGCGACGACGTCGGCAGGCGTCGGTCCGGGGTAGCACGGGCCGGTACGACCTGGGGAGGATCTTGGCGCGGCCGGTCCGGAACCATTCGCCCGGTCGCGCGCGTTCAGCAGGTGGCCGGCCGGAGGAGGACCACATGGGCATGGTGTTCGCGATGTCGATCCCAGGCCTGGCCGTGCTGCTGGTCGGCCTCGCGACCGCGGAGCGCCTGCTGCGGTGGGCGCGTCGGCGCCAGGGTCAGCCGGTCGTGTCCGCGACCGCGTTCGAGGAGTTCACCACCGTGTTCCAGGGCGGCAAGCACATCGAGCTGCAACAGCGCCAGGTGACGCGGATGCTGGGCGAGGACGAGGAGTCGGGCGCGCCACCGCGCGGGCCGGTCGACCTCGACTCGGGCCGGGTCAGGCTCAATCCCAAGCCAGGGACGCCCGGGTAGCCCAGTACCGCTCGGCGGGCTCGGCGCAGTCGGCGAGCTCGTCGGGGGTCAGGTCGACGTCGCGTGCCATGAGGTTGGCGTGCAGTTGTCGCGGGCTCGCCGCGCCGGAGAGCACGACGTCGGCCCACGGTTGGGCGCGCACGGCGGCCAGCGCGATGGCGTCCGGGCCGACACCGTGCCGGTCGGCCAGGTCGCGCACCCGCGGCGGCGGGTCGACCGCGAGCCTGCCGTTGGCCAGGCCCTCCTTGACGAACACCTCCGCGCCGGACTCCTTGGCGAACGCCAGCGCGGGGCCCACCGAGGTCTCCAGGACGTTCCAGGTGGACTGGACGCTCTCGAACAGGCGCCGCCCCTCGACCGTGAGCTCCAACGCGCGCCGCACCGTCTCGCCCTGGCGCGGGCCGGAGGTGGAGAAACCGAGGCGGACACCCGAATCCCGCAGCCCGCCCAGGGCGAGGAGCAGGTCCGGGTCGCCGAACAGCGGGCTGTCCGACGTCAGCGAGTGCACGTCGTAGAGGCCGACGTGCGGCCCCAGCAGCGCCTCGGTCTCCCGCCACTGCCGGGTGAACCGGTCGAGCGAGTGCTCCTTCACCTCGTGCGTGGTCGCGTCGCGCCGCCAGTCGGCGACGTAGGCGTAACCCCACTTGCTGGACACCTGCACGTCCTGGTGGCCGCGCTCGGCCAGCCACTGGGCCAGGAACTCCTCCGCGCGGCCGTAGGACCGGGCCGCGTCCACCCGGCGCACGCCCGCCGCGTAGGCGGCGTCCAGCACGGTGTGGCACTGCGCGCGCATGGCGTCCACGTCGCGGTGGTCGGGCAGGGCGTGCTCGCGGCCGAGGTTGATGTACGCGGGGCGGCCGAGGGCGGCCAGGCCTAGGGCGAAGTCGGACACGCCCGACACGGTAACCGGCGGCTTCGCGGGCCGCCGGTCATCGTGATCACCGTGACGGGACCGGGGGTCAGCCGGTCGGGACGTCGTCGACCGTGCGGATGCGGTCGTGCACCCGGGCGCTGGCTCCAGCACGGTCGCCCCGGAGAACGTGCTCGATGTAGACCTTGACCCGCGCCCAAGACACGCCGTTCGGCTCGTTGGCGAACCACCGACGCCACCAGCCGTCCACCGTGGCCACAAAGGTCACTCCTTGGTATGAACGCGACCCGCCGGACCGCGAATCCGGCCACGACAGCAGGATGCGCGCGAGGGCGATCGCCCCGACGTGACGGCCCCACGGAGCGACCGCCCCGACAACCAGCGGTAGCAAGGAAACCCGCGCGATGGCGCCCGAGCATCTCTGCCTGGACCCCGGCTCCACGACCGGCCAGCCCGCAGTGAGGGTTCGCACGACGCGACCCGGCAGAGCGATCCAGCAGAGCGACCCAGCCGGACGACCCAGCCGGACGACCCAGCCGGGCGACCCAGCCAGGCCCCAGAGGCCACACGTTGGCGAGGTGGGTGGAGACGGCTCAGGCGTCGCGGCGGAGCAGGGCGATCGTGCCGGCGCCCACGGCGGCGATCAGGTAGGCGACCATCGTCAGGGCGGCGCCCAGCGGGGACAGCAGGGGGTTGGTGATATCGCCCGACAGCTGGGGGGCGAGCACGGGCAGCATGACGGAGTACGCGCGTTCGTTCCACGGTTCCGGTAGGACGAGGGTCAGGGTCGGGAGGACGAACAGCAGGGCGCAGAGCGAGACCAGTGCGCCGGCCGTGGAGCGGAGCAGGAAGCCCAGGCCCATTCCCACCAACGCCAGCAGGACCATCGACGCGGTGTTCGCCAGCAGCCCCGGCAGGGCGTCGGCGAACGAGTCGTAGGCCGAGATCGGCCGCGGGCGGTCGCCGGTGATCCACTCGCCCGCCTGGTAGGCCAGCAGGGTGGCCATCAGGGCGATGGCCAGGGACGCGCCGGCCACCACGAGTGTCTTGGCCACGAGGAAGGCCTTGCGCTGGGGCACGGAGACCAGCGCGGTGCGGATCATGCCGGTGCCGTACTCCGAGGTGATCGCCATGGCACCCAGCACGCCCAGGCAGAACTGGGTGAACGGCACGACCAGCATGCCAGGGTCCGCCGAGCCGAACTTCTGCTGCAGGTCCGGTGGCGAGGTGTCCCAGTCGGCCGTCATCAGGAACGACACCAGCACGCCGCCCAGCAGGGCCGCCGTGATGGCCAGCAGGATGTAGGTGGTCGAGCGGACGGAGCGGAGCTTCAGCCACTCCGAGTTCAGCAGGTCGGTCATCGTGCGGTCTCCTTGGTCCGGTACTCGACGCTCTCCTCGGTCAACTCCAGGTAGGCGTCCTCCAGCGACGCGCTGCGCGGGGTCAGCTCGTGGACGCGGATGCCGTTGAGGGCGGCCAGGTCGGCGATCTCGGGGGCGTCGAGCCCCTGCACGAGCAGCGCGCCGTCCTCCGACCGGGTGCTGGCGCCGGCGGCGGTCAGGACGGACACCAGGGCGTCCGGCGTGGGCGAGCGGACGAGGACGTCCGTCCGGAACTTCTCCTGCAGGTCCTGCATGGACGACTCCAGGATCAGCCTGCCGCGGCCGATCACGATGACCCGGTCGGCGGTCAGGGCCATCTCGCTCATCAGGTGGCTGGACACCAGCACCGTGCGGCCCTCGCGGGCCAGGCCGCGCATGAGGTGGCGGATCCACCGGATGCCCTCCGGGTCGAGGCCGTTCACCGGCTCGTCGAACAGCAGCACGCCGGGATCGCCGAGCAGGGCCGCCGCCACGCCGAGGCGCTGCTTCATGCCCAGCGACAGCGATCCCACCCGTCTCTTCGCCACGCCCGCCAGACCCACCTGCTCCAAGGTCGCCACGACCCGGGTGTCCTTGATGCCGTTGCTGCGCGCCAGCACGCGGAGGTGGTCGTAGGCCGACCGACCGCCGTGCACCGCGCCCGCGTCGATCAGCGCGCCGACGTGGTGCATGGGACGGCGGAGGTCGGCGTACCGGCGGCCGTCGACGAGCGCCTCGCCGCTGGTCGGCCGGTCCAGGCCGAGGATCGCCCTCATGGTGGTGGACTTGCCCGCGCCGTTGGGGCCGAGGAAGCCCGCGACGTAGCCGGGCTTCACCTCGAACGAGAGGCCGTCCACGGCCCGGGTGGCCCGGTAGCGCTTGGTCAGCTGCCTTACTTCGATCATGGGTTGGAGCTTGCCGGGGCGGGGCGCGGGGCGAATCGGACCGAGGTCTGTGATTCCGGATCGGACCGTGGTCCGACGCCGCGGGCGGCCCGGCCGATTACCGTGCCGATCGTGATGTCGCGAGTCCTGCGGATGCTGCCGATCGCCTACCTGTACGTGCTGGACGGGGCCGCCGCCGTCGTGCTGGTCATGGTGTACCTGGATTTCGCCCGGATGAGCGACGTGCCGGCGTGGCTGGGGTACCCGGTGGCCGTGCTGGTCGGGGCGCCGTTGGCGCTGCGCCGCAAACGCCCCTTGCTCACGCTGGGACTCGTCCTGGCGGCGCAGAACGTCGCCACGATCACCCACATCACGCTCGAGCCCTACAGCGCGACGGCATTCGCCATCTACATGGTGGCTTCGGTCTGCTCGCAGCGGGTGGCCGTGGGCGCGCTGGCCACCGCGCTCGGCACGGCGTGGGTCGCGGTGCTCGCCAGTGAGCCGTGGCCGGAGTCCCTCGGGTTGTGCGTGTTCCTCACGCTGGTCGTGGGTGCCGCGTGGGCGTTGGGGCGCGCCACGCGGATCCGCCGGGCCTACGAGGCCCGCCGGGCCGCGGAGGCGTCGACCAAGGCCGTCGCCGAGGAGCGCATGCGCATCGCCCGCGAGCTGCACGACGTGGTGGCGCACAGCCTGAGCCTGATCACGGTCAAGGCAGGCGTCGCCGCCCACGTCGCGCCGACGCAGCCCGAGCAGGCCCAGGAGGCGTTGCGGATCATCGAGACGACGTCCCGCGGCACCCTGGTCGAGATGCGGCGGCTGCTGGGCGTGCTGCGGTCCGAGAACGCGGAGGCCGACCTGGCACCCATGCCCGGGATGGACGACCTGCCCGAACTGGTGTCGCGGGCGTCGATGGCCGGCGTGGACGTGTCGCTGTCGGTGTCCGGTTCGCTGCCCGACGGGCTGGGGCTCACCGTGTACCGCATCGTGCAGGAGTCGGTGACCAACGTGGTGAAGCACGCGGCGCCGGCCGCCTGCGAGGTGTCGATCGCCGTCGGGGACGATGCGGTGGAGGTCCGGGTGGTCGACGACGGACCCGGTGAACGGGTGTTGGCCGGTGGCGGCGGGGGGCACGGGTTGATCGGGATGAGGGAACGGGTGGCGGTCTACGGCGGGACGTTCTCCGCCGGCCCGCTGGCCGGTGGGGGCTTCGCGGTGCGCGCCGAGGTGCCGCTGTCGTGATCGACGTGGTGATCGTGGACGACCAGGCGCTGCTGCGCGGCAGCTTCCAGGTGCTCGTGGACTCGGCGCCCGACCTGCGGGTGGTCGGCGAGGCCGGTGACGGCGCCGAGGCGGTGTCCGTGGTGCGGTCGACGTCGCCGGACGTGGTGCTGATGGACGTGCGGATGCCGGGCGTCGACGGTATCGCCGCCACCCGCCGGATCAGCTCGTTCTCCGACGCCCGGGTGCTGATCCTGACCACGTTCGACCTGGACGAGTACGTGTACTCGGCGCTGCGGGCCGGCGCGAGCGGGTTCCTGCTGAAGGACACTCCCCCGGCCGACCTGCTGGCCGCGATCCGCGTGGTGGCCGCCGGCGACGCCCTGCTGTCGCCCTCCGTGACGCGCCGGCTGGTGGCCGAGTTCTCCCGAACACCCCCACCGCGTGCCGTCCGCCTCGACGCGATCACGGAACGTGAGCAGGAGGTGCTGCTGCTGATCGCGCGCGGCTACTCCAACGCCGAGATCATGGACGAGCTGCACCTGTCGGTCGGCACGGTGAAGACCCACATCGGTCGCCTGCTGCACAAGCTCCAGGCCCGCGACCGGGCACAGCTGGTGATCGCCGCCTACGAGTCCGGCCTGGTCACCGCCCGCTCCTGACGACCGGCACCCGATCGCGGTCTTCCGCCGCCGCACCGGCTCTGCCAGGTCGCCAGGCGTTCGCACAGGGCCTGCGCGTGATCCCCGTACTGCTGGACGGCACGCCGCCGCTGGTCGAGGACGGCGTTCGCCGAGGGCGCCGTGACGGTGTGCTCGCCGCCCGATCTGACGGTGGAACGGCGGCTCGACCTGCCCGCCACGCCGGAACCCGGAGGTCCGTGCGACGAGGCGCGGTCGACCCTGTCGATGGTCCCGGTCGTCGGCTCGGAGCTGGTCGTGGCCTGCGACGGCGTGCTGACCAGGTGGGATACCGCCACGGGCGACATGCTGGGCGCTCCGCTGACCCTGGGCGCCGGGAGCGGATCGGGGTGATCCCCCTCGGCCTGCCGCTCACGACCGCCGGAACGCCGCTGATCGCCGATCCGACCGGGCGGCGGCTCGCGCTGCACCACCTCGACGGGTCGGTCACGCTGCGGGACCTCCTGGTCGACGGCCGGGACGAGGGCGTCTGCGCCTGACCCGCGACCGAGCAGACCCTGGAACGCGGAGGACCTGGAACGCGGAGGACCTGGAACGCGGAGGACCCGTCCGGCGCGGTGGCCGGACGGGTCCTCCAGGCGGGTTCCGACGGTGGAGCTGCGGGTGCTACAGGTACTGACCGGTGTTGGTCGCCGTGTCGATCGCCCGACCCGACTCCTGGTTCTTGCCGGTCACGAGCGTGCGGATGTAGACGATCCGCTCGCCCTTCTTGCCCGAGATCCTGGCCCAGTCGTCCGGGTTGGTCGTGTTGGGCAGGTCCTCGTTCTCGGCGAACTCGTCCACGATCGCGTCCAGCAGGTGGCGCACCGACAAGCCCGGCTGCTTGGTGTCCAGCAGGCTCTTGATGGCCGCCTTCTTCGCGCGGTCGACGATGTTCTGGATCATGGCGCCGGAGTTGAAGTCCCGGAAGTACAGGACCTCCTTGTCACCGTTGGCGTAGGTGACCTCCAGGAACCGGTTCTCCTCGGACTCCTCGTACATCCGCTCGACCGTGTGCTGCACCATGCCGTCGATGCAGGCCACCGGGTCGCCGCCGAACTCGGCGAGGTCGTCGGCGTGGATCGGCAGGTCGGGCGTGAGGTACTTGTTGAAGATGTCCTTCGCGCCTTCGGCGTCCGGACGCTCGATCTTGATCTTGACGTCGAGCCGGCCCGGCCGCAGGATCGCCGGGTCGATCATGTCCTCGCGGTTGGAGGCGCCGATCACGATCACGTTCTCCAGGCCCTCGACGCCGTCGATCTCGCTGAGGAGCTGGGGCACGATCGTGGTCTCGACGTCGGAGGACACGCCGCTGCCGCGGGTGCGGAAGATCGAGTCCATCTCGTCGAAGAACACGATCACCGGGGTGCCCTCGGAGGCCTTCTCCCTGGCCCGCTGGAAGATCAGCCGGATGTGCCGCTCGGTCTCGCCCACGAACTTGTTGAGCAGCTCGGGGCCCTTGATGTTGAGGAAGTAGCTCTTGGCTTCGCGGTGGTCCTCGCCGCGGGCGGCGTGGACCTGCTTGGCCAGGGAGTTCGCCACCGCTTTCGCGATGAGCGTCTTACCGCAGCCGGGAGGGCCGTACAGCAGCACGCCCTTGGGCGGGCGCAGCTTGTACTCGCGGAACAGGTCGGCGTGCAGGAACGGCAGCTCCACGGCGTCGCGGATCTGCTCGATCTGCCGGAACAGGCCGCCGATGTCCTCGTACTTGACGTCGGGCACCTCTTCCAGCACCAGGTCCTCGACCTCGGCCTTCGGCACGCGCTCGTAGGCGAAGCCCGCCTTCGAGTCGACCAGCAGCGAGTCGCCCGCCTTGAGCGGCGAGTCCATCAGCGGCTGGGCCAGCCAGACCACCCGCTCCTCGTCGGCGTGGCCCACGACCAGGGCCCGGCCGATGGAGCTGTCGGCGGTCTCGGACAGCAGCACCTCGCGCAGCGTGCAGACCTCGCCGATGCGCTCGAAGTCGCCGCCCTCGACCACGGTCAACGCCTCGTTCAGGCGCACCGACTGGCCCAGGACCAGCGACGACGTCTCGACCGCGGGCGATACCGAGACCCGCATGCGACGGCCGGAGGTGAACACGTCCACCGTGCCGTCCTCGAACCTGGCCAGGAAGACGCCGTAACCGCTGGGCGGTTGCGCGAGGCGGTCCACTTCCTCGCGCAGCGCGAGCAGCTGGCTGCGCGCTTCTCGAAGGGTGTCGATGAGCTTCGTGTTGCGCTCGGTCAGTTGGCTGACGCGCTCCGTCGCCTCGGCCAACCGCTGCTCCAGCAACCGGACGTGTCGTGGGGATTCCGTCAACTTGCGGCGCAGCAACGCGATCTCGTCCTCGAGGAACCGGATCTGCGCAGTCAGCTCACCAGGGTTGTTGCTTTTGTTCAGCTCGCCGCCCTCATCGGGCTGGCTGCCGGGATGACCGTGCTGCATGTCGGCACCCTCCTCCCGTGTTCGTCCCACAACGGTACCGGCGATCACCGACAAAAGCCGACACCCAGCGCGTTCCGGGCGTCGTGTGATCACACTTACCGCCCGCTCGGCCGGACGAACTGCTCCATACCGGTGTCTGCCGGGACCTCCCACCCGCTACCGTGCGTCCAGTACGAGTCCCACGTGAGTGGTCCGGGCAGTGTCCACTGCCACCAGCGGAAAGTTCTAGGAGAACGTGATGTCCGTCCCGCCGCAGCAGCCGGGTCCCTACGGTCAGCAGCCGGGTCAATTTGGCCAGCAACCAGGCCAATTCGGCCAGCAGCCGGGGTACGGCCAGCAGCCCGGCGGATACCCGCCGCCTGGTCAGGGCTTCCCACAGGGTGGGCAGCAGCCCGGTTACGGCACGCCGCCCGGTGGCTACGGGCAGCCCGGCCAGCCCGGTCCCGGCCAGCAGCCGTACGGCCAGCCCGGCCAGCCGGGCCAGTTCAACCAGCCCGGTTACGGCCAACCGGGTGGTTTCGGCGATCCCTACGGCACGCCGCCGAAGAAGAAGAGCCCCCTGCCGTGGATCCTCGGCGGTGTCGGCGCGCTGGCCGTGATCGGTGTCGTGGTCGTGCTGGTCGTGGTGATGGGCGGCGGTGGCAACGGCACCGCCAAGGACGCCGCCGACAGCTACGTCGCCGCGGTCAACTCCCGGGACTTCGACAAGCTCAAGACGCTGACCTGCACCGAGAAGCACGGCACGATCGACGACATCAAGAAGGCGACCGACCCGGGCGCCTTCGCGGCGGAGCTCGAGAAGGAGCTGGAGAACCTGCCGCCGGAGTTCAAGGAGCAGGTCGAGGCGGCCCAGGAGGCCGCGAAGAACATCAAGGTCAACCTGACCGTCGACAAGGTCGAGGAGAAGAGCGACACGGAGGCCACGGCCACCGTCTCGGTCAAGTTCCAGGGCGTGCCCGACAGCATGAAGGAGTACGTCAAGGACGACACCGACACGCTGCCGTTGAAGAAGACCGACGACGGCTGGGTCGCCTGCCCGACCAGTTGACGGACGAGCACCCACGACAACGGCCCCGCACCTCGCGGGCGGGGCCGTTGTCGCAGTTCAGAGCCCCTGTCAGCCCTTGGACGGACGCCGCTGCGGCCGGGGCGGGGTGACGCCGTCGGCGAGCCTGCGGGTGGTCAGCAGGAACGCCGTGTGCCCGATCATCCGGTGCTCCGGGCGCACCGCCAGGCCCACCACGTGCCACGGCCGCACGAGGGTCTCCCACGCGTGCGGCTCGGTCCAGTGCTGCTGCTCCCGGATCGCCTCGGTGACCTTCGACAGCTGGGTCGTGGTCGCCACGTACACCACCAGCACGCCGCCCGGGATCAGGCTGCGGGACACGGCGGGCAGCACGTCCCACGGGGCGAGCATGTCCAGCACGACCCGGTCGACCTCGCCCTCGTGCTCGTTCACGTCGGCGACGGTCAACGACCAGTTGCCCGGCCGCTCGCCGAAGAACTGCTCGACGTTGCGGATGGCGTGGTCGGCGTGGTCCTGGCGGACCTCGAACGACGTCACGCTGCCCTTCTCCCCGACCGCCCGCAGCAACGAGCAGGTCAGCGCGCCGGACCCGGCACCGGCCTCCAGCACCCGCGCGCCGGGGAACACGTCGCCGTACATGACGATCTGGGCGGCGTCCTTGGGGTAGATCACCTGCGCCCCGCGCGGCATGGACAGCACGTAGTCCGACAGCAGGGGCCGCAGCGCCAGGAACGACGTGCCGCCGACCGAGACGACCACGGACCCCTCGGGCTGCCCGATCAGCTTGTCGTGCGACAACGCGCCGCGGTGGGTGTGGTACTCCTTGCCCGGTTCGAGCACGATCGTGTAGTGCCGTCCCTTCGGGTCGGTCAACTGCACCCGGTCTCCGGGCCGGAACGGACCACTGGCGGTGCTCACCGCGGTAAACCTCCTGCTAGGACGCGCGTCAACAGCGCACGATGGTCGCACGGAGGCCTCACCCGGCTACCGGCGGGACTTCGCCGCGCGCATCCCCGAGTAGGTCAGCGCCGCGCCGACGACGACAAACCCGAGCGCGGCGGGCAGCCGGGCCCACGCCGGCAGGTGCATCACCACGAACCAGCTCTTGCTGTCCACGTCCAGCGCCATCAGCACCAGGGGCACCAGCCCCTGCGGCACCAGCATGATGATCCCGACGACCTCACGCATCACTCCCCCTTGTCAGTGATCTTCTCGGTACGTCCCTTGGCCAGCTCGGTGACCGTGTGGTAGACGGGCCAGCCCAGCAGCCAGATGACGCCGACGACCGTCATGCCCCGCATCTGCCCCCACAGCGCCTGCGTCCGCTCCGGCGTGCCGACCACGTACATCAGCAGCAGCATCACCGAGCAGGCGATGGCCCACGCGATCGCGAACTTCACCCATTCGCGCCACTCGTGGCGGACCCTCGCCGGGCCCTCCTTCGGCGGCTTGACCGGTGGCGGACCACCGGCGAACCGGTGGGCGACCCGCTGGTCCGCCCACCGCAACATGCTGTGCCCGAACGCCACGCTCACCCCCAGGTAGATCGCGGCGAGCCCGTGCGCCGTCCCGGCCTCACCCCCCGAGCGCAGGTCGAAGACGGTCGCGACGAGCAGCACCACGTCCACGACGGGCGTGCAGACCAGCAGCGCCGCGCCGAGCCTGCGCATCCTGAACGCGTACCGGGCCAGCAGCCCCGCGCCCAGCACGACCCAGAACCCGACCTCGCACGCGACGATGACGACAACCAGCGGATCGACCACGTCGGCAAGCCTGCGGCCCGCGGCGGCCGCGGCGCGTCGTCGGGCCGACCCACCGCGGGTCATCAGTTCGTAGGACGCCGGGCGCCGGGCGCTGTGCTGTGATGACGGGGTGCAGCTCCACCGCGGACACCGGGACGTGCTGATCGCGGTGGCCTTCTTCGCCGCGGGCGTGCTGCTCTACCGGCTCGGCATGGACCTCGTGCTCGGCGGCCCGGACGCGCGCACGCCGTTCGCGATCCGGGCGGCGGTCCTCGCCGTCGCGTGCGCCGGCCAGGCGTTCCGCCGCAGGTCGCCCGTGATGGCGCTGGCCGTGGTCACCCCGGTCACGGCGGTCGACGTGTACTTCGACCTGAGCATGCCGGTGATGATGGTGTGCATCGACGTGCTGTTCATGGCCACCATGCACGGTTCCCGCAGGTTGCACCGGGTGATCGTCGGCGCGGTGGCGGTGTTGACGGTCGGCATCACCGTGGCGGTCGCGGTGCTGGGCGACTGGCGGCAGTCGTTCTACGCCGGCCTGCAGGCGTTCTCGCTGTTCGTGGTGCCGGTGTGGTGGGCGACGAACGTGCGGCAGCACCGGGAGGGGGCCGAGCACGTCACCCGGATCGCGGAGCTGGACCGGCGGGCGGCGGTGAACGCCGAGCGCAACCGGATGGCCCGCGACCTGCACGACGTGGTGGCCGGGCACCTGTCCGCCATCGCGATCCAGTCCGAGGCGGTGCTGTCGATGCGCGAGGGCGACCCGGAGACGGTGCGCACGGTGCTCAAGTCGGTGCGGGAGAACAGCGTGCGGTCGTTGACCGAGATGCGGATGATGATCGACGTGCTGCGGGCGGACGAACCGGCGGACGAGCCGGTGACCGTGCGACTGGCGGACGTGGGCAGGCTGGTCGAGTCGGCCGTGGCGGGCGGGCTGGTGGTGGAGCTGCGCGGCACGGACGTGGACGAGCTGCCGGTGGGCGTGGACGTCGCGGCATACCGGATCGTGCAGGAGGCGTTGACCAACGCGTTGAAGCACGCACCGGGCGCGCGCACGTCGGTGGTGCTGGAACGGCAGGTCAGACGGCTGGTGGTGGTGGTGCGCAATGGCGCGGTCGACGGTCCGACGGGCATCGGGACGGGGTTGGTGAGCATGGCGGAACGCGCCCACGTGGTCGGCGGTGCGTTCTCCGCGGGCCGGGAGGACGACGGCGACTGGGTCGTGCGGGCGGAGTTCCCGCTGTGATCCGGGTGGTGGTGGCCGACGACCACGCGGCGATCCGGGCGGGCCTGGTGATGATCCTCGACGGCGCGGACGGCGTCGAGGTGGTCGGCGAGGCGGCGGACGGCGAGGCGGCGGTGCGGCTGGCCACGCGGCTGCGGCCCGACCTGGTGCTGATGGACATCCGGATGCCCGGGGTGGACGGCATCGAGGCGACCAGGCAGCTCGGCGGCGTGTGCGAGGTGCTGGTGCTGACCACGTTCGACCTGGACGAGTACGTGCGCGGCGCGCTGCGGGCCGGTGCGGCGGGGTTCCTGCTGAAGTCGGTGGAGGCGCCCGCGCTGGTCGAGGCGGTGCGGCAGGTCGCGGCCGGTGACGGGGTACTCGCGCCGAGCGTGACGCGGCGGGTGATGCGGGAGTTCGCCTCGACCGCGCCGAAGTCGCGCCCGGCCGGGTTGGACTCGTTGACCGAGCGTGAGGTGGAGGTGCTGCGGTGCCTCGGCGAGGGACTGTCGAATCACCAGATCGGGCGAAAGTTGCACATCGGTGAGACGACGGTGAAGACCCACGTGTCGCGGGTGCTGACGAAGCTGGACCTGCGGTCGCGGGTGCAGGCGGCGATCCTGGCGCAGGAGGCCGGGCTGCTCAACGGCGGGTAGGTCGGCGCCCGGGGCCGGGTCAGCACCGGGCAGTTCAAGCGGGCAGGTCAGCGCCCCGGCAGGTCAGCGCCGGTTCAGCGCGGCCTTGAGGTCTTCGCGGCGCAGCACGCCCGCGGGCCGTCCTTCGAGGTCGACGACCAGGTACTCCCAGGCGGCGGTGCCGTGCACGCGCTCCACCACCTCGGCGCCGGTCTCGTTCTCCAGCAGCACGGTCTCCGGCCGGATCGGCACGGCGGCCTGCTCGGCCGGCGCGTGCGGCGAGGTGCTGGCCAGCCGGCGCGCCATCTCGCGGTCGAGCAGGCCGGCGGCGACACCGTCCGCGCGGACCAGCACCACGCCCCGGCCGGCGGACGCGGTGAGCGCGCCCGACACCGGGCTCTCGGCGGGCAGTTGCAGCACCGGGCGGACGAGTTCGCCCAGCGTCAGGCCGTCCGGCCAGGTGCTGCGGCGCTCGGCGGTGAGCTCGCCGCGCGCGCCCGCCAGCACGAACCACGCGGTCAGCAGGCACACGCCGAAGCGGATCCAGCGGTCCTCGGCGCCGTCGAGGACGCCCCAGACCGCCCAGACGACGAGCAGGGCGGCCACGACCCCGCCACCGATCACGGCGGCCTTCGTGCCCGACGCGCGACGACCCGTGACCGCCCACACGCCCGCGCGCAGGATCCGGCCGCCGTCCAGCGGCAGGCCGGGCAGCAGGTTGAACACCGCGACGGCGGCGTTGGCGAACGCGGTCTGGGCGATCAGCAGCCACACGGCGTCGGGCTGCGGGATGGCGGAGGCGGCCAGGGCGAACAGGCCGGCCAGCACGATGGAGACGATCGGGCCGGCCGCGGCGATGGCACCCTCGTGGCCGGGGCGGGTCGGGGTGCGCATGACCTCGGACACGCCGCCGAGCAGGAACAGGCGCAGCCGGCGCACCGGCAGGCCCAGGCGCAGGGCGACCAGGCTGTGGCCGAGTTCGTGCGCCAGGACCGAGAGGCCGAGGAAGACCGCGAACGTGGCGGCGAGGAGCACGCCGGTGAGGCCGCTCGTGCCGGGTGCGATGCGGCCGACCAGCGGCGCGTAGAGCACCACGATGGCCGCCGAGCCGAGCCACCACGAGGGCGCGAGCAGCACCGGTATCCCGGCCGCGCGGAACAGCGGCAGCCCACCGTCCCGGCCGACCTGCCGCCGCCAACCACCCGTCGTCGCCACGTGCCGAGCCTAGGCCGCGGCGTGTATCAGGACTGTGTTGGATCAGTGCGGTGTCGGACCAGTACCGCACCCGGTCGGCGACGCGTCCGATCAGCGCGGGGTCGGGTCGTCGCGGGACGCGATCCGCGCCCGCAGGCCGTCGAGGATGAGGTCGAGGCCGAAGCCCAGGGCCTGGTCCTGACCGCCCTCCGCCACCGACTCGGCCAACGCGGCCTTGACCGCGGGGTACCGGTCACCCCGCTCGCGCACGATCTCGACCAGGACCGCGCCGAACTGCGTGCCCACGTCGCCGCCCGGTGTCGTCGCCGCCTGCTGCGCGATGCCGCGCACGTGCCCGGCGAGCACGGCCAGCACGTCCATCCGCTCCGCGCCGCGCAGCCGCGTGCCGTCGAGCAGGGCGAGCCCGGACTCCATCCAGGCCAGTTCGTTGGGTCCGACGACGCGCGGACCCGTGGTGGCCTCCAGCACCCACGGGTGCCGCACGAAACCGGGCAGCAGCGCCAGCGCCCACGCGCGCAGCCGAGCGCACCGGTCACCGTCGCCCGGGTCGGCGGGCGGCGTGCCCATCGCCAGGTCGGCCATGAGCGCGATGAGTTCCGCCTTGCCGGGCACGTAGCGGTACAGGGACATCTTGGTGAAGCCGAGGTCCGCGGCGACCCGTTGCATCGAGACGGCGGCGAGGCCCTCGGCGTCGGCGATCGCGATGCCGGCGCCGGCGATGAGCTCGTGGGTGAGCGCGGGCTTGGGGCCGCGACGCGGGCCGGGACGGTCGCCCCACAGCAGTTCGAGGCTGCCCGTCAGGTCCATCGCCACCTCCGGTGTTGCCGTCGCCAAAGAACTGTGTCTAAGGTACACAAATAGAATTGCTTCCGATGGACACAGTTTGGGGTTGTCATGGCGGACAAGCAGGTCCTGGTCTCCGGCGCGGGCGTCGCCGGGCCGGCGGTGGCCTACTGGCTGGCGCGGCACGGCTTTGAGTCGACCGTCGTGGAGATCGCGCCCGCGCTGCGCGGCGGTGGCGCGCCGGTGGACTTCCGCGGTGAGACCCACCTGACCGTGCTGGAGCGGATGGGTGTGCTGGACCGGCTGCGCGGGATCCAGACCGGCGGCAGCCCGATGACGTTCGTCGACGAGCACGGGCGCACGGTGCTCCACCTGCCCGCGGACTTCGCGGGAGGCGACGTCGAGGTGTTGCGGTCGGACCTGTCACGGGTGCTCCACGAGCACGGCCGAGGGCTCGTGGACCACGTCTTCGGCGACTCGATCACCGGGTTGACCGAGACACCCGACGGGGTCGACGTGACGTTCGCCTCGGGCAACCAGCGCACGTTCGACCTGGTCATCGGTGCCGACGGCATCCACTCGGGCGTCCGCCACCTCGTCTTCGGCCCGGAGGAGCGCTACGTCCGCCACCTGGGCTACTACGTCGCGAGCTGGGACCTGCCCGACGACCTCGACATCGGGCCGGAGTCGTTGAACTACAACGTGCCGGGGCGGTTGGTCTCCACTGGTGGCGGCCCGGACCGGCCGGGCGCGTTCGCGGCTTTCCGGTCGCCCCGACTGGAGTACGACCGGCGTGACGTGGCAGGGCAGCGCGCGCTGCTGGTCGACGCGTTCGGCGGGCTGGGGTGGAAGACGCCCCGGCTGCTGGCGGCCTTGGAGCACACCTCCGAGCTGTACTTCGACTCGATCAGCCGGGTGGACGTCCGACCCTGGTCACGGGGCCGCGTCGCGCTGGTCGGCGACGCCGCGTGCGGCGCGACCATCGGCGGGATGGGCGCGGGCACCGCCGTCGTCGGCGCGTACGTGCTCGCCGGCGAGCTGGCCGCCGCGAAGGGCGACCACGTGACGGCGTTCCGGCGCTACGAGGACCTCATGCGCGACTACGCGCGGCGGTGTCAGAAGGGAGGTGACCGGACCGGGAGGTTCCTGGCGCCGGCGAGCGGTCTCGCGTTGCGCATGCGCAACGCTCTGCTGGGCAACCGGTTCCTGCTCGACCTCATGCTGAAGGCGGGCAGGGACGTCACCAACCGGATCGACCTGCCGGACTACGCGACCGCCGCCGCCTGACGCGGGCGCCGGCCTGACGCCGATCGAACCCGATCTTGTCGGGGTCGTGGCCTATGGTTCTGGGCCATGGCAGTGCCGACGATCACCGAGCGCCCTGTTCGCAGGCCAGCGCTGTCGCCTTCGAGAGCGGGCGACTTCAAGCAGTGCCCGCTGCTCTACCGCTTCCGCGCCGTCGACCGGCTGCCCGAGAAGCCGACCAGGGCGCAGGTGCGCGGCACGGTGGTGCACGCGGTGCTGGAGGACCTGTTCGGCCTGCCCGCCGCCGAACGGCTGCCGGAGACGGCACGGGCGCTGGTGGGTCCGGCGTGGGAGCGGGTGCGCACCGAGCGGCCGGAGTTCGCCGAGCTGTTCGCCGAGGGCGACCCCGAGCAGGAGCGGTGGCTGGCCTCGGCGGAGGAGCTGCTGGACGGCTACTTCGGGCTGGAGGACCCGCGCCGGTTCGACCCGGACGCCCGCGAGCTGCTGGTGGAGTGGGAACTGCCCTCCGGTGTGCTGCTGCGCGGGTACATCGACCGGGTGGACGTGGCACCGACCGGCGAGATCCGGGTGGTCGACTACAAGACGGGCGCGGCGCCGCGCGAGGTCGGCGAGGCCAAGGCGTTGTTCCAGATGAAGTTCTACGCGCTGGTGCTGTGGCGGCTGCGCGGCGTGGTGCCGCGGCAGCTGCGGCTGATGTACCTGGCCGACCGGCAGGCGCTGGCCTACCAGCCCGACGAGGCGGAGCTGGCCCGGTTCGAGCGCACGTTGGAGGCGATCTGGAACGCCATCCTGCGCGCGGGGAAGTCCGGCGACTTCCGGCCGAGCCCGAGCAGGCTGTGCGACTACTGCGACCACAAGGCGCTGTGCCCGGCGTTCGACGGCACGCCGCCGCCGTACCCGGGCTGGCCGGAGCCGGACGCCGGCGTGGAGACCGCGCTGGACCGGTCCGACTGACCCGAACCCGGCCGGGCGGACCGGTGGTTCGACCGGCCGGGGTCCGACCGATGGGGTTTGCCGATGGACGCGTTCTACGAACGGCTCGACGACGACCGGTTCGCCGCCACCGGGCACACCGTCGGACCGTGGGGCGAGGACAGCCAGCACCTGGGGCCGCCGTCGGCCCTGCTGGTGCGGGCGTTGGAGCGGTGCGCGCCGCGTCCGGGCGTGCTGCTGTCACGGGTCGCGTTCGAGGTGCTGGGCCCGGTGCCGGTGGCGGAGCTGACCGTGACGGCGTCGGTGGCGCGGCCCGGGCGGTCGGTGGAGCTGCTGACCGCGGCGCTGGCGCACCGGGGCAGACCGGTGCTGCGGGCGAGCGCCTGGCGGATCGTCGTCGGCGACACGGCGGCGGTGGCGTCCGAACCCGGCGGACCACCGGCGCCGCCGTCGGCGTGCGAGCCGATGGCCATCCCGGAGCACTGGCAGGGCGGCTACCTGGCCGCGATGGAGTGGCGCTCGGTGAGCGGCGGGATCTTCGCGCCCGGTGACGCGGTGGTGTGGGCGCGGCCGCACGTGCGGGTGGTGGCGGGCGAGGAGCCGAGCGCGGCGCAACGCCTGTTCACCGTGGCGGACTCCGCGAGCGGGGTGTCCAGCCGGCTCGACATCCGCACCTGGTACGCGATCAACACCGACCTGACCGTGCACCTGCACCGGGAGCCGGTCGGCGAGTGGTTCGCACTCGACGCGCGGACGGTGATCGGCCCGTCCGGTGTCGGCGTGGCGAGCAGCGTGCTGCACGACGAGCACGGTCCCGTGGGGCGCGGCGCGCAGTCGCTGTTCGTCCGGGAGCGCTAGAGCCCTGCTCGCAGTCCGGGCACGACGGGCGCACCATGGGGGTGTGAGGTTCGCCGACCGCTCCGAGGCAGGCCGGGTGCTGGCCCGGGCGCTGGTCGGCGAGCCGTGGACCGATCCGCTGGTGCTCGGCCTGGCCCGCGGTGGCGTGCCGGTCGCGTTCGAGGTCGCCGCGGCGTTGGGCGGCGAGCTGGACGTGGCCGTGGCCCGCAAGATCGGCGCGCCCGGTCACCCCGAGTACGGCATCGGCGCGGTCACCGCCGAGGGCGAGCCCATCTTCGACCACGACGCGCTGAACATGCTCGGCCTCACCCCGGAGGACCTGGCCGAGACGTGCGCGGCCGAACGACGTGAGGCACGACGGCGGCTGGAGCTGTACCGCGACGGGCCGGTGCGGCTGGCGGACCGGGACGTGCTGGTCGTGGACGACGGCCTGGCCACCGGCGTCACCGCCCGCGCCGCGCTGCACGAGGCCCGCGGACAGCACCCGCGCCGCCTGGTGCTCGCGGTGCCGGTGGGCGCGGCGGACTCGGTGCGCGCCCTGGGCGCGGACGCCGACCTGGTGGTCTGCCCGCACCCGCGCACCGACTTCCGGGCGGTCGGTCGGTTCTACGGGCACTTCGACCAGACCACCGACGACCAGGTGGTCGACCTGCTGCGCGGTCAGACCTCGCGGTAGTGCTCGACGGTCGGGAACGGGTCGTAGAAGTGGTGCAGCAACGCCTTCCACCGCGGGTACAGCGGTCCCTGCCGGAAGCCGACCGTGTGGTCCTCCAGCTTCTCCCAGCCCACCAGCAGCAGGTACCGGGACGGCTGCTCGACCGATCGCCGCAGGTCCAGCGAGACGAACCCGGGCGATTGCGCGATGAGCGTGCGCGCCTGCCCGAACGCCCGCTCGAAGTCCGCCTCCAGACCGGGGCGGACGTCGAGCGCGGCGACCTCCAGGATCACAGGTGCTTGTACACGTCTTCGAGGGTCAGCCCGCGGCCGAGCATCAGCACCTGCACGCGGTACAGCAGCTGGGAGACCTCTTCGGCCAGGCGCTCGTCCGACTCGTGCTCCGCGGCGATCCAGACCTCGCCGGCCTCCTCCAGCACCTTCTTGCCCTGCGCGTGCACCCCGGCCTCCAGAGCCGCGGCGGTGGCGGAGCCCTCAGGGCGGGTGCGTGCGCGTTCGCTCAGCTCGGCGAACAGCTCGTCGAAGGTCTTCACGGGGTCTGATCCTCCCATCCCCCGAACGGCCGCAGGAACCCAGGTCGGGCATCGCGACGGACGCGCCGGGGAAGGTCCGCCGCCGGAGTGGTCGGACAGCCCGACGAGGTCACCGTGCGACCATCAGATCCCGTAGTGCGGGCTGCCGAACGGCCACGCCTCGGCGATCCACCTCGGCACGAACGCGTCCAGCGCGCGCTCCAGGTCGGTGCCCGCGTGCTCGTCCACGACCCACCACGAGATCTGCGCGTCGTCGGCACGCCCGGGATCGTCGACGGGGTCGATGTAGACGCACCCGAGCAGCTCGGTCTCGTCGGCGTTGAAGAGCGCGTAGTTGAACGACTCGTGCGCGTCCTGCTCGCGTTCGTGCCGGGCCAGGTCGACGCGGTCCTGTTCGTGGGTCATGTGCGCGGGCGGCCAACCCCACTTCTCCCCGTACCGCGACCACAGCCGTTCCCGCGAACCCATCACGGCCGGGTAGTCGATGTCCACATCGGACTCGCGGATCGGCCGGAGGTGGTGTTCGCCGTCGAGCGGCACGAGGGTCGGGTGGGCGTAGTCAGCGGGAAGCCACGGCATGCGCGGATTCTGCGTGGGAAGGCCCGCGACCGCCACCGAAAATCCGATGGCGCCACCGCGGGTGCAGCGACACACTGCACCGATGACCGAGGGGTTGGTGCTGCGGGCCGCGCGCCCGGAAGACCTCGACCAGATCGGCGCGCTGCTGGTCGAGCGCGGTGAACCGGCGGACGCGGTCGACCACCGCCTGGTGGTCGAGGACCCGGACGCGGGCTGGGAGGCGTGCGCGGTCGTCGTGGACGGCGACAAGGTCGTGTCCACCGCGACCCTGCTGGACGAGACGCTGGTGCTCGACGGGGTGGAGATCCCGGCGGGCCAGGTGGAACTGGTCGCCACCGACCGCGCCTACGAGGGCCGGGGGTTGGTGCGGGCGCTCATGGGTTGGGCCCACGAGCGGTCCGTCGCACGCGGCCGGCTGGTGAACGTCATGCTCGGCATCCCCTACTTCTACCGCGTGTTCGGCTACACCTACGCGATCCCGATCTCGGCCACCCGACCGGTCACGGGGCGTCCCGACGCTGGCGGGTACGCGCTGCGCGAGGCGACCACCGACGACATCCCGGCGATGGCCCGCTTGCAGGACGCCGAGCAGGCCCGCGCCGACCTGCGGATGCCGCACTCCCCCGGTCTGTGGCGGTGGTTGGTGGCCCGTGACGGCAGCACGGAGTGGCTGGTGGAGCGGGACGGCGTGCCGGTCGCCACCGGTCGCACCACCCCGCCGGAGGAGGGCGTGCGGCTGTGCGAGGTGGCGGCCGTGGACGAGGCGGCGGCGCACGCGCTGCTCGCGTTGACCGAGGCCACCGAGCTGACCGAGCGGCCGGGCACCGTCGCGGGCGAGGCGCTGGAGCCGTTCCTCGGGCCGGCGGCGGAGGAGGCGGCCTCGTACTACGTGCGGATCGGCGACCCCGTCGCGTTGCTGGAGCACCTGCGGCCGGTGTTCGGCCGGCGGTTGGTGGACGGCGGTTTCGCCGACCGGGAGGGCGAGGCGGTCGTCTCGTTCTACGGGTCGCACGTGCGGCTGCCGTTCAAGGCGGGCGAGGTCGGGTCGATCGTGCCGGGCGGGACGATGCAGGCGCCGGGCGCGGCGGGCGGCGCGGGCGTGGCGCCGGACCTGCTGGCGTCGCTGCTGTTCGGCCCGCACGGTCTGCGGGGCCTGACCGCGCGGCACCCGGATGTGTACCCGGGTCCGAACGCGGACCTGATGCACACCCTGTTCCCGCCGGTGCGCGGCGACCTGATGACGTTCTACCTGCCGTAGGTCAGGCCGCCGCCCGGAACAGCCGCTCCGCCTCGGTGATCGCCCGCGCCAGCGCACCGGGCTCCGGCCGCAGCCCCGCCACGACGGCGTCGACACCGCGCAGTCCGGCCTGCTGCAACAGCCGCTTCTCGTTCGTGGTCCAGTAACCGCGCGCGGCGAGCACGGCGTGTGCGGTCTGCAGCGCGGCGGTGGCCAGGGCGCCCGCGACTTCGACCAGCCGGCCGTTCGGGGCGTGGGCGGTGCGGGCGTAGCCCAGGGTGAGGGCCGCCCTCTCGTGCCACACCGGCGGTGCCGCCACCCGCAGCGCCTCCGGGTAGGCCGGGCGGGGCAGGTCGCCGCGCAGCACCCGGTTCAGCGCGAGCTCCGCCACGACCACGTAACTGGGGATGCCGGCGAGGTGGAACATCAGCGGCTCCCAGTGGAAGCGGCCCCGCTCGGCCTCGGCCAGTTCGTGCTCGACCACGTCGAGGTCTCGGTAGTGGACGTCCACGCGCCGGCCGTCGACGGTGAGCCAGGCGCCGCCGTTGAAGACGCCGCCGCCCCAACCGCCGATCTCGGAGACCTCGCCCGGCCAGCCGAGCGCGCGCAGGTCGGCCGGGTCGAAGTCGCCCCGGTAGTAGACGGCAAGGTCCCAGTCGCTGTCCGGGGTGTGGGCGCCTTGGGCACGTGAGCCGCCGAGGGTGACCGCGTGCACGGCGGGCAGGGCCGCCAACCGGTCGGCGACGTGGTCGAGGAACGCTTCGTCGGTCATGGGGAACACGATCTCCGAGCGTTCAGAGGGACGCGAACTCGACCCCCATCACCACGCCGGCGAGCACGAGCATCGCGCCCGCGCCGGTGAGTGCGCGCCGGTAACCGGTGTCGCCGAGGCGTCGTCGCCCGCGGGCGACCAGGAGGGCGATCACCACCTTGCCGCCCACGAGGGTCAGGTAGAACCCGATCAGCAGCGCCGCGCCGGCGGCGGGCGATCCGCGCCAGGTGGTGATGGTCAACGGACCGAGCGCGGTCGCCCAGGCGAGCCACGGGTGCGGGCTGAGCACGTTCACCAGGACCGCTCGGCGGAGCGCGCGCGAGCCGGTTTTGTCGGACCTCGTCGGTAGAATCGAAAACAGGGGTCCCCTGGGCGGGGACGGCTGCGAAGCACGGTCTTCCTGCGGCACAACGGTTCCGGCGGAAGCCGGCTCGTCCTGAGCAGGCGCGCTGGAAGCAGGCTCGCCGACGGGCGGATCGGCGGCACGGTCGGCCTCGGCAGGTCCGGCGGCACCGGCAGGACGGGCGGCACCGGCAGGTCCGGCGGTCTCGACAAGACCGGCGGCATCGGCAGCACGGCCGGCATCGGCAGGCCCGGTGGTACCGGCAGCACGGTCGGTCTCGACAGGACCGGCGGCATCGGCGGGTCCACCGGTCGCGGAGCCGGCGGCCAGGGTGGCCGACCGCGCCTCCCGGACCGTCTGCACGCCGCTCCACACCACGAACACCGCGCCCACAACCCCGAGCACGCCCAGCGCCCGCGCGGGCAGGCGGTCCAGCAGGAGCAGCGTCACGGCGACCACCACGGCGTCCGACAGCAGCGGCGCGCACGCGGTCAGCGCGCCCGCCCGCCAACCCGAGCGCAACGCCGACGTCACCACCAGCACCAACAGCGGCCCGGGGCTGATGCTCGCGGCCAGGCCGAGGGCCAGTCCCAACCCCAGTGCGTCCACGGCGGCAGACTAGGTCACGTGTCCGAGTTCGCCCGAGTCCTCACCACCCTGCGGCAGATCCGCGGCCTCAGCCCGTTCTTCGCCCTGGACGTCGGCCGGCCCGACGACACCTGGCACGACGGCGCGCGGCTGCTCGACGGCCCCGACCTGCCCGACGCCCTCGACCGGATCGGCGACCGGTACCGCACCGGTGAACGGCGGGTCGCCGCGTCGCTGTTCTTCCTCGGCTACACCGCACGGCTGCTGAGCCCGGTGGTCGCCGCCCGCGCGGTCGGCGGGGTCGCGCCGGACATCCGTCCCGCCAACCTGTGGTGGCGCTACCGCCCCGACGGTCTCCAGGTCCGGCTCAAGGAGCCGCTCGCGGGCATCGGCGTGGCCGAGTCGCTGGAGCCGGTGGTGGAGGCGGTGCACGCGGTCACGCCGGTGGCGCGCGGCCTGTTGTGGGGCAACGCGGGGTCGTCCATGGCGGGCGCGTTGCGCACGGTCCACCGCGGCGGGATCGACTGCGCCGGGTTGGCCGACGAGCTGTTCGCCGACCCGCCGCTCAAGGGCACGGGCGAGTTCATCCCATTCCCGGGCGAGGTGGTGTTCCGGCGGCGCAGCTGCTGCCTGTACTACCGGCTCGACGGCGGCGGCACCTGCGGTGACTGCCCGCTGCCCCGAACCACCCCGCCGCGGCGCTGACCCGCGCACGTGAGGAACACGACAACTCGTCTGGTCGGTTGTGCCGGCCCACGATCGACATCTACGGTTCGCAGCGCCGCAGTGGACGGGAAGCCGGTGTGAATCCGGCGCGGTCCTCGCCACTGTGACCGGGGAGCCAACCCGCCGAGAACGTCACTGGTCGCGTGGAGCGGCTGGGAAGACGCGGGGACGGCGTCGATCCGGGAGTCAGGAGACCGGCTGCGGCACGAGTTGTTGTTGACCTTCCACGAGGTATGGAGGAGGCCGTCATGACGAGCCCCGCGCACACCCCTGCTCTCACCGACCCCTGGGTCACCCCGGTTCCCAAGTGGGCCTACGCCGTCGCACTGGTCGCGTTGACCGTGACGTGGCTGGTCCTGCAGGAGAACGGCATCGCGCTCGGCCACGCCGCCGAGACCGTGCACGAGTTCTTCCACGACGGGCGCCACGCGCTCGGCGTTCCGTGCCACTAGGCGCGGCGACGTGACAACACCCACCTACCGGGGGTTGCTGCTGCGCGGTGTCGGCGCGGGCGCGGTGTCCGGGCTGCTCGCGGGCCTGGTCGGCGTGCTCGTGGTCGAGGCGCCGATCCGGGCGGCACTGGCCGTGGAACGGGCACGTCCCGCGGAGCCGGGCTCGGACCACGGGCACGGCGAGTTGTTCAGCCGGGGCACGCAGGTGGTCGGCGGTGTGCTCGCCGCCGTGGTCGTGGGCGTCGCCGTCGGCGCGCTGTTCGCCACCGCGTACGCGATGTCGCGGCGTTGGTTCGCGGCCAAGGCGCCGTTCGTCCGGGCGGTGGCGCTGTCGGCGGCGGCGTTCGGCGCGGCGGCGTTGCTGCCCGCGGTGAAGTACCCGGCCAACCCGCCCGGTGTCGGTGATCCGGGCACGGTGGAGTACCGCACGGTGCTCTACCTGGGGTTGATCGCGGCCGGGTTGCTGGTCGCGTTCGGGGCAGGCCACCTGGCGTCCCGGCTGGGCAACCTGGGCGGTCCGGTGCGCTGGACCGCGGTGGCGGCGGCCGTGGTGGCGGCGGTGGTCGTGCTGCTGGTGGTGTTCCCGGCGACACCGGATGTCGTGCCCGCCGACATGCCGGCCGGCGTGGTGTGGGACTTCCGGTTGGCCTCGCTCGCCGAGACGGCGACGCTGTGGCTGGGTCTCGGTGTGGTGTTCGGCCTGCTGGTCGACCCCGCCACGCGCCGGGCGGAGCAGGGGTCAGCGGTCTAGCAGCGGGGCGAGCGTCTCCAGCGTGACACCCACCAGGGAGTCGCGGAACACGCGGCGCTCGCCCTGCTCGACCGGCACGTCGCACGGCACCACCAGCACCGTGCAGCCGGCGGCCGCGGCGGAGTTCACCCCGGTCGGCGAGTCCTCGACGGCGACGCACCGGGTGGGGTCCACGCCCAGCAGTCGGGCGGCCTTGAGGTACGGGTCGGGCAGCGGCTTGTTGCGGCGGTCGACCTCGTCACCGCACACCGTGACGTCGAACAGGTCGCGGCCGATGGTGTCCAGCGCGACCTCGGTCAGCCGCCGTTCGGTCGAGGTGACCAGCGCCATCGGCACGCCCGAGTCGCGGACCGCGCGCAACGCCGCGGCCGCGCCGGGACGCCAGGGCAGGCCGGCCCGGAACAGCTCCTCGGTGCGCCGGCTGATCCAGGCCGCGCCGTCGGCGAGGTCCTCGTCGGTCGGTTCGACACCCGCTTCGGCGAACAGCAGGCCCATGGTCCGGGCCGTGCTGGAGCCCACCAGGGCTTGCCTGGTCGCGAGCGACAGCGTGCCGCCCAGCTTCTCCACGAACTCGTTGAGCGGGATGTCCCACAGCTTCTCTGAGTCCAGCAGCGTGCCGTCCATGTCCCACAGCACAGCCTCGACCGTCATGTGCACCTTTCCGTGATCACGCGCCGGTGGCCGGCAAGACCCCGTGACGACGCCCATGACCTGCGCAATCCTGCGGGGTCGGGTCGGCGGCCCGGAGCACCTCGCCCGTCGCGCCGTCCGCGACGGGCGCGCGGTCGGCGTGCGCGCCGACGTGGGGTGGCGTGACACGAACCGACATGCGCCAAGCCTACGACGTCGGGTGTGCGGCGGTGGTCGTAGTCTGGCCGCGTGACCGATCCGGACCAGGCCGCCCAGACCCCCTTCGACCCCAGCGAACCGCTCACCAACCCGATCATGGTTGCCGCGTTCGAGGGGTGGAACGATGCAGGCGACGCCGCCAGCACGGCGATCGAACACCTGCAACTCACGTGGGACGCGACGCCGTTGGCGGAGATCGATCCGGATGACTACTACGACTTCCAGGTGACGCGACCCACAGTCCGCATGGTGGACGGCGTCACCCGACGGGTTGAATTTCCGACGACCCGGTTGTCGGTCTGCCGCCCGCCGGGGTCGTCCACGGACGTGGTGCTGGTGCATGGGATCGAGCCGAACATGCGGTGGCGGAAGTTCGCCGCCGAGCTGCTGGGCCACATCGAGAACCTGGGCGTGACCACCGTGGTCACGCTGGGCGCGTTGCTGATGGACACCCCGCACACCCGGCCGGTGCCGGTGACGGGCACGGCGTACGACGAGGCGGCGGCGGCGAAGTACGGGTTGGAGCGGTCCCGGTACGAGGGGCCGACCGGCATCGTCGGCGTGTTCCAGGACCTGTGCGTGCAGGCGGGGGTGCCGGCGATCTCGTTCTGGGCCGCCGTGCCGCACTACGTCTCCCAGCCGCCCTCGCCGAAGGCGACGTTGGCGCTGCTGCACCGGGTGGAGGAGGTGCTGGACGTCGAGGTGCCGCTGGGCGCGCTACCGGAGCAGGCCGAGGAGTGGGAGCGCACGGTCAGCGAGATGGCCGACGAGGACGAGGACGTGCGCAACTACGTGCGGGCGCTGGAGGAGCGCGGGGACGCGGAGATCCAGATCACCGAGGCCAGCGGTGACGCCATCGCGGCGGAGTTCGAGCGGTACCTGCGGCGGCGGGGACGCGGGCCGGGCCGCGGGCCGACCGGGATGTGAGCACGCCCCGCCCGACCGCCGGGCCGGTGGTCCGGGTGCGGTTGGCGGCGTTGTACGCGGGCGGGTTCCTGGGGCCGTTCGGCGGTGCCATGACGTCGTCGGTGCTGCCCGAGGTGGGTGCCGACTTCGGCGTCCCGGCGGGCTCGGCGGCGGCCACGTTGACCGGGTACCTGGTGCCGTTCGCGCTGCTCATGCTGGTCTCCGGCACGTTGGGTGAACGGTGGGGCGCCCGGCGGACCGTGCGGGTGGCGTACGCCGTCTACGTGGTGGCGTCGGTGTTGTGCGCGGTGTCGTGGTCGTTCCCGGTGCTGCTGGGCGGACGGGCCGTGCAGGGTGCGGCGAACGCGTTCACCACTCCCCTGCTGCTGGCGGCGATCGCGGCGGTGACGCCGAAGGCCCGGCTGGGGCGGGCGTTGGGCGTGTTCGCGTCCATGCAGGCCGCCGGCCAGACGACGGCGCCGTTGCTGAGCGGGTTCGCGGCGGAGGCGTCGTGGCGGTGGGCGTTCGTGGGCGCGGCGGTGGTGGCCGCGGCGTTGGCGGTGGTCGGCCTGCCCGCCGACCCGCCGCGTGGGAGCGAACGGCCACGTCTGCGCAGCGCGTGGCGTGGCCGGACGCCGCGGTTGGCCGCCGCCGGGTTCGTGGCCTGGGGTTGCCTGGGTGGGTTGTCGTTCCTGGTGGCGCTGCGGCTGGGTGACTCGTTCGGGCTGGGCGCGGGGCAGCGCGGGTCGGTGCTGACCGGGTTCGGCCTGGTCGCGATCTTCACCGCGCGGCTCACCGGGTGGTCGATCGACCGGTTCGGCGCGCGGTGGTGCGCGGTGGCCGGCGCGGCGGTCGGGGGTGTGCTGCTGGCGGGGGTCGGCGTGCTGCCGTCGGTGGTGGCGGTGGGTGTGCTGTGGGCGGTGGCCGGTGCGACGAGCCAGGCGGTGACGGTGGGGTTGACCGCCCTGGTGCTGTCCGCGGACGGCGGCAACCGGGGCGGGTCGGTGTCGGTGGTGCAGTCGTTGCGGTTCCTGGGCGCGTCGGTGTCGCCGGTGGCGTTCGTGCCGCTCTACCACGCCGACCCGGTCAGCGCGTTCCTCGTGCCCGCCGCGCTGGTGTCGGTGGTGCCTCCCGTGCTGCTGCTGCACCGCGGTCGGTCGGGGCGCGGGCGTCGAGGGTCGCCAGCGCCAGCACCCCGGCCACCAGGTAGAGCCCGGCCTGGGCGTTGAGCAGCGCGGACAGGCCGAGCACGGGGGTCAGGGCACCGGCCAGCACCATGCCGAGCGCCTGACCGCCGTCGTAGAGGCTGACGAACGTGGCCATCACCCGGCCGCGGACCTCGTCGGAGGAGTGCAGCTGGAGCACCGACATCATCCCGGCGCCCGCGATCACGCCCGGCACGCCCACCGCGGCGAACGCGGCCAGGTAGAAGACCAGCGCGGTGGTGACGTGCGGCCCGTTCCAGCCGAGCGCGGCGATCGCGGCGAAGCCGACCAGCGACACGCCCAGGAGCCTGCCGGGTGCGAGCCCGCGCACCAGCACGCCGACCAGCAGGCCACCGAGCAACCCGCCGACGGCCTGCACGCCGCGCAGCAGCCCCACCTCCGCCGCTCCCCCGCCGAGGCGCTCGGTCACGAACACCACGAACAGCACCACGAACAAGCCCTGGGCGGTCGACATGAGCGCGACCACGGCGACCATCGGCCGCAACGGGCCCCGGATCTCGCGCAGGCCGTCCAGCCAGGCCCGCCACGCGGGTTTGCCCGCCGCACGCACCGGATCGCGGGTGCCGAGCGCCGCCAGCAGGGCCGCCGCGAGCAGGAACGACGCCACGTCGGCCAGCACCACGCCCGGCAGCCCGGTGTAGCCGAGCAGCAGGCCGCCCAGCGACGCGCCGACCAGCCGGGCCAGGTTGCCGTTCAACCCGACCAGCCCGTTGGCCGCCGCCACCTGCTCGCGCGGCACGAGCGTCGGCAGCAGCGCGTTCTTGGCCGGTTCGAACAACGCCGCCAAGCCGGCCTGCACCGCCGTCACCACGTTCACCAGCACCAGGTCGCCGGTGAGCAGCGGCAGCAGGGTGACCGCCTGCGCGAGGCTGACCAGCAGCATCAGCTTGCGCCGGTCGAAGCGGTCGGCCAGCACCCCGGCCAGCGGCGACAGCGCCAGGCTCGGCAGCAGCGCCACCACGAACGTCGTCGCGGTCGCCGCCGCGGAGCCGGTGCGCTGGTACACGTACACCGGCAGCGCGACCAGCAGCACCCAGTCGCCGATCTCGGAGACGAACCCCGCGATCCACAGCCGGCGGAACGCGGGCCGCCCCAGCGGTCCCGACGACAGCCGCCCGGTCATCGCGGGAACGCCCGGATGCCGACGTGCGCGGGCAGCGCGCCCTCGGGCACGTCCTGGCGCACCGGCACGAGGTACGGGCGCAGGATGTCGTCGATCATGCCGAGCAGGCCGCCCAGCTCCTCGGCGGTCACGTTGACCGTGTAGCCGTGCAGCGCGGAGGCCTCCAGCCACTCGCGCGGCAGCTCGTGCTGCCGGTCGAGGAACCGTTGCACCAGCCGGTTGTCCTCGTTGAGGCTCAACGCGAGCAGGGCGTCCTGCTGGGTGCGCACCTCCGGGTCGTCGGCGAACGCGCCGACGTCGTAGCCGACCGAGGTCGCCCGCCAGGGCCGTTCCCGCGCGTCGCCCGCCTCGACCCGCTCGACGAACCCGGACTTGGCCAGCTGCCGCAGGTGCCAGCTGCAGTTGGAGGCGGTCGACCCGACCGCCTCGGCGCACTCGCTCGCCGTGCGCGGGCCGACGGCCAGCAGGTGGTGCAACAACGACACCCGCAGCGGGTGCGCCAGCGCCTTGAGCGCGTCGACATCGGTGACCCGTCGGGGCCCTGGGAGGTCCATGACCCCGACGGTAGACCTGAAAGACTTCTTTCGAAAGAGTCCTTTCAGATATCAGCCGACGTCCCGCCGGCGGAAACCGACGAACCCCAGGACGACCAGCGCCGCCGCGACCGCCGTCAGCCAGAGCAACGGCGTGGCGGTCACCTCCGCCCCCGGCACCTTCGGGATGTGGGTGAACGGCGACAGGTCCATCGCCCACTGGTCGAGCTGGAGCAGCGGCCCCAGCTGGCCGAGCACGAGGAACACCACGATCACCGCCCAGCTCGCCGAGGACAGCCTCGGCGCCAGCGCGAACAGCGCCAGCGCGAGGCCCGCGACCACCCACACCGCCGGGACGTGCGTCAACGCCGCGCCGACCAGCCGCGCGACCTGTCCGCCGACGTCGCCGACGCGGGCGCCGTGCACCAGTCCCGCGCCCAGGCCGGCGGCGGCCAGCACGACGGCCGTGCCGACGGTGGCGAACAGCACGTGGCTGCCGACCCACGCGGACCGGCCGACCGGCGTGGCCAGCACCGGCTCGGCGCGGAACCCGGTCTCCTCGGTGCGCAGCCGCAACGTCGCCTGCACCACGTAGATCGCGCTGAACAGGGCGATGATGCCGACGATCGAGGCCAGGTAGACGTCCACGACCGCGCCGGCGCCGCCCATCTGCGCGATGATCTTCTGCAGCGCCGGGTTGGCCTCCAGCATCTGCTCGACGCCGCGCGCGACCGACCCGTAGACGGCGCCGAGCACGAACAGGCTCAGCGTCCAGCCGATGAGCATGCCCCGTTGCAGCCGCCAGGCCAGGCCGAACGCGCTGCCCAACGAGCGGGGCGCGCGGGGCGGGCCGAGCCGCGTCGGCAGCAGGCCGCCGCCGTGGTCGCGCCTGGTCACCAATGCCGAGGCCGTCGCGATCAGCACCGCGAACAACGCCACCGGCAGCAGCAGCACCCAGTACCGGTCGTCCGCGAACGCCCTGGTCTGCTCCAGCCAGCCCAACGGCGACAGCCAGGTCAGCCAGGTCGGGCCCTCGTCGCCCGCCGCGTCGCCGACGGCGCGCAGCAGGTAGGCGACGCCGAGCACGGCGCCGGAGATCGAGTTGGCCGTGCGGGCGCTCTCCGACAGCTGCGCGCTGACCGCGCCCACCCCGGTGAACACCCAGCCGACGGACGCGAACGCGAGGCCGAGCGCCCACGACCCGGACGCCCGCTCGCCCAGACCGGTCAGGCCGAGCGCGACGAGCACGCCGATCACCGTGCTCGCCAGCAGCGCCACCACGACCGCGGCGGCCAGCGGCGCGTGCCGGGCGACGACGGCGGAGCCGATCAGCTCCAGCCGGCCCGACTCCTCCTCTGCCCTCGTGTGGCGGGTGACCAGGAACGTGCTCATCAGCGCCACGAGCAGCGCGCCGAACACGCCCCACCGCCAGGCCACCACGCCGCCGGTGGTCGACGCGTCGTGCAGCGGGCCGAGCATCGCCAGGAACGCCGGGTTGCTGCCCGCGGTCGCGCCCAACTGCCGCCGCGACTCCGCCGAGCCGTACAGCTCGCCCACCGTGGACGCGGTGGCCAACGTGATGCCGACCAGGCCGACGACCCAGACGGCGAGCAGCAGCCGGTCGCGGCGCAGCGCGAGGCGCACCAGCGCGCCGAGGCCGGTCACGACGACATCGCCCCCTCCACCGCGCCACCGGACGGCACCTCGTCCTCGTAGTGGCGCAGGAACAGCTCCTCCAACGTGGGCGGTTGGCTGGTCAGCGTGCGGACACCGCTGCCGACCAGGGCGCGCAGCGCGGCGTCCAGGTGGTCGGTGTCGACCTCGAACCGCACCCGCAGGCCCTCGACCCGCAGGTCGTGCACACCGGGCAGGTCGGCCAGCCCGTCGGGTGCGCCGGCCAGCTCGGCGGAGACGCTGGTGCGGGTGAGGTGGCGCAGGTCGGCCAGCGTGCCGGTCTCGACCGTGCGGCCGTTGCGGATGATGCTGACCCGGTCGCACAGCGCCTCGACCTCGGCCAGGATGTGGCTGGACAGCAGCACGGTCCGCTCGCCGCGCAGCTCGTTGACCGCCTGCTGGAACACGGCTTCCATCAGCGGGTCCAGCCCGGAGGTCGGCTCGTCCAGGATCAGCAGCTCCACGTCCGAGGCCAGCGCCGCGACCAGCGCGACCTTCTGCCGGTTGCCCTTGGAGTAGGTGCGGCCCTTCTTGCGCGGGTCCAGCTCGAAGCGCTCCAGCAGCTCGGCCCGCCGCTTCTCGTTCACCCCGCCGCGCAGCCTGCCCAGCAGGTCGATCACCTCGCCGCCGGTGAGGTTCGGCCACAGGCTCACGTCCCCCGGCACGTAGGCCAGCCTGCGGTGCAGCTCGGCGGTGTCACGCCACGGATCGCCGCCCAGCAGCGACGCGGAGCCCGCGTCGGCGCGCAACAGGCCCAGCAGGACCCGGATGGTGGTCGACTTGCCCGACCCGTTCGGGCCGAGGAAGCCGTGCACCTCCCCCTCGCGGACGGTCAGGTCGAGACCGTCCAGTGCACGCGTCGGGCCGAAGGTCTTGACCAGGCCCGACACGGATATCGCAGCAGTCATGAACGGTAAGCTACAGTCATTTCACAAAGTCGTGAAGTTAAGGAAGCGTATAAACTGCTCCCGGTTCAGCGGGCACGAAGGGATGATCCGGCGGTGACGCACGTGGGCGAACGGGACGATCAGGCAGTGCTGCGCTTCATCGAGCGCTTCGCCGCGGTGTTCGCCGAGTCGGGCATGCCGAGGATGCCCGCACGCGTGTTCGTCGCCCTGCTGGCCTCGGACTCGGGTGAGCTGACCGCCGCGGAGCTGGCCGACCTGCTGCGCGTCTCGCCCGCCGCGATCTCCGGCGCGGTCCGGTACCTCACCCAGCTGAGCCTGGTCAGCCGGGAGCGGGAGACGGGCACCCGCCGCGACCTCTACCGGGTGCTCGACGACCTCTGGTACGAGGCGCTGTTCCGCCGCGACGAGATGCTCCGCCGGATGACCGGGCCGCTCAAGGAGGGCGTCAGCGCGCTCGGCCCCGAGACTCCCGCGGGCAAGCGCATCACCGAGACGCTGATGTTCTTCGAGTTCTTCCACGCCGAGCTGCCGAACATGCTCAAGCAGTGGCGGGCCTACCGGGACGAGCGTTTGGGCCAGGACCGATCCGCTGATCGGTCCTGATCGGTTCCTGATCGGTGCTGATTCGACGTAGTTACGACTAACGGCGCTACTGGTGGGTCGGTTTTGTCCCGACCATGCATGTGACCAGGTCGCACCACCCCGTTCGCGCGGACGTCCCATCCCCTGCATCGCACGGCCGACCGGAGCACCCGCCCGGCACGGTCGCGCAGCCCTGCCCAAAGGGAGAACCCCCGTCATGGGACACGCCCGAACAACCAGAAGACTGGCCGTGCTCGGCCTGGCCGCCGTGTCGGCCGCCGCGCTGGCCCTCTCCAACGTCGGAGTGGCGGCAGCCGAGGGCAACGTGCTCGGCGCGGAGCGCGCCGACGCCGTCCCCGGCTCCTACGTGGTGGCCCTCCACGACTCCGCGTCACCGAGGTCCGCGTCCGCGTCGACCGCGTCCGCGCTGGTCGACAAGTACGGCGGCCAGGTCCGGGTGGCCTGGCAGCACGCGCTCAACGGCTTCCACGCCACCATGTCCGCGGCACAGGCCCGGCGCCTGGCCGCCGACCCGCGGGTGGCGTTCGTCCAGGCAGACCTGCCGATCTCGATCGACGCCGTCCAGCCGAACCCGCCGTCGTGGGGCCTGGACCGCATCGACCAGCGCAACCTGCCGCTGGACAGCGCCTACAACTACGCCACGACCGCGAGCAACGTGCGGGCGTACATCATCGACACCGGCATCCGGACGACGCACTCGGACTTCGGCGGCCGGGCCACCTGGGGCACCAACACCGTCGACACCAACAACACCGACTGCAACGGCCACGGCACCCACGTCGCCGGCACCGTCGGCGGCACCGCGCACGGCGTGGCCAAGGGCGTGCAGCTGATCGCCGTCAAGGTGCTCAACTGCGCCGGCTCCGGCACCACGGCGGGCGTCGTGAACGGCGTCAACTGGGTCACCCAGAACGCCGTCAAGCCCGCGGTCGCGAACATGTCCCTGGGCGGCGGCGTCGACACCGCGCTGGACACCGCGGTGCGCAACTCCATCGCCGCGGGCATCACCTACGCGGTCGCGTCGGGCAACTCCAACGCCAACGCGTGCAACTACTCCCCGGCGCGGGTCGCCGAGGCGCTGAGCGTGAACGCCTCGACCAACACCGACGCGCGGGCCTCGTTCTCGAACTTCGGCACCTGCACCGACCTGTTCGCGCCCGGCCAGAACATCACCTCGGCGTGGATGACCAACGACACCTCCACCAACACCATCAGCGGAACGTCGATGGCGTCGCCGCACGTCGCGGGCGCCGTGGCGCTGTACCTGGCGGACAACCCGACCGCCACCCCGCCGACGGTGAACGCGGCGATCGTCGCCGCCGCCACCTCCGACAAGATCACCAGCCCGGGCACGGGCTCGGCGAACAAGCTGCTGTTCACCGGCACCGCCACCCCCGGCGGCCCGGCGGTGACCAACCCGGGCAACCAGTCGACCGTCGTGGGCACCCCGGTCAGCCTCCAGCTGTCGGCCAGTGGCGGCACCGGGCCGTACGCGTTCTCGGCGACCGGCCTGCCCCCCGGCCTGTCCATCAGCTCGTCGGGCCTGATCAGCGGCACGCCGACGACCGTGGGCAACTACTCGGTGACGGTGACCGCGACCGACTCGGCGGGGCGCACCGGCACCGGCAACTTCTCGTGGACGATCACGCCGAGCGGCGGCGGCTGCGACCCGGTCACCAACGGCACCGACGTGACGGTCGGGGACAACTCCGACGTCAACAGCCCGATCACGCTGAACTGCGCGGCCAACGCCTCGGCGACCACCTCCGTGCAGGTCAACATCGTGCACACCTACATCGGTGACCTGGTCGTCGACCTGGTCGCGCCCGACGGCTCGGTCTACAACCTGCACAACCGCAGCGGTGGCAGTGCCGACAACATCAACCGCACCTTCACCGTGAACGCCTCCTCCGAGGCCGCCGCGGGCACCTGGAAGCTGCGCGTCCGCGACCAGGCCTACCTGGACACGGGCTACATCAACAGCTGGACGCTCGACGTCTGAGCCCGACCTGCCCCGGCGGGGCCGTCTCCCCAGGGAGGCGGCCCCGCTGCCGTAACCCGGCGCTCTTGGGCCACGATGAGCGGCCAAGGGGTGGTGACGGGTGGAGTGGGACTTCTTCGTCTCGTGCACGAGCGCCGACCGGGCGTGGGCGGAGTGGATCGCCTGGGAGCTGGAGCGCGACGGCTACCGCGTGCTGGTGCAGGCGTGGGACTTCGTGCCGGGCGGCAACTGGGTCGATCGCATGCACACGGCCGTGCAGGGCGCGGAGCGGACGATCGCCGTGCTGTCCACCGCATACCTGTCGTCCGCGTACGGTCGGGCGGAGTGGCAGGCGGCGTGGCGTGACGACCCGCTCGGTGAGGGGCGCAAGCTCCTGGTCCTGCGCGTCGAGGAGTGCGAACGGCCAGGCCTGCTGGGTTCGGTCGCCTCGGAGGACCTGTTCGGCCTCTCGGAGACCGCTGCCGGGCAGCGATTACGCCAAGCCGTGCACGGCGCTCTCTCAGGACGCGCCAAACCCACCGCTCCCCCGGCGTTCCCGGGCGCGCCACCACGCTTCCCGGGTTCGCTGCCCGACGTCTGGAACGTCCCGCCGCGCAACCCCCACTTCACCGGCCGCGCCGAGCAGTTGGCCGCGCTGCACCGCGCGTCCGGCACGGTGTCGGTGCATTCCGTGCGCGGCATGGGCGGGGTCGGGAAGTCGCAGCTGGCCATCGAGTACGCCCACCGGTTCGCGGGCGAGTTCGACGTGGTGTGGTGGATCCCGGCCGAGCAGCCCACCGTCATCCCCGACCACTTCGCGGCCCTGGCCGACGCCGTCGGCCTGACCGTGCGCGGTGATCCCGTCGCGGCGGTGCACGCGGTGTTGCGGCAACAGCGCCGCTGGCTGCTCGTCTTCGACAACGCCGACGACGCGGACGTGCTGCGGGCCGTCCTGCCCTCGGGGCCCGGCCGGGTCCTCGTCACGACCCGGCGAGCGGGCTTCGACGCGCTCGGCGTCGTGCTGGACCTCGACGTCCTGGACCGCGCCGACAGCGTCGGCCTGCTCAAGCGCCGCCTCCCCGACGCCGCGGACCGCGAGCTGGCCGCCCTCGCCGAGGTCGTGGCCGACCTGCCGCTGGCGATCGAGCAGGCGGCGGCCTACGTGAACGCCACCGGCCTGTCCGTCACCGCCTACACCGAGCTGCTCCGCGAGCGCACCGCCGAGATGATCGAGCAGGGCCGGGTGGCGGGGCGGGACGGCGCGCTGGCGTCCCAGTGGGACGTCTCGCTCACCGCCTTGGCCGAACGGCACCCGGCCGCCAGGCAGCTGCTGGACCTGCTGGCGAACCTGGCACCGGAACCCGTGCCGCTCGACCTGTTCACCGGGCACGCCGACGCGCTGCCGGACCCGCTGCGCGCCGCCGTCGGCGACCCCATCACCTGGAACAACACGATCAGCGCGCTCCTGGACCACTACCTGGTCCACCGCACCGCCGGGTACCTGACGATCGTGCACCGGTTGTTCCGACAGGCCCTCCGCGCGCGGGAGCCCGCCGACCGACCGGCCCGCGTCACGGCGGTCGAGCTGGTGAACCGCCACCTCCCGGATTCGATCCGCGCGGAGCCGGACCGGTGGCCGATCTGGCGGGAGTTCCTCCCCCACGTGCTCGCCGTGACCGAGGACGACCTGCCCGTCGGGCAGCTCGGGCTCGTCGAGCCGGTCCTGGAGCTGCTCAACGAGGCCGCGACCTACCTGCGCGTCCACGGCCGCGTGTCGGACGCGGCGTCGATCACGCTGCGCGTCGCGTCCCTGGCGATCGAGCACCTCGGCCCGGCCGACCCCCTGGTGGCGACCTTCATCGGCAACCACGCCTCCGCGCTGAGCGACCTCGGCCACCACGACGACGCCCGCCGCCTGGCCGAACAGTCGCACTCGATCCTCGAAGCCACCCTCAGCCCCGACGACGTCAGGCTGGCGTTGAGCCTCGGCAACCTCGGCGAGATGCTCCGGGTCGCCGGCAAGCCCGCCGAGGCCAGGCTGATCCTCGAACGCGCCATCGAGCTGGACCGCGGCGACGAGCGGCGCGAGGGGTTCGTCTACCGGCTGAGCAACCTGGGCCTGGCGCTGGTCGCGCTCGGTGAGCTGACCACCGCCGAAGCGCACTACCGGCGCGCCCTGGCGATCGCCGAGGCCGCCTGGGGACCCGAGCACCCGGACATCGCCGAACTGCTCAACAACCTGGCGTTCGCCCTGATCGACCAGGGCCGCCCGGCGGAGGCCATGGCCCTGCTGCGCCGGGCGATCCCGCTCACCAGGGCGGCCTTCGGCCCCAAGCACCCACGCCTGGCGAACCACCACGTGGGCGTGGCGCGCGTGCTGGTCCTGCTCGGCCAACCCGAGGAGGCCAAGCGCGCGTGGGAGCGCGCCCGGCGCATCAGGGAGGGTTAGACCTCCACGCCCAGCAGCGAGTCGACCGCCGCGCGGAACAGGGTCGGGCCCGTGTGGTCCGAGCCGCCGGTCGACAGGGCCTCGGCCGCCCACGCGTCCAGCGCCGCCAACGCGCGGGGCGTGTCGAGGTCGTCGCTGAGGTGGTCGCGCAGGCGGGCGACCACGGTCACCGCGCTCGGCCCCGAGGGCAGGGCCGCGGCCTGGCGCCACGTCGCCAGCCTGGCCTCGGCCTCGGCCAGCAGGCTCGCGCTCCACGGCCGGTCCGTGCGGTAGTGGCCCGCGAACAACGCCAGCCGGACCGCGTTGGGGTCGACCTTCTCCGCCCGCAGCTTGGACACGAACACCAGGTTGCCGCGCGACTTGGACATCTTCTCGCCGTCCAACCCGATCATGCCCGCGTGCACGTAGTGCCGGGCGAACGGGTGCTGGCCGGTCAGCGCCTCGGCGTGCGCGGCGGAGAACTCGTGGTGCGGGAAGATCAGGTCCGAACCGCCGCCCTGCACGTCGAACGGCATGCCGAGCCGGTTGAGCGCGATGGCGCTGCACTCGATGTGCCAGCCGGGCCTGCCGTCGCCCAGCTCCGAGGGCCACGACGGCTCACCGGGGCGGGCGGCACGCCACAGCAGGGCGTCCAACGGGTGGCGCTTGCCCGCGCGGTCCGGGTCGCCCCCGCGTTCGGCGAAGAACCGGTTCATCGTCTCCAGGTCGTAGTTCGACTCGTAGCCGAACCGCTCGGTCGCCGAGTGGTCGAAGTACACGTCCGGGTACTCCTCGTCATCGACCCGGTACGCGGCGCCACCGGCCAGCAGCTTCGCGATGACCTCGACCACCTCGGGGATCGCGTCCACGGCGCCGACGTAGTCGCGCGGCGGCAGCACCCGCAGCGCCACCATGTCCTCGCGGAACAGCGCCGTCTCCCGCATGCCCAGGACCACCCAGTCGTCCTGGTCGCGCTCGGCCCGCTCCAGCAGCGGGTCGTCGATGTCGGTGACGTTCTGCACGTAGTGCACGTCGTGGCCGTTGTCCAGCCACACCCGGTGGACCAGGTCGAACGCCAGGTAGGTGGCCGCGTGCCCCAGGTGGGTGGCGTCGTACGGGGTGATGCCGCAGACGTACAGCCTGGCGGTCACGCCGGGAGCGGTCGGGCGGACCTCGCCGGCGGAGGTGTCGTACAGCCGCAACGGGCGCGGCTCTCCCGCTACCCGCGGGACAGGAGTAGATGACCAGGTCTGCATGTCAACGACCCTAACTCGCCCACCGGAGCAGGGCCGAAACGTCCGCCCTGCGGGAAGCGCGCGGGCGTACCCTCGGCACCAGGGGACCTGGGAGATGGTCGCGATGATCCTCGACATCGTCATCGGCGCGCTCGGTGTCCTCGCGCTCGGGCTCGCGAGCAGCGCCCGCATCGTCAAGCAGTACGAACAGGGCCTGGTGTTCCGGTTCGGCAAGGTGCGCCCGGCGCTGCGCGGACCGGGTCTGACCATGGTGGTGCCCGGCATCGACCGGATGCGGAAGGTGAACCTCCAGATCGTCACCCAGCCGATCCCCGCGCAGGACGGCATCACCCGCGACAACGTCACCGTGCGGGTGGACGCCGTCGTCTACTTCAAGGTGGTCGACGCGGTGCGGGCCGTGGTCACGGTCGAGGACTACCGGTTCGCCATGTTGCAGGTCGCGCAGACCTCGTTGCGCTCGATCATCGGCAAGAGCGAGCTGGACGACCTGCTGTCCAACCGGGAACGCCTCAACCAGGGCCTGGAGCTGATGATCGACAACCCGGCGCTGGCCTGGGGCATCGAGATCGACCGGGTCGAGATCAAGGACGTGGCGCTGCCGGAGGGCATGAAGCGGTCCATGTCGCGGCAGGCCGAGGCGGAGCGGGAGCGGCGGGCCCGGATCATCACCGCCGACGGCGAGCTGCAGGCGTCGAAGAAGCTGTCCGAGGCGGCCGCGACCATGGCCGCCACGCCCGCCGCGCTCCAGCTGCGGCTGTTGCAGACGATCGTGGAGGTGGCGGCGGAGAAGAACTCGACGCTGGTGCTGCCGTTCCCGGTCGAGTTGCTCCGCTTCCTCGAACGGGCGTCGGGCGCGCTGGAACAGCAGGCCAGGGCACCCGAACAGGGCTGAGCGTTTGCCCCCGGCCGCGGACGGGGGGACGATGTGGGCTGGCTCACGTCGTCGGGACGAGGGAGGCGGCATGACCGCGCTCAAGCCGGAACCCGTGATCACCCACCCGGGTGCGGCCCGACGACGGTCGAAGGGCGCCGTGCTGCTGGGGCTGTTCCGCACGACCGACCCGAAGCAGATCGGGCTGCTCTACCTGGTCACGTCGTTCATGTTCTTCATGGTCGGCGGCGTGATGGCGCTGCTCATCCGGGGCGAGCTGGCCCGGCCGGGGCTGCAGTTCCTGTCCAACGAGCAGTACAACCAGCTGTTCACCATGCACGGCACGATCATGCTGCTGCTCTACGCGACACCCATCCTGTTCGGGTTCGCCAACTACATCCTGCCGCTGCAGATCGGCGCGCCGGACGTGGCGTTCCCCCGGCTCAACGCGCTGTCGTACTGGCTGTTCCTGTTCGGCGGGCTGACCGTGATGGCAGGGTTCCTCACCCCAGGCGGCGCGGCCGACTTCGGCTGGACCGCCTACACGCCGCTGAGCAGCGCGGTGCACGCGCCGGGCGTCGGCCCCGACCTGTGGATCATGGGCCTGGCGGTCGGCGGCCTGGGCACGATCCTCGGCGGCGTCAACATGGTGACGACGGTGTGCTGCCTGCGCGCGCCCGGCATGACCATGTTCCGGATGCCGATCTTCACCTGGAACATCTTCGTCACCAGCATCCTGATCCTGCTGGCGTTCCCGATCCTGACCGCCGCGCTGATGGGCCTGGCCGCGGACCGCCACCTGGGCGCGCACGTGTTCGACCCGGCCAACGGCGGCGTGATCCTGTGGCAGCACCTGTTCTGGTTCTTCGGCCACCCCGAGGTCTACATCGTGGCGCTGCCGTTCTTCGGCATCGTGAGCGAGATCTTCCCGGTGTTCAGCCGCAAACCGCTGTTCGGCTACAAGGGACTGGTCTTCGCCACGTTCGCGATCGCCGCGCTGTCGGTGGCGGTGTGGGCGCACCACATGTTCGCCACCGGGGCGGTGCTGCTGCCGTTCTTCTCGTTGATGACGTTCCTGATCGCGGTGCCCACGGGCATCAAGTTCTTCAACTGGATCGGCACCATGTGGAAGGGGCAGCTGACGTTCGAGACGCCGATGCTGTTCAGCATCGGGTTCATGGCGACGTTCCTGCTCGGTGGGCTGACCGGCATCATCCTGGCGTCGCCGCCGCTGGACTTCCACGTCACCGACACGTACTTCGTGGTGGCGCACTTCCACTACGTGCTGTTCGGCACGATCGTGTTCGCCACCTACGCGGGGATCTACTTCTGGTTCCCCAAGATGACCGGGCGGATGCTGAACGAGCCCTTGGGCAAGCTGCACTTCTGGACCACGTTCCTCGGCTTCCACGGCACGTTCCTGATCCAGCACTGGCTCGGCAACATCGGCATGCCGCGCCGGTACGCCGACTACCTGCACAGCGACGGCTTCACCCTGATGAACACGATCTCCACGATCGGGGCGTTCCTGCTGGGCGCCTCCGTGCTGCCCTTCGTGTGGAACGTGCTGCGCAGCTACCGGTTCGGCGACCCGGCCGAGCGCGACGACCCGTGGGGCTTCGGCAATTCCCTCGAATGGGCGACATCGTGCCCGCCGCCGCGGCACAACTTCACCGAGCTGCCCCGAATCCGCTCCGAACGGCCCGCGTTCGAACTGCACTACCCGCACATGGTCGAGCGGATGCGCGACGAGTCCCACTTCTCCATCACCCGTCCGGGTAAGCACCGGGTTCCCCCGGACGCGGCGACGGAGAAGGCGCTGGCCTCGACCGAACGGGAGCGCGAGACCAAGGACGAGGTCAAGGAAGACCGCAACGACTGAGCGGCCGGTGGTCGGGACGCGGTCGAGCACGTGGTGTGAACGAGGGGCTGGTCGGCCTCTTCGTCGGTGGGGGTGTGCACGAACGCGCCCTGCGCCGGGCGCAGGTCGACCCACCCCTCGGTTTGCAG